>CAYPRX010000018.1:0-66471 GCA_964413265.1 uncultured Brevinematales bacterium
GGAGGAATCCACTCTGATAGCAAGGCTTGCAAATGTTGGGAAATTATCAAAGGAAGATGTTGTCAGGTTCGGGGCGACCGGCCCGACCGCGAGGGCTGCGGGCATAGGAAAGGATATCAGGCATGATGATCCATATGCGGCTTATACCGATGTAACTTTTAATGTCATTACGGATGACCATGCCGACGTCCTTGGAAGGACAATAGTAAGGGTAAAGGAGCTTATGGAAAGCTACAGCATTATCAGACAGCTCTTGAAAAAGATGCCTGATGGTCCAATATCGGTTAAAGCACCGAGAAAGATCCCCGAAGGAGAGGCTGTAAGCCGTTATGAAGCACCGCGCGGCGAAGATTTTCATTACGTCAGAGGCAACGGATCTGAAAAACCTGAAAGGGTAAAGGTCAGGGCTCCGACGTTAGCCAATCTTGCAGCCATATCGCACATGATCGAAGGCGGCTACCTGGCTGATGTTCCTATAGTAATAGCGGCCATTGATCCCTGTTTTTCATGTACAGACAGAATGTTATCCATTAATGGTCTGGATAAAGGCATGGAATCGCTGATGGACTGGGAAAGCCTCAGGAACTACAGTATTGAATGGTACAAGACTAATCGCGGAATAGATATGAATAAGATCAATGCTTTGAGATAAGGGCGGTATTATATTCATGGCAGAAGCTTTTGCAAACCTTTTTAAGATAATCGTGTTTCCGGGACTTATATTTTTGTCGGTATATTCCCTTCTTGTAGAATTTATCGATAGAAAGCTGTATGCCAGATTTCAAAACCGTATAGGTCCCCCATGGTTTCAGCCTCTCGCTGATTTTATTAAACTGCTTGGAAAAGAGGCTATAATACCGGAAGAAGCTGATAAAAGAATGTTCAGATACATACCGTCATTCGCCCTCGCTGCAGTTTGTACTGCCTTTTTGTATATACCCCTCTGGGGTATCAAGTCTCTGTACCCGTTCAACGGAGATGTAATTGTGGTTCTCTATCTCCTCACGATACCGACGCTGGCATTTTTTCTGGCCGGCTGGTACTCTACTTCTTTATTTGCCTGCCTTGGTTCTGTAAGGACCCTGACTCAGCTGTTTGCCTACGAAGTTCCTCTTATTATGTCCATACTGGGGCCTACAATACTTGCGGGAAACTACGGGAACTGGTCGCTTTCGGGTGTTTCAGCTTTCTACGCATCGCATCCGCTTCTTCTGCTCCTTAACATACCTGCTTTTTTTGTGGCTCTTGTTGCGATCCAGGGAAAACTTGAAAGGGTACCTTTCGATATTCCCGAAGCTGAAACCGAGATAGTAGCCGGAGCTTTTACCGAATACAGCGGAAAATACCTGGCACTTTTCAGGATATCAATCGATATTGAAATGGTTGTGGCTGCTGCTCTTATTTCGGCCGTATTTTTTCCGTTCTTTATCGGCGGGAGCAGCATAATCGGAATGGCATTATTTGTAGTCAAGACAATCCTTGTTGTTTTTTTGCTTTCCGCTGTCCGTGCTGCAATGGCAAGGCTCCGTATAGAGCAGATGGTATCATTCTGCTGGCGCGTTCTTACACCTTTGGCGATATTCCAGGTGCTGGCGAATTTAATAATTAAAGAGGTTTTAAGGATATGAGAAATCCCGGCAAAATGATTCCCCTGATAATGAAAATGGCTGTAAGAAAACCGGCGACGGTATTATATCCATTTATAAAGGTGGAAATGCCAGACAGGTTCAGGGGGAAACTGAAATTCGAGCAGATTAAATGTATTGGATGCAGGATGTGTGAAAGGGACTGCCCGTCTAATGCTATCAAGATTGAAAAAGTGGGTGAAAAGCTTTTCGACGCATATGTATACCTTGACAGATGCATATACTGCGGCCAGTGCGTTGACAGCTGCCCCAGAAAAGCACTCGAGAATACAAAAGATTATGAACTGGCCAATTTTGACCATGAACACCTAAAGGTGAAGATATAAATACTCGTCTGGAGTCATTAAAGTGGCGCAACCGGTAAACCAATCAATCGAACAGATGGTTAAGTCCGCATTTTCTTCAGGAGAAAGGATTATAATTTTAGGGGTAGGATCATCCCTCAACTGCGATGACGGTGCAGGTCCGGCAGTTGCTGAAAAGCTGATAAACTGTATGAATGGCGATTTCCCTGAAAACATGAGAGTCTATAACGGGTGTGCTTCTCCTGAAAATCTAACAGGTGAGATCAAAAGATTTTCTCCAAATACATTAATTATAATAGATGCCGCTGATTTTTCAGGGACTCCCGGCAGTATAAAAACTATCGATATGAAGAACATCACAGGGACCGGATTCAGCTCTCACATGCTCCCGGTCAGTATAATGGCTGATTACCTGGAAAAGGAAACCGGCTGTAAAACAATCATGATTGGAATACAACCGGCAAGCATTTTATACGGTAATGAATTATCGGAACAGGTCGCCTCTACAGTCAGAAAGATCACTAAAATAATGATGAAAAACATTAAAAAATTTTCGGATCAGTTTCAGAACGGATAATTGGAGAATTTTGTTATGGCCATTACTGTCAAGGATGTAGCCATAAAAGCCGGGGTTTCAACGGCAACCGTATCAAGGGTTATTAACGGGGAAAAGAGGATCAGGGAGGAGACGAGGCAGAAAGTTTTCGACAGCATGAAGAAACTGAATTATCAAATCAATTCCATAGCGAGAAGTCTTAAAATAAATAAAACCTTCACAATAGGGATGATCACTACAGAAATGACGAATGATTTTTTTATGAGCGTAGCTGAAGGAGTCGAAAGGGAACTTCATAAAAACGGTTACAGCCTTCTAATCTGCAGTTCAAACGAAAGCGTTGAAGGCGAAAAAGATCGCATAAAGCTTATGCTGGAAAAATGCGTGGATGGCATGATTATCATAGCATCTTCCAACCAGGGAAGTCATTTTAATTCTTTTGTCCAGCATGGCATTCCCGCAGTGTTGATAGACCGGCTGGTTGACGATTTTACATCGGATGCTGTTCTGGCTGACAACAGCGATGGTTCATACAGGGCTATAGAGTATTTAATCGGACGCGGGATCAGAAGAATAGGATTTATCGGCGGGGATATGAGGCTTACCCCGGCAAGGGAGAGGTATGAGGGGTATAAAAAAGCATTGAAAGATCACAACATTCCCGAAGAAGAAAAAATCATAAAATTCGGAGATTTTCATATCCAGAGCGGCTATGATATAATGAAAGAGATCATTGAAAACGATCATGAGCTGTCAAATGTTTTTATTTCCAATTATTATATGCATCTGGGTGCTATGAAATATATTCAGGAGAATAGATCTGATCTCAAAAGTGGCATAACTATTGCCAGTTTTGATGATATGTATATTTCCTCTATATTGGGTTATTCATGCGTGAGAGTAAGGCAGCCTGTTCTAGAGATGGGAACAAAGGCAACTGATCTGCTGTTAAGCAGAATCAGAAATGAAGATATACCGTACCCGATGATATTACGATTGAAAACTGAATTGATAAAGGACTGAGTCGATCCTTACCCCTTGACGGTGAAAGAGTGAATATGATAGCATGTGTAAACGATTACACTCTGAATTTGTAATGAGGAGGGTTTATGCTGAAGGGAATTCCATTGATTATATCCCCGGATCTTATGCTGGTAATGATGACGATGGGTCATGGTGATGAAATTGTACTGGCAGATGGAAACTTTCCTGCCGAGACCTGCGCTCAGAGGCTTGTCCGCTGCGACGGACACGATGTTCCTGATCTGCTGGACGCTATCTTAAAATTTTTACCTCTGGACAGTTATGTACCGAAACCAGCCGGACTTATGGCTGTTGTGCCTGGAGACAATGTGAAGCCAATAATCTGGGATGAATATAAGAAAATTATCCAGAGCCATGAGCCGGAATTTAAGGAATTTGAAATGATAG
This sequence comes from uncultured Brevinematales bacterium, assembly GCA_964413265.1. Taxonomy (GTDB): domain Bacteria; phylum Spirochaetota; class Brevinematia; order Brevinematales; family JAOACQ01; genus CAVYGN01. Next base: position 3,939 of record CAYPRX010000018.1, read on the forward strand.
AAAGGTTTGCTTTTTACGAACGGGCAAGAAAGGCATTTGCCGTTGTGGCTACAAGCGAAAGGGCTTTATATGCCAACATTATCCTGAAAAAGGGCGTCGTCTCGGCAGAAAAAGCATAAAAGAGGCTATTTATGCCGGAATATAAGTTATTATTGGTAGACGATGATTCCATTATAAGGGATGAAATGAGGGATTATGTGGCATGGGAAAAGCACGGCTTTCAATTTTTAGCCGGCTGTGAGGACGGAAAACAGGCAATAGATGTCATCGAGAAATCCAGGCCGGATGTAATAATTACTGACATCTGCATGCCTTTTCTAGATGGTCTTGAATTGTCAAAGTATGTTTCGGAACGTTTTCCAAAAACAAAAATTATTCTTTTAACGGGATATGACGAGTTTAATTATGCACAGAAAGCTGTTAAGCTTAATGCATATGATTTTATTTTAAAACCGATCACTCCAGACGATCTGATAAGTTTACTTAACAAGCTGAAAAGTGATTTGGACAGGGAGCAGGCTCAGCTTAAAGATATGGAAGAACTAAAAATAAAAGTAAATGAGAGCATGCCCTTGTTAAAAGAGCGTTTCCTCAACAAAATTCTCAGCGGCAGGCTGAACCTTCAGGAATTGCAAAACCGCCTGAATTACTTTTCCATTGAATTCAGATACCCCTATTTTTCAGTTCTGGTACTGGATATAGATAATCTGGATGAACTAAAAATTCGGGATCAGGAAGAAAATTACGAACTGCTGGCCATGAATGTGCAGGATTGCTGTAAAAAATTTCTTAAATCACAGGAGTTGGAAGGCACGCTTGACAGCCAGGTTTTTTTTAACAGTAATGAATACCTAGTTCTCATTATAAATAGGATATCCATAGATTATCTCGGGAAGGATATGATCGCTCTGGCAGAAAATATCAGGCAGTCAGTTGAACAAAACTGCGGATGTACCGTGACTATCGGCATTGGAACACCGGCTAAAAGCGTAATGGAGATTCCCGTCTCATATGAAAATGCGGTTTCTTCTCTTGAATACCGTTTTCTTATGGGTAATAACCAGGTTATCTGCTATACCGACTTGATTCAGACCCAGACTGTCCGGATGGTGTCGAAAAGGGATTGGGGCAAAGAAATAACATTTTCCCTGAAGACGGAAAAGCCTGAAAAGACCAAGATGATAATACATGAGATGGTTGAGAACTTAAAATCCAGCATTATACCCATTGAAAAATGCAATATTTATGTACAGATCGTCATAGCATCCATTTATTCCATACTGGATGAGTTATCCATTACCGAAAGCGAGGTATTCGGTAATGTTAAGAACCCTTTTGTCCATCTTTCGCAGTTTAAAACCCTGGATCACCTTGAAAAATGGCTTTTTGAGATTACTGATAGGATCTCTGAATTAATCCTTGAAAAAAAAGATGAATTCGACAGGCAAAAAATCAATCGGGGCCTGAAATACATCATGGAAAATTATAATAACGAGAATCTCAGCCTGTCTTCCATATGCTACTTCCTCTGTACCAGTAAAAGCCGTTTCAGCCCGCTCTTTAAGAAATATACAGGCCAGACATTTATAGAGTATCTGACCCGCTACAGGGTTAACAAGGCTATGGAACTTCTTAAAACTACTCAATTGAAGACTTATGAGGTTGCCAACAGATCAGGATTTGTCGATCCGCATTATTTCGGCCTGATCTTTAAAAAAATTACTAACAGAACTCCCTCTCAATATCGTGAAGAAGGCAGTCAAAATGATGACAAAGCGCTTTAAAAGCATTCAATCAAGCATGACACTTGCATTTTCGACCTTTTTTATACTATTTATTATTGGAATGGATATGGTAAACTACAATCTGGCAGAGGATATGGTCTATAAAATATCAATGGAGAACACGGACCGGCTGGTGGATCAGGCTTACAGGAATATCCTCTCCTATATTCAATATATGAAGCATATATCGACCATTGTATATAATAATAAAGACGTTCAGGAATACCTTGCGGATTATAACACTTTAACTCCAGGTGAAAGGGTTTATTACAGGGATAAGATCGTCGATTTCATCAGATCCATACAGCAGACAAGAACAGATATAAACCTTATAATGATTTTCGGATACAGGGGAGGAATGATCTCCAACAGGGATAAGACCCCCATAAAGAAATTCATCAATTACACAAAGCAGGCATGGTATATAAACGCACAGTCTGCCGGCGGATATCCGGCCATCAGTCCTTCCCATATTCAGAATTTTTTTAATAAGGAGTACCGGTGGGTAGTCAGCCTTAGCAGGGAGATACGCTCACAGGGTCAAATCCCATTAGGTATTTTACTCGTGGATCTGAACTTCGATATTATTTCAGACATCTGCAATAATATGATGCAGGGCAAAAACGGATATTTTTTTATTGTAGACCACTCAGGAAGGATTATCTATCATCCTCAGCAGCAATTGATATACAGTGAAATTAAAAAAGAAATGATCAACAAGGTGATTACAGGAAATGACGGCAGCTTTACAGTTGAAGACGAAGGGATCAAAAAAATATATACCGTCAAATCATCTCTGGATCCAGACTGGAAGATTGTGGGAGTAACATATCTGAACGCATTAATTGAAAACAGGGTAAAGATCCAGTCATATTATTTGATCCTGGCGTTGATATCCGTTTTTTTCATAATACTGATCTCATTACTGCTTTCGAGGAGAATCTCGAAGCCGATCAAGTCTCTCCGTCTTTCAATGAAGAAAGTTGAGGTCGGTAATTTTGCCATTAATATAAAAGAAAAAATCGAGAGGGACCCTCCTGATGAAATCGGGGACCTTGCAAAAGATTTTAATATTATGATCAGCAAAATTAAAGAACTCATGTCACAGATCCTGAGTGAACAGGAACAGAAAAGGGACTATGAACTAAAGGCGCTTCAGGCACAGATCAACCCGCATTTTCTTTATAATACCCTTGATTCTATTATCTGGCTGGCGGCTAACAACAAATCGGGTGAAGTGCTTCAAATAACCTCTGCACTGGCTAAGCTATTTCGTATCGGCATAAGCAAGGGCGAACAATTCATAACGGTTGAAGAAGAGATTGAACATGTGAAAAGCTATTTAACAATTCAGAAAATGAGGTATAAGGATAAGTTTGACTACTGTATAGATGTTGATCCCTCAATTATGCCTTTTAAGACTATAAAGATAATTCTGCAGCCTTTTGTTGAGAATGCAATTTATCATGGAATAAAAAATAAACCCGGGCATGGAAAGATTGATATTAACGGCAGGAAGGAAAAATCGGGGATTCTCTTTGAAATTATCGATGACGGCATCGGCATGACTCAAGAGAGGATACAGGAGGTCTTTTATCAGAATAACGGGTATTCAGAAAATAGAAAAAATAATCCTGCTTCATTGGGTGTGGGTGTTGTAAATGTCAGCGAAAGGATTAGACTCTATTTCGGCGAGAAATACGGTTTAAATTGTCACAGTTCAAATGGATCCGGAACCAGGGTAGATATATATTTACCGGTATTGAAGGATAAACCCCTATGAAGAATAAGATCTATACAATTCTAGCGGCGTTAGGCATTATCTTTAGTGCTGCCGTTCTAACCTTTATAATATCAATTCTCAATAAAAGCACAATCTCATATAAAAACATAAGAATTACTCTGGTGCTCAAAACGATGGATCCGAATATCTATTTCTGGCAGGTGGTTAAAGCGGGTGCTGAAACGGCAAAGGATGAATATGGAATAAGTTTAAACTTCATAGGACCTGCATATGAAAACGATATTGACGATCAGGTCAGGGAAGTGGAAAACCTCGCCAGTCAAAATCCGTCTATTGTTATACTGGCGTCATGCGATTATAACAGGCTTGTACCTGCCGTAGAAAAGCTGCATTCAAAAAAAATCCCGGTACTTACCCTTGATTCTGGCATTAATTCTCAAATTCCGGAAAGTTTTATCGCGACTGACAACATAAAAGCCGGGAAGAAAGCCGGGAAAAAAATTATGGATCTTTTATATCCGGGCGATGCAATTGCCATAATCAGCTATGTGAGAAGTACGTCTACGGCGCTGGAAAGAGAACGCGGAGTGAGGGACGTTATTGAGAGTGTGGGAAAAATAAGGATCGATACGGTCTATTATACTGACAATTTTACAGATAAAGCAACAGAGTTCACGATGGAATTGATAAAAAGGAAGCCCTATTTAAAAGGAATTGTAAGCTTGAATGAGCCGACAACGACCGGTGTGGCAAGAGCCTTAAAAAGAATGAATAACAATAATCATGTAAAGCTGGTCGGTTTTGACAGCAGTATAGAAGAAATTGAATTTCTTGAAGAGGGGATAATTCAGGCGCTCGTAGTCCAGAAGCCTTTTAATATGGGCTATCTTGGCATCAAAACAGCGATTGATTACTTGAAAGGTAAAAAGGTGAATAAATCAATAGATACTGATTCAAGCCTCATAACTCTTGATAATTTATATGATGAAGAAAATCAAAAATTGCTTTTTCCTTTAATAAATGAAAACTCAGTAAAATAATTTTACAGTATGGATGGGTTATTAATTTCGGGAAGATTTTAACTGTTTTTGGGAAAAATTTCAATTGCTTTTACATATTACTGACTTTATAATTAAACAATTAAATTTAAGAAAAAAAAGGTCTTTCTAAAAATTTGTAAACGATTACATTATCATTGGGTTTTCAGGGGAGCATAATTTGGAAGATACTATTTTAAAAGTGGAAGGCATTCGCAAGCAATTTCCAGGGGTGCTTGCTCTTGATAACGTCCGGCTTGAGGTAAAAAGAGGGGAGATACATGCCCTTGTCGGTGAAAACGGGGCAGGGAAATCGACTCTCATGAAGATATTAACCGGAGTCTACCGTAAGGATGCCGGGAAGATAGAATTTAAGGGCAAGGAGGTCGAGATCCATGATTCCAAAAGCTCCCAGGAAATGGGTATTGGAATTGTATATCAGGAATTCAATCTTCTTCCGCATCTGACGGTAGCACAGAATATTTTTATCGGCAGGGAACCGAGGAGTTTCGTCCGGTTTATTTTAAACGAAAATGAGATCAACCAGAAAACAAGGGACCTCCTGGATATGATACACCTCAACCTTGATCCCCGAACCAAGGTTTCGAGTTTAACTGTGGCAAGACAGCAGATGGTCGAGATTGCCAAGGCACTGTCCTTTAATTCAGAAGTTCTGATCCTGGATGAGCCGACAGCTGCTCTTTCCGAGTCGGAAATCGAGGATCTGTTCAGAATCATACGAAAACTCAGAAATAATGGTGTTGCGATCATTTACATTACCCACAGGATAGAAGAGTTGAAACAGATTTCCGACCGGGTTACTGTCATGCGGGACGGCCATTATGTTGATACCGTCAGGACCCAGGATGCGACCATGAGCCAGATCATAAGCATGATGGTGGGGCGGGTTATTTATGAATCCTCCCCGGAGATTCCGGAGAATGCCAGCGATGAGACTGTACTTGAGGTTAAAAATTTAAACAGGGGCAGGGTAATAAAAAACGTCAGCTTTAAACTGAAGAAAGGGGAGATACTCGGGTTCGCAGGTCTTCTGGGAGCCGGCCGCACTGAAGTTACGCGTGCGATTTTCGGGGCCGATCCGTTTGATTCTGGCGAAATTTATGTAAAAGGCAGGAAGGTCAATATTAAAAGTCCAAGCGATGCGGTCAATCTCGGGATAGGTTATCTGTCGGAAGACCGCAAGCGTTATGGTGTCGCTCTTGGCATGAACGTGGAGGATAATATCGTTCTTGCGGCCTTCAAAAAATTCCTTAACTATTTAGGGTGGGTAAACCGTGCGAAGACCAGATCTGCAACGGATAATATGATAAAGCTCCTTTCAATAAGAACCCCCAGCCTGGTGCAGAAGGTCAAAAATCTTTCAGGCGGCAATCAGCAGAAAATTATTGTCGGAAAATGGCTGACCGCAGATACAGATATCCTCTTTTTCGATGAGCCTACGCGCGGTATAGATGTCGGTGCGAAAAGCGAAATTTACAGACTGCTGAATGACCTTGCTGCCGAGGGAAAGTCGATTATTATGATCTCCTCTGAGCTGCCGGAAATTCTTCGCATGAGCCACAGGATAATCGTTATGTGCGAAGGCCGCATTACAGGCGTACTGAATCCAGGTGAGGCAACTCAGGAGAAGATCATGCAATTTGCCACTAAACGCGAATGAATTAGAGGAGTTATTTATGAACGGTATAAAGACCGGCGCGGAACAAACCGCCACACTGGCACAAAAGCAATTTCAGGGCAGATCGATATTCCGTGCCGATGTAATGCAGAAATTATTAGCCTTCGCAAGTTTGATTCTCATGTTTATCATATTTACCCTTGCATCGCCGAATTTTGCGAATTTCGACAATATTGTCGGCATACTGCTCTCTACTGCTGTAATCGGAGTACTGGCAGTGGGAACAACCTTTGTGATAATTACTTCCGGTATTGATCTTTCAATCGGCACGGTGATGACGTTTTCCTCTGTAATGACAGGAGTTTTTATAACATACTGGAAGCTGCCGATCCCCGTTGGGGTAGCGGGTGGATTAGTGGCAGGCTCTCTATGCGGCTGCTTCAGCGGATTATTGATAGCCAATATGAAGCTCCCGCCGTTTATTGCTACCCTGGGCGTGATGATGATCTCAAGGGGGCTATCCCTTGTTATTTCCGGACTGAAGCCTATTTATTTTGTCGATACTCCTGTTTTTAACAAGATAGCAATGGGTACAGTATTAGGTGTTCCAAACGCAGTGCTTATCCTTTTTGCGGCGGCTATTATCGCGAGCCTTATTCTGTCAAGAACTGTTCTGGGCAGATATACCTACGCGCTCGGCAGCAACGAGGAAGCCGCCCGCCTGTCAGGCGTTAACGTCGGGGCATGGAAGATAGCGGTATACACTCTCGGCGGAATGTTCAGCGGCCTTGCCGGGGTCCTGATGGCGTCGCGTATTAATTCCGCTCAGCCCGCATTAGGCGCGGAATACAATCTGGACGCTATCGCCGCTGTAGTTATCGGCGGTACTTCCTTGAGCGGCGGAGAGGGGACAATACTGGGAACGGTGATAGGTGCATTTATTATGACTGTACTGATAAACGGGTTACGCATACTGTCGATCCCTCAGGAATGGCAGATGGTGGTAACTGGCGGTATTGTCATTATGGCAGTATATTTAGACATTATTCGCCGGCGTTAATTCGAAAGTATCTGCTCTGTAAAAAGAGCATATGCTATAAAAAAAAGGAGGAATAGTTGTATGATGAGAGTCAGAAAAACACTCACCATCATTAGCCTGATGCTTGCTTCAGCGCTTTTTTGTACTTTAGCCTTTACGGCTGATGCTGGCAGGATCTACATTCCTGTCATTTCCAAGGGTTTCCAGCATCAGTTCTGGCAGGCTGTTAAGCTTGGTGCCGAAAAGGCAGCCAAAGACCTTAACGTGGACATCACTTTTGAAGGACCTGAAGGAGAATCGCAGGTTGATAAGCAGATCGATATGCTCCAGGTAGCTCTTAATAAGAAGCCACAAGCTATCTGCCTGGCCGCTCTGGACAGCAAAGCTGTTATTCCCCTTCTCCAGAAGGCACAATCTGAGAATATCCCCATAATCGGATTTGACTCCGGTGTGGACAGCGATATTCCTGTTACTACCTGTGCTACCAGGAACCTTGATGCCGCTGGCCTTGCAGCCGATAAAATGGCCCAGTTTATAGGCGGTTCCGGTGAAGTCGCGGTTGTCGTGCATGACCAGACCAGCCGGACCGGTATTGACCGCCGTGACGGTTTTGTAAACCGTATCAAAGAAAAATATCCCAATATCAAGATCGTTGACATCCAGTACGGTGGAGGCGACCAGCTTAAATCCACAGACCTTACAAAGGCGATCATACAGGCTCATCCTAATTTGAAGGGCATCTTCGGTGCAAATGAGGGTTCTGCGATAGGTGTTGTGAACGGCGTGAAGGAATTGCATAAAGAAGGTAAGATTGTAGTTGTTGGTTATGACTCAGGTAAACTTCAGAAAGACGCTATCCGTTCCGGTGTAATGGCAGGAGCTATAACTCAGAACCCCGTTGGAATTGGTTATGAGGCAGTGAAGGCGGCTGTTAAAGCTATTAAGGGAGAGAAATTGCCTAAAGACATCGATACAGGTTTCTACTGGTATGACAAGAGCAATATCGATTCTCCTAAAATCAAGCCTAACCTTTACGACTAAAGAGTAATCAGAGGGGCTGTCTTACAGGGCAGCCCCTTATAATAATTTCCGGAAAGTGGAATATTTTTCCTGGAGGGTTTTATCTTGAGAGGGAAGATATTCCTGGATTTCAAATGAGTTTCTGACAATACTGCGCGCTTCGTTAATGTTTTTAATGTTCCCAAGTGAAATTCCCTGAACGAGGATATTGCCGATAGCGGTGGCTTCGATCGGTCCGGCGATGACACTTTTTTGAGAGGTATCCGCAATCATTCGGCAGAGAAGTTCGTCCTTAATTCCCCCGCCGAACATATAAAGAGTATCAGATTTTCTGCCTGTGATCTCCTCAATGAGCTCAGTGTTATAACGGCATTTAAATGCGAGACTTTCCTCGATAGACCGCACAGTTTCACCTATGGTATGAGGCTGGCGCTGCCCCGTTTTCTTACAGAATTCCATTATTTTTTTCGGCATATCTCCGGGTGCGAAGAAAGAAATATCATCAGGATCGATCCAAAAATCTGCGGAGGAATCTTTTGCAAGAGCGATCAGCTGGTCAAAAGAGTATGATTCTCTCTCAAGTTCCCACTGCCTCTTGCATTCCTGGAGTATCCAGGTTCCCATCATATTTTTCTGAAAAGTAATTTTTCCCCCAAACCCGCCTTCATTGGTAAAATTGTTCAGCATAGCCTTTTTCGAAAGAACAGGTTTACTAATTTCCACACCCGCCATTATCCAGGTACCGGTGCTGATATAAATAAAATCATCGGATAGAGCAGGAATGGAAACTACTGCTGAGGCAGTATCATGACCGGCTGCTGCCGTTACAGGTATTTTCCCGACGCCGAGCTCGCTGGATAATTCCTCTTTTAAGAAGCCGACCATTGTACCGGGCTGTATGATCTTCGGGTAGATATTTTCCGGAAGGCCAAGCATCTTTATAGTTTCATAATCCCAGTCTTTTGTTATATGATTGTACAGCTGTGAAGTCGTGGCTTCTGTATATTCGGCCCTTTTTTCACCGGTTAGAAAATAATGGAACAGATCAGGCATCAGAAGAAGGGTCTGTGCGCCGGACAATGCCCGGCTATTTAGGAATTTCATAGCTAGAAGCTGATAAATGGTATTGTACTGAGTAAACCCGATCCCCGTGCGGCTGTACAGTTCATCTTTGCCTATTATATCAAGGCATCTTTCCACCATACCGTTGGTCCTTTCATCCCGGTAGTGAAAGGGATTTTCAATCAATTCTCCCTCTTTATCAAGAAGGCCGAAATCCACCCCCCATGTATCTACGGCTATGCTGTCTATTTTACCGGCCGTGGCCTTAGAACATGCGATGATGCTCTCCTTAATTTCATGACAGAGCCTCAGTATATCCCATTGAAGATGCCCGGAAAACTTTACAGGGTCGTTTTGAAAACGGCGGATTTCATGAATTTTCAGTTTATCCTTCTCGAGATTACCCAGAATTGCTCTTCCGCTGGCCGCACCGAAATCGAATGCAAGCATATTCGGCATAAAAAGTCCTACAAAAATGTCTATTTAAGGCCGTAAAGGGGACCGAAATTCCGGCAAGCCCTGAAATCTGCACCTTCAGGATCAGATGTTCCGAATGAGAGCCATGCTTTGGGCCTGAAGATCTTTTCTTCCGGAACATTATGCATGGAAACCGGGATTCTCAAAATTGAAGCGAGTGTTATCAGTTCCGCGCCGATATGACCGAAATTAAATGCCCCATGGTTTGCTCCCCATGTATTCATGACGGAATAAACATCTTTAAACGCTCCCGAACCGGTCAAATTCGGGGCGAACCATGTCGTGGGCCAGGTTGGATTGGTCCTCTTATCCAGAATGCTGTGAATTTCCTCGCTCAGATTCACAGTATAACCTTCAGCTATCTGCATGACTGGACCCAGGCCCTTGATCAGATTTATCCTTACCATCGTAACGGGCATTTCGGCCTTAGTGAGAAACAGCGATGAAAAGCCGCCCCCCCTGAAATAACCTACATCCGCCGGCATCCAGGTTGTTGAATTAAGGCATTTTTCAGCTTCTTCGGGAGAGATTTCCCAGAACGGCTTCAGAGCTGATTTGCCGTTTTTTTTCTGCTCTCCAGTACCGTCTAAAGCAGAGGAGCCTGAGTTTATCAAATGGATCAAACCATTCGAGGCCTTTCCTGTCAGTGCCTTGCCGGTTACCCTTTTTACGGATTCAGGGCTCCAGAAAGTCCTCACATCTGAAAAGATAGAAGCGGAGTCGGTGATCAAATGACCGAGGAGCATAGAGATGCCGTTGAGACTGTCGTTCTCTGTAGCGATAAGATAAGGTTCCCGGATCCCGTTCCAATCGAATGATGAATTAAGGATGGCCTCCATGAAATCACCGTTCGGGAAATGGTCCGTCCATTGCCGTTGTCCCTGGAAACCGGAGATGATAGCGTTATGCCCTTCGGCTTCTTCTCCGAATCCAAGTTCGGCCAATTTTTTATTTCCGGTCATCAAGTCCCTTGAGATCATTGTCATTTTAACTACAGTTTCCCAGTCCCGGTCCTTTTTCTCCCTGGATGTCCGGATCTCTTGAGGATTGATGTCTTCACCTTCCCTGCAATAGGTTTTAACCCAATGCATGGCTCTTTTAAATTCGTCAGGATCGTAGATGCCTTCATCCATCCTGCGGACAAATTCGGACATATCTATGTATTCATTGCGCATGCCGAGATAATCCTGGAAAAAGTCAGGATCTACCGTCGAACCGGCGATCCCCATGGAAACGCTTCCCATTGAAAGGTAGGATTTGCCCCTGATTTCAGCCGCAGCCAGGGCCGCTTTAGAGAATTTTAATAATTTTTCTTTTACATCGTCCGGTATCCTTTCATCCCCGGCATCCTGAACGTCTCTTCCGTATATGCCGAAGGCCGGCAGCCCTTTCTGGTCATGACCGGCTAAAGCCGCCGCGAGATAGACCGCTCCGGGCCTTTCTGTGCCGTTAAATCCCCAGATTGCCTTTGGAATGAAAGGATCCATATCGATAGTTTCAGTCCCGTAGCACCAGCAGGGCGTGACTGAAATTGATACGCCGACACCCTCTTTTGCAAACTGTTCGGCAGCCCTTGCCGCTTCAGCTACCCCGCCTATGATATTTGTGATCACACATTCTACAGGCAGGCCGTTGGAATGTCTTAATTCCTTTTCCAATAGTTTTGCCACTCTTTTGGCCAGATCGCCTGTCTGTTTTTCAAGAGACTCTCTTACACCTTTTCTGCGTCCATCTATGACCGGCCTTATCCCTATCCTGGGCATTGAACCGTTTAACCGGTTTGACGGGATAGCCAATTTGAAATCAATAGCCTTGGGCATATTACCCTCCCATAATGTAATCGATTACATAGTAATTATATACAAGTCTTTCCAATTTTGCAATTATTTTTTCGAGGATTCATCTTCCCTGTAAAAGAATATCAGGTAAATCAGGCCAACAGGGGCTGCAAGATCCAGTAAGCTGAGCATATCTCCATGGAGGTAGTGTTCGCCCTTGCTGTCTTTCCAGAGCAAAATGTTTGTATCGGAAGGGCCTGCTTTCTGGGGGGTGCCTACCACAATAGTAAAATAATCTTTTTTCCATACGATAAATATAATTGAGAGGACTGTCAGTATTGCAAAAATGATGATCAATATATTTCTTTTATTCATTTATCTGCCTCCGTATTTGAACCTGTTGATTGCCCGCCTTTCTTTTTTATCCGGCTTTCCCTTCCGCTTTGTCCTGTTCTTCCTTGCCTGACTGTCCAGTCTCTGGATCATTTCTTCCATCTCGGGTGTAATTCCAGGTGATCTCTCTTCCTCGTAATATTCCCTGGCAAGCGAGGCTTTTACCTGCTTTTCCGTAACTACCTTAATCATAATTGTCCTGTACTTATTTCCCTGCCTTACAGTAAGCACGTCTCCGATCCTTACCAATTTTGCAGGTTTTGTCCTTTCGCCGTTGATCTTGACGGCCCCGCCGTCGACAGCGTCTGATGCTTCGGTACGCGTCTTGAAAATCCTCGCAATTTTCAGCCATTTGTCCAGCCGCATCTGCAGGAGCTCTTTTTTATTCATTGTCTTATTGCGGATATCCAAGCGGCATTATATACAGCGGCACCTCGTCACTTACGAGTTTCAATTCTCCTGTAATTCCTTCAATGTTCATGCCCGCGACAATTCTTGTTCCTATTCCCAGGGCGGCTGCAGTAAGATATACATTCTGCGCGATGCAGCCGGCTGTCGCGTTGGCCATGGCAATTTTGCTCTCATTATTGACTCTGGAGGGCAGCATATCGAGCTTTGCAGTAAGGATAAGGACATAGCTTGCATGCGGAATATCTGCCTGTCTGCCAACCATGCCTTTTATGTTCTTATCGGAGATAAATTTGAGGACTCCCTTTGAAGGATCATAAAAATAGGTCCCTGTTGAGGAAGCTACATAGATCTGGATTAAATAGATTCCCATGGGAGCAGGAGCTGTTCTTTTACCGTCACTGCGGTTGATACCGTTAGCAGCCCAGAGAATCGTGGAAAGGTCCCCGGGAGAAACGGGTTTAGCCGAGAAATTTCTTGTGGATTTCCTGTTTTCAAGAGCTGAGATAAGGTCCACATTCAGATTTGAAACAGGTTTTTCAAGTTTTATATCATTCCCTTCCGGGAACAGAAGCGCTGTAGAAGTTATTGCATTAATAATGAATCCTGCGGCAACGATCAAGGCGAATTTTTTCATATATTACTCCTCCCAGTTTTTCTTACTGATGCTCTCAGGCTAGTATACATTAAAATTGAATAATTGAAAAGAAAAATAACTTTGCCGAAAGCAGGTTAAAATTCAAAAAAAAATATGAATTTATATAATTTTGCACATCATTCACCGATAAATCATAATAATCCAATTCAGCAGTATTGATATCTGACTGGAGGAGGAAATTGTAAATGAGAGCCGGATATATTTTTTATTCCTCAGTATTCTTTATAGCGATTTTGATTTCTTTTTTTTCATGTTCGGGTAATTCAGTAAAAGGTCAGTCGGAAAGCGTCTACCTTGAGGTCGTTAAGAATACGAACAACATCGTTATGAAAGAAAATAAGGTTCTTATACTTCCCTTCGAATATGTAAGTGAAGATACCAGCAGCAGGAAACAGGCAAATGCGGTGGTAATCAGGACTATAATGTTCAATTCATTTTATTCCTTATTTTCACTTATTCCCTCTGTCGATGTACCGGACAAGCAGGAGCTTACTAATATAATATTGCAGAACCCGGAGGAAACAGCCGCCAATTATGATGCAGACTTTATCATTCATGGTAATTACAGCTTTTCCGGGAAAGGCTCAAACCCTGAAGCTGTTGTTGAACTGATCGTATGGAACAAAATCTCAAAAAATGAAGTGACGAACATATTTAAAGTGCCGACGGATATGAATATTTTCGAGGGCATCGATGAGATGACAGCCTATATTGTCAAGTCGATCCTTAAAGAAAATAATGAACTTGCACTATTGAAATTCGGAGATTTCAGCATTCCTCCGGAGGATTACGGACTCTATATCAATGACAGGCTTGTAGCGAACCCTTCCAACAGCGATTTTTCAATGAACCTTAAAATACTTTCTAAAACTAAATACCATGTTTTGATGAAACGGGTCAGCGACGATGCCGAAGTTATGGATCTTACTGTAATGCTTGACGCGGGGGAGACGACAAACCTGAGCTTTACAACGAACACAAAACTGATAACCGATTTCAGGGAAAGAGGCAGAAGTACCGACAAAATTTATTATGATTGTGATTCAAGGTCCAGCATAACTACCAATTTTCACTTCTTTAGAGATTCGGAAACTGGCGAAGAGCTGGCTGAATTCAATGTTTCCGTTGCGGTCCATGTCTATGGCTGGGCCTATGCGGGAATAAAACTTTCACCGAAGCAGGCGGACTGGACCGGCTATGATGCCCTCAGCATCTGGGTAGCGGGTAACCTGACAGGGAAATGGTTTAATATTCTAATCACCGACGCTGGCGATGAAAGGTTCATTTATGTAGTGCAGGACAGCTGGGAAGGATGGAAAAAAATTAACATTCCGTTTAATAAACTCCGAAGAAGGGGGGATAATCAGCCTCGGGATGCAATACTTAACGGAGTTCTCGATTCCCCTATCAGGACCCTTGAGTTCTACTCTGTCAGTCACAGGATCGACGGTCGTCTGGGATCCTATGATCTTTCTTTCGGAAAAATAGAACTTTATAGATGAACAGAACCTCTGTCCGGATGGGCTTTCCCATTTCTGCAGGGAGTTTATAACTTGATTTTATATAAGGAATTATTTATTATAATAGCCGGATAATGACCGGCATAAAATGATAGAAAGGTCTGTATGTTTAAAACGATTTTCAAAAACGCCACTCCTGCCCTTGTTATTATACCGCTTATTTTAACCATTATCGGTCTTGTGTTTATTTTCAGCTCCGATATTAACGCTAACGGGACAAATAACGGCCTCTACCTGAAACAGCTTCTCTGGATTGTCGCAGGCCTGACATTAGCATACTTCATAATAAACATAGATTACTTCATAATTGTCGAGACTTCGCTGTATTATTATATCGGTGGCCTGGTCCTCCTGCTTCTGACCCTTATTTTGGGCAAGAATATAAGAGGGCACAGGAGCTGGATGGGTCTGGCCGGGCTGGGTATTGAACCTTCGGAAATTATGAAGATCTGCTACATCCTGTTTTTCGCCAAGTACCTGGCAAGTGCTCCTATCATTGAAAAGAAGCTCCAGGTTTTTTTTGTATCCCTGGGTATACTGGCAGCACCTCTATTAATGATCCTTCTTCAACCGGATTTCGCAACATCGGCAGTTTATGTTTTCATTTACCTTGTAATGGCTTATCTTGGCATGGCGGATACCATTTATATAAGATGCATCCTGATCACAGGAGTAGCTACGGTCGTTGTTTTTCTGGCCGAAGGATTTTACAAGGCCTACCTGCTTGGCGGGGGAAGCACAAATACTTTTATTGAGGCTGTATTAAACGCGAACACATTTCTTTTGATAGGCATTGTGATGTTTTTATATACGCTGGTCATTTACGTTATCGAATTTTTCCGGTCTATGAAAATTTCAAGGAAAATACTGCCGGTCACCGCAGTAATCGGATCGAGCTTTCTAATCCTGGCGATAGCTTTTAAGATGTTCAAGCCTTACATGTGGAACAGGATCCTTATGATATTCAGCCCCGAATTTGATAAGAGCGGAGCGGGTTATAATATCATTCAATCCAAGATCGCTATTGGCTCAGGCGGTTTTCTGGGCAGGGGAATTTTCCAGGGGACCCAGAACATTCTGGGATTTCTTCCTGAAAAAAGCACTGATTTTATTTTTTCCATAATCTGCGAGGAGATGGGATTCCTTGGCGGTATCCTGATACTGGGACTTTTCGGGCTGTATTTTTACAACATAAGCAGGACTATTCAAAATGCTAAAGACAAGGAGGGTATGCTGGTATCCGGCGGTATTCTGGCAATGCTCTTTATTCACCTTTTCGTAAACGTGGGGATGACACTGGGACTGATTCCAGTGGCTGGAATTCCTCTTCCATTCATAAGCTACGGTGGTTCAGGCTATATAGGCTTTATCGCTGCTGCGGCAATCGTTTTAAATATCAATATGCGCAGATTTGTTCATTAGCGGCAATAGGCGGATGTTATGAACATGAAAATGCTTTATTGCGGTATGATGGCCTTTTCGGCTTTCTATCTGGCATCATGCAACTTAAGCCCGAACTTTTCATCAAACTCTCTATTAACAAATTCATCGTCGTCTGCAGTAACGGTCTCGTCTATTACCCCTAACGGCACCGTGTTTACCGCCGGACAGGACTCAGGGAATAATGCGTGTTACTGGGTTTTGCAGTCAGAAACCATGCTGTCTTACGGCGGATGTGCAGCATCGATCTACGTATCGAATAACATTATCTATACAGCAGGGACGGACGGCGGTAATAATGCCTGTTACTGGACGGCAATTTATCCTGAAGCTATTGAGACTTCCTTATCCGCTAATTCCCTGGCAGATTCGATCTTTATTTACGGCGCGACTGTCTATGTCTCCGTAAGCAACGGAAGTGCCGCCTGCTACTGGACTAATCCCCTGACCGGCGGAGCCCTGACAAAAATAAACTTAACCGGTTTAACGGCCAGCTCGATATTTGTCTACAGCGGGACAGTTTATACGGCAGGACAGGATAACAGCGGAAATGCCTGTTTTTGGATTGGAGCTGCCAGAACACAGCTGGCAGCCGGCGGTTTAACAACTTCTATCTTCGTATATGGCGGCACAGCTTACACTGCAGGACGGGACAGCAGCGGAAATGCCTGCTACTGGCAGGGAACTATCGAGAAACAGCTGTCTGCTGGAGGAACTGCAAACTCTATCTTTGTATCCAATAACACCGTTTATACAGCAGGGAATGACGGAAGCGGTAACGCATGCTGCTGGACAAACTCCATCAGCGGAATGCCGGCAGAAACGCTGATGACCAGCGGCGGAACGGCAAATTCAATCTTTGTATTCAATAACTA
Source organism: uncultured Brevinematales bacterium (assembly GCA_964413265.1). Classification (GTDB taxonomy): domain Bacteria; phylum Spirochaetota; class Brevinematia; order Brevinematales; family JAOACQ01; genus CAVYGN01. The sequence continues at coordinate 20,813 of CAYPRX010000018.1, forward strand.
TATCTATATAGCCGGGCAGGATGCGGGGGGCAACTCCTGTTACTGGACGTTTGCATCGGGTGAAATAGCCGAAACTGTTTTAACGAGCGGCGGAGCGGCGAAATCTGTATTTGTGACGCCTTAGGGGAGTTTGCAATGAAAAATAAGATGATTTTTTCAGGTTTTCTGGCTTTTCTTACATTTTTGCTTGCTTCCTGTTCCCAGTATACAGGCCCCGGGTCTACCAATTCAACCCTGACATCATCCGGTTTTCCCGGCTCATCATCAGGAGCTGTTTACACAGTCTTTACCGCAGGCATTGATAGAGGAAATAATGCCTGCTACTGGATAACTGCCGCAGGGGCGACTGTTGAGACAGTTTTAGCTTCAGGTGGAACAGCAAACTCGATCTTTGTAAATAACGGAACTGTTTATGTTGCAGGGACAGACAGCAGCGGTGAAGTCTGTTACTGGACAAATCCGGTTAGCGGAGGAGCACCGGCAGAGAATGTTTTAGCACCCAGTGGAACGGCTAACTCTATTTTTGTTTATAACGGGAGTGCGTATACCTCGGGACGCTCAGTCTCTCAGCCATGCTATTGGGTAGGTTCGAACCCGAACCTGCTTAACAATCGTAATTTCAATAATATATTTTTATATAATGGAATTATCTACCTGGCCGGAAGCGATGGAAACTATAACGCCTGCTTCTGGGCAAGCGGGACAGAGACACAATTGGCGAATAGTGGAACGGCGAACTCGATCTTTATATTCAGCGGAATTATCTATTGTGCCGGCTTCGACGGAAGTCAAGCCTGTTACTGGACAAATGCCTCCGGTATAACGATCGAGACGCCGTTATCAGCCGGCGGAACAGCGAGATCGATTTTTGTTAATAACGGAACAGTATATACAGCCGGCAATGACGGAAGCGGCTATGCCATCTACTGGGCGGGAATAAGCGGAAACAGGCTGACTTCAGGCGGAGGAACAGCCAGATCAATCTTTGTATGCAATGGAAATGTTTTTACAGCCGGAACCGACGGAAGCGGCAACGCCTGTTACTGGAATGGTACAAGCGAGACACAGCTCACAGGAGGAGGGCAGGCAACGTCGATCTTCGTACTGCCATCTTATTAAAGTTCTGCAGATGAATTGGGCAGGTTCATTCCTCTTCCCGGTCTAAACTATTATATTTATTTTTTACGATTGGTCTGAATAATACGCGGGAGTTTCTTTCCTTGGATATTTCAATTTCTCTTACATAATTGTAAATATTTTCAAAACTGTCCCTCTTTCCTGTCTCCGTTTCTCTTCGTCCGTATTCTCCGTCAGGCATCAGTTCCCACAGGTTTTCAGTATCACCAAACTGAAAATCTATTATTTTTTTCAGGAATTCCCTGTGAATATTATCATTAACTGGAAAGAGAAGCTCTATTCTCCTGTCCAGGTTTCTTTCCATCCAATCTGCGCTTGATAAATATAATTCCTCGTCGCCGGCATTGTAAAAATAATATATCCTGGAATGTTCGAGGTATCTCCCGATAATGGAGATCACGGAAATACTTCCCCCGTTATTACCCGGACCGGGAATGATAGAACATATGCCTCTTACAATAAGTCTGATAACTACACCTGTTTCAGATGCATCATAAAGCCTGTTGATAATAGCCGGATCGCTGAGGGAATTCATCTTTGCAGTGATCATGGCTTTTCTGCCAATTTTAGCATTGGCAGTTTCCCTTTCGATCAGCCGGATAAACCTCTGCCTGAGGTCTGTCGGAGCAATAGTCACGGCTTTCCAGTTTTCCTCCAGTGAAAAACCTGTAAGGAGATTGAAAAGCGATGAAATATCGGAAGTGAGTTTTTCATCTGTTGAAAACAGGCTGAAATCGCTGTAGAGGCGAGCAGTGTTTTCATTGTAATTCCCCGTTGCAAGGTGGATGTATCGTCTGATTCCGCTTTTTTCCTTGCGTATTATAAGCAGGGCTTTCGCATGTGTTTTAAGCCCTGAGACTCCATAGGTGACATGGGCTCCGGCATCCTCGAGTTTTCTTGCCCACTCGATATTTCTTTTTTCATCAAACCTGGCTTTTAACTCGTCTATTACAGTTACGTATTTGCCGTTTTCAGCGGCTCTGATCAAAGCCCTTATTATCTCAGAATCCGAGCTTGTTCGGTAGAGGGTCTGTTTAATGGCAATAACATTAGGATCGTCGGCGGCAGCGCTGATAAGTTCAACTACAGGGTCGTAGGAGTGAAAAGGATGATAAAGAATGATATCCCGATCGCCGGCAGCCTTAAATATATTCCTGTTTTTAAAATCCCTGGGATAAACCGGTGTGATGGCTTTGAATTTTAAATTGTCCCTGTCAACAGTATTGTAAAGATGCAGCAGATCTTTCAAATTAAGTATGCCGTCGACTTGATACACATCTTTTTTTTCCAGTCGGTTTTTTTCGCAAATAACCTGTATTATTGCATCTGGAAGACCGCTTTCATATTCCAGTCTGACTGCGCTGCGCCTGTGCATTCTCTTGATCTTTGACTCGATCTCTTTAAGGAGGTTCGGCGCATCTTCACCCTGGATGCTTATATCTGCGTCCCTGGTTATCTTTACTACATTGCAGGTGGTGATCTCATAACCGGTATAAAGCTTATTTAAAAATAGCCTTATTATATTTTCCAGCGGAATAAAGGATTTACCGTCCAGAGCATTGTAAAAGCGCCCAAAAACATTTGAAGGTATCTCAAGGAAGGAGAGCGTACTTTTTTCCAGAACTTCTTTTGTATTGCCGGGATTAAGACCGATTGCCAGATACAGCCTGCCGGTTACAAGGGTTATGAATGGCAGAGTAGGGCCTATGGACAATGGGGTAAGGGCAACCTTCAGCTCATTATCGAAGAATGGCTCAAGCTCTTTTTTAAGCGGAAGAAGTTCATCCCTGTCAAGTAGAAGTTTTATGCCGTTCTCACGAAGCCCAGGGACTATCTTCCCGTAAAGGATATCATGCTGAATTTTAAGCATCTCTTTCACCTTCAGATTGATATGGGAAATTTGTTCGGCCGGAGTGATCCCCGGGAAGACACTGCTTTCAGAAATTTTAGCCTTGATTTGATTTTTTAATACTGCTACGCGGATCATAAAAAATTCTTCGAGATTGGAATCGCTTATTGATAAAAATTTAATCTTTTCAAGAACCGGATTATCCGGTCTCGAGGCCTCGAAGAGAACCCGGCTGTTAAAATTAAGCCAGCTGTATTCCCTGTTGATTATGCTTCTTCCGTTCATACGAGTTTCTCCACGGAGACCTGAACGCCGAAGAAGTTTTCAAAAAGGTCGCTTTTCCTTTTGACTGAATTCCTGATTATATCCAGTATATCATACCTGTTGTTCTTTATCTTGATAAGAATCTCGCATTTGTCCGGGGTAATATTGACCTTAAGTCCCTCCACAATCTGAGAATGGGTGCTGTCCAGTGCATCCGCCAGTCTTAAAATGCCGGCCATTCGCGATACAGTCATCCGGTCTTCCATCGGTAGTTCTATGTATTCAGTATGAGAAGGTTTGGGAGGGGATTTTCTATGATAGCGGGCGATTTGAGCAATAATTTTCAATTCGGACTTCTGAAGCCCGATGATCTCGGATGAGCTGATAAGCTGTGCGGAATGCTTGTTATGGCTCGTAGTACCCACGAAATAGCCGATATCGTGCAGTAACCCTGCTACCTCCAGATATGTCCTTTCGCTTTCGCTGAAATCGTAAGTTTTAGACAGATCGTCGAAAAGCTCAAGTGCAAGGCGGGTAACTGCTACAGAATGGTTTCTGTCGAACTGGAATTTTTTACCGAGGGATACGGCTGATGATATTATGTTTTTACGTATCTCCGCTTTTATAGCCTTGCTCTTGGAGAAAACCATCTTGTAGAGATTGAAAAAGGAGGGATTCACGTTCGGTATGATTATATTCGGAGATGCTGTAAGATTATAGAACATCCCGAAGAGAATAAATGTTATTTTTGAGGTTTTCAGCATGGTATCCGAAAGCTGATATTTATCCTTGATTTTTTCAAGGCTCATATTTTCAATCTGAGTAAAACTCTTGTTAAAATCCTTCCTCGGCACGATGAAAAATCCCCCGGTTAAATAATCATGAAAAATCTTCTGCGCAAGGGGCAGAATGTCCTCGTTGATGCCGATAAAGCCGTCAATTTTATTTATATCTGAAAACCTTTTCAGAGTGCTTTGAAAACTCATGGAAAACGGGTTTAGCGCGAACTGGTATTTGTCGTCATAGTTATATTCTTTTGCAAACTTGATAGTGCCAATATGGTGAGTTTCCGAGAATATGATTTTACCCTTTGATTGAAGTATGATATGTGTTGAACCAGCCCCTATCGAAAACAGGACGAAATTTTTTTTGTTGAATGAATACTTGTTTTTGATCTGGTTTTTAATTCCCTCATAAACTATCTCGCTTTCCTCAGAAGGCTCGCTTATCTCAACCGACACACCGGAGGCTTTCCTCAGCCGCTCTATCAATACGTCGCTGTTGCCGGATTCACGGATATTGCTTGTAATGTAAGTTTTGAAGCCTGTAATGCGGTAGCCGGCTATTACTTCCCTGAATTTATTAACAGACTGGATTACTTCCAGGATAGTCTGGTTTGTGATAAAACCCTTGCTCAGGGTATCCCTTCCGATGCCGATTGGATTCCATAGATACTCGACGGGAGTGATATTTTTTTTCTTCGAGATTTCCGCTATGTGCATTTTTATAGTATGCGATCCAATATCAATAACAGCTATCAATTTATTCGCTTTCATAATAAAAATCCCCGGTTATCAGTTGAAAATGAGAATGTAAAAAAACGAAAGGAATCCTTTTTATTTTAAACTATGAAAATTACTTTAGCAAAAAAAATTATAATTATTTGTAAAAAATACTTCCGATAAATATTTTTATTTATTAGAATATTGTATTATTAATAGAGGAGGAGGTCATTGGAACCCATAAAATTGGGAATTATCGGCTGCGGCATTGCAGCCCGCGATCTTCATCTCCCGGTGTTGCTTTCCATGAAAGATAAATTCAGGATAGTTATGGTCTGCAATCATACCGAACCGAAAGCCAGGGATTTCGCTCAGCTGGCGGGTGGTGTGCCCTATACGCTTGACTACAAAAAGCTGCTTGAAAACGCTGAAGTTGAGGCAGTGGATATCGCATTGCCGATCGACCTGAACTATGAAGCCGTCAAAAACTCCATGAGGCGCAGGAAACATATACTGGTAGAAAAACCCCTGGCAGCTACTATTGAAGAAGCTAAAAAACTTGCAGGTATTGAAAAGAATTACCGGGGGGTTCTGATGGTAGCTGAAAACTTCAGGTATTCACCCCTGTATCTGAAAGCTGGAGAAATCATAAAAGAAGGAAGGATAGGCGAACTCTATGGAGCATTCTGGAATGTATTCAAGCGCATTGATGAAAAAAATAAATATGCCCATACACGCTGGCGCATAAACCACAAGTATGAGGGAGGATTTGTAACCGATGCCGGCATTCATAATATCGCTGTTCTCAGGACTATTTGCGGAGAATTCACTTCAGGAATCGCCTCAGTCGAGTGCATTAATCCGGGGATAGGGAAAATGGATTCGATGAGTTTTTTATTTTCCACGAACGGAATGGTAAAGGGAGTTTTCAATAATTACTTCAGTGTAAACGGTTACAATGAAGATAAGCTTCTTTTCCTGGGGACTGAGGGAAGTCTTGTTTTGGAAAACGGTTCAAGGATCACCCTTAAAAAAGAGGGCGAAGCTGATCAGGTTTTCGATATACCGAACGGTGAAGGATACATTGAGGAATTCGAAAATTTTTACGCTGCTATCAGAAATGGCGTCAGGGTTATAAGTACTTTTCATGAAGCGTATATGGATCTGTCTGTTATACTCAGTGCGATACATTCGGCTGAGGGGAAACCTTCAAAGCAATCTTAATAGGCAAAGGGTTCCTTGTTCTTCCAGTCAAGCATAAAAGGTTCTTCAGGTTCGCTGTCGGTTTCTATCTGATCGACTGAAAACATAACATCATCTTTAAGGTCCGTATTTGCGATACCCTCGATATCAACCGTTTGCTCAAGCCTGTCAGGTTTAAATCTCTCCATATGCCCATAAACCCTTACCCATTCATCATTTTTAAATTGTCCTATGCCGTTGGTACTTATCCTGAAACCCAATGCTACAGCGTCGGCTATGCAGCATGTCATTGCGACTCTCATAATAGCGATCTGTCCCTTTTTTTCAAGCTGGGGATTACGGTATACAAACCCCCTGAAAACATAACTGTTATTCTTAATTATCTCGTTTACTTTTTTCTTCGGATTGTTGTATAAAATCATGTAGAGTTCACCTATGTTGATCGGTATATATTCAGTTCCGTTGTATGTCACCCTTCCTGTCCGGGGGTCCGCATCCTTGAGCCTTTCAGGCCCCCGCCTGTTTTTCCAGGCCGCCTGGTTCGTATTAGTTACATTTCCTATGGAAAGTCCATGCAGCCTTATTGAAGGCGCCATCAGGCATAAAATCACGAAGATTATTATAATGATCACAGTTGACGGCTTTATGGAAATGCCTGTGAAAAGAGATGTAATACCTAAAATGATGAGAAGAACACTGCAGCTCCCTGTAAGCCATATGAATTTCGGGTTCAGGAAACTGGTATAGCCTCCTGAAGAAATTAGGTATATTATATATATTCCCATTGCCAGAAGAAGCACAGAAGCCAGGATCGATAAGAATTTCTTCATAATAAGTGCTCCGTCAATAATGCTACTAAATTAGTTATAAAAAACACGAACAGCGCTGAGATTACAGAAATATATATCAGAGCCTTTCTTTTTAAAGTACCGCTGTACATGATAATAGATTTCAAGCCCAGGATCGGACCTACAGTTACGAAAGCAAGCTGAGCCAGGGGTGAAAATTTCATGAAGGATGCGGCGACAAAAGCGTCAGCTCCCGAACAGATGGAAAGCATTACTGCGAGAGCCATCATGAAAAGCACCGACAGGGGAAGATTCTGTTCAAAAAATATCGAGACGCTTTTCGGGGCGAATATTCTGAATGCAGAGGCGAGAATTGCCCCCGCTATGAGATATTTTGACATATCCAGGAATTCATCGGCTGAATGCTTGATGAGAAAAGACAATCTTTCGCCGGCATGGATCTCCTCTTCGCAGCAGCAGTCAGCGGACTCTTCCCTGACAGTCTCCCTGAATATTTTGTTACGACCTGTCATGCCGCTCAAAGCAAGGCCGGTTATTAAAGCTGTAGCGGCCGCTATGCCTATCCTGCCGATCACCATCATAACATTAAAACGGGAAGAAACATATGTCGAGAAGGCCACGTATGTAGATATTATCACAACAGGATTTATAATCGGGGCTGAGAGCATATAAACGGCTGCCAGGTGCTGGGGAAGACCCTTTTTTGCGAATTTTCTTGCTATAGGTATTACACCGCATTCGCAGGTAGGAAAAATCATTCCCAGCAGGAGGGCAATAATAAAACCCGATGCTCCCTTACTGAATATTTCATGCTTGAAGATCCTTTCCGGGATATAAATTTCAATAAGGGCCCCTATTACCGATCCCGCCAGAAGAAAAGGCAGGGCGTCCATTACGACGGCGACAGTATTGACAGCAAATATATCAAATTTATGCATTGTTACCCCTGTTTGCATGAAGTATCGGCCTCGCCTTTAAGATCATGAGGGTTACCAGGGTGATCACTCCAGTAATAATAATTGTTCCACCCGGTTTTAAATCGAGGTAAAACGAGATAAACAAACCTGACAGGGTGAAGAAAAGAGCGAAAATAATGGACAGGAATCCCGTCTGTTTGTAGCTTCCTGACAGCTGCATCGCACAGGCGACGGGGAGGACGAGAAGTGAAGAAATGACGAGGGTGCCGACTATTCGGGAAGATACTGATATTGTTATAGCTGTTAAAAAAGTGAAGACTATGTTTATAAGTCTTACGGGTATCCCGGCCAGTCTTGCCGATTCCTCGTCAAAGGTGATATAAAAAAGTTCCTTATAAAGAGCAGTAACCGTGACAAGAACCAGGACGCATAAGGAAATTACCATAATTAATTCAAAATCGCTGATAGCTACAATGCTTCCGAATAGAAAACTGCTGAAACTGGCTGCATTTCTTATAAAACCCGATAATATTCCTGCGAGACCTATCCCTGTTGACATAATGACAGCTATTGCTATTTCCGCGTAACGTGGAAAAGACCTCCTGATGCGCTCTATGCCGAAGGCGGCAATAACCGTAAGAAAAACTGCTCCGAGTACGGGGTTGATGCCCAGAACAAGACCAGCAGCGACACCAGCAAGGGAAGTGTGGGAAAGAGAGTCGCCTATCATGGAAAGCCTTTTCAGAACAACGATAACGCCAATGCGGGGTGTGATTATCGCTATAAGGGTGCCTACTATCAGGGCTCTGAGCATGAAGTCATATTGAAAGATATTCAGCATCATAATTCCCCATGTCTGCAGCTGTTAACGCTATCGTTATGCAGGTAGACCCCATGACCGTAAATTTCAGTCAGTAGATCGTTCGAAATTTTGTCTCTTGGGGAATGCTCAAAAAAACCTTTCTCGCCCAGGCAGATGAACCTGCTTGCATGTATTGTCATTGCGCCTATATCATGGCTGACCATCACTACAGTCAGTCCAAGCTCCTCGTTAAGGTCGGAGAGCAGGCAATAAACCTCTTCCTCTGATCTTATATCGATACCTACCGTAGGTTCGTCGAGAATGAGCATCTCGGGTTCGCTGACCAGGATCCTCGCTATGAATACCCTCTGCTGCTGTCCCCCTGAAAGGTTGCCAATCATCTCTTTGCCAAAATCCTGCATGCCAACCTTTTCAAGTGCAGCATAAATTAATTCCCTGTGCTCTTTTTTTAACGTCTTAAAAAGCCCTATCCTTGAGAAAAGATTAGCGCCGACAACCTCTTCCACTGAAGCCGGAAAACTGAGATTGAAGGAAGTGGCCTTCTGCGAGATATACCCGACCTTGCTCCATCCCTTGAAACTGTTGATATTTACACCGAACAATTTGATTTCGCCTCCTGAAGGAATAAGGATTTTCAGCATCAGTTTGACGAGTGTGGTTTTTCCCGAACCATTAGCGCCGATGATGCCCAGGTAATCGCCCCTGTTAATGGAAAAGCTAATATTGCTTATCAAAGGTTTGTTATTGTAAGAGAAGCTGAGATTGTTGATTTCCACTACTTTATTCAAGTATTGTTTATCTTTTATCTTCATAAAATTTACTGATTCTTCCTGATGCGAATAAGCCTCATTTATTATAAATTATAGCCGATTACTCAGTGGCTGTCAAAATAAAGAGATTTCGGACAAGAGGTAACGAATTGTTTTTTAAAAATTTCATTATTGACAATTTTTTTTGTCATATTTATTATTTGGATAGTAAAGAAGAGAGGAGGGCGTTATGCGTCTTGGTATAATCGGCCTCGGAAGAATGGGCTTAGGCATGGCCAGGCGGCTTATACTTAACGGGCATGAGGTTGTAGCTTTTAACAGGACTCATGAAAAAGTCATGGAGTTTGAAAATGAAGGTGGAATAGGGTCATTGACAATGGAAGAATTTATTGGAAAGCTTACCAAGCCCAGAGTCGTCTGGCTTATGCTCCCCGCCGGCGATATTACTGAAGAACATATAGGTAAGCTGAAAAATTTTTTATCCGGCGGCGATATTATCGTCGAGGGTGGCAATACATATTACAAGGATGATATCAGGAGAGCAAGAGAACTTGCACAATTCGGGATCATATATATGGACGCGGGTGTATCAGGCGGGATCTGGGGACTGAAGAACGGTTATTCAATGATGGTGGGCGGCAGCTTTGAGGCATTTCAGACCATAGAGCCCATAGTAAGATCACTTGCTCCGGCAGAGGGCTATCTTTACTGCGGTCCTACCGGGGCTGGCCATTTTGTTAAAATGCTGCATAATGGTATTGAATATGCATTAATGGAAGCCTACGGGGAAGGCTTTCAGATCCTGAAAGCCTCAGGATACGGTAATGGCATCAAATTGAAAGATGTAGCTCATATCTGGAACAGGGGAAGCGTTGTCCGTTCATGGCTTCTTGAACTCCTCGAGTCGGCCTTTGATAAAGACCCTGAGCTTTCTGGTATAGAAGGCTATGTCGGCGATTCCGGGGAAGCAAGATGGACCGTGAAGGAGGCTGTCGACGAGGGGGTATCCGCGGACGTCATTGCCTCTTCCCTTTTTAAAAGATTCAATTCAAGGCAGAAGGATGTCTTTGCTAACAGGGTTCTTGCAGTGCTGCGTAATGAATTCGGGGGACATTCCCTGCTTAAAAAGGGCGATGATTTCACTGAGGCCGGTTCCGGTGCTGGAGCAGTCAGGCATTCGCCACCGGAAGAAAGGAAAGGGAAAAACTAAGTGGACAGGTTAAAAGATATAAAACTAACGGGGTTCTGTGAGATAGAAAAGGCCCCGCCATGCGGATTCGTCCTTTTCGGAGCGTCAGGAGACCTGGCTGCAAAAAAGCTGCTGCCATCACTTTTCAAGCTTTACAAATCGGGAAGGGTGGAGGAAAAATTTTTTGTTGTCGGCTTCGCCCGGACATTAATGGATGATGAGAGTTTCAGGGATAGGGTTAGAAAAGCTGTAAAAGACGGAGTAGGGGAAGACAGAGGAAGAGCAATTGACAGCTTCGCCTCGAGGTGTTTTTATGTTGCCGGGGGTTATGAAAATGTTCCCAGCTATATAGAACTCGGGAACAGGCTGAAAATGCTGGACAAAGAATTCCATACAGAGGGTAATGTAGTTTTTAAACTGGCCGTACCTCCGGATCTTTACGGAACTATTACCCTGCAGTTAAGTAAAAATTTGCTGATAAAAAAGGGCCGGAATGAGGGGCCTTTCCAGAGGATCATGGTGGAAAAGCCTTTCGGGAGGGATTTCGAGAGTGCAGCCTCTTTAAACAGGATGATGCTGGAATATCTTACAGATGACCAGATATTCAGGATAGATCATTATCTTGGGAAAAATACGGTTCAGAATATACTCGTTTTCAGGTTTGCGAACATGATCTTCGAACCTGTCTGGAACCATAAAAATATTGACCATATCCAGATAACATTAAGCGAAGACACGGGTGTGGAAAACAGGGCCGGATATTTCGAGAGGGCTGGATTGATCCGGGATATCTTCCAGAATCATCTGATGCAGGTCCTGACCCTAGTGGCTATGGAACAGCCTATTTCTTTTGACGCAGAATCAATAAATAACGAAAAAATAAAAGTTATATCTTCGATTGAACCATTCAGAAGGGAGAGTCTTGATAATTCGATCATAAGAGGGCAGTATAGAGGATACAGGGATGAACCGGGAGTAGATAAAAATTCCTGTGTTGAAACTTACTTTGCTTCAAAATTGTTCATTAATAACAGCAGATGGCGGAATACCCCTTTTTATATAAGGGCCGGGAAGATGCTTAGTAAAAAGTATACGAAGATACATGTAGTTTTCAAGGAGATGACAGGCTGTTTATTCTGTAAACTCGGCATAGAGCATGAACCCAATATATTGACTTTCGGTATCCAGCCTGAACAGGAAGTATCGCTTAAATTCATGGCAAAGGTGCCCGGGGCCAGGCTTTGCCTTTCCCCGCTTGATATGGTTTTCAATTACAGGGAACTTTTCGGGACCGATATATGGGGAGATTATGAAACGGTTATCCTTGACTGTATGCTGGGAGACAAAACCCTTTTCTGGAGAAAAGACGGCCTCGAAATGTCCTGGAAGCTCTTAACGCCTGTACTCAATGAATGGGAAGAATGCCCTGCTAAAGAGAGGAGTAAAAGGCTCTTTTTTTACGAACGCGGAAGTAACGGTCCTGAAGAAGCCATAAGTTTCATTGGAAGGGATAATAAGGCATGGCTGGATTGAAATATGATGTCAGGAGGTTCAGCAGTCTCTCCGCCATGAGCTCTGAAGCGGCCCAATATGTTTCAGGAGCAGTGGGATCGGCAATCGAAAAGAATAAAGGCATATGCACACTCGCCCTGCCGGGGGGGAGATCCGTCAGACAATTGTACGAAAGGCTGGGCAAAGCGGATTACAGAAGCAGGATACAGTGGGACTCATTAAGGATATTTTTCGGTGATGAGAGATACGTGAGCCATGACAGTGAAGAAAGCAATTTCAGGACTTTAAAAACAAATCTTCTTTCCAGAGTGAAGATTCGGGATGATTTTATATTCAGAGTCCCGGTGGATAAAATAACTCCTGAAGAATCGGCTGTTATGTATGAAAGAATATTAAGGGAAGAATTTCTGAAACTCGGAAGCGAGCATATGAGGGGCGGATTTCCCTCTTTCGATATTATGATACTTGGAGTGGGTGAAGACGGTCATACAGCGTCCCTGTTCCCCGGCAGTGCGGCTCTTGATGAAAGAGAAAAATGGGCTGTATATGTAAGGGGGGGACCCGGGCTTGAAACGAGAGACAGGATAACACTGACAATGCCGGTGCTCAACTCCTCAGCAAAAGTTGTTTTTATAGTGTCGGGCAGGGAAAAGGAAATCACGGTAACAAAGATACTCTCTCTTGAAAAACCATTAAAATCTTTTCCCGCATCAAATATCCGGGGGTTGGAAGAAACTGTATGGTTCATCGATGAGTCAGGGTGGAATCTTACTCGACGGTGACGCTTTTGGCGAGGTTTCTGGGCTTATCGACATCGAGCCCCTTCTCCACTGCAATGTAGTAAGCAAGAAGCTGAAGAGGAATGACGTTTATAATAGGCGAGAATTCTTCTATAGTTCTTGGAATAATAATGATATCATCGACGTATTCTTTTATTGACTCGATGTTTTCGTTGGTGACGGCTATTATCCGTCCATTCCTGGCTTTTACCTCCCGGATATTCGATACGATTTTATCGTAAAGAGGATCTTTCGGGGCTATAAATACCACCGGCATATTTTCATCTATAAGGGCAATAGGGCCATGCTTCATCTCTGCGGCCGGATATCCCTCGGCATGAATATATGATATTTCCTTGAGCTTAAGTGCGCCCTCAAGAGCTACCGGATAATTAAAACCCCTGCCCAGGTATAAAAAATTTCTCTCGCGGGAGTACTTGACCGCTATCTCCTTTATTTTATCAGCCTTATCCAGAACACACTGGATCTTGTCCGGCAGTGTCATTAATTCCTTTAAGAGTTTTTCTCCTTCATAAAGGGGCATGTTCTTAAGTCTGGACAGGAATAGGGACAGAAGGATGAGACATACTATCTGGTTCGTGAACGCCTTTGTCGAAGCGACCCCTATCTCTGGACCTGCATGGAGATAAATACCGCCGTCGCTTTCCCGGGCCATGGTGCTTCCGATGACGTTTGTTATTCCGATGACCTGAGCGCCCTTCCTTTTTGCCTCCCTCAAGGCCTCCAGGGTATCGGTTGTTTCTCCGGACTGGCTTATTACCACGACAATATTTCCTTCCTGGATGATCGGATTACGGTAACGGAATTCCGATGCGTAATCTATCTCAACAGGTATCTCTGAGAACCGTTCAATGATGTATTTTCCGACAATTCCTGCATGCCAGCTTGTACCGCAGGCCGTTATAATTATCTTATTGATCTGCCTGGCTCTCTCCTCTGTTATATTCAGGCCGCCGAATTTGACCGCTCCCTCGGAAAGAACTGCGCGGCCGCGGAGAGCTGTCCTGACAGTCTCGGGCTGTTCGAATATTTCCTTGAGCATGAAGGTATCATAATTGTTTTTTGATATGGTATCTATATCCCAGTCGATGACAGATATTGTTTTTTCTATTCTCTCGTAATTAAGGTCATAGGTTTTGAAATCTTCCGCATTAATGACGACAATTTCCTGGTCGTCAACGTAAACTACATTCTTGGTGTATGGCATAATGGCATTAACATCCGAAGAGAAGAACATTTCCCCCTCGCCTATGCCGACAACGAGCGGGCTTCCATTTCGTGCTCCGACAATCTTGTAGGGTTCGTCTGCGCAGATCACTACGATGCCGTAAGTCCCTTCAACCAGTTTCAATGCTTCCACAACCGCCGACTGTAGATTCCTTCCATCTTTTTTATAGGCCTCTTCTATAAGATGGGCCAGGACCTCGGTATCGGTTTCGGATTTAAACATATGCCCCTTTGATAAGAGCATTTCTTTGAGAAGTTTATGGTTTTCAATGATTCCGTTGTGGGCAAGTGCTATTCTCCCTCCACAATCGCTGTGGGGATGAGAATTTTCGCGGGTAACTCCCCCATGAGTGGCCCATCTGGTATGGCCTATGCCGATCTTGCTATTAACATTATGGATGTTTTTATATACCTGATTTCTCAGATTCCCTATCCTGCCGATGTCTTTTTCCGTTTTGATGTTATTATCACAGTCAATAATAGCTATGCCCGCGGAGTCATATCCCCTGTACTCAAGCCTCTGAAGGGAATCGAGTAATACTTCTTTTACATCATGATTGCCAATATAACCGATAATACCGCACATAAAATTTACCTCATGCTGTGGTAATATACCACCGCTGCACAGGTTTTTAAAGCTGTTAAATTCATTCAGCTGCAATATGTTAAGGGAAATTCATTTTAAAAAAGAAACATAGAATTGTCAAAATTGACCTCCATATATATTCAGAAACCGCCCGCCGGAGTAAACTGAGAGGAATTCATTTTTAAAGTCTGAAAAATGGCCTTCGAGTATCGCTTTTCTGGAAAGTGATACGAGATTGATAAGGAAGTGAATGTTGTGAATGGAAGCAAGCCGTAAACCCAGTATTTCACGCCCTTTAAAGAGGTGCCTCAGATAAGAACACGTGAAATTCTTGCAGGTATAACAGCTGCATTCCCCGTCGAGCGGTCCGAGATCGTATTTAAGTGAAAGATTCCTGAGCGAGCGCTTTCCCACCTTTGTGAAAACTGTTGCATTGCGGGCTGCTCTTGTCGGAAAGACGCAGTCGAACATATCAATGCCAAGTTCAATGCCGTAAAGGATGTCTTCAGGCACACCAACCCCCATAAGATATCTGGGCTTTTTGTCCGGAAGCTCCGAATTCAGAAGGTCGATAATCCTGTAGAGGACTGGCTTTTCTTCGCCAACAGATAGTCCCCCGATAGCATATCCTGGAAATCCAATCGATGTGATCTTTTCAGCGCTTATCTTTCGCAGACTGTCGAACATTCCACCCTGAATAATTCCGAAGAGATTTTGAGGGGGCATTCCCGGTGATTTTTTAGCCATTTCATCGGCACAGAGTTGGGCCCAGAGGGTTGTCCTGTTCATTGCCTCAAGCGTTTCTTCATAGCTAACCCCGGCTTCTATGCATTGATCGAGGGTCATAATTATGTCGGCACCTATTGAACGCTGTATCTCGATGGCTTTTTGGGGGGATAAAAAATGGAAAGAACCGTCAATATGGGACTGGAACTCGAGGCCTTCATCACTGATCCGGTTGAGCCTGGCAAGGGAAAAGACCTGGAATCCTCCGCTGTCCGTCAGGACATTTTTTCCCCAACCCATAAAGTTATGAATACCTCCTGCGTTTTCGATTACATCGGTTCCAGGACTCAGGTACAGGTGATAAGCATTTGCAAGGATTATCTCCGCTTTCATATCACTCAGTTCCTGCGGAGAGAGCGTTTTGACTGATGCCTGAGTGCCGACAGGCATAAAAACAGGGGTTTGCACTTCACCATGCGGTAGAACTAGTGTGCCGGCTCTGGCTTTTTTATCGATATGGCTCAGTTTAAACAACATAGATCTCTCCTTTACTGATATTGAGGAGGAACAAAGTTTTTCTGATAGGAAGGATAGGTATCGCTTCCATTCAGTTTGAACTCGATTAAAATGCTCGGCTCCCAGAACGCTATCATCCTGGTAGTATCGATCCTCCTGGCAAGATCGAAAGTGATATCCATTTCCCATTCGTTAAGATAATGAATGATCGAAAAATGAAGGTCCTCAACTTTGAACAGACATTGTTCGAGGGAATTAATGTCAAAGAAATTAAGACCATCTGCAAAGTTAGACCAGAAATCGACAACCGTGTCACCTGGATAAAAATACGCCTCATCAGATTGAAAATACCTGTATATACTTATATTTTTTATCTCTGTCGAATAGCTTAGGGCCCAGTACCTGTCGATCCATACTGTTGAATTAAAAGTCATATCGAAATAGGTATTCAGCGGAGATAAAAAATCCCAGTGGAGGACAGCATTGAACTTGAGGGCTTCGATCTTGTACAGATACGGCGTATAGATTGGCGGCAGGCTATAGGTGGAATTGAAGGTTATAGAAACATTGGTCTGCTGGAGAATATCATAAACGTATGTCATCGACGGCAAAGGCTGGTAAGCAGGCGGAGGTAAGAACTGAACCGTAAGCATCGGATCTCTTCCTGGAAATATGCAGTTTGTAAGGCTGTCATAATTGAACTCTATTGTGTTTGTCGTTGTTTCAAGAAGGTTGAAGGCAGTACCGGTGGAAAATGTTATCCAGAAAAGAGTAAAGCTTGTATCTATTGATAAGCTTCTCTCCATGAGGTCGTCAAGGTATACGTCTCCCAGATTTGTCTGGTTCGTTATTCTATACTGCATTTCATAATTTACATTCAGATTGTAATTGATATTGGTTTGAATCATATTAAATCCTGCATTAAAGCCGATGTTGTGAGTGTCTTCGGGGGCAAAATTCACAATCAGTGAATTGAAGGTATCAACAATGGGATATGTCAGGTTATAATAGACATTATACGGGAAATTGACCTGGTAAGGCATTCCGCTAAAAATTGAATAATTTGACTGAACCCCGAGGGTCGTCACATAATCCAGTTCCTGACCTGAATTGTTAATATTGTTCGTTAATTCCGTCTGGAACATGGACCACTGGGTGTAATTGTTGAATACAAAAGAATTTTTGAAGTAAATGAGCCGGTTCACAAACTGAAAATCATTTTCTACGCTTGCTTCTTCATGATGAATATAATGGTTATAAGTCGGTATATCATTAGTATCAACGTATTCCTCAGAGCTATATAGAAAGCTTCCGTTAAGATAGGAAGAATAATTATAGACTTCGAAATTATTTGTTGAAAGCCAGTAAACTATTGGATTATTGGTTGATTTAGAAGATGAAACCGTGTTGGATAATTCCATTTCAGGAAGAAAAAGCTGGTCATAGGGGCTGATTTTAACTGAATTACTGGAAATTCCCGTATCAGTATCAGTCGGGGTGTCTGTATCCATAGTATTTGACTGGAATAATGAATTCGATTCGTTTGTAAGAATGCTGTCGATAAATGATCCCGGGTCAGAATCAAGCGGTATTTCATACCTGTTGGTGTTAATCTGGACTGTTTTCGAAACCGGGTAGGAATAGCTGTAATTTTTAACAATATCAATGTTTGCAGGACTGTATGTTATGTTAGGGAAAGATACATTTGTTAATAAATACTGATATCTTGAATTAAGGTATATGTTTGAGACAGCGTTATTGGCATAAAGCTGGTAAACCCATGAACCGTTAATGTCAAGTGCGTTGTTTTTCAGATCGAAACTTCGCGTAATAGTAGACTGCTGAGGAGCACTGTCGTCATGAACAAAAAATGAATTCTGGCTTGGCTCTAAAGTGTCCTGAAGGTTGAAATCATACCTTCTTATCGTGTATTTTGATACAAAGAAGGGATCGTTCAAATCCATCCAGTTTATGGTTAAGAGAAAATCGTTGTATTTAAGAGTACTGTTAAAGGTGTATTGATAGGACAGCTGATTGATATTTGAGTACTGGGGATTTACTGGATTTATATAAGTGTAGCGGTCGTTATTGGGGTCATAAAAGGTCCTGATATCATTGGCACCCTGAAAATAAAAGTTAAGGCTCTGGATGACTCCGACTGGTTTTTTCATCGTATAATTTACCATGGCGTACTGTCCGAGCCTTTCATAAAAATCAAGGCCGATATCAAATGATCCATTCCATTCGTCGAATGAGAGTGTGTTCATATTATACCAGCCTATTCGCCTTTCCTGTCCTAAAGCTGATTTAATGCCTGTTTTTTTTTCCCACCTCATAAAAAATGGGAAATAAAAGAAATTTCCCTCTCCGACAGTGAAGGTTACATTAAAAGCATATATCAGGTCATCTTTGAAATACCAGAGACGCGCAGCATAAAAGTGATAATATGGATATTCAGACGGAGTGAAAGTAAAGGTGACATTTTCAAGCACTATCCGCTTTTCTGAAAGGATTGTTCCCTTTTCGGCGTGATAATACCACCCTCCTTCAGCGGAAGATGGCGAAGTTACGCTCCCGCCGCCGGTTTCAGAGGCCTTGACAAAAGAACGGACGTTTCTTAGCAGGCCCTTTTTATTTTCAGGATCATATGACATGAAATCTGCAAGATATATCTGGTCGCCATATCTGAATTCCACCCTGTCATATGCCGTGATATCGGTTACCCTGTTTGACCTGGATGTAACTATCACTGTTCTGGCCTTTAATAGATTGTTATCGAACCTGATCTTGACGTTACCTATAAATTTTATTTGGACGAGGTTTTCCTTATCATAATTCTGGATAAAAACTTCATCGTAATTATCAAAAATAATATTTTTGCTCTCATTTGTACTGGTATTGTTGGTTTCATTTGTGATCATTGAATTAGTCGAAGCGGCAGGCGATGAATTTGTCATTGTATTTGTCACGTCCGCCGGGAAAAGACGGATCTGTACAGCGAAAAAGACACATAGCACAAAAAATATTAATTTTCTGAAGCTCAATTTTTTCTCCGGTTTTATTAGTATATAGAATACTAGTCTATGTATTCCTTATTCAGGGTTTTTCAATGAAAATAAATATAATATGCAAGCATTAATTAGTTTTTTGTTTTACTATTTTTCATCGGAAAGTAGGTGCTAAATATGGACTTTTTATGAAAATATCCATAAAATTGCTGTTTCAAGGCTGGATTTTGGGCTGGACGTGATAATTATTTCAGATCTTTCTGATCGATATAACCTTCAAGCATTGCTTTGCTTATATTTTCAGCTAATTTCTCAATGGCGAATGAAATGTAATTCGGGTCCTTTATTTTTTTCCTGAGCTGCTCCATCCTTGTCTGCGACAGGGAACTCGAATTTGTTTTAACGATGATCCGGTGAAAATTGCGTTTTTTTTCAATTAAAATGTCTTCAATCACTCTTAACTCCGGGGATTCAATAAAATGACTTTATATGTTTAAATAAAGGTTCGCCGCTCTTCAATTCTACGAACAGTGCATCAAGACGGATCTCTTCAAATTCGATATCCGAATTATTAATATAAATTTCGGCACTTTTGAGAATCCTATTAGTTTTTCTTTTATCAATCAACAGTTCGATATCCCTGTAACTCTTTTTTATTCTTGTTTTTACTTCGACAAAAACTAAAACCCGGCCATCCATGAAAATAAGATCGATTTCTCCGTGCTTTGTTCTGTAATTTGCATCGAGAAGACGGTACCCCAGAGAAGAAAAAAATCCCTTTGCAAGGTCTTCTCCCCTTTTGCCGGTTTCAAAAATTCTCATTCAGTTCTTTGTGAATTGTTTTGTCTGGAGGGCCCTGACGATATGTATATCTCTTTCCCTGGATAGCTTCAGAACGGCTCCATCAGCGACTTCATCACCGAATTCGTCTTTTTTTACTTTGACGGTAGGCCGGAAAGGAGAAACAGGATCGGATGCTATGACGGTTGCTATGGTTTTGTTGCTCAGCTGGACATAGCTTCCGACCGGGTATATGCTCATCATGCTTATGAATACTTTAAGAATCTCCGGGTCAAATTTCTTGGAGCCTTCACCGAGGACCATCTTCATGGCATCATAATAGTCTTTGCCTTCCCTGTAAACCCGGTCTTTAGTAAGTGCTTCATACGTATCGACAATGGAAACTATCTTGCTCATTTCTGAAATTTCGTGGTCCTTAATTTTCCTTGGGTAACCGGAACCATCGAATTTTTCATGATGCTCGAGCCCTACGCGGGCCACTTCCGGGGGAAGATTGAATTCTTTAGCAATGATCTGGTAGCTGTATATTGGATGTGTTTTAACCTGGTTGAACTCATCAGGGCTGAGTTTTTCCTCTTTTTCAGTTATATAGGCCGGGATTTTAACCATGCCTATATCATACACAAGTGACGCGAGTGCAAGATTAACGAGTTTAACAAGTGAGTAGCCGAGTTTTTGCGCCAGTAATACAGATAAAATTGTTGTATTAATGATATGACTTGCCAGGTAATCACCTTTACCGGCAATATTTACCAGGTTAATAAAAAGCTCAGCCTTTTTTTCAGCCATTATGGTATTGACGATTTTTGTCGCCAGTTTCTGCACCCTTTCCGTGTCGATGTTCTGTTCATTAAGGTATTTGTTGTATATGACGTTGATATTCAGAATACTTTCTTTATAGAAATCGAGATATTTCGCTGTCTCTTTATCTACTATCATGCTTTTTCTTTCTGCTGATTTTGTAACAGAATGTACAGATGCTGCGTCGGATCTTTCATCAGCAATAAGTTCGCCTGCAGTTTCCACATATTTGACGTTTCTGTTCCTGAGATTTGCCAGAGTGTAGGCGTCGAGAATTTTACCGGCAGGAAGAACTATATTCAGATTGCTGTCGAACAGCGATTTATTAAATTTCATACCCGTCTGCAGATTATCTAATTCTATTTTCCTCATCGGCATGGTCGTCCTCCGGGACTTAAGAGGGTCTATCAACCCTTTAAAGAATACACGAAACTAAAAATTTCAGCAACTATTGTGTATAATTCGGGAGGTATTTCCTCGTTCTGTTTCAGACGGTACAGAGACTGTGCCAGTTTGTCGTTTTTATAGATCGGGATATTATTATTTTTAGCCAGAGAGACTATGTAATCTCCGACCGCACCGATTCCTTTAGCGAGGATATAAGGAGCTTCATTATAACTTTCATCATATTTTAAAGCAACTGCTTTATTCTGCATTGAGTCCTCCTCCAATAATTTTAAACTGATATATCAAGATTAAACAATCCCGTTTCATGGTTTTTGCTGATTTTCTCTTTTTGTCCGGTCCAGAATAAACATGGGTTTTTAAGCTCCCGGAAGGCGATTTCAATTTTTTTCAATCTATTTATTGAAAAGTGAGAAAGCCTGTTCCTGTTCGCATCAAGAAATTCCCTGTCAAGGAAAACATCTATTTTACAGAAGGTTTCAAAATCGTCCATAATCATTATAAAAGATCCTGTTTTCTCATTAGAGAAATCAAAATAGTACCTTTCCCTGTCAAAGAGATTTTCTTTTCTCCACTGAAAGGGCAGTCCTTCCCCTTTATTGCCTTTATCGATCAATGAGATGCAGTAAGAGCTGTCAGGACTGAAGTAAAATCTGAAGAGGTCCTGCAGTACCCGGGGTAAATCAGCGGGTGTTTCTTCCTTTTGCATTTCCATGTACCGGAGCAAATGCCTCAGCAGTTTTTTATAATTAAAGAAAAAATCCACGAATTCATCATCAATATCCAGACCTTTTCTGATGAAACCGGCGATCAATTCAGCAAATTTCTCCCCGTATTTTATGAGTGCGAGATGTACTGTCTTTATTACTTTTTTATCCAGCTTTAATCCGCTGTCATAAATAATCCGTGAGGCTTTAAAAAAATCTTCATTTAAGGGAAGACTGAACCCCATCAGAACGGATTTAAAGCTCTGCAAGAGATTGTACTCTCTTTTAGCAATAAAATACCTTGTTCTGACCAGCGGGCTTAAAATCCTTAATTTTACTATTCTCTGACCGTCCTGCTCTGGTGACGGTTCAACAAACGCGAAGAAATTATCAGGTACTTTAACATCGATGGAGGCCTTTGTCTTGATGCCGTTTAATTCGATAATTGCTGTTCCCGCCTCTCTTTTTAAGATTTTCACATTTACGATTTTATCTGGTTCGAGTTTGCTTATAAGAGCTGAATCAGTGTTCAGCAGGCGGATATTCAAATTATTCTCCTGTTTGCACTTTCTCTATTCTAATTATCGGATAATCATCTTATTCTTTGAGAAATGACCGGGATTTCGATTTACTTGCTTTTCCGCATCTTTTACTGTAATTTATTACTTAATATTTATGAAAGCCGTTGGGATTTGCGGGGAGACTTGATGGAAGACAGCTTCTTGGAGGAATTTGAGCGTTTTTTTAAAGAGAATGAAAATGTGCTTTACAGGATAGTTCGAGGCTTTACCGATTCGAAGGATACGGCTAAAGAGATAGTTATTGAAGCAATGATGGCTGTTTATGAGAGGTGGGAAAAAGTTAGAAATTTCGATAATAGAACAGGTTATGCTGTGAGGATAGCGATTAACAGGGCGAAAAAAAGATATATGTTGAAAAAAGTCAGAGGGTGGCTTGTGTTTCTTCCTGATGATGAAATGCTCTCAAAAGAAAGTCCTCTCGAAAATCCTGAAACAGCCGCCCTGCAGTCAGAGCAGGAGGAATGGCTTAAAAGGGAACTTGAGAATTTGAGGGCGAATGAAAAGAGGATAATCCTTCTTAAAGACATTGATAAATTTAAATTTGAGGAAATATCTTCGATATTGAATTTAAAACTGCCTACGGTAAAATCAATTTACAGAAGGGGAAAGGTTAAACTTAAAGAACGCTGGGAGGTCAAATATGCACAGTAACGACTGTGACCTGTTTATGGATGAAATTGACAGAGGGGAAGGAAATTTTATTACTGAAAATATGGATGAACATCTTAAAAGATGCCCGGAATGCAGGGCTTATGTTAAGATCTCGGAATATTTAAGATCGCTGGACGGTAGTGAAGAAAAAATAGATCTTTGGAATGAGTTCAGGGCCAGACTTGAAAACAGGGAAAAGTCTGCGGTCTGGATGGCTCCGGCCTTCGCCTGTTTATCTTTCTTTCTTATTCTCTTATTTTTTTCAATTTTCAGCAATTTCAATCCGATAGCCGTTAAAAAAATAAATACCGGAGTAAGCACCTCAAGTTCTTCAATTCAGGCTGAATTTTCAGGTGATAATACGGAACTCGATTGTTATTATGAGATCTCTATGGATATTTGAAGAAGCCGCTTTAGACAGCCGGTATCTGGAGGAATTATGAAACAAAAATTACTCTTTTCAATCATATCTTTAACCTTTTTCTCAATAATAACCTATGCGCAGGAGCCTCCGGTAGAGGGGATGGAAGGGCCAGAACATCCAAGGGTTCATAGAGGAATAATGGGCCCGAATATGGGAGGCTTGTTCTTTGTTCCCGGTGCTGCCATCATAATTGAGAATTACAGAATAAAGATCATGAAAATCTTTACAGAAGCCAGGGAAGAAAAGATCAAATTAAGGGTAAAATTTATTGACTTGAGAAAAGATCTGGATGCTCTTATTGAGAAATACCAGACGGATAAAAGCGTCTCTAAGGATATCGTGGCAGACTTAAGGAATATCCGTGATCTCCATGACCAGGTACAGGCTATCAACAAGGACGCCATGAAGAAAATCCAGAACTTAAACGAATCCAGGGAAAAAGAAATAAAGGCTGCGGTAGATGCCTGGTTATTAAAAGTCGGGAATGATACTAACGAACTTGTTAAATTCATTGACGCATACAAGAGCAGGCATAGAACTGAAACGGATTGATCTATTTCTTGTCCATGTCAATTCCGATGTTTTTAAGATCTTTTTTCGCTTCTTTTTGAATGTCAGGGTCAGGATCGTAAGAGGCCTTGAATTTAAGAAGTTCTTCCGCATCTTTAATATCAGGAGAACGGGCAATGGCCCTTATTGCCTCAAGCCTTATCCTGGAATTCTCTGATTCCGAGAATTCCATCAGCTTTTTAAAAACACCCCTGTCCTTCACATATGATAAACCGCTTATTGAGTAGAGACGTATATTCAGATCTTCTTTTTCATTTTCAATGAGGGGTGTAAGAATATTAATTGCCCTTACAGAGCCGGTTTTTCCAATAGACAGGGCGCAGAACATTCGTATCTCTCTGCTTTCCCCCGTATTCTCAAGGATATTGGATAGGAGGCTTATGTTGCTTTCGCTTTCACGCCCAAGGTCTCCGATTGAAATCGCAGCAGAAGCCCTTATTTCATTATCATACCCGATATTTGTCAAAATTCCGAGTATCTCAGTTGAAGCTTCTTTATATTCCACATTCCCCACTGCCCTTATAATGCTTGAAGAGAGTTCCTTTTGCTGAGGGTCGTCAATATAATTTGTAAGCAAAGCCATGAGTTTTTTCCCGGTGCTTTTAATGCCGAGTTCACCGGCAGCGAACACTATTTTTCTCAGTACATCAGTGTTCGTTTCCGAATTCAGAGCGGACATCCATACGCTTTCATCTTTTATTTTAAGGTTTATCATTGAAAAGACCGCATTGCCACGAACATCCGGGCTGATATCCTGCCGCATAGCCTCTTCGATAATATTATAGGCTTCCTGGGCCTTTGAGTCTTCTATGGCCTTTATAACGCCTGATCTCTGGGATGCTATGCCGTATTTCATAGTTTCTTTCCAGTGATTGAGAAGAGACTGGTCAAGAGGGTAGAGATTAACCGCGAAACATAATAATAAAAGAACGATCTTTTTCAATTTTATTACTCTCCGGTTTTGTGCTTTACTAATAAGATCGGTATTTTCTCTTTTATCCTGAGTTGCATCAAGTTATTGTTTAAGTGTCTTCCAGCTCAATTTTTCAAGATAGCCGAGCCTTTTTTTTAAGACAGGGTCTGTTATCTCATTTGCCAGCGGAGTAATGGATATATAACCATCACTCACGCTGTTCATATCGGAACCATCATCATGATAAAAACCGGGTTCATCGCCTGTTATTGTAAGAAGCAGTTTTCCCTCTTTTTTCTCAGAGATCACCCTATCCTTATAAATCCTTTTTCCAAGGTGGGTGACTTTAATGCCCTTTGGCTCGCAACTATCAGGAAAATTTATATTCAGCATTAAATTGCTTTTGATGAAGGATTTTTCAAGCCTTTCAAGAAATTCGGATATGAAAAGGGCAGGAATGTCAAAATTCTTATTAATGCTCCACCCGTCCATAGAAGCGGCAATTGAGAATATATTGTTCAAAGAACCCTCCCTTGCTCCTGCAACGGTTCCGGAATAGAGAATATCATCCCCCATGTTCGGTCCGTCATTAATTCCAGATATGACAGCATTGAATTTAATTTCCCTGAAGAAATGGAACAATGCAATTTTGACGCAGTCAGCAGGAGTACCATCCACTGCGTAAATACAGTCATTCAACTTTAGCATTTCCATGGGTTTAAAGAGAGTTATCGCGTGACTTGAAGCACTCATCTGCCTCATCGGAGCGCATATATAGACATTGTGATCCATGACGAGTTTTTCTTTTAAAAGGTTTATTCCCGGTGCGCTGTAACCGTCATCATTTGTAAGCAGGATATTCATCCGGAAATCTCCTTATTGAGTTATCTGCCTGACGCTTGAATAATGTCCGCAAAGCGGGATTTCTATTCTTAGCATTGTTTCCCTGCCGTTAATATTTCCGATCCTGAAGAGATCAGGGGGTATGCCGATTCCCCTGAGGAGCATTACAACAAGGGCCAGGCCCATTCCTGCCCCTTCGAGCTCGTCTCCCAGTTCCATATAAAACTGGGTGATGTTTTTGCATTGCATGGCTTTGCAAAGTTTTTCCCTTATCCTCTTTTCCTCGATACGGGTTATATGTGCATTATTTATGACCTCTATTTTTACTCCAACTTCATCGTAAACGAAAAAAACCTTGATCCAGTAGTCATGCTCTTTAAGGTCGTTAAAATATTTTAAATATGAGGATTCCACAAGAAGGTTTTTAAACTTAAGCATGTTTGAAAGATAAATATTCTCATCGTCAATATCAAGATGGTTGAGCTCAAATATCACCCTTTTCAGGTTTGCCTTGGCGGCGTTCATTATCAGTTCCATGAGGCAGGTGACAAGCACGCTTACATATTCAGTCCTGTGGAATTTTTCAAAAATTATCCTTAAAATATTTCCCACCTCTTTTTCCACATCCTTATCGGCGACATAAAATTTCATAGTGAAAGATTTGCTTCTCTCTATCTGGTTCTTCAGAGATTCATATGTTTCATTTTCCATGCTGGGCCTCCTTAAAAGGGAAAAACGCCAGCTTTGTATATGCGGGACCGCTTTTACTGAGATCACTCCTGTAAACTGAAAATCCATCCGGCATAAAACTGCCGAAATCAAAATCCGAATACTTTTTAATGAGCAGAACCCACTCATCACTGACCCTTCCTTTTATACGGCCAATCGTAATATGGGGATGAAATTCCCTTTCCTCAGGCATAAAAGAATATTTCTCTGCAATTTTCTCAATTTCAATAAAGGCATTATTTAAATCAGGATTTTCCCTGATCCCTACCCAGGTTACCTTTGCAAAGTTCAGGCTTGGAAATGCTCCGGCCGAGTAAACTGTAAGTTTCGATACAGGCAGAGATATTTTACCGAAATCGTCAAAAAGGAGCTGAAGGCTGTCGTTTTCAGTTTCACCGAGGAACTTAAGGGTGATATGGATATTTACAATTTCTACATATTTAACAGGAAAGTTTCGTATATTTTTGCATTCTCTTATGAGACCGCCTATATTGTTCCTGATATCAGGAGGAATATCGATCGCAATAAATGCGCGCATTATTAATCCCTATCTTTTTTTTAAAAGAATCTCCTTAATCCTGCTGCCTTCAGCTTTCTGAATCTCGAAAAGATAAGCACCGAATGTTATGGATTCACCGGTCTTAGGCACATAACCGAATTTTTCCAGAATAAAACCGCCGATCGTCTCGTAAATTTTAGAGCTTATTCTTGTTTTGAAAAGCTCATTGAATTCATCCAGGCTCATCTGCGGATAGATTACATATTCGTTATCAGCACTTATCCGGTAATTTTGTTTCTTCTCCTTGTCGTATTCGTCGCTGATATCGCCGACTATCTCTTCAAGAATATCCTCGAGGCTGACTATGCCCACCATCGTGCCATATTCATCTACAACGACAGCAATATGAACCCTCTCTTCCCTGAAAAGCGAGAGGAGTTCGCTTGCCTTTTTATTTTCAGAAACGAACAGCGGTTTTCTCAATATTTTAGTGACATCAAAATTCATTTCAGTGATTTTAAAGAATTGAAGAAGGTCTTTAACATAAAGTATACCGATTATGTTATCTATACGTGAGGCATAAACCGGAAAACGGGAATGACCGTCTGCAATAACTGTTTCAATCATATCCTGGAAAGTACTTTTTGAGTTTAAAAGAGTAATATTTCCTCGCGGGATCATGATATCGGATACAGTTATTTTTGAAAGCTCTACAAGTATGACGTGTTTCTTAATTGCGCTTTCTTTTGAAGCTTTCTCCATTGCCCCTCCGGTATGAATGTGCTAATTCCTGAAACGGGCAGTTTGAATTTCATAAATCTCATCGACTCTTCGCTCAGCCATGTTATGAGGAACGAATTCTTTCTCGATGCTGTGCCTTTCCTTTATTTCGAGGTTGCCATTCTCCTTAAAGCTCCTGCCGATGGTTATGCGAATAGGGATTCCAATAAGATCGGCATCCTTGAACTTCACTCCCGGCCTTTCATTCCGGTCATCTATCAGGGTCTCATATTTTTTACTTAATCTATTATAAAGTTCTTCCGCCTCTTTCATTACGGCTATATCTTCATTATTAACCGGTACAATAATTACATGAAAGGGGGCTATGGTGATAGGCCAGATAATGCCGTTTTCATCACGATTCTGTTCTATCGCACAGGCGAGGGTCCTTCCAACCCCTATGCCATAGGTACCCATTATTGGATAGACCTCTTTGCCGTCTTTATCAAGGACCTTTACGTTCATTGAATGTGAATATTTATAACCGAGTTTGAAAATCTGCCCGACCTCTATGCCCCTGTACGATTCAAGTTTTTTCCCGCAGACCGGGCAACTTTCCCCCTGACTGACAAGCCTTATGTCTATGTAATCTCCTGTTTTGAAATCCCTGTCGGGATTTACATTTATGAAATGTGCGTCCTTTTTGTTAGCGCCGGTTATTCCATTTACCATATAGGAAACGCTTTCATCCGCTACTATCCTTATTTTTTTAAGCCCTATGGGGGAAGCAAAACCGAGGGGTGCACCAGTGACCTTTTTTACTGTTTCTTCATCAGCCAGCTCTAATTCTGTGCACTGGAGATAATTTTTGAGTTTTACTTCGTTAATGGTAATATCCCCCCGGATTATTGCCATAACAGGCTTTTTGTCGGCTGTATAAACGATGGATTTGATAAACCTGTCAGGAGTCGTTTTGAAGAAACCCGTAAGTTCCTCAATAGACTTCACATCAGGAGTTTTCACTTCCTCGATTTTTTTTAAGCTGTCCCCCGGTTTACTGAAACCTAAATTTGAAGTCGCCCTTTCGGCATTTGCGATATAATTGCAGGAAGAACACTTGATTATCTCAGCTTCACCGACCCTTGAGGGCACCATGAATTCCTCGGATACCGAACCGCCCATAATACCGGAATCAGCCAGCACGGGTACCACCTCAAGACCGCATCTTGAAAAAATCCTGCGGTAAGCTAGCCTCATTGTTTCATAATTATTATCAAGGCCTTCCTCGTCCATATCGAAGGAATAAGCGTCCTTCATAATGAATTCCCTGCATCGCATGACACCATACCGGGGTCTGATCTCATCCCTGAACTTGGTATTTATCTGGTAAAGCATTAGCGGCAGATCGCGGTATGAACGGACATTTTCCCTTACAATTGCAGTAACAGCCTCTTCATGTGTAGGCCCGAGAACCATTTCGTTTTCATGTCTGTCCTTCAGACGCATCATTTCCTGCCCCATTTTATCATATCTCCCGCTCTCCTTCCAGAGGTCCGAGGGTGTGAGAATAGGGGGAAGAAGTTCCTGTCCCCCGGCGCTGTTCATCTCTTCCCTGACTATCTGAATGACTTTGAGCAGAGAGCGCATGCCAAGCGGCAGGAAGGTGTATAAACCTGAGCCAACTTTTCTCATGAGCCCTGCTCTTAACATAAGAACATGGCTTTCGATTTCGGCATCTTTAGGGTTTTCCCTTAAAGTTGGAAGCAGCATTTTCGACATGCGCATCAAATGGCTCCTTAACAGTTAATGAAGTGCTTTTAATTTATCCTGTAAGGAATAATAAAGGGAAAGAGCTTTTTTTTCAATAAAAAACATTTATTTCGCCTGATTTTAAAAATGTTTGACCTCCGATACTGCCGGTGTTAGAATACTCACAGTCCGGATAAGGGGCTTTTGAATGTATGATGTGAAAATCGGTAATCTCTCATTCCGCAACCCTGTCATTACAGCCTCAGGGACATTCGGAACGGGCGATGAATTCATGGATTTCCTTGATTATTCTAAACTTGGAGGGATAACCCTTAAAACAGTGACAAGAAGTCCAAGGAAGGGAAATCCGCCGCCGAGACTGTATGAAACTGCGTCAGGGTTGTTGAATTCGATAGGTCTTGAGAACGAAGGTTTCGACAAGGTGGTTCAGGATCTTTCAAGGGAGGACTATCTCAAGAATATACCATCAAACGTCATTTTCAGCCTTGCAGGGGACATGGAGGCAGATTTTTCGGAAATGGTTTCGCTGCTGTCGGAATTCAGCGGTATAGCAATGTTCGAACTCAACCTCAGCTGTCCGAATATCGAGGAGAACGGTGTAACCTTCGATTCCAAGCCCGGTGTTATTGAATCGGTTGTAAAGAGCGTTGCAAGGGCTCTGGAAGGGGTGAGGAAGCCCTTCAGCGTAAAGCTGAGCCCCATGCAGAATGTAGCAGCTAATTCGAAAATAGCAGAGGAGAACGGCTGTCATGCTCTCACGGTATCGAATACCTACCTGGGGACAGCTATAGATATTAAAACCGGCAGATTCGTGTTTTCCAACAAGGTCGCCGGGTTTTCAGGCCCTGCGGTAAAACCCCTTGCCCTCTACAATGTTATGAGTGCAGCCACAGCGGTGAAAATCCCCGTAATAGCCAGCGGAGGCATCTGCAGTACCTCTGACGCAATTGAGTTTCTACTTGCCGGGGCGAAATTCGTGTCAGTCGGAACAATGAATTTTATTGAACCGGGGATCGCAGCAGAAATTGCGGAAGAGATGGAGAAATATCTCCGGATTATTTAGCCTGCCTGATCGCTTCCATGATCAGAGGCGCTTTTCCCGCACTGCCCAGAACATTCATATTCTTATCCATGTACATTTTCTTGAGAGCATCCCTCGACGGCCCGAGATATTTACGGGGATCGAACTCCTCAGGCTTAAGGGCTAAAGTTTCCCTGATTTTCGCCGTCATTACAAGCCTTCCGTCTGAATCGATGTTTATTTTGGTGACCGCAGACCTGGCAGCTTCACGGAGCTGGTTTTCGGGTATGCCGATGGAATCCTTGAGTTTTCCGCCGTATTTATTAATTAAATTTACGGCATCCTGAGGGACTGACGAAGAGCCATGAAGCACGATCGGAAAGCCAGGAAGCTTTTTTTCGATCTCGTGAAGAATATCGAGCCTTATTTCAACCTTCTGTCCAGGTTTGAACTTATACGCGCCATGCGAGGTTCCTATAGCTATAGCCAGGGAATCGACCCCTGTTTTGCCTACAAAATCCTGCACCTCTTCAGGTCTCGTATAAGTATGCGCTTCGGCCTTGACTTCATCCTCGATTCCAGCAAGAATACCTAGTTCGCCCTCTACTGTGACATCGTATTTATGAGCGTATTCAACTACTTTTTTTGTCAGAGCCACGTTTTCATCGTAGGGATGGTGTGATCCGTCGATCATGACCGATGAAAAACCGCTTTCAATGCAGGACACGGCAAGTTCATACGTGTCGCCATGGTCAAGATGAAGCGCCATGGGTATCTCACCCAGGCCTCTGGATCTGGCTTCCCTTTTCATCATTTGAACCACACCCTGTCCCATATAGCGAAGCAGGGTCTGGTCTGCATATTCCCTGGCGCCTTTAGATACCTGCAGTATTACAGGAGATTGCCCTTCAAGGCAGGCCATAACTATGGCCTGAATCTGTTCCATATTATTAAAATTATAAGCAGGAACAGCAAAACCTTCCTTTAAAGCCACCTGAAACATTATTCTGGTGTTTACAAACCCCAATTCCTTGTAACTGATTGCCATAGATATCTCCTTTTCTTTATTGCATAATAAATAATAATACCCGGACTTTATTTTAGGAAATTTATATTCAGTTTAAATTTAATAAATATTCTGCATTTTTATGCATGATAAGATCTTCACTTTCACCTCCGAGCCCGAGCGACCTTATCTTTTTCATAACAGGGACAGGGCTTTCCCATGGAAAATCACTTCCGAAAAGCACGTTGCCGGCGCCGTGAGAGGTTATGATCTCTTTCATCTGGGCATCCTTCATTTCAACAGTGAAAGCTGTATCGAAATAAATGTTCTTTTTCCCGATAAGGAGCTTTTCAACCTCATTCCATAACCTGTAGCCTCCCATATGTGCAAGTACGATTATCAAACCCCTGACCATTGAAACCTGGAAAAGCCTTTCGGGAGTGGCATGAAGGCTTGTAAATCCGATATCCCTTCCGCTGTGAAAAAGAACCATAAGACCGTTATCGGCACAGCTTTCATAAATAGGGGTAAGCTTATCGTCATCCGGGTAGAATTCCTGGTATTCAGAATGAAGTTTGATGCCCTTTATGCCGTTCGAAGCTATAAAAGAAATTTCATCCGCGACACTGTGATTTTTCATGAAATCCGGGTGCATCGCTCCGAAAGAGACAACCCCTTCCCTCTTTTTATTGATCTCGATCATCTTTCTGTTAATAGATATAACCTGTTCGGGACTTGTTGCTACGGGCTGGTTTACGGCCAGTTCTACGCCCGCATCATGCATAAATGATGCAAGCGAGTCGTAAGTTCCGTCACCATATGGCTTTATTCCGCTCATTAGGCTTAGTTTTTCCAGGGCTTTACCGGCCAGGCTGTCCGGGAAAAAATGAACATGAAAATCAATGATCATACGGATTTATCTTTTGTCTTCTTTTCTCAAGAATATCCTGGGAACCCTTTTTGATATATCGCAGGTAACCTCGTATGGGATTCTTTTACAGATATTTCCGAATTTTTCAACACTCACGCTTTTTCCGCCGAATATTGTAGCTTCATCGCCCAGGAAAATATCTCCCGGATTTTCTCCCAGAGAAACCATCATATAGTCCATGCATATCCTTCCAACTACAGGATAAGACCTGCCTTTAATTGAAACGCTGCCCTTGTTTGAATACAGTGTGGGTATGCCGTCGGCATATCCCACAGGCAGGACGGCGATATATTCTCTGTCTTTTGTAATTTCGTAAGTCCTTTGATAGCTTACAGTATCTCCCTTCTTTAACCTGTTTATAGCAACAATCCTTGATTTCAGGGACATGCAGTTAACAAGACAATCCTGCGGCACCGTAGATAAACCGTAAAGGGAAAGGCCGGGCCTGATCATAGTCATGGGAGCCTGAAGCGAGAGGGGAATATTGAATACTGCAGCACTGTTGGACATGTGAAAATGCCTTATTTTCACATCGATCTTTTTCAATTCGGTGATCAGGTCGACAAAAAGCTTGACCTGCTGGTTCGAAAACTCAATATCAGTGTCGGCGGATGGGAAATGTGTGAATATTCCGTCAACGATTATTCCCTCCATTTTAGATATCTGCTCTATGCCTATAAGGGCCTTATCGACAGGTATTCCCAGGCGGCCCATTCCCGTGTCGATCTTTATATGGACCTTGGGGTAAATGCCCCGGTATCGGTAAGCCTCTGAAAGCTCCTTGGCGTATTCTATGCTTATAACGGTCGGATATATGTTGAATTCGATAAGTTTTCCAAACTCGACAGGTTCAACAGGTCCGAGCAAAAGGACGGGAAGAGAGATACCGGATGTTCGCAGTTCTATTGCCTCGTCAATACTGGAAACGGCAAGATATTCTACGCCGAGCCTCAGGAGCTCCTGGGATACCATAACGGCCCCATGACCGTAAGCGTCTGCCTTGACGACAGCCATTAATAAAGTTGAATCCGGACATCGTTTTTTTATTTCGTGGTAATTACTCTTGAGGGCATCCATATCTATTTCAGCCCAGGTAGGCCGGTGGGATTTGTACTGGTACATTACCGCTCCTGTATCTCTGGCGCGGTATTATAATACAATTAAAACATCTTTTTGTAAAATAATCTGTATTCTTACGGTGTAATTACACTGTGATGGGGATTTTCCAGGTATTAATGCCCTTTATTTTATACCCGCTCTTATGATAGGAGATTATGTCCTCCATAGATATGAAAGCCTTATTTCTGAAATTATCAAAAATCTGCCTGACATGTACAAGATCCGCAGGGGTATCCACGGTAACACGTATATCAGGGGAATAATAGAACCCGCTTGAAAGTGGCTCAAGGACCTTATATGAATCCCTGTTTTTATAAATAAATGGCGTGACATGTTCCAGGTCATACGGACTCTTGGCGTTTTTATAGACCGAATTAAGGGCATCACTTCCGATTACTTCCACTCCGGTGCCGATCGGGATTCCTAAAAAGTGAGTGAGATCAGCGCCTGCTTCTTCATGATATTCCAGTGTTTTATCAAGGAATTCAGGGCAAACCAGGGGATTATCACCGGTGGCCCTGACAATGACCTTGCTGCCAAAATGAGAGGCAGCCTGGTAATACCTCTCCAGGACGTTGTTTTTACTGCCTGTAAAATATTTTACGAAACTGTAATTCTTCAGCGAACGCTTTATCCTCGAAAGTGAATCCTCGGTTGTAGCTATAATGATATTCCTGATATACTGCGAAAGGGTAAGTCTTTCAACTATCCATGCAATAAGCGGTTTTTTGCCTATACTCAACAAGACCTTTTCAGGAAGCCTTGTCGAATCGAGCCTTGCCTGGATAATAACATCAGTTTCTTTAATCATGATCGTTTCCCCCTCAGGATGCCGTTTAAACTGCAGGATTATTTGATATCCTTATTAATTATCGAAAAAATTGCAGAATCCTCAACCGGTTTTGATAAAATATCATTAATTATTTTTCCGGACTGTTTCAGTTCTTTGAAGAGCCATGACAATCTTCGCCATCTTAAAGTCAGCAGACAGGCTGATGCCAGCAGAATAATTTTCAGCCACCTGGATTTTATAAGCGCCCTTTCAGAAATATTCATAAGATTAAATTTAATATAATCATTTGATGAAAAATCCATGGAAATATCGTCGATCTTTTTACCTGTATACTCGACTTTGAAATTCCTGACCTGTGTAATAATATAACCCTCTTTCCACAGCCTGTAGCCGAGTTCAAGAAGGGTATATTTCAAATCTTCATAATTGTTCAATTCCAGGTTTCTGGTTAAGAAAGCTTCACGGTTGATCAGGAAACAGGGGTACTTTGAATAAATGGAAGATATGGCTGTTCCGATGATGTCGAGTGATATGGTTTCAAGAAAAGAGTTTTTGATATTGCCCTTCACAATGCTCGGGATAATATGATCCCTTTCGTCTACGATGAGGGGGATGAGAATACCAAAGAGTGTTTCGGAAAGATACATTCTCAAAACGTTAAAATCCAGTGATTTCAATATAAAATTCTCGTTCATAATGAGTAAATTTTTTGACAGGCTTTCACTTATGGCGATCTTAAGCGCCTCGCTTTCCATAATCTTATCCCTTGGTAAAATTATTCTCATAATGGGAAATGATGAAAGGAGTTTATCGTAATTGTATCCTTCCTTATCAGTATTGATCAAGAGAAATTCACATTTTATGCTTTTATCGGAAGTGAATTTATAAATTGAATTTATGGTTCCTACGGTATCAGTATCCCCGTTGATCGTAAGTGCAATAGTAATATCAATATTTGATTTTCTGTTTTCCTTCCGCGATGAGAAATTGGAAAGTTCAGTATAAGAAGGCAGTGTCATTATCACCTCATTCATGAAAATACATAATTTTAAATAACGCTTATATTTTAACTGGTTTAACTAATTTTTGCTTGAAATTAAGCAGAAGAGTTATTAAACTAATAAAAGATAAATTGGTTTTACTTGATAAAAAAGGAAACATGGTTACCCTGCTGAAAAATTTTTAAAATCAATAATCAGGAGGTTTTTATGTGGTTCATTGAGTTCCTTCTGCTTGTCATCGGCGGCGCGCTGGCCATACCCAACATTATTATCGAGAAAGTTCCTAATGCTTCAGAAGTCCTTAAAAGAATATCCAAATACCAGCCATGGTTCGGCATAGTTCTTTTAATCTGGGGGTTGTGGGACTTTTTATCCGGCCTTCTTTTAACAGGCCGCGTCATAGGGTCAGGCGTTGTAAGCGGCATACTCCTCTTTGCTGTGATACTTATAGAGATCTTTCTAGGCCTGTTATTATCGATGAATTTCCTGAAGACCATTAAGGAACTTCCTGCAAAGGAGCTTGAGAAGCTTGAAAATACCCTTGTAAAATATCAGTCAGCTTTCGGCATAGGCGGAATAATAGGCGGGATATACATTCTTCTGAGGTATACCATCTTATCTTTTGTCTATTTCTAATTTCTTCATTATTCACAGAAACTAAAAAATTTGTGAAAAGGCTAATGCAATACTTTTTTTAATCGAAAATTAACATGGTGAAGGAAATGCAGTTTCGAGGAGGAGCAGCATGTTCGGCATGGAAAAAAAGGTTTATGAACAAATACTTTTCCTCAAAGAGAATTTCAGGCTTGAAGCGTTAAAGGCCGAATTTGAAGCTGAAGGCTCATCCTTTAACGATATAGTGAGGCTTAGAAGGCTGACAGCCCTGGCGGGAGTTAAATTATTTTTAAAGATAGGCGGGGTCGAGGCATTAAGGGATATAAAGGATTCAATTGAACTCGGCGTGGACGGTATCATTGCACCTATGGTTGAAAGCAGTTTCGGATTAAAGAAATTCATTGATGCCTGCAAAAGCATTTACAAGGAAAACAGGATAAAGCTGTCAATAAACATAGAAACAAAAAATTCTGTGGGCCAGCTTGAAGAAATCCTTATGCTCGGGAAAGGAACAATTGACAATATAACTCTGGGAAGGACCGATCTTTCGGCTTCTTTTATGGATGAAAAAATAAAACCCGATACGAAGTTCATAATGGATATGATTGGATATGTCGGCAAAAGGGCGAAGATCGAGGGATATTCCTTTACCGTTGGGGGGAGCATAAGCTCGCTGTCACTTGAAGGATTTTCTCAAAACCCATCAGTAGCCTATTATATCGATTGCATAGAAACCAGGAAGGTCGTGCTGCCAAAGGATGCTATTTTAGCCGAAGGGAACGCTTTAAAAGAAGCCCTCTGTTTTGAGGAGTTATACATTCTGTCAAAAAAGGAAATCAGCGACGCCCTGATCGAACCTGAACTATCAAGGCTGGAAAAGCTATCCGAAAGGACTGGAAATCCGGCAGAGTGTACTGAGAAAAAACTTGCCTATGTCTCGTAAATCACATCTTTCTGGGTTCTAAGGGCAAGGGCCTGGAAATAATCGTAGAGGTTCTTCCTTGTCTGAAGGTCCAGGTATATGAATGACATTCCATAATCAAAGATACCGCCTTCAAGTATGAAGCTTTTTGAAATAACACATTCGAGGTTTTCAAAGGCATACATCTTCTCGAACGTCATATCAGTAAAGTCGAGCCTGTAAGTTTCCTTTTTTTTCAGTCCGGTCGAAGATCTAATCCTGGCGCCTTCGAGGCTGATATCCTCAACGGTGACCTGAACTGGCGATGCTCCTTCTGAATATAAAGCGAATAATAATCCCGGTATATTGTCGACCGGGATCCTGCTGTAAAGGCGTTGTTGAGATATCTTCAGGTTTTTAGGGTATGAAAGCACAGTCCTGCCGTCGACGTAAATGTTAACTACCGACGACTTACCGCAGATGAACATATTATTTGATGTGTAACATATATTCAGGGGTACGCCTTTCTTGAGGGGGATAGGAATACCCGTGATTTTACTGACAATAATGTTTTTATCGTTAGCCTGCAGAGCCGGTTTTTCAAAAACATAGAGCCTGTTATTTTCCAGTATTTCGATCTCTATTTTTGAATCATCGTTGATCGGATATATCTTTTTAGTAAGTCTTTGCGCAGCTGTATCTGATATCCGCAGCTCATTTAACCGTTGATAAAAATATTCGGAATACCGCTCCAGTACCGAAGAAGGGATCGCTGATGCGATCATTTCCATATTTTTGAAATCCGAGATCATATTAGTGATAATTCTTTTCTGTGCCGGATTGAATTCTGAAATATGGCCAGGCGGCGCTTTAAAAACAGCGTCCTGAGGTTCCATTATTCTTTTTTCATTCAAATGGTTCTGATATGCTCTCTGGACATAAAAAAGAATAAGAAAGAAAACGAACATCGAAACCAGTGTGATCAGAAATACTAAAAGACCCCCGGGGGTCGATAAGGCGGTTTGAACGCTCTGGACAAAACTTGTATAAGAGTCCATAACTCTCCCTGCCTCTTATAATAATAATTTTACCATAGCAATTTCATCGCACTGGATTATTTTAGGGCAACTCAAACAATCCCTCCAGATCTTCTGGGGAAACTTGCTCTTATCTATTTTTACATATCCGATCTTCGAGAAAAAATCTTCAACATATGTGAGGACAAAGGAGTCTTTAATACCTTCCTCCTTCAGAATCTCTTCAGCCCTGGCTACTAAACCCTTTCCTACTCCCTGTCCCCTGTATTTTTCATCGACAGCCACTGATCTTATTTCGGCAAGCTCTTCAGTGAAAAAGGCAATTGCGCAGCACCCGATTATCTCACCGCCGGCATCCGCAACAATAAAATTGCGTATTCCCTCTATAACGCTTTCGGCAGTTCGCGGCAGCAGAAGGTTATTACTTGAATAATAAGCGATCAGGGAAGCAATACTGGAAGCATCCCGCAGCTTTGCATTCCTGATCTCAAATTGCACTTTCTATTAAACCCTTAAGCCTGTTCTTCGAAACCGCTCCTATAATTTTTTCCATTGGAGTCCCGTTTTTAAATATGATCAATGTAGGTATGCTTGTAACAGCGTATTTGGATGAAATGTTCGGTCCTTTATCGACATCCAGTTTTACGATTTTCAATTTACCATCATATTCACCGGCCAATTCATCGATTATGGGCGCAATAAGCCTGCAGGGTGTGCACCACTCTGCCCAGAAATCGACAAGTACGGGTAGATTCTGGCCTATAACCTCGGAATCAAAATTTGTATCATCGGCATGTATTACAGCTGACATAATAACCTCCCGCATAACTTCAGAACAAGCATCAGAGCGGTATTAAATTTATATCTGATTTATATAATAACATAAATTGAAGGCAGGAAAAAGTCAATAAAAAATTAATAGCGCACGATCATTCTTTTGACTATTCTTAAGCCGTCGATTAAAATAAGCAAATATGTCTGCATTAACGGGAGGCCTTTATAGCGGCTTATTCAAGAAGCGGCATTGTCAGCATAGAATCACCCGAACAGATCCGGATCCTTTACAGGATCGCCAGCCCCTTTTCAAGACTGCTGGCCCTGATTGTGGATATCGCTGTTATCTATGTAACGTTTATAGTGGTTGTGATAATTCTGGGTGTTATGAATATTTTCCACCTTGCTGCAGGGACCAATCCCATTAAGGCTCTGGCCGGCGGCTCAATGCTGTCAAGTTTAAGCATTTTCTTTATAATGATGCTTGATTTTCTCCTCCAGTGGTTTTATTTCGTCTGTTTTGAAACTTTTTTGAATGGAAGGACTCCCGGTAAAATCATATTCGGTTTGAGGGTTATCAGTTACAACGGAAAACCGCTCGATACGACATCGATCATACTCAGGAATTTTATCAGGATATTCGATCAGCAGTCAACACTCTTCCTGGGAGCTTTTTTCTGTATCATCCTGAACAGGGATTTCAGAAGAATAGGGGACCTGGCCGCCGGAACGATAGTTATAAATGAGGAAAAGGAGAATTTTAAATTACCCGATTTTTCTCTGCTTGGCCGGGAGGAAGAGAAGAAAGAGAAATTTCTCGGCAGGAAACTCAGCGAGGGTGATCTCTATGTAATAAGGAACTTTATCAACAGCCTTAATACGATTGATCTGAAAAAACAGCATGAGCTTGCCGATAAACTCGCAGGCAAGATCCGTGAAAAGCTGCAGGATGAAGAAGAATATACGGACAGTTTGCTCTACCTTCAGAAAATTTATAACAGCCACAAGGATTATTAATGAGGGAACAGGGAAACGTCACTTTCAGCAGAATGACCAAATCCGAACGATTTGTCGAAGAAAGGAAAGATTACTGGAAGAAGCTCGAAGCGATAATCAGGAAAGCCCATAACGGCAAAATATCCTCTCTTTCCAGCGAAGAAGTGAGGGAATTTCCCAACCTGTACAGGCGTGTCTGCACAGATTCAGAACTTGCAAAAACACTTGAGCTTTCCCCCGATACTCTGGATTATATAATGGGGCTTGTGAGGTATTCTCACGACATACTTTACTCTCCCCCTAAAAAAAATATCAGTGATATCTTCAGATTTTTTACGTATGATTTTACCGTATCATTTAAAAAAAATATCAGACCTATCGGTTTCATTTTTACTCTATTTTTCACATTAACCCTGATTACATTTCTTATAATACTGAATAAACCTTCATATGCGACTTATGTACTTCCGGAAGATCTCATTAGCCTGATGAAACAATCATACAGCAGGAATATCGGGGAACAGAGGAATATGTTCAGCAATATTGAAATGTCAGGGTTTTATATCAGGAATAACATATCGATCGGCTTTATGAGCTTCGTACTGGGCATAACTTTCGGTGCAGGCACTGTTGTTATAGTGGCATATAATGCTTTAACTCTGGGAGCTGTATTCGGGGTTGTAGTTTCATCGGGCTACGGAAATAATCTTATCACTTTCGTTACTGCCCACTCCGCCTTTGAGCTTCTCGGCCTTTGCCTCACTGCAGGAGCGGGTCTTGCAATGGGGCTGTCCCTTGTATACGGAAAAGAACAGAGCAGGACATCGGCACTTTCGGCCAAGGCGCGGGAACTGACGCCGGTTTTGTTTACCGGAGCACTCTTCATACTTATGGCGGCTTTCATTGAGGGATTTTTATCGCCTTCGAAAGTCCCGTACTTTATAAAACTGTCGGTCGCAATATTAAGCGCGGCATTGATCCTGTTCTTTTGCTTTAAATATATGATCTTCAGGCAATCCTATAAGAGGTCAGAAATATTGCAAGGAGATAAACATGAAAGCTGAAATGAAGGGCATGAGCGTAGGTTCTCTTTTCGACAATGCGTTCCGTATGAGTTTCGGAAAATTCAAGGAAGTGCTGCTTGTAACCTTCTTATTTTTTCTTTTTCTGGCGGCCGTTTCAGTAATTATCGCCGCTTTAATCTTCGGCTATAACGGCTGGGGGAGACTTTTCAGATCGGATCTCCTTTCACGGGGCTTCTGGATAAGTTTAGCTGACCATGTCATGGAAAAAATAAGCTTTGGAACACTGATAATTTTCTCCGCATTAATCATAGTGATTACAATCACGGCTGATATAATATACAACGGCATTTTAAATCACCTTTTTATCAGGACTTTTCTTGGAGAGGACTGGAAGCTGAAAACATCCATAGAAACAGTATGGAAGAAGACAGGCTCTCTTTTATTCAGCCTGATTCCAATGGCCGGAATCTCCATAGCCTTTATAATAGGGTCAGCTGTCTTTATCGGTGGTATTATAGCGCTTATGACCAGCGCAAGGGCATTAGCCGGGATGTTCTTCCTTACGATCTTCGCCGGTTTTATAGGAATAATGATCTTCTTGATCTACGGGATCGTAAGCTTTCAGATGGTCAGTCCCATCATCATCGGGGAAAACAGCACGGGCGGTAAGGCCGTTACTAGGGCTTTTAAACTTGCAAATTATAATATTCTCGGGGTTAGCGGAACTTATCTTCTCTATTTGATAATGGGAATGATAATCAGCGGGATATTCGGTTCGGTGTTCGGCTTTTTAATGGGTTTTCTAAGCGGAAACAAAGGACTTACAACCGCTGTTACGGTCATTTATCTTGTGTTCTATGTTCTATTGACGCTTTTCATAGGAGCGATCGGAAGGGCGCTTATAGTTACTATACTTTATAATTTGAAAATTAAGAACGAAGGTTTCGGCGTTGAGAGCATGGTGCAGGATTATATAGAAAGCTCGGAAAAGCAAGAGATCGATGAAAAATAATAAATGTCTCATCATATTTTGCCTGTCCGTCATCCTGTTAAACAGCTGCAATGTATTTCAGAAAGTGCCTGAGTATAGGGATGTAAAAAAATCAACTGGGGACATGATAAGGATACTAGAAAAGGCAAACAACCTTGAAAACAACCAATCACTTTTTTCCAGCTCTTTTCAT
The DNA here is from genome assembly GCA_964413265.1 of uncultured Brevinematales bacterium. Classification (GTDB taxonomy): domain Bacteria; phylum Spirochaetota; class Brevinematia; order Brevinematales; family JAOACQ01; genus CAVYGN01. Next base: position 62,468 of record CAYPRX010000018.1, read on the forward strand.
GACGGCAAGGGGATCAAACAGCTAATCATCAAGAATATAAGCACCGCCATAATCATACTCATTATAACATTCTTCGCAGGGGGAGCGGCGTATTTCATCTCTGAGAGGATCTCTTTCCAGGTATACGGGAAAATCGGCGAGCGAGAAAGAGAGGAAAAACTGAAACTTGAGCCTTATGACCCGGATATCCCGGGACGATTAGCACTGTCGGGAAGATATTCCGAAGCGATTTTATATATGTACAGGACTTCGCTAAACGATATATCCAGATCAGGTTTTCAATACTCAAAGGGTATGACTAACATTATGATCTGGAATGGCATTAAAAAAGACGAACTCAGACCAGCTTTCAAGAAAATTTTCACAATCGCAGAGAGGATATTGTTCGACAGCTACGAAGCTGTCAAGGAAGATTATGCATTCTGCAAAAATGAGTTCGAGTTCATGCGGGAAATTAAGATATGAGAAAAGCCCTTGCGATCCTTTTCATATCACTGGTGATCAGCACAGTCGTTTTTTTTGCCATTATCCTTCTGCCTCTTATCAAACCCGCAGAGCCCAGGGTTAAAATCCCGTATGACAGGTACCTTTCATATGAGAATTATGATATGATGTTTTTACTCCTGCAGAAGATGGGATACATGATAATCACCCGTGTATGGGATTATGATAAAAACATACATAAATGCATAATCTTTGATAATAATCTTGATAATACAAGTTTTAAAAGATTCAGGGGATGGCTCGGCAGGAACAAAAGGCTTATCGTATTTACAGGCGGCAGCAATTCATCAAGAGATATTGGAAAACCCATGACGGAATTAAAAATAAGGGGGAGGTCTCCCCTCCTTGAGGATGTGAAAAGTATTGAAATTAAAAGAAACGGAGGATTGCCTTTGAAAGGTTTTTATAACGGAGCGGGCGCCCTGAAAATAGAACCTTTAATTACATCAGGCACATCAGTTCTCCTCGCAAGAACTTCATATAAAGGCGGTGAGATAGTATATATAGGAGACGACAGGATCTTCTCGGATAAATTACTGCTCGAGAAAGACAATGCTGTCCTGCTTAACAATCTTTTCAAGGATTATTATCACAGTGAGATAGCTTTTGACCAGTCGGCAGAACAGTCTGCAGCGCCCGAAGGGAAAAACGAATATTTTATTGCAAAGGGGGCTTTTCCGTATATTATGCTGCAGCTCTGCCTCCTGGCAGCAGCCTTTTTCCTCGCAAATTTCAAGAGATTCGGGAATGTACTCGACTATAACAGGTATAAAAAAAGGTCTATTAAAAATCATCTCGAAGCAGCCGGAAATTTTTTATCCAGCAGCGCTAATCAGGAAGCGCTGTCAAAGATTCTGGATGACTATTTTTACGAGAGGATCTCGAGGATCTTTCCGGGGAAAAACCAGGATGAACTGCCTGATTTTCTAATACAGAGGTACGGAAGCAGGGCCGATCCCGATATTTTCAAAAGGAATAAGGTCAGGAATATTGCAAAAATCGAAGAGGGGCGAAGGAAATTCATAAAAATAATGGGAAAAGGTGTGTAAAATGGAAAAAGATTCTATTAAAAAGAACCCTGATGATTTCAGACAATGGTATGAAATGATCATCGGAGAGCTCGGTAAGGTCATCAAGGGCCAGGACGAAGCCGTACGGTTCATAGTCCTGGCACTATTAAACGGAGGCCATGTGCTGGTCGAAGGTTTCCCCGGCCTTGCAAAAACCCTTATGGCAAAAGCCCTTTCACTTATTATAGGCGTGAGTTTCAAAAGGATACAATTCACTCCCGATCTTATGCCTGCCGATATTGTCGGAACGACAGTGTACGATAACGTGAAGAATGATTTTTACGTCAGGAAGGGTCCTGTATTCACCAATTTTCTGCTGGCAGACGAGATCAACAGGGCGCCTGCAAAGACACAGTCGGCACTTCTCGAGGCAATGCAGGAAAAGCAGGTGACTATTGAAGGAAATTTTTACAAGCTCGAGGAACCGTTTATAACCATTGCGACGCAGAACCCGATAGAATATGAGGGAACTTACCCCCTGCCCGAAGCGCAGATTGACCGTTTCATGTTCAAAGTGCTGGTAAGGTATCCCGCGCTTGAAGATGAAAGAAAAATGCTTGTAATGTTTTCCGAGGGATTCGATTCGGACGACCTGACGAAATCGGATATCAGGAAAGTCTGCGATAAGGAAGAGTTCAGGTCATACAGGGAATCGCTTTCCGTTGTAAGGATCGACGACAAGATAATGAATTACATACTTTCCATAGTCGATACGTCAAGGAAAACGCCGGGCATCAGTGTAGGAGCTTCCCCGAGGGCGTCCATATCCCTTATGAAGTCCTCGAGAGCATATGCAGTTATAAACGGAAGAGATTTTATCGTCCCAGATGACGTGGCAGCCTGCGCGTTTCCTGTACTGAGGCACAGGCTCATACTTGAAACGGAGGCCGAGATCGAGGGACGACAGCCCGATGATTTTATAAGCCTGATACTGTCAAGGGTGACTGTCCCGAGATGAAAAGCACAGCAGTCCCGAGTAAAACAGTAATACTGCTCTTATGCCCGTCTCTTGCCTTAATCACAGCTTCCGCGTGGCTGAAATCCCTCCTTCCATACGGGTTTATGATCGATGGGATTCTCTTCCTCGTTATGCTGATAGATCTTGCTTTAAGCCCGGGATTCGGCAGGGGTATCGAAATTCAAACCGATATTCCGGGGACACTGAAAATAAATACAGACAATCCATGCAACCTTAAAGTTACAAACTCCCACATGTTCGCTGTCAAGTTTAATTTTCTGTTAGATCTGGATGTCTCTTTTCTCCGGGATTACTCTAAAAGCACGATCATAATCTATCCAAAAAGCGAACTGGACCACCATTTTACACTGTACCCTCTCAGGAGGGGCGAGTTTAAAATAAGCAGGATCTACCTGAAAGGTCCCTCTCTTTTCGGGCTGTGGGTTCTTCACAGAAGCATCGTGCAGGATTGTCCTGTCAGGGTAATTCCTTCACCAGCCGCCCAGTCGTCGAACTTCAGGCTGATACAGAAAGAGATAAGGAAGTCGGAAGGAAACCAGAGAACAATCCGGTACGGCGACGGCACTAATTTTGAAATGCTCAGGGACTATATAAAGGGGGATGATTTCGGGAAGATCGACTGGAAGGCCACAGCAAGATCCAGTCGCCCGATCTCCCGGGTTTACCGCCTGGAAAACAGCCTGAACTTAGCCATACTCCTTGACTGCGGAAGGCTCATGGCGGCAGAAAGCGGGGGAATGTCTACCCTCGATCATGCCATCAGGGCAGCGTTGGTCCTTTCGTATGCAGCGGCCAAGAACGGGGACAGGGTAAGCCTCACGGCCTTCGGAAGGGATATCATAAGGTATATGCCGCCGACAAAGGACATAAAAACAGTCAACAGAATGAAAATCGCCTTAACCGATATACAATATGATTTTTCGGAATCTGACTACAGAAACGCATTCAGCTTCCTCCAGTCAAAATTAAAGAAAAGATCGCTTGCAGTCATCTTCAGCGATCTTATCGACGATTCCGGGAGGAAGATATTTTACAAACACCTCTCACTGATCAAGAGGAGTCATATGGTACTTCTCATCCTGTTAAGGGACAGAACGATATTCGAAACAGCGGACTCCGGAGACCTGAGCGGTTCCAAGCTGTTTACCATAGCTGCCGCAGCCGATATGGTCATGAGGAGGAACAGGACCATAGCCGAACTCAGAAAAATCGGGGTGGAGGTTCTCGACATATTTCCCGAGAAGGCCTCGGCTGAAGTAATTAATAGTTATTTCAGGATGAAATCAAGGGGATAAAGAAGGGATAAAAAAAGAAAATAAATGAAAGATAATTTAATATATATCAATAAGATAAAAAATTTATTTAATTTCCTATTTTTTCTTTACTTTTCTTATTTTTGGTATTATATTGTTACTGTGGTGTTACTCTGAAACAAATAAATATTGTTGATC
>CAYPRX010000019.1:0-14714 GCA_964413265.1 uncultured Brevinematales bacterium
AGGGATATTCATGATACTATTGGATATGTAATGACAAATAATATCATGCTTCTTCAGGCCTGCTCATATTACGTCCCGAAGAGGATGAAAAAGGTTCATACATTTCTCGAAGATGCTCTTGCTAACGCGAAGAACGGGCTGAATGAGACCAGAAGTATATTAAGAAAGCTTCATAACATTGACCGGATAAACGGAGCACAGGAAATAATGAGAATCATCAAAATATTTAAAGAATCATGCAGCATCGAAGTTACCTGTAATTTCGGCAATACTTCGGGAAGCTGGGGACATTCACTGGATTATGTCTTTTACCGGATAATACAGGAAGGGCTGGTTAATTCTGTAAAACACGGTATGGCAACAATGGTTATGATTACATTCTGGCAGAATGATAATGAGATATTATTGAACATATCAGACAACGGCAAAGGTATTCAGGATGAGGAAATGAAAAAAGGGATCGGAATATCAGGTATGGAAGAGCGCCTCAATCGTTTCAAAGGAACTCTAATAGCTGAAAGTATGCCGCATGGTTTTTCTCTTCATATAACTGTTCCGAGGAATTCAATTCAAAGTGAGGGCAATAATGAAGACTATCAATCTTATGCTTGTTGACGATCAAAAGATATTTATTGAAAGTCTTGCGCATATCCTTAAAAAAGCAGCAAGATCAATTAACGTGATCTCTTATGCTTTCAACGGCAAGGAGGCTGTTGATGCAGTAGAAATATCGATTCCTGATGTAATTATAATGGATATCCGCATGCCCGTAATGAATGGAGTTGATGCAGTCAAACTGATCCATCAAAAATATCCCCAGATAAAGATAATAATGCTGACCACCTATGATGACGATGAGTACGTAAAAGACGCATTGAAATATGGTGCTGTCGGTTATCTGTTAAAAGATATTCCTATAGAAGACCTTGTCACTCAGATAAAAAGCGCGTGTTCGGGCCAGGTTGTACCTATCTCAAGGAGCGTGCTGGAAAAATTAACGCACAATATTGATCTGGATTCCGCATATAATCCGCCTGAATGGATTGACAGTTTGAACAAAACTGAAAAAAAGATATTAAAGCTGATCATTGAAGGAATGGATAATAAAGAAATATCTGAAATTGTTTTTCTCGCTGATCAAACAATAAGGAACTATATCCATAAGATTTATGAGATCATAGGAGTTCCTAACAGATCTCAGGCCATAAAGGAGGGACGAAAGTATATTCGTTTCCTTTAGTATTCCCCCATCAAATAAGTCATAGTACAAAATTAGTACAATTATAGTACATTTTATTCTATCAAATAATAAACCTGAAGATTATAATAATCTTCGTATTCCTGGTGATTTGTATTTGAGATTCATAATAAATATCAAAAAAATTATTGATTATAGGAGGAGTTTGTTATGAGAAAAGCCAGTTTCTTATCTGTACTTATAATTCTTGCGATGTTCATTACCCTGAGTGCCTGGGGTCAGGGTAAAGTTATCACTCTTAAGATCCTGGACGGGCAGTCAACCACAGATGCCGGGATGGAAAAATTAATCGATGAGGCCCTCGCTAAAAAATATCCTGATATCAAGCTTGACTGGGATATCGGGGATTGGGGTAAAACTTTTCAACCGAAGATGCAGCAGTATCTGCAGTCAGGTTTACCGGATATCATGATAGGCAAGGGTCAGGATGTTCCGACCTATGCTAACCTGGGTGTTCTTGCTAATCTGACCGGTAAACCTTATTTAAAAAATGTGATTCCGGCAGCCGTTGGAAGCGGAACTGTTAAAGGAAAAGTTTATGGCGTTGTTTTCAATGCCCTGTATCAGGGTGTTTATTACAACCGCAAACTTTTCAGCGACAACAATATCCATATTCCGAAAACCCAGGCACAGCTTTTGGATGTCATCAATAAGCTGAAAAGTCTCGGAATTACCCCTTTTGAAACTCACTTTAAAGACACATGGAGTATCGGAAATATTACAATGCAGTTTGCTATTAACGACGTATTCAACAAATATCATAACTGGGGTGATCAGTTCCGCGCGGGAAAAGTCAACTTTGCAACTTCCCCTGAATATAGGGCCTGCTACATGTACAATAAGCTGATTTATGATAACACCTGGAAAGATGATACCTTCTCTATGGATCAGATAAAGGCTGATACCCTGATGGTACAGGGAAAGGCCGGGATGAAGGTTTCCGGTTCCTGGTCCATACAAAACTTTCAGTCTGTAGACCCGGATTTTGACTTCGGTATTTTCCCGTTCCCGAATCAAACTGGTAATGCAAAACTTATTTTCGAGCCTAATATCACGATCATGGTCAGCAAGAATACAAAATATATGGAGGCGGTTGATAAGGTAATCAGTCTGATAATAGGTGACAAAGAACTTGCCGAAAAAATCTTCAATTTGACAAAAACTGCTTCAATGCTTAAGAAAGCAGGCCCTACTTATAACAATCCCAGTCAGAAGGATATTGACAGTTACGCTTCAAAAAATATGATTGTCGATGCCAACACTGGAAATACCCAGCTGGTTTGGGGAGGTTTCCAGGATCAGAATGCGCAGGACATTGCAGCATGGCTCCAGGGTCAGATGACCATCGATCAGATTTTGAAAGCTGCAGATTCGAGAAGATCGGCAAGCAAATAATATTTAAATCAAATTTATTGTTTTGGGGAATGATTAACATTCCCCAAAACATATTTTAACATGATGATTAATAAGTCTGATTATGAGAAATAATGTGAAAAACACGGTGAAAAATCAGGCGCAGTATATTGTTCTTTTGCTTCCTGGATTATTGATTTTTACGATAGGCCTGATTTTTCCCATAATCCTGGACTGTTATTATTCATTTACAAGCTGGAACGGCTTTACAAAGGAAGTTCCATGGTCAGGATTCGCAAATTATATCAAAATATTCACTGATCCTTTCGCCCTAAATGCCTGGGTATTTACAATTAAATTTACAATTGGAAATACGATTATTCAAAATGTTTTCGCCCTGTTGTTTGCAGTAATAATCGATAACATTCATTTTGGTAAAGCCTTTTACAGGGCAATACTGTTTGTGCCATGCCTTATAGCTCCTCTCGTTGTAGGTTTTATCTGGACTCATATGTATGGGGATGTGCTTCCTTCATTAAACAGTTTGCTGCACATGCATATAAATTATAAGCTTTTCGGCAGTCCCCGTTCTGTACTTACCGGACTTCTTATAGTTAACAACTGGCAATGGATCGGCTACTGGATGATGATTTATCTTGCGAATCTTCAATCCATTCCCAAAGAGCTGTATGAAGCGTCAAGCGTGGATGGAGCTTCGTTCTTTTCTCAATTCTGGTATATAACAATCCCGATGCTTGCTCCTGCATTTACCATCTGTATTGTAGGCATAACGCTGGGTTCCCTCAGAGTTTATGATCTTCTGGTGTCATCAACCGAGGGCGGACCTGGACGTGCCTCGACCTCCATTATTTATTATATTTACACATCATCGATAAGCGGAAGGCAATATGGTTACGGGTCAGCTTTATCGATGTCTGTTTTGCTGGTCCTGCTCATTATAGCTATTATCCAGCTTTCAATTTTAAGAAAGCGGGAGATACAATTATGATTTCATTAAGTAAACATAAATACGTCTCGAGAACCAACGGTCTAATATCAAAAATTATTATTCAGGCTGGGATGATTTTAATATCGGCAATTATAATTCTTCCGATATTTTCAATAATAAATTTTTCATTTAAAACAAGAACTGAACTTTTTGTAAGCAGTCCTTTTTCCCTTCCTCACAACCTTTACTGGGATAATTATTTTAACGCTCTGTACCGTCTTAATATAGGGACTACTTTTATAAATACTGTCGCATATACGTTTATTTCAGTAATAATTATTGTAATACTTTCAGGCGCCTCGGCATGGGTCATTACAAGGAACCGGCATAAATTCTATAAATTCAGTTACATTTACTATTTAATAGGCATACTTATTCCGTTTCAAGCCCTATTCCTGCCTATATATATTATTGGCTTTAAACTTCAACTGGTCAACACTGCTTACGGACTCATTTTCATGTATGTAGCAACAGGTATTTCTTTCGGTGTTTTCGTAATGTCCAGCTTTATTTCACAGGTTCCGATTGAACTGGAAGAAGCCGCCAGCATTGACGGCTGTTCAATTTTTCGCACCTATTTTACTATCGTGATGCCGCTTCTGCAGCCGGCAATTGCAACACTCATAATAATGCAGTCTTTTATTATCTGGAATGACTACCTCCTGGCGAGTCTTTTTGTAAGCAGCGGCAATTTAAAAACCCTGAATGTCAATTTCCAGCAACTATTCTCCTCAACAGCATCAGATTATTCTACAGCAATGGCCGGTATAGTTATTACAATAATTCCTATAATTACTCTTTTTCTAGTTTTGCAGAAATATATCGTAAAGGGTATTATGGAAGGAAGTTTAAAAGGATAACATCAAAGGAGGAAATTCAATGAAGGGATATACAGCCCTTAAACCGCCGATGGGATGGAATAGCTGGGATTGCTACGGAGCAACTGTTACCGAGGAGGAAGTAAAAGGCAACGCGGAATATATGGCCGCCCACCTTAAAAATTTCGGCTGGGAATATATTGTTGTTGATATTCAATGGTATGAACCGGAATCGAAACTGTCAGCTTACAGGCCTTTTGTCCCCCTTACAATGGATGAGTATTCACGTTTATTGCCTGCACCGAACCGCTTTCCATCATCCGAGAGAGGTAATGGTTTTAAACCTCTGGCTGATTATATACATAAGCTGGGGCTTAAATTCGGAATCCATATCATGAGAGGAATACCCAGGCAGGCTGTACATGAAAATACGCCGATATTCGGAACTGCCAAAAGGGCCAGGGAGGTTGCCAATCCTAATTCTGTCTGCTGGTGGAATACTGATATGTACGGCGTTGATTCTGCTCTCGCAGGAGCTCAGAGCTATTATGATTCACTATTCCTGCTTTATGCATCATGGGGTGTTGATTTCGTAAAAGTAGACGATATCGCAACACCGTATTCTTACGGAGAGGTTGAACTGATCCGCAACGCAATAGATAAATGCGGCAGGGAAATAGTCCTAAGCCTCTCTCCAGGCCCTGCTTCTATTGAATATGCCGAACATTTCAAAAAACATGCAAATATGTGGAGAATCACCGACGACTTCTGGGACAGGTGGGATCACCTTCTTGAAATGTTTGAAAGGTGCAATCAATGGAGCGTTCATACAGGTCCTGGAAGCTGGCCTGACGCCGATATGCTGCCACTCGGGCATATAGCTATCAGATCCTTTGAAAACGGAATTGGGGACCGCTGGACAAGATTCAGTAAAAATGAACAGGTCATGCTGATGACTCTTTGGATCATCTTTCGTTCACCACTAATGATCGGCTGCGAACTCCGCGACAATGATGACTGGACAAATTCTCTTTTAACAAATGAAGAAGCATTGAGAGTATTGAATTATTCCTCCTCATCCCGTCAGTTGTATCGCAAGGGGCCTTTAAAAAATTATATTGCCTGGACATCTTTCGATGAAGATGGCAGCGTTTACCTGGCTTTCTTCAACACCCATACGGTTGAGGCAGAACTTGAAGCCCAATATCCTCAGCTCAATATCGAAGGTGAATATCAAGTAAGCGACATTTGGGAACACAGGGTTCTGGGAAATGCAAACAGGTCTGTTTCTGCAGTGACTCCTCCACATGGGGCAAGGTTTCTTAAGTTAACAAAACTATTATAATTCATTAATTGTAATGCTTTGCCATGGGCCAGAAGCGGCTTATCGGCATACGGGGCATGCAATTAAGGAAATGCTCACCGCAGGCTATTCCGGCTTTCTTCACAGATTCTACCATACGGCAGAAATGCATTCAAAATGCACCGTAAATTAATACATATCCAATATTTTTTTTATAGAGGGCGCGGAAAGGCCGGACTTTTCAACTAATACTTCAAGCTCCTGAGCAAGATAACTTATTTCATCGGGTGCTTGAGATACATGATAAACTAATCCGACTTCTCCCAATTTAGAGGAAAGTAAAGCCCTTAATACTGCGATTATAATAAAACGCGGCAGAAAATTGATAATGTTCTGGCTTTTAGGCACAATTTTATATCCAAGAGATTTTAGAACCTGAAATGATTCACGCATCGCATTCAAGAGAATTCTCAGGTCTTCAGTAGATCCGGCTAATTTACGGTTATCAAGCCCGTATTTTATTGTTAGTTTTCCGAATAAAGGAACACCGGAGGCATGGGTGGCCAGAAAATCTAAAATACATGTTGATGCTTTTGCCTTGAAACCTCCCTGCCGTATGATATTTATAAGCCGGTTAAGTCTTGGTGTTAATATTCCGTTTATCTCTCCAAAAGGTACAGCTATTGATCTGGATATAATTGCTTTTATAACATTATCCTCACGTCTCCCCCCAGCAAAGACAAAACCCATCATAACACGTTCTTTACCCAGAGCATCCGTATATTCATCCGGACCTGCAAGATTATTACCCATAAATACAATATTTGGAGACCTGTTATCAGCCAAAATCGGTAAAAGTTCAGATACCTGATTCTTCCGGATAACAACAAGGATATAATCATAAATATCTTCAGGCGCCAGTTTATTAATTACAGGAACCCTGGTAACAAACCGTTTGTTATTAAGCGGGTTCTCAATAATTATTCCTTCCTTTTGGATATCACCGTATCGCTTACCTCTGGCCAGAATTGTTACATCTATTCCTCCGTTAAGCAATACTGAGGCACATGCCGAACCATTCACACCTGCTCCGACCACAAGTATTCTTGCATTATCAAGTTTCATCATTAAGCTCCTCAATCTCTGCTCTAACGGTCACCTGTTTCAGATATATCTTCTTACCCGTCTGCAATAATCAATATATTTCTTTCCATAATGTTTTTTTAAAAAATCTTCTTCACGTATTACCTGACGGTGGAATAACAATATTCCTGCCGCAAAATAAATGAGCATAATCCAGTTGGGATAAATAAAAAACTGACCGATTAAAATAATTCCGAATGAAACATATATCGGGTTGCGGCTGTAAGCAAAAATCCCGGTTGTAATCAGTTCATCGGAATGGTTAAGATCGATGCCAACACGGAAGCTTTTTCTGAATGAAATAAGACACCACAACAGCAATGCCAGCCCTGATACGCAAAGAAAGACTCCGGCCCATGATAATATTTCTCTGCGGAACAACAGCCATTTACCGACTGACGGCCAGCCGAATGTATTGGCAAATATAAGATAAAAATAAAACAAAATAAACGGAAAGAATAAAAAATCTGTTTTATCAGTATTCCCGAAATTCATGGCTTTTATACCCTGCCTTTTCAGTATAAAGACACGGCTAATAATCATCACAAGCAATAATACGATTGTAAAAACAGCGAAATATTTTTGCATAAATAAAAAACCTCACATTTTCGGCTTTTTAAAGCAGTCCAGCGTGCAAAGCTGTATCTCCTTCCTTTACCTACAGCATTGACATTGGCCTTCATTTTGATCAATGCTTTGACAACTTCGGCTTGCCCCTAATTTGCCGCATAAATCAAAGCAGTCACCCCATTTGCATCCAGAGGCTGGTTTATATCGTCTTAACAACTCCGGATAAAAGAGTCTATCATATTTCAAAACATCTTTCTAGTCTTAGCCGATATTCTAAGTTGGAATGAGCCGGTTAAGTACGCCCCATTTTTTGAACAGAAAATTAAGTAAATTAAGGTGGAATTTTGTCGACATATTCACCAAATTTTATTCTATTATTCAGGGATTTCGGACTAGCCGCTCTTCCCATCACTGAAGTCAGATATGTTTTATGGTACAAAAAAAGAAGATGCAATACTTCCCGAAGTACCCAGTGTCATGGGAAATCCAGGATCAAATATTTTTTTGAAATGTCAGGCTGTAAATGTTATAATCTTTGATTTTTGTGGTAAATTATATATTCCGTTTATTGAGGAATCATGAAAATATATGTATGCTGCCTGGTAGTATCACTGGCCCAGCTCGTTTTAATTTCAGATCTTCATTCCCTGATGCCGGGAGAGTCGCCGCTTACAAATTCTTCTTCATCATCAATATCCATGCAGTCGATCCTCGTCCTTCCCCTGAGGAATGAAACCGACAAAAAGAAATACCAGGATTCCGAAGTCGTCCGGTCTATAATCTTCCATTCCCTTTACGAGAACCTGGGACTCATGCCAGATTTCAATGTACTGCCCTTCGATGAAAGCTCGAATATACCAGCAGACACCGATCTAATCAGGTCTCTTTCCAGGGAAAGAGGAGCCTCCCTCGCTCTATACGGGGACTACAGGTTTACAGGGGATATTCAAAACCCCGTTATAGAAATAAGCATGTTCCTGATGGACTCAAGGACCGGTTCACTGCTGATCTCGAAAAACTTATCAACTTCCGGCGGAACGGAAATTTTCGAAGCGGTTGACAGAATGATGTCGGAATTAATCAGAAAGGTCCTCAATACAGAGTACACCAATTCATACATTGCCTTTAAGGATTTAAGGCCCGGGCCGGACAGGTTCGATCTCCTGATCAACGGTAAAAAGGCTGAAATGATCGGCTCTGGACGGTTTGATTGCTTGTTAAAGGTATTCCCTGGAATAAATTACAATATAAAGCTGGTCAACGAGGCAGGCGGTGCAGTTCTCCTGGACAAGACCCTGAATCTCGCTCCGGGGGAAACGAAATCGGTTACATATGATCCGGCCCCCTATGGAAATATCGAGGCAGGCCTCAGGGTATCCTATAACTACAGCTTCGACAATTACTTTGTCTCTAATGAAAGCCCGAACATGGAGATTACGAACATTTCAGAGGTTGGCCACATCGGATTATTCCTGGATTCCGACAATTTCTTCCTGTCAGCTATCGTATTGATTCCCATATACAGTACGAATTATTACACAATTTATAACATTGATTCCACTAAATTGTTATCTTCAATGAATACCTATAATGATATCGAGATAGACACGCGCTTCGACTACAGATTCCCGATAAGGCCGTCCGACCATCTTTCATTCACACCATTTGTAGGTTTGTCAATTCCTTTTACCATATATACCTCCCCTAATACGAACGGTGACGGCTACTGGTACTACAACAACAATCTGATAGATCACATTTATATTAACGCCGGTATTTTTTCCGATATGAGGGAAGAGGATATGTCCTTCGTATTCAGGCCCTCTTTCTACTTTCATTACGAGATCACGGACCTCTTATTCGACAGTCTTAATCTCAAATCATACTATATTACTCCTCAAAATACTATCGTCTATGCGCCCAGGAACCTGCTGTATGCATACCTCGAGCTCAGGATCAAATATTACCCTAACGGCTTTGACAATGGTCTCGTGATAGAGCCCTACGTTAATGCATTCTACAATTTCTCAGACCTTCTTTTCCATAACAATACTTACTATTTCGACGGGGGAAACTATTATGATGTGGATTTAACACCCAGCATCGGCATAGATATCGGTTTTATTATAAACTGATGATTCAGCTCTCCTCTATTTCTCTCAAAGCAGAAAAAAATTATTTTAATTCCGGCAAATTTATTTGACTGCATCCCGGAATTTAACTAATTTTCAAGAAAATTGTTTTTTATTTAATAAAATAGCAAATATAAGGGACATATGGCCTGAGCTTCAATATTTCTATTAATGACAAAGATTGAGAGGAGAAGTTATGTTTTTCGATGGAATAATAATCGGTTTATCAGCTTTTATAATCATAGGAATTTTTCATCCATTGGTCATCTGGGGTGAATACTATTTTAGTGTATCAATCTGGTTCTTATTTTTAGTCCTTGGACTGATATTTTGCGGAATTTCCATATTTATCCATAATAACATAATAAGTGCTGTATTGAGTGTGGCTGGTTTTTCATCTTTTTGGAGCATACAAGAAATTTTCCGTCAGCGGGAAAGGGTTAAAAAAGGATGGTTCCCTGAGAATCCAAAAAGAAAGGATAGAAAATAATTAAGCGTGCCCCATTTTAACAAAGTCTTCAGCGGGCAGGATAAGACTATCAGCCTGATTAAAATGATAAATAGGCAGTGTAAGAATCAAATGAGGAGGCATTATATAAAAAACAGAGTAATTTTAATCACTTATGCCATAATAATGGTTTTATCAATTACGGCTTGCTCCAATACGAGGGCTACCCTTAGCGGTCCAGTTGCTGGTGCTTACTGGGCTAAGGCAGATTCAAACTCCCCCTTCTATGCCAGGGGATATCATACCAGTGTAGTTTTTAACGACAAAATATGGATAATAGGGGGTTGGAATGATGCCTACGTTATGAACGATGTATGGTATTCGTCTGACGGCACGAATTGGACTCAGGCAACAAACGATGCTCAGTTTCTCAAAAGAGCCGGCCATTCAAGCCTGACATTCGATAATAAAATGTGGGTCATCGGAGGCAATAGCGGCTACACTATGAACGAGGTATGGTATTCTTCCGATGGAAAAAACTGGACGCCGGCCACATTCGACGCACAGTTCTCCCGCAGATGCAACCATGCCAGCGTGGTTTTCAACAACAAAATATGGGTCATTGGCGGTGCACTCTCCGGTGGTTATAACCCTTACAACTTTACAAACGATGTATGGTATTCTTCCGATGGTACAAACTGGACGCAGGCTGCCGCAAATGCACAGTTTGCCGCCCGGGGATATCATACAAGCGTTGTTTTCAATAATAAAATGTGGATCATCGGAGGCTGGAATGGCAGCTATAAGATGAACGATGTTTGGTATTCTTCCGACGGAAAAAACTGGACACAGGCCACAGCCAACGCACAGTTCCCCGTGAGAGGCAGCCATACAAGCATAGTTTTCAATGACAAAATGTGGGTCATTGGGGGTAATGGCGGTAATATTATGAACGACGTATGGTATTCGTCCGACGGAAAAAACTGGATCCAGGCCATAGCCGAGACACAGTTCCCCGGCAGATGCAGCCATACCAGTGTAGTTTTCAATAACAGGATGTGGGTTATCGGCGGTGCACTCGCAGGAGGTGAACAACCTGGCACTTATACAAACGATGTGTGGTTTTCTTCCGAGGTTATAAAATAGACAAAAGCCCGTGTTACTCACCCTGGGCTTTTTAAACAAAAAAACAGGGAGCACCGAGCTCCCTGTCAGGAGGAGTATGAA
This sequence comes from uncultured Brevinematales bacterium, assembly GCA_964413265.1. Lineage (GTDB taxonomy): Bacteria > Spirochaetota > Brevinematia > Brevinematales > JAOACQ01 > CAVYGN01. Next base: position 11,262 of record CAYPRX010000019.1, read on the forward strand.
GTTACCTGAATCTATGTAAATGGGGGTAATTTACTGGAAATCCTGTTCGCTGAAATCGCATCTCCAATACCTTCTAAGAAATTTCATTTCATCCCTCATTACCAGCAATTTTGCCTGCTGAATAGGCGTAAGAATTGCATCCAGTGAATCCCTGAAATTTTTCTGTGCTTCAGCTATCTTAGCATTATCAGCATTTACAGAGCTAAGAAAAGGCCTTATGTCTGCATCTGTAGCTCCGATGAAAAGCTTATCCCGCAGATCCATCATGTCTTTAACGTTTGTTTTAATAAGAGGCAGCATATAGGATCTGAAACTTGTAAATAGTAAAGTAACTTTGGTAACCTGTTCGTCAGTCAAATTCATTTCTTTTTTCATCCTGTTAATCATGAATTCTCCATAATTTTTATCCCAATCCTTATAGATGTCGCCATCTTCAGAATAAGCAAGAACATATAAACCAAGAGCTGTTAATACTGAAAGTACTATAAAAGAGCCTCTCCTTACAGAACTTTTCATAATTTTTCCTCCACGACAAATCTCATATTATAAAATTATGAGGATAATTGAAAGAGAAAAGATGCATAGTGTTTATAATTCATTTAATTTTTTCTTCAGAAACACCTATGCTGTCTCACCATCTTGAATATAACATCAGAAATTACCAGTTACAAGTGAATAAAGCATAAAAATCGATGCTATCAATTTCAAGTTTTTTTTTGCATACTCAGGAATAATTAATATGAAGTATATTGGTATAAAAATGTAACATATACAGGAGATTCCTATTAGGTTTTAAATGGGAAATGCTGATTAACTTGTCTTGGAAGAGGGGAATGATTATAATCAAATGCCTGAAGAGGGAAAAAATTATGATCACCTTACAGAACGGGCTGGAATTATCAGCTGACTCATATCAGGAATCTGGAATATCGAAAGGTATTTCAAGGGGTGTTTGTTTCTCTTACAGGGGAAAGAATATAACCGGAGAAGGACTTGGTATTGGAGTCCCGGTAATAAAACAAGGCGGTTTTACATATTTTTCAAGCTGTTCCTATACGGTAGACCGGCAAGGAAACCGATTAATGAAAAAGTTCTTGATCGATTCGATGCAGGTATGGTATTTCCTGGGTATGAGGTCTCTTTTTTTTACAAGGCTTTTTGAGAAAGCATCAAATCTATATATGAAAAATGGAATTCTTCAAAAGATTTTTATGCGTCCAGGTATCTTCGATTTTTTACTTCGAATAACCGGTTTTAAAACAGTCTTCGAACCAGCGGGTATCCTGGCTACAGCTTATGTAACTTATTTTTTTTCGGGTCAAACAATTCAGATTAAGGGACGTATTGAAAAGGAAAAAGGCTTCTTATGCTGGATATATATTCTGAACGAGCTTTCAGCAGAATTTTTAAACGGGGTTGCCGAAACCGGGATTGAAAAGTCTCTTCCATCGGGCTGGGAAAAATTTAATGGCAGGGCTTATTTTTATAACTTGGAAACTGGAATAACATTTTTGGTTGAAAACTTCAAGAGCCTGCAATATGCTGATGTGTGCACGTACTGGGGAAGGGAAAGGTCGGAAAATCTCAACTGGGCCGGCTTCGAGTTCGAAGCGGATTGCAATGACCTGGAAAACGTGTTTGATTTCAGTTACGAAATAGAATCGGGGAAAAGGCAGTCAAAATATGAATAAAAAAGTCGTTCTCATATATCCTTATTTTTTAACACCGCTCGAATCGCACACACTTTTTGCTCCGCTTGGAATTTCATACCTTTCGGCCCAGATAAAAGAAACCGGCATCGATGCCGTGCAGTACGACTGCACGTTTGAAAACTTCACAGATGCCGTCCAGACAATTACAGGGGGAAACCCCGCTATAGTGGGGATCTACATAATGGTAAGCATGAGTAAAAATGCCCTCAGGCTTCTTGGTGAATTGAAAAAATGGCTTAAAACCACTCTTTTTGTCTGCGGCGGGCCGCTTCCCACCCTTTATCCGGACCGCTTCGCGCATGATTTCGACGTGGTATTTACAGGCGCGCAGGACAATAATTTTTCATTTTTTTGCAAAGAATACATATTTAATGCCTGCACCAGGGAGGACTTTCATAAAAAAATGAAATTGACCGCCTACAGAGGCATTTACTGCCTGAAAAATAGTTTAAGAATAGTCACAGGCAGCTATAGGCTTTCCGGTTCGGCATTGAATACGCTCCCGCTTCCTGACAGGGAAGGTACGCAATATAAAAAATACCAGGAATTCTGGAAACATAGGGACGGCAGCAAACCGGCTGTATTAATGACGAGTTATGGATGTCCGTTCGACTGCGAATTCTGCTCCAAGCCCGTTTATGGTAATGTTCTCGTAAAACGAGATCTTAAAGTTGTCATGCGTGAAATTGGAAACATCAAAAACCTGGGGTTCAATACCCTGTGGATAGCGGACGACACTTTTACCCTTGATACTGGACGCCTCCGGGAATTCTGCAGACTGATGCTTCAGAATAAAGTCGGGATGAAGTGGTCATGCCTTTCAAGGGTCAGGCCTATTGACTTCGATTTGGTTCTTCTTATGAAATCCGCAGGGTGTAGTAAGGTTTACCTGGGGCTGGAATCCGGATCGGATGAAACGCTTAAATTGATGAAAAAAGGCATTACAGTCAGGGAAGGCGAACAGGCAGTCCGGCTCTTCAATTCAGCCGGCATAAAGACGGCAGGGTTTTTTATGGCAGGATATCCGGGGGAAACGGTTGAAAGGGTTGAAGAGACCCTTTCTCTTGCTCTCGAGCTTCCCCTTGATGAAATTTCAATTTCGGTTCCCTATCCGCTGGCCGGCTCGAAATTATTTGAAAGGGTCAGCGGGATCGATTACCTTGACGACTGGGAATTTGAAAATGAAATCAAGTTCCTTTACAGGAGCGATTTCGATAATGGTTACCTGGAAAAGAGGGTGGGAGAGACGCTCGCAAAATTCAATGAAAAAAGAGGCGTGAAGAGTTTCCAGTAGAATGCCTCCTGTGGCTGGTGAGGATTTAATATATTAAAATCTTTCAGTTTTGGTGGTAATTAGTAACCATCTTCCCTACTTGAGCCTTACCAGCACCTCATTGTCATTGCCTATAACCTGAGGCATCTGTTCGAAAGCCCTGAGGATATTGGCCCTTTTCGGAACGTTCTTTTCCAGATACGCCCTCATTTCGGCAAGTGTGATCTTCCTGTTCTTTTTCTGGTCGGCTTCGCCGCTTAAACCCTTCAGAAAATAATATGTGAAAAGCCCATGCCCCATTTCCGGATACCATACAGAGTAGTCCGAACCTGAAGTGGCAGCATAGATAGATCCTATATTCTCCGCTGTGAGGGGATTGTCGACTTTCATAATCACAGGCGATATGTTCTGCACAAGCCTTCCTCCTTCGGAATCCCCGCTGAAACAGGACTCAAGTATCACCACTAT
>CAYPRX010000020.1:0-19877 GCA_964413265.1 uncultured Brevinematales bacterium
GCTACGGTACCGATGCCTCCCGGATATTATTACTACTTTGCAGGCCAGCAGAAAAACTACAGAGAACTGGTGCCCCAGATGGGGCTGGCTCTTATCCTGGCCCTGCTCTTTATTTATATGATCCTTGCCTCTCTTTACAATAATTTCATACAGCCTCTCATCCTCATGATATCCATACCTCTGGCACTGATAGGTTCTTCCCTGCTTCTGCTTCTGACTAAAGTAGATATAGATATTTACGGTTACATAGGAGTACTGCTCGTAATGGGCATAGTAACCAAGAATGCGATCCTCCTCATAGACTTTACCAATAAGAAGAGGGAGGAGGGTATGTCGATCAGGGAAGCCCTGCTTCATGCGGGACCAATCAGGTTAAGGCCCATATTGATGACAAGCTTCGCCATGATATTCGGCATGCTGCCGATGGCCCTCGGCCTGAATGAAGGCTCAAGGGGAAGGCAGGCCTTACCGGTAGCCGTTATAGGCGGTGTCCTGACATCGACTTTCTTCACTCTGATTGTTGTTCCCATAATTTACGAAGCGGTTGAATGGAGGCTTGACAGGTGGAGGCTTCACAGGGGACAGAAGAAACAGGCTAAGGCTCAACTCAGATCTTCCTGATGAAATCTAGGTTAGTTATTCGTAATTCCGGATAACCTTCACTGTCTTTAACGATTTCCCCTTTCGTATCATAAGTGATTATGATGTCATCAGGCTGGAGAAGATTGCCGTTGTAGCCGATATTTTTCAGCCTGGAGACTACCCTGCTTAGATGGGCATTGATTTCCGGTTCAGTGAAGACGCCGTTATGAAGCGATTTGATCAAATCGACGGGTCTGTACAGCTGTCCCTTCTGCTCGGCGACCCACCGATCCGGACCGTTATAATAACCCCTTATCGTGATATAATTATGCAGCGCACTTAACACAGGAAGGCCGTCCGGACACCTGAGCTTGTCATGGGTCTCATACCGGCTCATATCTTCAGAACTCTCCTGCTTTGCGCTGCCTGTCATATATATTGCACGCATATAAACGGTATTAACACCGTTCTTATTCAGATAATCCGCTATTGAAAATTCCTCAAAGGGACTGTTATATCCGTACTCCGATTTTGGGTAAGAAGAAGGCTTTTCTCCTACCCTGGATGCTTTCCATACGATATGAATGTTGTCCTTGGTGATAGTGTAATAAACATCGTTCTTTTCAGATAATTTCCAGTTGTGTGTTGTTCTCCATCTCTCAGGCAGAAAATAATCATAAAGGTTCGGGTTCCTTCCTACAACCCATAGTAAACCGCCGGTACTTTCAACATGCCCGTATATGTAAGGCACATTAAAAATCATCATTTCTTCCAGATAGATCGGTAACGGCGCTGCTATAAATCTGTCCCTCTGGTCGTCAAGATATGAATGACGCCTGATATTTTTTACGAATTCATCGTTAGCCGGAGTCCGTATCAAAAGTTCGTAATCGACTATTGAATATTCCCCCCTTTCCACAAGATCAAGAATATAAGCGAATTTTTTCCCCCTTGATGAATATTCCCTATTATCACCCAGTTCATTAAGCTTCTTAATATTATATTCATCTATGATGATGTGAGATGGTTTCATATCGGCAACCGCATACCCCTTTTTATCAAGGTCGGCTATTACTCTTTTCGTTATGGGAGCCAGGTTTATTTCAAGTTCGGCTCCCCCTATTCCCAGTTCGCTGAAAGCTTCGACAATGTTTTTTCCCTTGATCCATTCGTATATCAGCTTGTACTGCTTGAGTATATCAATATCTATGCCCGGATGCCTGTCTTTTATCCGGCTGACCTTGTAGGCGGATCTGCCGCTCTGCCAGAGCTGCATCGTTTCAGGAGGAACATATATCGCCATGGGATATTGTGTTTTAATATTGATCCCCGCCGGTCCGTAAGAACTGTTCCTTAGTTCAAATACCATGGAAAATTCCTCCCATGGGCTGTTGAATTCAGTATTTATAAATTCCATTAGAGTACGAGTATCAAGGGGTACGTCCTCGCCGAAACGGGAGTTTTTAACAACAAGTTCTAGGCTGATACCGTCAATTTCTCTCGTCGTGACCTTGTAGACTGCACTTGACCCTTCGAGCCTTTCCCTGTGTGTTTCAAACCACTGCTTTTCATACCAGTTTTCGATCTCAAAAAGACTGGAATGAGGCATGCCGTATTGGGTCAGGTATATATCCCCTCCGTCACTTGCCTTATGGTGAGAATAAACTACGCCTATTATCTCCAATAACTGTTCGGGTATGGAAATAAGTGTTGAACTTATCTCTCCCTCATAATTCATATAGATCCCGTCTTATTGAAAAATTTCCCGGCATTATAAGAACTTCTCACAAGGGGTCCTGAAGCAACAGATATAAATCCAAGCCTGAGTGCGGTTTCCCTGTACCTGTCAAAGACAGCGGGTTTGACATACTCAATGACTCTGTGATGATTTTTAGACGGTGCAAGATACTGGCCGATCGTCAGCATATCGCAGCCAGCCTCTCGAAGGTCAGACATTACGTTAGTAACCTCATCCTCTTTCTCTCCAAGACCGACCATCATCCCTGATTTTGTATAAATACACCTACTCCTGCTTTTTATGTATTTTAACAACTTGAGGGACCTTTCATAAACAGACATCGGCCTTACCTCAGGATAAAGCCTGGGTACTGTTTCAACATTATGATTGATAATGTCCGGGGAGGCACTGACAATTATGTTCAAGGATTTAAAACTGCCTGAAAAATCAGGTACCAGTACTTCAACTGTAATCTTTCCGGCTTTTTCTTTAACTCTTTTTATAGTATCGGCAAAATGAGCCGCTCCGCCATCTGGAAGATCATCCCTGGTAACAGAAGTAATCACAACATGAGAGAGTTCAAGTTCATTTACGGCTTGTGCAATATTCCAGGGTTCGCTTTTATCAATTATCGAAGGGTTTCCCTTTGATACCCCGCAAAAAGTGCAGTTCCTTGTGCAGATGTTTCCGAGTATCATAAAAGCCGCCGTTTTTTTATCAAAGCATTCCATCAAATTCGGGCAATAAGCCTCTTCACAAACCGTATGCAGAGTCAGCCTTTTTAATATTTCTTCAACCTCAGATTTTTCTTTAGAACTTCGAACCTTTATTTTTAACCAGTCAGGTTTTTTATCTTGCATTAGTTAAAATCCTCTCTTTAAAACCTGGAAATATCTCATTGACAGACCCGCTGGACTTTTGTCCTTCCATGCCGAATACCTCGCAAAACATGTCCGATACAATCCCGCTTACCTCTTTGAAATTTTGCTTACACCCGGTCAGCTTTTCAAGAGAAGTCACTCCCCTGTCAGTAATTCCGCAGGGATTTATCCATTTATAATAGTCGAGGTTCGTGTTTATATTAAAGGCAAATCCATGCATAGTTAATAAATGCTTGACTGATAAACCGATTGCTGTAATCTTTTCGTTTCCGACCCATACACCTGTGTATAAACCGCTTTCCCGGTGGCCTTCTATTCCATAATTTACCCGTAAGAGCCTGATAAAAACCTCCTGAACATTCCAGACGAAATCCCTGATTCCTGAGCCATGATCCTTGAGGTTGAAAATAAGATATCCGACAAGCTGGCCGGGTCCATGATAGGTTACGTCACCGCCCCTTGTTACTTCATATATTTCAATATTCTCTTTCTCAAGAATTGAGCTGTTGGCTAAAATATTCGAGTATTTCCCCCTCATTCCAAGGGTTATAACGCTGTTATGCTCCAGAAGAACCAGAGTGTCGTTCACTTTGCCGCAATCTCTCAGATCCCTTATATATTCCTGGAGAAAAAGGGCTTCTCCATATCCGACGTTTCCCAATTCCACGATATTCAACTTCATAATTTAAAACCCATTCTAAAGTAAAATATAATAACCCGGGAAAGGAAAATCCACAAATCAGGGAGTATATGACCCGTGAATTTTGACATTTAAATGGTATTTTAATAAAATTCGGGAAAGGGAAATCATATGAAGGAGTATTTATGAAGAAGTACAGGATAGAAAGCGATACAATGGGCAAAATAAAGGTCGAAAATGATAAACTCTGGGGTAGCCAGACCCAGAGATCTTTAGAAAATTTCAACTTCGGGAATGAAAAGATGCCAATGAATATCATATACGCATTGACTATGATCAAAAAAGCGTCTGCAGTTTCAAATTTCAAGCTCTCGAAACTTTCTCAGGATAAAATGATAGCTATCAGCCTCGCCTGCGATGAAATCCTGAAAGGTAAGCTTAACAGCCATTTTCCGCTGTCTGTCTGGCAGACCGGAAGCGGTACTCAGACCAATATGAATGTCAATGAAGTCATATCCAATTTCGCCATTTCGGAAATGGGGGGAGAAATGGGCTCGAAAATCCCGATCCATCCAAACGATGATGTTAACATGTCCCAGTCGTCAAACGATGTATTTCCAACAGCCATGCAAATATCGGCGGCTATAGAGATCGAAAAAAAATTAATACCCTCAGCAATGGGCCTATACGAGACTTTATTCAAAAAAAGTAAAGAATTCAGCAATATAATAAAATGCGGAAGGACCCACCTTCAGGATGCAGTCCCGATAACGCTGGGACAGGAATTTTCAGGATATGCCGAGCAGGTAAGAGCCTCAATCGAAAGAATAAGAAAAACGATGCCTGAGATCTACGAATTACCGATCGGAGGTTCTGCAGTGGGCACAGGCCTGAATGTGCCTGAAGGCTTCGCAGAGTCTGTCTGCATGCTTCTTTCAGAATATACAGAATTGAATTTTAAATCCGCAAGTAATAAATTCGCCTTAATATCAGCTCATGACAACCTTGTCCAGCTCTCAGGGTCTCTTAACAGCCTGGCTGCATCCCTTCTGAAAATAGCCAATGATATCCGATGGCTCGGATCAGGGCCCCGCTGCGGAATCGGTGAACTCATACTGCCGGAGAATGAGCCCGGCAGCTCTATCATGCCAGGCAAGGTGAATCCGACTCAATGCGAGGCAATTTCAATGGTATGTGTCCAGGTAATGGGCAACCATACAGCTATCAGCATAGCCGGTTCATCCGGAAATTTAGAGCTTAATGCTTTTAAACCTGTAATCATCTATAATCTGCTTCAGTCCATAGATATTTTAACTGGAGCCATAGCTAATTTCGAAGAAAAGTGCCTGAAAGGCATTATACCGAACAGGCGAAAGATAGCAGAATATCTTGAAAGAACCCTCATGGCAGTAACAGCATTGAATCCCATTATCGGATATGAGAATTCAGCCCGGATAGCTAAACTTGCACATCAGAAGGATATTACCCTCAAAGAGGCCGCACTTGAACTGGGCCTTCTAACTGAAGAAGAATTCGAAAGGCATGTCAGACCTGAAAAAATGGTTTAGCATCAAAGGGCATCCTCACCGAATTCCTTTTAGCGTCCTCCTATAGACAAATTACTCCTGATTCAGTCTTGCTTGTAATCAATTTCTGAATATCAAGCACAATTTTGTCAATAGCATCCGTTAAGGAATCAAACCTGTATGCTTCAGTTATGTTTTTACCTATTATTCTCAGCATACGGTCTAAATATCTGCTGACATCTTTTAATAAAACTTCTGCTTTAATACTATTCGAATTATTGATCGCATCTTTTAAAGACAGGCCTATATTTGAAATATATTCACCAATATTTTCTTCCAGCTTTCCCAGCGTGCTCTCAGTGTACTGTTTTGAAAGCTTTGAAGCTCTGTTATATTTCCTGTTCAATTCCGATAGTATGTTTTTACGGATTATGAACAGTTCGTGTGCGGCTTCTTCCAGAGTTATCTCATGAATGAGCCTGATTCTTTCCTGAATCATTGTCCTGAGCCTGTTGATATAAATCTTGAAATTAGAGAGCCTGGCCATTTTATTGTTGATCTGTTTATCCGTTATTTTGAAGAAATGATACCCCACTATCGCGTATTGCACTGCGTCGGGAAAGCGGGCCGGCCTGCTCATAATTACCTTCGCAATGAACTTGAAGTATTTAAGCCCGTATGGGCTGAATCCCTGGAGAAAGAAAGATCTTACCAATGCGTAGCCGTATTTTATAATATTCGGTATATTAAGCAAATCAATAGGCAGTCGATACTTTTCAGGGAGTCTCATTATAAGGTCATAACAGCGTTTAAAATAAATACCGGGATCATAGATTGTTGAAATTACTTTTTTATAACCTTCTATAAGCCTGTCAGCCGGCATTTTCGGTATGAAATTCAGTTCCAGGTCATGGGTATTATTTCCGCTTGTTTCTTTTATAATCCTGTTTTCACTGAGAAGCCTTCTGTAAAGCTGGGTTTTTGTAAGGGCAGTCAACAGCCCGACCATCGCCATCGGTATGGCAGAATCAGTTATGAATGATATCTGCCGTTCAAAAATATCATCTCTGTCGGTGTCGAAACCAAGTATAAAGCCTGCTGTTACATCAATCCCCTTGCTTTGAATTTTCCGGACGCTTTCAAGAAGCCCGGCTTTTATATTCTGTGGTTTTTTGGTCTGCTTAAGCGATTCTTCTGAAGGAGTTTCTATCCCGATAAAGACGCTGTAGAAACCTGCTTCTATCATCAGATTCATCAATTCGTCATCTGCGGCCAGATTCACACTGGCTTCAGTCATAAAGGCAAAAGGAAATTTTTTTCTCTTCTGCCAGGAACCAAGAGATCTGAGAAGTTCTTTCGCTGCAATTTTGTTTCCTATAAAGTTGTCATCAACGATAAAAATAGACCCCCTGTAACCAGTGCTGTAAAGCGTTTCCACCTCTGCAATGAATTGAGCTGCCGATTTAGTGCGCGGTACACGTCCGAAGAGTTCAATAATGTCGCAAAACTCGCAGTTGTAAGGACATCCCCTGGAGAATTGTAAGGCCATCGAGGAATATTCCCTAACGTTGATGATATCAAAACGCGGGATTGGAGTTAGAGACATTTCCGGCTTTTCAGCACTTCTGTAGATCTTCTGAAGATGCCCTTTCTCAAGGTCGCTGAAAAACTTGGGAAGGGTCATTTCTGCCTCGTCGAGGATGAAATGATCTACGCCTTCTATATCCATATATGAAACTGTCGGGTAAGGTCCTCCTGCTACAACTATTTTATTATATTTATGGGAAATCCTTACTATTTCATCAAATGATTCTTTTTGTACTACCATTGCTGAAATAAAAACAAAATCCGTTTCAGCAATATCCCTTTCATCCAATTTAGCGGTATTGAGATTTACAAGCTTTATAGCATAATCATGCGGGATCATTGCGGCTACTGTTATCAAACCCAGAGGGGGAAATACGGATTTTTTACCAATAAATTTCAAACTGTAGTTAAAGCCCCAGTAAGTCTGGGGAAATTTCGGGTAAACCAGAAGGATCCTTTTTTTCATCTCCCGCTCCTTTATTAATTTACTCTTCAAATTCTACCAATAGTTTGATAAAGCCCCGGAAATATGTCAATTGTTTTAATAAATATTATTTGCTGTAGTAAATTTTACTGATCGATTATTTACAATCATAAAATTGTGGCATGAAAAAGTTGCACTGTTCATGAAAACCATGCTATTCTATAAAATAGCAGTAAAAAAAGCTGAGGGGTTGAATTATGCCAAAAAGAAAAATCGCAGTAATTGTGGGCAGTCTTCGAAAAGACTCCTTTAATTTAAAGATGGCAGATGCATTGATGGGGCTTGCTCCCCCAACTCTTTCAATGCAGACTATTGATATAGGCCAGCTTCCATTGTATAATCAGGACCTTGAAGATGAAGAAAAACCTCCGGTTCAGTGGATTGAATTCAGGGAAGCGATGAAAAACTTTGACGCCGTTCTTTTTATAACACCGGAGTATAACAGGTCGATCCCGGGAGCCCTTAAAAATGCCATAGACGTCGGATCGAGGCCCTATGGTAAAAGTATATGGAACGGCCTCCCCGCTGCAGTAATAAGCGTTACACCTGGTCTTCTCGGCGCCTTCGGCGCAAATCATATCCTCAGGCAGTCTCTGGTTTTTCTAAATATGCCGACTATGCCCTCTCCTGAGGCTTACATCTCCAATGCATCCACGCTTTTCAATCCGGACGGTTCATTAAATAACAGTGCACTGATCGAGTATATGACAAAGTTTATGGAAGCCTTTGCAGCATGGATCGATGCAAACGTCAAACGTTCCTGAATTCAGGTATAAATGACCGTGATTTTATCTTTTCACTATTTCTTTGAAATATACATAGCCTGATCTGCCTGATTTATATCGCTTTAATCATTTTATTCTTTTTCTTTAACTAATTTTGCGAATGCGGCGCCGAATTCTTCTCCCTTTTTTAGCTTTTCCTTATCAGGTCCTCCAGGGAACTCAAAAGTCATAGTCATTTCCCAATTCAGCGGCTCGATCAGCTTTTTTATCTCGGCTAAAGCACCTTTACTCCATCCATAACTGCCGAACATGGCAGCTTTTTTATTCATAACCTTTTTTAAGGCGGCTATTTCAAGAAGCTGAGTTAGGGGGGGGAAAAGACTTGCTTCATAAGTGGGAGCGCCTACCAATACGCCTTTCTGAGTCCAGAGAGAGGGGAGAATATAGCTTGGATGAGTACGTGCGGCATCAAAAATATTTACCGGGACTCCCTCACTCGAGATGCCCTGTGCTACAGCATTCATCATCATTTCAGTATTACCATACATAGTTCCGTAAACCAGGGTTATACCTGTTTCAGTCGGTGACGTGGCATATTCAGACCATTTTTTATAGAGTTCAACAATAAGGCCGGGTTGCTTACGCCAAACCAGACCATGTGAAGGAGCGATTATATCAATCGGCAGGTCCTTAACCTTTTCTATGGCATTCAATACCGGCCGGGTGAATTTTGCTACAATATTCACAAAATACCGGAGAGATTCTTTTTGGTAATAAACAATATCGATATTCTCATCGTCAAAGATAGGTCCATTTAAAGCACCGAATCCTCCAAATGCATCACAGGTAAAAAGGACCTTATCGTTTTTTTCGTATGAAAACATTGTCTCAGGCCAGTGGACAAAAGGAGCAAATATAAATTTTAAAGTCTTTTTACCCAGAGATATCTCTTCTCCGTCCTCCAATTCATGAATACCAGAATTTATCTGATAAAAATCCTCAAGCATCTTCTTCGCCTTAGGCGAGCATAAAATTGTGACATGCGGGGCAAGTTTTCTGAACAAATTAAGAACACCAGTATGGTCGGGTTCCATATGATTGATTACTACGTAATCGAGGTCGGTCAAATTCAAAACCTGATCAATCTGGTCAAAATAGCTGTCCGATTTTAATGATTTTGCGAGATCAATAATTACCTTCTTTTCATCATTAATAAGGTAAGAATTATATGATACACCTTCTTTTGCAATAGGCCAGAATCCTTCAAACAGATCCGTAGTCCTGTCATTAACTCCGATCCAGTAAATATCCTTTTTTAATTCTATAGCGGCCATAAGTTCTCCTTTCCCAAGTCAAAGCAGAAATATTATATGAGACGAACCATAAATGTCAACTATAATTGATTGACAGATTGACAGCTTACGAAGGTCTGTGTGTGATACTTTTGATTCTTACGAACACGATATTATTTTCATTATCGGCATTTAGGAATTATAATACTTTGATTGATCAAAAGGGTTTTATCAGAAAATGATTATTCATATTCTGCAGCATCAGCGTGATGAAAACGAGGCATACATAAAAATATGGGCAAAACGTAAAGGAATTCTAATCACAAGGACGCTTTTGTATAAAGACCAGCATTTTCCAGCCTTCCAGCATTTCGATGTACTTATAATCATGGGCGGTTCGATGAATGTTCACGAGGTAAATAAATACCCGTTTCTTGCCAACGAAAAAACATTTATTGCCGGAGCTATCGATTCAGGCAAAAAGATAATCGGCATCTGCCTGGGTGCCCAGCTTCTTGCAGCTGCTCTGGGAGGGAAAGTGTCAAAAAATCCGCAGAAAGAAATTGGATGGTTCCCTGTCACCCTGACCGGCGAGGGAATGAAATCAATGATTTTTGACAGTTTGCCGTCAAGTTTTATGACCTTTCACTGGCATGAAGACACCTTTTCCATTCCTCAGGGGGCCAAGCGTCTTGCAGAAAGTAATGCCTGCGCCAACCAGGCTTTTTCTCTTGGTGATGATTTCCTCGGGCTTCAGTTTCACCCTGAAATTACCTGGAAATCTCTTGCCGGTATGGAAGGTGCCTCTGGATCCGAGCCTATAAAAGGAAAATTTGTTCAAACCTCCAAGGAAATAATGAAAGGAAAAGAATTTATCGGGAAAAATAACATTGTAATGGAAAGGATACTTGAAAATTTTCTGGAGTCCGGTTTTTAATTTACTGATCAGAAATATGAATCCTTCCCCTCGGGGGTTTCAGGATAGAATTTTGATCATCCGACCGTTTTGATGCCAATATAAACCAGCATTATCACTTTAGGCAAGACATCACCATTTGTCGGAAAATTTTTAAGGTAAACAGTAAGTATGGAGGTTATTGAAAGTAATTCCAGTAACCTCCAAAAAAATCCAGACAAATTTTATTTTTAAAGTTACACTATATATACTGTTCTGTAAGAAAGATGTCCTTCCCTGTATTCATAAACCCTGAGGGTGGTTTGCCGGCCGAAATATGTTACAACAGGTGGACATACATATGTGGGTATACCTGCTATCCAGTGGAGCTCGTCCCGGTGAAAATGACCGCAGATTACGGCAACAATATTAGTATTTGATGAAAGCATTGAGTTCCATTCCCTTTCCGCATCCTTCGGCCAGTTATTATACATAGTATTGTTATAAAAATCGCCGACATTCGGCCTGTGATGCAGAATTATAACAGGCAAATTCGGCTGCTCTTTAAGTGATTTTTCAAGCCATTCTTTTGGATCATAACCCGGAATGACTGTTTTACCTGCCCATGGTTCGGTATATACAAAGAGAAACCTGATGCCATGAAAATATTTTTCATAAGCCAGCGGCCATTGAGTGATGATTCACGCAATTTATCCCTGTCTTATCCCATGCTCGCGATTTTTTCGTTTCATAAAATGGCCCCATCCAGGCTGTAAAGAACTTCGATCACATACCCATCTTTCATAATCCTCTCCTCCATTTTGAAAAAAGCTGGCCAGGAAGCAATTCAGGAACAGGCACATACTATGAATTTATATTATATTAAATAAATATTTTACTTTTCAGTTGACAAATAAAAATTTTAATATTATAATTATTCCATAGTAATCATATAGGAATACCGAAATTATCTCAATATATAAAATATTTATTTAAATTCTTAAAAAAATTTCAAAAGGAGGAATAAAATGCCTGAATTTAATATTGAGAAAGCTGGTTTTGAAACCAGGAGTCTGCATGCTGGACAAAAAGTCGACGAAACCACATCAAGGGGGGTACCTATATACCGTACAAGCTCCTATGTGTTTAAAAGCATTGAACATGCAGCCAACCTTTTCGCTTTGAAGGAATTCGGTAATATTTACACAAGATTGATGAACCCTACAACTGATGTGCTGGAGCAGAGGATTACGGCTCTTGAGGGAGGAGCGGCATCTGTTGCTGTAGCTTCGGGCACGAGTGCAGTCTTTTATTCAGTCATCAATGTCGCAAAAGCCGGGGATGAAATTGTGTCGGCATCAAATCTGTACGGAGGGACATACACCATGTTCGATGCGATTCTTCCTGATCTTGGAATTAATGTTAAATTTGCCGACCACAAAAATCCCTCCAGCTTTGAAAAGCTTATAAACGAAAAAACACGGGCTCTTTTCATCGAAACAATAGGAAATCCGGTCCTTGATTTTACCGACATCGATGAAATCTCGAAGATAGCAAAAAATCATCATATACCCCTGATAGTTGATGCCACTTTTACAACACCATATCTGTTCAGATCTATTGAGCATGGCGCAGACATAGTTGTGAATTCACTAACGAAATGGATCGGTGGCCATGGAACTGCTATCGGAGGGATAGTTACCGACGCCGGCAATTTCGACTGGTCAGACAATAAGTTCACGCTCTACACAAAGCCCGACAAAAATTACCATGGACTGCGCTGGGCACTGGATCTTACAGATCAGCTGAAAAAGATTGCCTTCGCTCTCCGTTTCAGGACTGTACCACTCCGGAACCTCGGTGCAGCAATATCACCGGATAACTCCTGGATATTCCTGCAGGGAACTGAAACACTTCATGTAAGAATGCCAAGGCACAGTGAAAACGCTCTCAATGTCGCCCTGTTCCTGAAAAATCACCCCAAGGTAGCGTGGGTCCGTTACCCCGGACTTAAAGATGATCCGACGTACCCGATTGCATCGAAATATCTTAAAAAGGGCTTCGGCGGAATGGTTGTGTTCGGAGTTAAGGGGGGAAGACCCTCGGGAGAGAAGCTTATAGAAAGCCTGAGGCTGTTTTCACACCTGGCAAATGTGGGAGATGCGAAATCGCTTGCGCTCCACCCGGCTAGTACATCACATTCGCAGCTTTCAGAAGAGCAGCAGAGGGAAGGAGGCCTCACACCGGATCTCGTGAGGCTTTCGATCGGGCTTGAGGATATAAACGATATCAAAGCCGATCTTGAAACGGCTCTTTCTAAAATATAATTATTTGAAGTGGGCCTTTTACAAAATCAAAAATCATTAAAATAAAAAAATAAAAAGGAGATATCATATGTCTAAAATCGCTAAAAACCTTACAGATCTGATCGGTAATACACCCCTGCTTGAACTGGGCAATTTCAGGAAACAGATGAATCTGGAAGCAAAATTACTTGCAAAACTCGAGTCTTTTAACCCGCTTTCAAGCGTAAAGGACAGGATCGGCTACGCAATGATTAAAGACGCCGTGGATAAGGGACTTATTAAACAGGACACCCTGATCATTGAACCGACAAGCGGGAATACTGGCATAGCCCTTGCTTTCGTTGCGGCTGCAAAAGGATACAGGCTTTTACTGACAATGCCTGATACATTCAGTATAGAAAGAAGGAACCTTTTGAAGGCATTGGGAGCTGAACTTGTACTTACTCCCGGCAGCGAAGGAATGCGCGGGGCAATAACAAAAGCTGAGGAACTCCATGCTGCGAACACCAATTCGTTTATGCCTCAGCAATTCAAAAACCCGGCCAATCCTGAAATCCATCGCAAAACAACTGCCGAGGAAATCTGGAAAGATACTAACGGCAATGTTGATGTGTTTGTCTCGGGCGTCGGTACGGGAGGAACTATCACAGGGGTCGGCGAGGTTTTAAGACAGAGAAAACCCGGAGTCAAAATAATAGCTGTGGAACCTGATGATTCGCCAGTTCTTTCCGGCGGAATTCCGGGCCCTCATAAAATCCAGGGTATAGGTGCCGGCTTTGTACCTGATGTGCTAAACAGGAGTGTCATCGATGAGATCATCAGAGTAAAGAACGATGAAGCTTTTACCACTTCCCGCCAGCTTGCAAGGACGGAAGGCCTTATAGTCGGTATCTCATCGGGAGCAGCCGCATTCGCTGCAGTAATAATAGCAAAACGTCCTGAATTCAAGGGCAAGACGATAGTTGTCATTCTTCCTGATACAGGCGAGAGATATCTGTCAACAATTTTATACCAGGAAAGTTGATAATCAAGCATTCGGTAGGATGCTCCTTATCATCTGTACTTCAAAAATTGCATTTGACAAAAACAATTATCCTTTTTATACTAGTTATCATAGTATTCATATAGGATATTTTAATGAAATTAACAACAAGAACAAGATATGGCGTAAGGTTCTTGTTTCAGCTGGCATTGAACTATGAAAACGGCACTATGCAGCTTAATGAAATAGCTAAAAAAGAACAGATATCTGAAAAATACCTCGAACAGATTGCAAGTTTTTTGAAATCCTCCGGTTTGATTATAGCCCAGAGAGGGGCCCAGGGTGGTTACCAGCTTTCTCGAGAACCATCGGCAATAAATCTCGAAGAAGTTGTCGGAAAACTTGAAGGATCAAGCTACATCCTGGACTGCCTTGAAACAGGGGATTGCGATAAAAGCGGAAACTGCGTTGCACAAAAAGTCTGGAAGAAACTGGATTCATCTATAAAAGACACTTTAAAAGCTATAAGGCTTTCAGATATGGTTGATGATTATAAAAAGGTCTGCTTCGAACCAAATTTTGATATTTAACCGGCAATAAGTTCATTCAAATTTATATCAGGAGGCCCTATGCTTGAGAACGCCAGAAAAAGAATTGTAACTCCAGCCGGTATTGAGCTTACGCTTGAAGCTGAAAAACATGTTAAAATAATGAAAACCGATAGTCTTTTAAGCCTTGGTTGCGGCACGGGTGAGCTTGAAAGTTATATTGCTGAAAAATACGGAAATACAGTTATAGGAATTGACTCCGACAGAGAATTGATCAGGATAGCCAAAAAAAAGGTGAGGAAAAATCTTAAATTTTATATCGGGGACGGAGAAAATATCGAATATGATGATAAGAGTTTTGATTATGTTTATTCGTGCGGCGCTCTTGCAGCTTTTTTTGACAAAGGTATTGTTGAAGCATACAGAGTTCTGAAAGATAGAGGTATTCTTATAATGATCGAGGTTGTTTTTATGGGTTCCCCGATTCCGAGGAATGTCTGGAATACCTGGGCTCACAGAAAAATAAAAGTTATGACTGGTGAAGGCCTGCTCCTGGAACTTGAAAAAAAGGGATTTTCTGATATTTTTCATAAAGTCTATTACGAACCAGAATGGTTTAAAATTTACTATGCAGATCGGGGAGATGACCCTGTATGGGCGGAAGAAAAGGAGAATTATCTTAAATTCCGTGAATATATCGGAATAGGGTTATTTATCCAGAGGAAAAGTCATGTGCCGTCAGCAGATATGTATTCTATATGATATTAATACTCCTCTATCATTGTTAATAATCAGTTTGCAAGGGGTCTGTTTTGAATATGATAATAAAAGGTAGTGTCCTTCTTTTAGTGCTTGAAAATGAATGAAGAACAGCTGGAAAGGTACAGCAGGCATATTCTCCTTCAGGATGTTGGCATCGAAGGCCAGGAAAAAATACTTGAAAGCAAAGTCCTGATCATTGGGGCCGGCGGACTGGGGTCTCCCATCGCCATGTATCTAGCAGCCGCTGGGGTCGGCACGATCGGGATTGCAGATTTCGACCTTGTCGACCTTTCAAACCTTCAAAGACAGGTGATTCATTTTACAAAAGACATAGGCAGGCCCAAGGCAGAATCAGCTGAAGAGAAAATGAAATCGATTAATCCCGATATAACTGTAAAGCCATATAATGAATGGCTGGATTCCTCAAATATAATGGAAATAATAAGCTCATATGATTTTGTAGTTGACGGTACGGATAATTTTGAATCAAAGTTCATTATAAACGACGCCTGCGTTTTCGGGAAAAAGCCTTTTTCACATGGTGGAATACTCCGTTTTAAAGGTCAGACTATGACTGTAAATCCCGGGGAAACAGCATGCTACCGGTGTGTTTTCAACGCTCCGCCACCTCCGGAAGAGCTTGCTTCATGCTCCAGGGCAGGAGTTCTGGGCGCTATAGCCGGCATGCTCGGAACGATTCAGGCTGCCGAGACGCTTAAGTTTATTACAGGAGCAGGTGAATTGCTTTATAACCAGCTTCTAACATTCGATGCCTTGAAAATGAATTTCAGGAAAATCAGTCTAAAAAAGAACTCCAATTGTCCGGTCTGCGGAAATAACCCTTCTATTTTTATTATCCCGGGAAGTGAAAGTGATCAGGATCAAAAAAAACATTTTTGAAGATATAATTTCTCATTCCATAAAAGACGCTCCCGTAGAAGCCTGTGGTTACCTTGGTTCAGAGAATGGCATTATTTTAGAATCATATCCAATGGAAAATATTGATCACAACGGTGAACATTTCAGCTTCAATCCGGTTGAACAGTTCTCTGTATTGAAAAAGGCAAGGCAGTCCGGACGAAAGCTTTCCGCAGTTTATCACTGCCACCCGTCAGGCCCGGCAATGCCCTCAAAAGAGGACATACGGAAAGCATTTGATCCAGATATTATTTACATTATCGTTTCTCTTGCAGGCCCGGCTCCGGTGATTAATGCTTTCAGGATACAAAATGGTGCTGTTGAAAACGAGTGCGTAGAAGTCCTGGAATAATGAGAAATAAAATCTGACTGATTATTTCCTGATAACAACCTTGTGTATGTTTCCATTGACATGAGAGACAGAGAGCACTTGATATCCCTGCTCTGCAGCAGATTCCGGCAGGTTTTCAAGAACCTCACCTTCAGTGAGAAGGATATCAAGTGTTTCACCGGCTTTCATCCTGGAAAGCTGGAGCTTTGTTTTTACAAAAGTCATCGGGCAGTGCTCAAGGGTAATATCTAAAACATAATCACTCATATAAAAAGGGTCTCCCCGCCCTCAGAGAGCTTCAGGAATTTTGCCACTCCAATAACCTCCCTGACCGGCGTTATTAATTCTTCGAGTTTTATCCCGAGAATGGCCATAGACATTTCGCAGGCGTAAAAGTTCACCCGGAGTTCCTTTGCGGCCTCGAGTAGCTGTGAAAGAGTGGCAACATTCCGTCTTTTCATCATTCCAGTCATAAGCTTAGGGCTGATCCCGCCGAAATTCATCCTTGAAAGAGGCAGATTGTTGAAGCCGCCCATAAGGAAGTTGAAAATACCGGCCAGTAACCCCTTCCCTGTAAAAGCATGTCCCTTCTTCCTTTTTATGGCATTGAATCCCCAGTATGTAAAAAATAGATTTACCTCATAATCTACCGCCGCAGCTCCTGTTGCAAGAGTAAAGACAGCGGTCAGTTTATCGAAATCACCGCTGAATACTATAATCGAAAGCTTTTTCTTTTTCTCAGGCATATCTTTTCTCTCTTTCTCTATAAATCCTATATATTTAGTATACTTTATTTTAAATCCGAATCCCAAAAAGTCAATATTTCTTATAAAATATATTTTTCATGACCGCATTTTACCGGGCTGACTTAGCATCAACATCGCAGAAATAACTCAGAGAATATATTGGAATCTCAATTATACATTTGTGATAATAATATATAAAACAGCCGTTAAGAAGTAAACGATCGTCGATAAAACCAGGATAAATGAAAAGCCGTAAATCATTGAAATGATAATTGAAGAAACGACAGCAAAAGTTGAAAAGCTCGCGTCTACAGCATACATGATGCCGACAGATCTGTCGCTGAAGACCTCTTTCGCTTTTGCTATGATACTTGGAAAGGGAATACCAAGCAGGAAAAATACGGGAAACAGAAAAATCCCGGACAGGAGCAGTCTGAGGACAAGCGGGAGATTAAGCAAATTATAAGCGAAATTGTTGATCAGAAAATAATATGCTATCAGCATGAAAGGAATCAGAGCCACAAGGATTGATGAAGTTTTTTTGCTTAACCTTGCACTGAAATATCCGCCGATACCGGCTGATAGAAGAATCGCCCCGACATTAAAAGTGAGTGAATAAATCGGGCTTCCAAGCACGAGATTGAATTTCTGTATGAGATATGTTTCAAACATCATAAAAGATAGTCCGGTACATGCAAAAAATAAAGCAAAAAGGGGTGTTTTTATTTTCCGGAGATTTCTGTCAAAAAAAATGATGAGTACAACTGGAAGACAGATTAAACATAGCATCAAATTGATAAAATCCTTTGCTACGTTACCTGCGAAAGTATGTGTTTTGTCAAATTCATTAAAGTAAGGCCTGTCATCATAGGTAGGATGAATATCATTCTTAATTCTATTTATAACATCTTTCCTGTTTTTTGAATTGATCAGATAAGAAAATAAATTGTTTTCTATGAATTCACTCTCCGGATAAAGCACAGTATGGGTTTCCCTGATGCACTGTTTGATTTCTGTAATCTCATCTTCTGTAAACGGAGACTTTTTCATAAGGAGAAAGCCTCTTATAGCGCCGGGGAAAACCAGGCTTTTTTTCGGATTCTCAGCCGCTATAAAAAGATGCCTCCGGGGATCTTTGCAGCCTGATTTCTCAAGAGCCTCCAAGGCTGTAGCTGTAAGCCTCAGGAGCTCAGGTTTCCTTCCCCTGCCGACCGATACCCATTTGTTAATATATACCAGGCCGTTTTCGGTCAGAGCATTGAGGTAATCTCTTAGTGCTTCTACAGTGTAGAGGTAATATTCCATGAAAACCTGTGAATTCGGAAATGCAATATTAAGATCGGTGAAATTCATGAGGATAACATCAAAGGCATTCCTGTAATTTTTCACGAAAGCCCGGCCATCGATTACGCTTATATCAGCCTTGCCATATACATCTGAACTTGTTTCTTTGAGTTCTTTCTGCATGATATCCACAATAGCGGGATCTATCTCAACGCCGGCAGGTCTCCTGCTGTTATTGCCGCGGGCTATTGCAATATCAATCCCTCCTCCCGTGCCCATTATCAATGATTTTGGTTCCTTGAATAAAACATAGGCCGGCTGTCTGAAATTCACAATATCCGAAATCGGGACATAGCTGAAGTAAAGATCATTTTGATAAAGATAGATCCTTCTGCCTTTGTACGGACTGTCCCAGAGCTTTTTTGTGCTCGAAACTGCGTCTATGCGGGAAATAAGGCTCCATTTTTTATAAAGATGGATGTTGCTTTTATCCTTGAGGATACCATGTGCTGTAAGCCTGGGATCCTGCTCACCCTTGGCAGAAAGCGGCATCATTCTAATGATATCAATCTTGTCAGTATACAGATTATATGCAAAAACTGTTACTATTGCTGCAAAAACCAGCACCAGAAATGAGGCAGCGACAAAGCGGAATCTTGGAAATGAGACTTTGTTCAGGCAGGCAGTTATTCCGGATAATGAAGCGACTACCGCACTGAGGATTATACTGTTTTCCCCGCCTATCATGGGAAAGATAAAAAACGATATCGCTACTCCAAGACCTGCACCGGCAAGGTTGTAAAAATAAATCCGGTTTGAACGGCTGATAATAAAAAAATAAGTGATGATAACACTTGAAATAAAAAACACAAAAGCAGCAGATAATATAATATATACCTGTTTATCATAAAAGATCAGGATATAAAATGAGATAAAAACAGAAAATGGAAAAATTAAAAGGAAAATGAAATGAGCAATCCTGCTTTTCCCTGTGAAATAGGAAAAAACAGCACCTGCCCCTATGCCGAGCATCGCTGCAGGAATAATAGTAATGGCATTGTAATACCTCATAAAAAGCATAATGCGTGGATATGCTATCTCGAAAAAAAGAGAGGCGAAAGAGACAAGAAAAACTGAAATACCTGTGAGTATTACCTGTGTTTTCTCAGACTGTGCCGGATTGTTGTTATCCATTCAGCAATTCCCTAAGAGTTATTATTTTAATTACTACAGCATGTTTCGTCCAGATTTCCATCCATTGGGATTTCTGAACACCTATTTCCATAAAATAAGAATAATTCCAATAAGGATCAGTGAAATGGACCAATCACTGTTATTGAGCATACTCAAATATTACACTGTTAAAATACAAACTTCAGCTTGAAAGTGCTGGTAAGGCTCAAGTAGTGACAATAAAGTTCACTTTTCAAAGTCTCTTTGTATGTCTGCATGTCGGCCATACAGCCAGGAAGCTCGGGAACTTCTGCCAGATACGGGCTGTCTATGGAGAGACAGTGTAACTAAAACGAGCTTATTACAGCTTCAGATTATCATTTTTATCGAATTCCCAATACGGATTATATGATACTTCGAACAAATACCCGTCAGGATCTTTAAAATAGCCGCTATATCCTCCACAAAAAACCTTCT
>CAYPRX010000021.1:0-2336 GCA_964413265.1 uncultured Brevinematales bacterium
TGGCATTGTGAACAGAAATTTCGAGGTTTCTGGATGCTAAATGGGAAATATCGAATGAAACTTCTTCCATAGTTTTTTCTTCTGATTTAATCATTATCCATGGTATATACACATTAAAATATGTTGAATGTACTAATGAAATGATAACAGGGTTTGAAGGAAAAGTAGGAAAGGTTAATCAAAATAAGAATGGCAAAAAATGGTTAATATTTTTGAGGAGATTTATTATGAAAAAGTGCTATTTTTCATTTGTTATATTTTTTATACTCATAATCCCGGTTTTAAACTTTGCGGAATCTTTGAATGACCGTTTGTTGAGCGCTGCCCATTCCGGAGATACAAATGCTATTCAGGAATTGATCAAGGCCGGCGCCGATGTAAATGCAAGGATGAAGAGTGCAACGGTTTTTGACAGTGCTACGGCTTTGATAACGGCGGCCTATTTTGAAAAAGTCGACGCGGTCAAAGTTTTAATCAAGGCCGGCGCCGATGTAAACGTCGGGATGAAAAACGGTTATACCGCTTTAATGGCTGCCGCAAACAGGGGAAATGCAGAAGAGATCAGGATACTGATAGAAGCGAAGGCCGACGTAAACGCCAAGTGTAAAAACGGTTTGACTGCCTTAATGGAAGCAGCCAAGAATGGCAATGTCGACACGATCAATGCTTTGATAGAAGCGAAGGCCGATGTAAACGCGGATATGAATGGAGGCTGGAGAGTCCTGATGGAGGCCGTCAATTACGGCAATGCCGATGCGGCCAGGGCCCTGATAAAAGCGGGCGCCAATTAAAATAAAAAATTATGGAGGATCTATGCCGGGGTTTCTAAAAAAGGAAATACTCTTAAGCGATAAGGCGATCATTTGTTACTTTGTAATTATTAACCTGATCATCTGTCTTTATCCTTTCCATTACGGGATCTTCAGGGATGAATTCCTTTATATTTCCCTGAGCGGCCGGCCCGACTGGGCTTTTCTCGAAGTGCCGCCGATCGCGCCGTTGGTCCTGGCCGGCGTACGGTTTTTACTGGGGATTTCTTATTTTTCACTGCACCTGGTGCCGGCATTGCTCCAGTCCTTAGTTATAATTGTATCGGCTTTAATGGTGAAAAAAATGGGCGGGGGCCTTTACGCGACGATCCTATGCCTTCTTTGCGTAACCCTCGCTCCGGGCTTTATCGGCGGTGATGCCCATTACGATTACAATGCCTTCGACAGG
Organism: uncultured Brevinematales bacterium; assembly: GCA_964413265.1. GTDB lineage: Bacteria > Spirochaetota > Brevinematia > Brevinematales > JAOACQ01 > CAVYGN01. The sequence continues at coordinate 1,219 of CAYPRX010000021.1, forward strand.
CTTTTCTGGACCCTGACGCTTTACTCCGTTATGCTTCTGATAATCTCCGGGGATAAGAAATACTGGCTCTATTTCGGCCTTTTTGCAGGGCTCGGACTGATGTCAAAGGTCACCATGCTTTACCTCGGTTTCTCTTTGCTTATATCGTTCCTTGCGCTTAAGGACCGGAAATTCCTGTTCGACAGGCGCTTTTTGATCGGCGGCCTGATCGCGGGGGTTATTTTTCTTCCCTTCATAATCTGGCAGATATATTATCATTTTCCTATTATAGAATATTTTAAAGGCTATGCGGGCAAGCTTTCGTATCCTTCCCCCGTTCAGTATATCCTCAACCAGATCCTGGCGATGAACATTTTGGCATTTCCCGTCTGGGTATCGGGTTTAATTTATTTCCTGTTCAATAGGGAAGGTAAAAGGTTCAGGGTTTTCGGGCTCTGCTATCTTATCCTCCTGGCTCTATTTATTTCTCAAAATGCGAAATTTTATCTTATTTTCCCATTTTACACTGTGCTTTTCACCGGGGGAGCGGTTTTAATAACGGGATTCTTCGAAAAATATAATATTAACTGGCTTAAACCGGCACTCGCGTCCCTGGTTTTTCTGGGAGGAGTATTCTTCCTGCCTTACTGCCGGCCCGTCCTGACTCCGGAAGCCTTTATTAAATATTCGGGCGGACATGTCGGGGGAAACGGCGAGAAATTCAACTCGGGATCTCTCCCCCAGGATTTCGCCGACTGCTTCGGATGGGAGCAGCTGGCCCGGGATGTCTCGGCCGCCTATCAGAAACTGAGCGATCCGGATAAAAAGAGGGCATGTATCCTGGCTTCTAATTATGGAGAAGCCGGAGCCCTTCAGTTCTACGGCCCAAAATACGGCCTGCCGGAACCTGTCTGCGGTCATAATCTCTGGTATATCTGGGGGCCAGGGAATAACACCGGCGATGTGATGATTATTATATCCCCGAGAAGAGCTGAAAAGTCTTACGCCATATTATTCGACAGCGTGGAAATTTCAGAAAAAACCGCGGTACAATACGCGATGTCTTATGAAAACGATAGCGCTATCTTTATCTGCAGGGGCATGCATTGGCCTTTAAAGAGCTGGTGGAGATATTTCAA
>CAYPRX010000022.1:0-1750 GCA_964413265.1 uncultured Brevinematales bacterium
GGACCATTATTTATTTTATCCTGCACATTTCTGGCCCCATAAGAACCACATAAATCTGCTTGAAGCTTTAAAGCTGATAAAGAAAAGACATACTGATATAAACCTTGTTTTAACAGGGAATAAATTTGAATATTTCAGCATAGTGAATAAAAAAATTAAAGAACTGAAGCTTGAAGACAGTGTTTTTTGTCCCGGTTATGTTGACTATTCAGACCTGCCCGCGCTTTATGTTCTATCAGAAATGCTCATTCTTCCCACTCTATTCGAAAGCGTCAGCATACCTGTTTATGAGGCAGAGTCTTTAAAAGTTGCTGTCTGCTGTTCGAACATACTTGCCCTGCCGGGGCAGGTCGGCGACAGCGCAGTTCTTTTCAACCCATACGACACTCAGGATATAGCCGCTGCGATAGAGAGTCTTTTAAATAACGAGACCCTGAAAAGGAACCTTGCAGAAAAAGGTTATAAAAGGATAACTGATTTTAGCCATGAAAATTACCGCTTGAAAATCTTCGAATTAATAGATCAGCTTGCTGAATAAACTTGCTTAACATTCTATCCACTGCCATTCCGGATTGTGGATCCCTGAGGGATATTCCCGTTTAATTCTATGCCCGAGCCAGTACTTCGGGGCATAAATAGTTTTTTTCTTTTCATTCAAATACGCCGCCCACCAGGCAAAAGAACTGTTGGATATAATTATTATATCCGCGTTCATCATTAATTGGAAATCAATTATTGGAGAATTATTCAAAAAAAAATAATTATCCTTTTGCTGAAAATTATCCCTGATCCATCGATGGTCGTCCCCGATAAAAATAACCTGATAACTGTCCAGATCTGCCACCATATCAAGTGCTTTCCTGTAGTATTCATAAGGAAGACTGATATCAAGACCCCCCAATTCCTCATTGCCGCTTGACAGATAATCCATCCTTCGAACATGTAAAACAATTGTTTTATCCCTAAAAAAATCACCATATTGATTTTCAAATAATTTTTCATATTTCCCTTTAATGCGGTATATCCTTAAAATATCCTCCCGTATATTTTTAAAATATTCTTCAGATTGAAAATACCCGTTGTAGATACAATTATTCTCATAATTATCACTTGAAAGGGCATATCTGCGATACTCAGTTTCACTGCCTACTTCAGGAAGGTTCTGAATTATGCTCTTACCAGTCAGTTTCAAAACAATCTTATAAATTATATAAAAACATGCGGAAAAAAATGAAATCCACTCCGATTGACTTTTAAGTTTAAAATATTTCGGCAATTCGAACCTGTCCAGATAGGGATCTATAAAAAAAGAGGTTTTCAAAGTTCTGGCGGCTTTACAGGCAAAAGCATATTGAAACATCTGATTTCCCAGCCGGCCGCGCATTTTCATGCCGATCATTCAGATGTTCCCGGATTATTTAAGCGCCTGTATAACATCACCCTGACAAGGGAAAAATAGACAAGAAAATAGATTGCCGCAGTAAAAAAAAGCGAAAAAGCGGCGCCGAACATTTTCCACCGGGGTATTAACAGAATATTAAATACAAGGATCAAAATACTTGAAAAAACGCTCATCGCTGTAGCGATATACACCTTCTCAAAATAAGTCATATAATTATTATAAAGGAAGGTAACCGATTGGGAAATTTGCCCTGCCATCAGGATCGGCAGTAATATAAGCACCTGGTTATATTCAGATCTTATAATTGAAAATCTCAGTAAAAGAGCTACAGTAATCCAGAGACCCATG
>CAYPRX010000023.1:0-20503 GCA_964413265.1 uncultured Brevinematales bacterium
AATCCGTGAAAAATATGGAAACCCTGATATAGATTTAATTGTTGACAAAATAGGTATTGGCTGGGATTCATTTTTATCACCTAACAGGGCAAATATTGCATTTCTTACATCAGATTTATCTGCTATTTGCGTAAACCAATATTATCTTGATTGGATAGACCGTCATATACGAATGAAGTATAAGTATAACTTCGCGATTGCCCATGAAATTGGTCATTACGTGATGCATAAACAGATTTATTTGGATGCACGATACAAAACTTTCGAAGAATATTTGTCATTCATGGAATCAATAACAAATGATGATTATAGATATTCCGAATGGCAGGCGAACGCTTTTGCCGGGCTGTTGCTTGTTCCAAAAGATAATCTGGTTAAGGAATATATTGATCTTATCCAAAACGATCCAGATATTAAGAATGATATTGAGATTGACAAATCCCTGGGCCGGCCTGCCTTAATAATTGAACTAAGTAAAATTTTCCAAGTTACTCACTATGTTATTGAAAAGAGATTTCAAAAAGAAAATTTGTAATAAAATTGTTTTGTTTAAAAAAAGGCCTTGTATTCCCGAATCCATTTTTAAGCGAATCTTCACTACCAACATCCAAAATTTCATTTTTAACGCGACGGAGCCCACAGCTTGATAAAAAAGTAAATTTAAAATCTTAAATGTTAGTTTCTATGATTTTTAGCCAAGGTTTATCATTCATCAATGATTTTACCATCGTCGAAAGGTCCTTTACTTCTGGTCGTTGGTTGTATCTTGGTAAAACCGCAATCACTTTCTAAAAATCAGCCTGTCTATGCTCCAAAATCCTGATCCTTTGGCTGCTATGAACAGAAATGCAAAACAGTAAAGTACGGACAATTCCCCCTGATTCATAATCGGAAGAAAGGCTTTCGAGGCATGAGCCATCCAGTAAGCAACAGCCATTTCTCCTGACACAATAAAAGCAGCTATGGGAGTAAACAGGCCTATCATCACGAGTAAACCGCCGAAAAAGTTTAGGAAACCTATGATAAAAACTAAAATTACCGGCATTGAACCGCTTCCTGCCATTGGCGGTGGAAACTTGAATAATATTGAAGAGCCATGCCACAAGAAGAGGAACCCGGTTAATATGCGAAAGACCGAATAGATGTACGGCTCAAGTTTACCTAAAAATGATTTCATAAAAACCTCCTTTTAAGGGACTATGGCATCGGTCTACCCCGAGCCGTTTCGAATAATCTGTACCACTCTTCACGGCTCAAGGTCACATCGAGTGATTTTGCACAGTTTGCAAGACGGTCGGGACGTGTTGTTCCCAGTATCGGGATGATTCCGGCCGGATGCTTTAGAAGCCACGAAATGACCACCGCCTCAGCAGGCACACCTCTCATTTTTGCATAATCAGATACAAGGCCGGCAGTTTTTCTGACGGTTTCGGGCTGTTTTGAGATATCGCGGCCTGTAAGAAAGCCTTGAGCCAGCGGCCTCCAGGCCTGCAGCGATAAACCTTTTAGCCTGCAGTATTCAATTACCCCTTCCAATCCGTCCGGATATACAGGGGAGTCCTGGTTGAAGGAAACGCTTACTTCAGCGAATCCATGATGCAGCAGGCTCATCTCGATCTGGTTAGCTACGAGCGGATCCGGAAGAAAGCTTTGCAGGTATTCCATGGAGGGACGATTCATATTGGATACGCCAAAATAGCGTACCTTGCCGGCTGATTTAAGCACCTTAAATGCGCGGGCGATCTCCTCGCCTTCCCAGAGTACATCAGGTCTGTGCAGAAGAAGAATATCAAGATAATCGGTCCCCAGCCGCTTTAAAGAACCATCTACGCTTTCTATGATATTTTCATAACTGAAGTCGAAACGCTGAGGTGTGCCGGGGGGAACATCGACCCATCGAATACCGCACTTTGACTGGATAACGATCTGGCTTCGGAGGGAGGGTTTTCCGCGCATAACGCGTCCGAATACCTCCTCAGCCCTGCCGAAAGCATAAATATTTGCATGGTCAAAGAAATTTATCTCCAGGGAGAGGGCTGCTTCAAGAAACAGGCGGGTTTGTTTTTCGAGTTCATCAGTTAATTCCAGATCCCTGATCCAGCCTCCGCCCAAACCCATACAACCTGCGGCAAGACGCGAAACCTGAAGGTCAGTGTTGGGAATTTTAATTTTTTCCATGCTTACTCTCCTTTTATGACAGTTACAAATAATTATAATAATAACAAAAAAATAATCCGTCGTCCACCTGCTTGGATCTTTTGTGTTTGTATTTGTCGGAGATTCGGTTTTCACCGGTATTTAAAAACCGGGCTGCCGGTTATCAATTGCGCCGCTTCTTAATAAAAGAGCCTTTTCGATATTCCTCAAAAGCAACATTCAGTTCTTCTTCGGTGTTCATAACAATAGGACCGTACCAGGCTATAGGTTCCTTAAGGGGCATCCCTGATATAAGCAGGAACCTTACATGGTCAACTGCTGTTTTAACTTCAATTTCCTCACCATCACTATATATGATCACATGACCGTTTCCAATGCTTTTCTTTCTCTCAAAATCAAAGTAACTCGTGCTTTCAATTTTATATCCTTCAGACAGCATGTCATCAAAACAGGCACTGCCTTCAATGATATAAGCGAACACGGTATGATTTTTCCTGATCCCATGCTTAAATAACGATTTTGGAGGGACCGTGACATCGAGATATTCAGGATCAATAGCAATATCGTTAACCGGACCTTTGACACCATTCACCTGACCGCTTATTATTCTGATCCTTACACCTTCATTTGTTATTATCGCCGGGATCCGTTCATCTTTGACATCCCTGTATTTCGGGTCAGTCATTTTTTCAATAGCCGGAAGGTTCGCCCAGAGCTGAAAACCGCCCATAAAGCCGTCCTTATCCCCTTTGGGCATTTCCTGATGTATGATCCCGCTTCCTGCGGTCATCCATTGAACGTCACCAGGGTATATTACGCCCTTATTACCCAGGCTGTCTCCATGCTTCACTTCCCCCCGGAGCATATAAGTAATAGTCTCAATACCTCTGTGAGGATGCCAGGGAAAACCCGGCAGGAAGCGTGAAGGATCATCGGATCTGAAATCGTCAAGAAGAAGAAAGGGATCCAGCAGTGAAGTCTCATGATATCCGAAAGCCCTGTTCAAGTAAACTCCAGCGCCTTCTATCGTCGGCTTGCTTTTCAGGATCTTTTTTACCCTTCTCAATTCTCTCATATTAATATCCTCAAAGCGTTTTTGAAAAGAATGTCAAAAGGCGAGCGAATGAATCACGCACAGCCCTGACATTATAAGCCTGACCGTCATCATTGAAAAAGGAATGATAGGCTCCTTCATAGATATGATGTTCGTAAGACTTTCCGGCCCTGCTCATTGCTTCTTCAAAAACAGGAATCCCTGTGTTGGCACGCTGATCATTTGCTCCGTAAAAAGCAATGACGGGACATCTAATTGATGATATTTTATCAGCTGGAGGAGTATTTCCATAAAAAACTGCGGCACATGAAATTTCCGGTTCTTCACAGGCCAGAAGAGCTGAAAGTCCTCCGCCCATGCAGAATCCGACACACCCAACTTTCTGTTCCCTTGTTTCCGGCTGTACTGTCCTGAGATGATGAACCGCATTCTTCAGCAGCGGAATATATTCAAGTGATTTCCCCGGACCCTGGAATAAATGACCGAATGTTTCACTTATCTCTTTCCCTTCGGTTTCAGGAAGCTTGGCAATCTCTGCTGCCCTTGCGGCAGTATCAACCCAGACAGCTGAAGGAATCTTCCTCATAAATTGAATGGCCTTTTCTATCCTTTGCTCTGAGAGTGCAGCAGGTCTGGTACCGCCGACTGCATAAAGATCCGGAGCGAGTGCTGCATAACCTGCTGCAGCGAAACGTCTTGTAACATCTTCTATATGCTCATTGACACCCCATGCTTCCTGGATGACAATTATGCATGAAATGGGAGTTTCAGCTTTTTCCGGAATTGCAAAGTAACCCTTATGATCCCCGAAATTGATCCATTCTCCTTTAATTGCCATTTTTACCTCCTTCCAAACCGTTATTTTCAGATAATTTATGCCTGCATCCCAGAAGCTGACGTGCAAGATCTGCGAATGCCATAATATACTCCAGCGTTACAAACTCAACTTTCAAGACTTCCCTTTTCATGCTTCTGGTGACGGGCATCGTGCAGCCAGTCTGGCAGACCTCCCCTGAGATAAGAAATAATGGCTGCGATAATGCTGATCACGAGCGAAATTGAGAACAAAATCCTCAGCCCTGAGATAAATTCCCTTACTGCAATACCCTTTGATCCAACCTGAGTCCCGGTAAAAAGTCCCGAAAAGGCTTCCGGTGTAAGACATGAGGTAATGACCGCCATAGAAAGCGCCATGCTGATGATCATACCCACATTATTCATCATTGTACGGATCCCTCCCGCAATACCCCTTTTTTCTACAGGAACAGTTTCCATGATTGCCTTATTGTTGGGAGAAAAGAACATTCCTGAGCCTATGCCGATAATGATCATTGATACTGTCAATTCCAGATAAGAAGTTTCAGGCCTGATCCAGATCAGTCCGACAAGACCAACGGCTGATATAAGCAGGCCTGCAGAACTCAGCATTCTGGAGCCTATCCTGTCAGACAGCCATCCGCAAATCGGAGCGGCAATCATTTGCGGCAGGACAAACGGTATCAGCATTACTGCAGCCTGGATAGGATCGATCCCTTTTATTCCCTGGAAGTAAAATATAAGGAGAAAGGTTACAGCGCCGCGGGCTATGCCGTTCAAAAGATTTGAACCGTAGGCAAAGGCAAGTGCTCTCGACTCAAAAAGCCTCATATCTAGCAAGGGTTCCTCTGTGTGGAATTCTACATAAACGAAAAGCGGCAATAATATCAGGGCAGCTGCTAAAATTATAAATAATCCAGGATTCAGCCATCCATAAAGCCCTCCGAATGTCAAAAAAAGCAGGAGGGAAAGCATTCCCATTGTGAACAAAATGCTCCCTCCCCAGTCAAATTTTTGCTTTTCAGGAAGAATATCAAGTTCTTCAAGCTGCATTACAGCCCAGATTGTGCCGAATATGCCGATCGGCACATTGATATAAAAGATAGATCTCCAGCCCAGGTTTACCAGGAAACCTCCAAGAATGGGACCTAAAACTCCCCCGATGCTTATGACCATGCCGTTAATTCCCAGTGCCATGCCGAGTTCTTTCCTCGGAAATGCATCAGTAACTATCGGAACGCTGTTCGCTGCCAAAAGGGCCCCGCCCACAGCCTGAATCATTCTGAATGAAAGCAGATCTATTCCAGATCTTGAAAAAGCACAGAGCAGGGAACCAATTGTAAAGACGATAAAACCGGCAACAAAAAGTTTTTTCCTTCCTATCATATCTGCAACCCTTCCAATTGCCGGCACCAGTATGCTCAGTATGAACATATAGCCCATCATTGTCCATATGATCTCCTGAAAATTCGCATTTAAGTCTTTCATTATTACAGGTAAAGCGACAACAAGGGTATTGCCGCTTACGACCGAAAAAAATGCCCCCAATGTGGTGCATGAAAGCGCAATCCATTTGTAGTTAATATTTTTCATTCTATATCCTTAAAGTTAAGTAAATTTATACGACGGCATTTAATGTGACAGATGAGAGTTTTTCCATTTCCACAAGAAAATATTTCAATTTTGCCTTTACCTTTTTCAATTTTGTTTCTTTATTTTCTACGAGGCTGATCTGTTTTTCAATCTCTTTCATTGAATTTTCTATCAATACAGGATTATGTTTTTTTTCTTTAATAATATTTTCAACATTTTTATATAATTCAAGAAGATCCTTTACCTCCCCGAGAGAAAAGCCCAGACTTTCTTTGATCTCCCTTATGCGATTCACTCTTTCTATATCTTCATCGGAATAGAGTCTGTAACTGGAATCCGTACGGACAGGTTTAATGAGTTTCAGATCTTCATAATATCTAAGCGTCCTCTTGGTCATGCCGGTTTTTCTGGATATTTCTTCTATCCTGTATAACTTTTTTTCTTTCATGCTTACTTCCTGTATAATATAATAGAATACATTAACGTTTACGTCAAGGTTAATGTTAAATTAATTTGAATTCCATGATGAAAAAAATTTTAAATTTTTTTCAGGGCTTCCGCCGGCATCAGCTTTCCTGCAACTCTCGCTGGGATCATCGCTGACAAACTTGATATAAGAACTGCCATTACAATTGTTATTACAAGTACGTCAAATCCTATATATGGGCGAATTATAAAATTATATGGAAGGTCAACATTCCTCGTTTGTGAGTAATTTAAACCTGTCGCATTCAAACGCAGCACCAGCAGATATCCTATTATACCGCCAGGCAGAGCACCTATAGCCCCAATTATGGCTCCCTCAATGGTGAAACTGGCAAATATTTCCCTGTCTGTCATACCCATCGATTTCAGAGTACCTATTTCACGCATCCTCTCGAACACTGCCTGCATCATCGTACTGATAATCACAAAGGATGCAAGAAGGATTACCAGCAGATCGAAGAAATAATAGATATATCTTGCAGTTTCCAGAAGATTGTACATGCCGCCAATCTGAGAAGCGATATTTCGAATGGTATCAGATCCAGGCAGAAATCGGGATATTTTTCTTTGAATATCAGATACGGAATATCCTCTCTTTGTAAATACGAGAATTTCGGTATCAAAATCCTGCATTTTTAACAGCTTCCTCGCATTCGCAATATCCAGGAAGAAAAACTTGCGATCGAATAATCCTACTCCGAAGTTTAAAAATCCCCTGACCCGGACCTTTATGCCGTTAAGACCTCCGAAAGTAGTTTTTGCGGCCAGCAGGATTGCATCGCCGACTTTCAGATGAAGTCTCCCCGCAAGCTCATATCCTAAATAAAGCCCTTCTTTTTCAAGAGATCCCGAGCATATTTTTCTTGAAAGATCAAGCTTTGAACTATCCAGATCGGCACCGATCCCGAAGGCTGAAACAGTATCCTGGTCATTTCCCAGAAGCATACCGAACCTTATTCTTCGCTCAACGGAATCGACTCCCGGTACACCATTAATTCTTTCAGCCAGCCCTTCTGCTCCGGTCATAGTCTCATCTACAGGAAGGAACTTTTCATATTTTACATAATCTTTTGTTGTTATTTTAAGATTACCGGTCTGATAATCAACATAATTGCTTTCAAAATTCTCCATAAAGCCGTTTATTATTCCAATCATGAGGGCTATAATGACTGATCCTGTAAAAATTGAAGTTGCTGTCAATAAAGATCTCCTGCTATTCCTGAAAACATTTCTAAAAGCAAATTTAAAATCAGACATATTCTCTCCATTTGACCTGTCATATTAAGTAATACTAATTTTAATATTAGTTATAAGAGCGGTCAATTGTATTCTAAATATATTTTTTCCATCATGTTTGATTTACATTTGATAATTCTTAGAAATATAAATTTGGCGGATTTCTTCAGTTTTATTATCATTAAGAATATTAATACTCTAATACAGGAGTTTACATATGAGGAAAATACCCCCATTATGGGCTATTGCATTATTTATTATCATCAGCCAGGCTGCTTCCGTCAGGGCGCAGGATGTCTCTAAAGACTCGAGGCTGGATGAAGTAAAGCCGGCGCAGGAAAAGGCTGCAGCTGAAATTTCTGCGCCGAAGGAAGAATCTTCAGTTACAAGCCATACGATCCGCCTCGAAGGACAGGATATTCCATACAGGGCAATAGCCTCGACGATGCTTATCAAGAACAGGAAGGGTGAGCCTTCTGCTCTGATCTATTCAACGGCATATATACGAAGCGATTTGAAGGATTTCAGTCAGAGACCGATAGCATTTTTATACAACGGCGGCCCCGGGATGGCTTCTATATGGCTGCTGATGGGTGCTTTTGGACCGCGGCGAGTCCTGACGCCTGATGCTTCTCCATCTCTGCCTCCGCCCTATCATCTTACTGATAATGCAAGCTGTCTTCTCGATAAGGCAGATCTTGTATTTATCGATCCTGTAGGCACGGGATTCAGTCATGCTGTGGATAAAGCCCGGAATAGGGATTTCTGGGGTGTTGATGAGGACGCAAAATCGCTGGAGCAGTTCATCTCCTTGTTTGTAAGCAGGAATAACCGCTGGAACTCACCGAAATTCCTGATTGGTGAAAGCTACGGGACCTTTCGTTCAGCCGTACTGGGTAATTATTTACAATCCAGTGATGGAATCTATCTGAATGGAATAGTATTGATCTCTACTGTCCTTGACATGAACACACTCGAATTCAATCACGGCAATGACATGCCTTACATATTCTATCTTCCCAGTTATGCGGCCGCCGCCTGGTACCATAAGATGCTTAAAAACAGACCTGCCGATCTTAACATTTTCCTGGATGAAGCCCGAAAATTCTCAAAGAACGAGTATGCACAGGCTCTGATGAAGGGGGCGAAGCTTAGTGCAACTGAGAAAGAGGCAATAGCCGCGAAGATCTCTCGTTTCACAGGATTAAGTGACGATTACCTGATTAAGGCGAACCTTCGTGTTACTCTCGGACAGTTCAATGCAGAGCTTCAGAGAAGCCGCGGCCTTATTACAGGGCGGCTGGATTCCCGCTTTTCAGGACCTGCACGTGATCTGCTTGCCGAGCATGCCTATAACGATCCGGAGTTTACGGCTGTGAGCGGAGCATTCACAGCAGCTTTTAACTACTATGTCCGCGAAGAACTTCAATACGGCATGGATAAAACATACAGGGTTTACAATGAAGATGCCGGAAACCAGTGGAATTGGAAGAGGGGCGGCGACAGGACGTCATTTATTCCTAACGGCCTGAATGTTGAGGACGATTTAGTGCATGCACTCATTACAAATCCGCACCTGAAGGTAGAGGTTGAAAACGGGCTGTTTGACCTTGCGACTCCTTTCCTTGCCACTGAATATACGATGGATCATCTGGATCTCCCGGTTGATCTCCGGGAGAACATTCATCTCAATTATTACAATTCCGGTCACATGATCTACCTGAATGCTGAGGATCTGGCAAGGCTGAAAAGTAATATCGCGAGTTTCATTGACAGCTCAACAAAGCAGTAAATCCGGTATTGCCTGTCTCAATGTTTTTTGATAGCATTTAAATATGCTCTGGCACCAGCCTCCAGAGTATCTCTCGCCGATATTGCAAGTCTCACCTACTCTCCAATAACTGTAACAACTATATCTCTTTTATCTCTCGGGCCGTCGAATTCGCAGAGAAAGATGTTCTGCCATGTGGAAAGCCCCGGACGGCCGTTAATAACGGGGACAGTCTTTCCTGGCCCGATAAGCCCTGATTTGAGATGTGAGTCCCCATTATTATCCTGCCTGTCATGAAGCCAGACACCCTCAGGAATCAACTTACGAAGAAGGTCAATAACATCCCTCTGCACGCTTTCGTCCCAGTTCTCCTGGATCATAATGGCAGCAGTGGCCCCCTGAACATACACATTGACAAGGCCGGTTTTTATTCCGCTCTTCGAAACTGCTGCCCTGATATCAGAAGTAATGTCGTAAATTCCTTCATGCGAAAGAGTTTTACAATTGATTATTTCCTGGTACATATTAACCTCAATAATATATAAAAATACATAAATTTATTCAGAAAGACCTTTTAAGGGAAGTGCCAGAATTCCCAGAGGTTTCTGCCACTTCTCCTCACGGTAAAGCTTAAGACCGATCGTTACAAGTCTTGTATCGCCCCATTTTGTAAATGTTTTAAATATTTTATCCCATATTGACAGTACAGATGAAAAATTCGAATTAAGATTCTTCTTCTTAACCGAATGGTGCATCCTATGCATATCAGGGGTAACCAGGATAACGCGTATTATCCTGTCAACACTGGCAGGCAAATATATATTGCTGTGGTGAAAAAGAATGTTTGACAGAAAAACAATCTCATAAATTGTGAGGGCTGCGATATTCATGCCTAAAACAATAAATACCGGAAGTCTTAAAGCCGATGAAATTAAAATTTCGACAGGGTGAAAACGAAGAGCAGTCGATCCATCCATCTCCGGGTCGTTATGATGGGACCTGTGAAAAAGCCATAGAAAAGGTACCCTGTGATTTGCCATATGCCATAAATACATCCAGAGATCGAAAAGGAGAAACGATAGAACAATCCTCAGCCAGAGAGGGATCAACTTTAAATTTAAAAGGCCGAAATCATTCTCTTTGATAATACCTGCCAGATACTGATTAACGGCTGAAACAATAAATAAACTAATCAAACCGTTAATGATGCTGACCAGAAGATTCCTGATACTATGCCGGAAATGGTTATACCGGGGGTAATAATTCGGGTAGATATGCTCAAAGGTAAATACCGCCGGATAGATGATCAATAGTATTATAAATTTTAAATCCATAAGCTAATGCTTTAAACCGATTTATATTATAAATCATTTTTCTACCCGTGATCAGGAACAAACCTTCAAAGTTTGTTCCTTTTCATTTGCCAAGTAATTTATTACTATTTTATAGTAAATGCATGGAAATTGCATTTTATGAATGTTTAAAACAAAATTTCTCTTTAATCTTGAATAACCAGTTGAAAATTAAGCTTATTTCAACCATGATAAAATACAAATCTATTAGGGCAGGGAAAATATGTCTAAAATCGTTATAGTAGGCGGTGTTGCAGGGGGAATGTCGGCTGCCGCAAGGATTCGCAGGCTGGATGAAAGCGTACAGATTATTGTTCTTGAAAGGGGCGAGTATGTTTCATATGCAAATTGCGGCCTTCCATATTATATCGGGGGAACAATCAAAGAAAGGGAAAAACTTCTCGTACAGACTGAGGCTTTATTTAAAAGCCGTTTTAACATAGATGTACGCACACATTCGGAAGTTATCAAAATCGACAGAAAGAATAAAGCGGTTTCAATCAAAGATGAAAAAAATCTGGAATATCTCGAAAAATATGACAGGCTGATACTTTCTCCGGGAGCAGAACCAATAAAACCGCAAATTCCGGGGATCGACCATCCTCGCATCTTTACATTAAGAAACATTCCGGATGCCGATGAAATCAAATCCTTTATAAAAAGTAAAAATCCAGAACAGGCCCTCATTATCGGTGCAGGATTTATCGGCCTGGAAATGGCCGAAAACCTTCACCGGCAGGGGATATTTGTTACAATAGTGGAAATGACAGGACAGGTCATGAATTCTCTCGACTTTGAAATGGCAGCTCTGGTCCATCATCATCTGAAGGCAAAAAAGATTGAGTTATGTCTGGAAGAAGCAGTCGATTCGTTTGAAGATAAGGCAGGCCAGGTCAAGGCAAAATTAAAAAGCGGCAGGGAATTGATCACGGATATGGTTATCCTGTCTATCGGCGTTCGTCCCGATGTGCGCCTGGCGAAGGAATCAGGCCTTGATCTTGGAGATCTGGGAGGAATCTCCGTCAACGAATTTATGCAGACAAGCGACAGTGATATTTATGCAGTCGGAGATGCGGTCGAAATATTCAACCCGGTCCTCAAAAAAAAGGTCCTGAGTCCTCTTGCCTGGCCTGCCAATCAGCAGGGAAGAATTGCCGCAGATAATATAATAGAAGGCAACAAAATTAAATACAGAGGCGCAATTTCAACTGCAATAGTTAAGGTTTTTGACCTGACTGCCGGCGTTTCAGGTGCAACTGAAAAGCAGCTAAAAGGTGAAAATATTCCTTACCTTGTTACCATTATCCATCCATTTTCGCATGCGAGCTATTATCCCGGTTCGTCGCGGCTAAGCATAAAGCTCTTATTTTCTCCAGGAGATGGTATGATTCTGGGTGCACAGGCGGTTGGTTTTAGCGGCATTGATAAACGCCTTGATGTAATTGCCTCAGCGATCTGGAATAAAAACACCGTTTACGATATGATGGAATTTGAACACAGCTATGCACCGCAGTTTTCCTCCGCAAAGGATCCTGTAAATATGGCGGCTTTTACTGCTGAGAATATATTAAAGAATAAAGTTAAAGTCATAACCTGGGATGCAGTCGAATCTTTAGACCCGTCTGAAACCATTTTACTTGATGTCCGCACTCCTGAAGAAACCACTTCAGGCATGATCGGAGATGCTCTTGCAATCCCTTTAGATGAACTTCGTAATCGCTTTGAAGAGCTTCCAAAAAATAAAAAGATAGTCGCTTACTGTCATGCTGGCCAGCGCGGCTACATTGCATCCCGCTTTCTGATGCAGAAAGGTTTTAGCGAAGTATATAATTTAACCGGGGGTTATCTAACCTATTCAGCAGCAAGGAGGTCGCATGTCAAATCTCTGGAGACCTGAGGCATTCCAGGGCAAAGGCAAAAAAAGAGATTATTTTGAAGGCTGGTACTTCAAATCTGTCAGTAAAGATGAAAAAACAGCTTATGCCGTGATTCCCGGAATATCCATATCAATTAATAAGGACAAATCGCACTCTTTTGTCATGCTTGTGGATTCCAGAAATCAGAAACTTTATAACCAACTTTATCCAGTCAGTGAGTTTTGGGCGAATACAAAAAAATTCGAGCTCAAAATAGGCAAAAATTATTTCTCCCTGGAACAGATGAAACTTGAAATGAATGATGGAAAGAATAAAATCAACGCTGAGTTGAAATTTCAGAACATATTTCCCTGGCCAGTATCCATTCTTTCTCCCGGGACGATGGGCTGGTATGCTTTCGTGCCAAGGATGGAATGCTATCATGCCACTATCAGCTTTGATCATGATATAGAAGGTTATTTCGACGTCAACGGCTTAATTACTGATTTTACTGAAGGAAAGGGTTATCTGGAAAAAGACTGGGGTAGTTCTATGCCGTCATCATGGATATGGATGCAGACAAATCACTTTGATGAGGATGAAGTCTCTTTGTTCGGATCGATTGCTAAGATTCCATGGCTTGGAAGTTACTTTACTGGATTTATTTTCGGTTTTTATTATAAAAAAAAAGTATACAGATTTGCAACTTATACAGGGGCAAAAATACAAAAATTTATTATATTATCTGACAGGATAGAATTAACAGTGGCAGATAAAAAGCTCTTCCTTGAAATTAAAGCCGATAGAACTGAGGGTATTGATCTGCCGGCTCCGAAACTTGGTGAAATGACGGCAAAAGTAAACGAATCCTTAAAATCGGAGATCATGGTCAGATTTTATGAGAAAAAAAACGATAAAAATGAAATGATATTTTCAGGAATCGGAAGAAACGCAGGGCTTGAATTTGTCGGTCATATTCAGGAACTGATGAGGGGGCTTCATTAACTTTAACAATGTTAACTTTTTTGTAATATTCCCAGTCAGTTATTAATATTAGTCATATCAAAATAGAATATATTAATATTTATCAATATGGGAGGATTGATATGCTTTTACAATATCTTCTTTCATCAATAGTTTTAATAGTATTGTTATTTTTATTATGGGAGATTGTTCGCAGGAGGAAAGCACCGGAAGAATCCGAAGCTTATCGGCATCTAAAATCCGAGTATGATGCTTTGTTATATAATAAAAATTTACTCGAGGGTAAATTTACTGAGGTGGAAAGACAGAATAACGAGCGTTTACTGCAGATAAATGAGCGTGATAAAAATATTCAAAGGCTGGAAAACGAACTGGCAGTTTATAATAAATCAAAGGAGTTATTTGAACAGCAAATGGAGAAGAAAATATCTGATCTCGAGAACTCCCGCAAAGCATTGGAAAATGAAAAAAACAGGGTTACTGAAAGCGACAGAATAAAGAAAGAAAAAGAAGAAGAAGAAAGGACAAGAATATGGGCCATGCATGAAGAGGCTTCAAAATCCAGAATGAGAGAAATATGCCAGAAATCCGGCCTGTCTTTAAACTTTTATGAAAATACCAGTCTGCCGGAGGGTTTTGATCCAAAGCTGAAGCCTGATTTTATGGTCAGATTACTGAATCAATATGTCATTTTTGACCCAAAGTTTTCAACGGCTCAGAATATCAGTACTTATCTTCTGACCCAGGTTAAAAACACCGCTATAAAAATAAAAAAGAGCGATAGCTCACAGGATATATACAGCACTGTTTTTTTCATCATTCCGGGGATTGCTTTACAGGAAATCAAGGAAACTTACTATGTTGAAGACGGGATAACCTTCTTTATAATCCCCATAGAGGCATTTGAACCGGTGCTCAGAACTCTGAAAAGACTTGAGGATTATGACCTTGCCGATAAATATGACCCCCAGGACCGTGAAAAAATTGTGAATACCATCGCATCACTGGATTTTCATATCCGCTACCAGAATGCAACAAATATTCTGACATCCATTCGCGGTGTAAAAGTTCTGGAAGAATCAAAAAGCATGCCTGATGACATGATTAAAGAAGTGGAAAGCAAACGTGAAAAGATAAGAATCGTAAGATTACAGGACGCTGAAATAAAGAGGCTTATCGATAACCCGGAAGCGCAGATCAAGGAGATATCAAAGCTGGTTGCTCCAAGAAAATCAGAGATAAGCGATAAAGACCTTTATAATTCTGAAAAAACCAACATATGAAAGCAAATCATTGGCGATGGCATATTCAGCTATGCTGTTCCATAATGAAAACCCTTTATATTGATTCTTGAAGGGAAGGTTTCTGACAATTCAATTTTCATATTATTTTGCTGAAAAAATAATTTTTTTCTTAATAATTTGACCAGTTCCTCTTTCAGGAAACCCCTGCGTATCGAAATGCGGCCGTCATAATAAGCCAGGCTGCCATGTAAGAATAAAGCAGTAAATATTGTATAAAAAATAAAAGCGCTTATTGTTCTCCTGATATCGTTAAATAAAAAACCTATTTTAGCCGCCGACAAAGCATAGTTGATTATCTTTTCTATTTCATCCCATTCAAGATGATGAAGAAAATGATTTGAAAATATGAAATCATATTTATCATTTACATTTAAATCGAATGCCGAGCCTTGAACAATACTGACCTCAGGATAACCTGCCAGAGACCTGCGCAACTCCGGAAAGATCCTCTTATCCCTGTCAATTGCAGTAACAGAGAGTTTTAAACCTGAACGTCTGGCTTCCCTGACGGCCCATCTGTCAATATCGCATCCTCCGGCGCCTAAATCGAGCAGGGTGTATTCAGCGTCAGGAGCAATTTTCATAACCTTGAAGAAGTTTTCCCTTATCAGCCTCCTGGATGATGTAAAAAGAAAATTCAATATGCTGAATTGTCTGATGGTTTTCAATAATTTTTTCAAATCTGCCGAATCACTGTCCATGATTTCTTTCAATCCTGATCTGGTTCTAAGGTCGGGGAAAAAATAATCAAGTGCCATTTTCACTCCAGTAAAGATATCAAAAATTATTCGCTTAATGCCGTAAATTTTGGATAGCTGGGCCGGCGGTTTTCCTCTTACGTTTTTTCCCCCCTGATGATGACCGTAATCGGGGTTTCTTTATATCAGCTTTTAAATCATCAACCCTCTGACGGAGTTCATCAACATCTTCTTTCATGCCGGACACATCCAGTTCATCCATTATTTCCTGCTGAAGAGCCCTCGCTCTCTCCTGGTATCTGCTGAGAGATCCTATAAATCTTCCGATGGCACGCATAATTTTCGGGATATCCCTGGGGCAGATCAGGAATATCAGCAGAAATACAAGAAGGATTTCACCAATCCAGTTTTCAAGCATTACCGGACTCCTACCCTGAACACTGAAGCGGTCAGTAATGTCAGCAGGTAAAGGACTATCATCGGAAGGGCCAGCGTTATCTGGGAAACAACATCAGGGGCCAAGACAGCCGCTATGGCAAAAATAACTATTATAACATATTTTAAATTTTTGACGAGTGTCGCAACTGTGAGAACATGGAACTGGATAAGAACGATCAAAACAACCGGGAATTCGAAACAGAATCCGCATGCCAGAAGGAATTTAAAAACGAACTGGATAAATTTTGAATAATTTATCATCAGGCCGACACTGCCGGGAAAAAATCCCTCCGTTTTAAAAAAACGGAGAGAGGCGGGCAGGACGGACTGAATTGAAAAAAAAACTCCGGCAGCAAACAGGACAAAAGCTGCTATGATAGAACCAAGAACAATATTTTTTTCACGCGCTGTGAGGCCGGGGAAGATAAAAAGACACGCCTGAAGAATAAATATCGGAAGTGCGCATATACAGCCGAAGATCAAAGAAACGTTCATGCGGGTGAAAAAGCCTTCTACTATGGTATTAATATAAAGCTTTTCGCCAAGAATTCCCGAAATTATTTGTACAAAATAGGGATAAATCAAATAACCCGCTATCGCAAATGCCAGTACACCCGATACTACCCACAGCATACGATTGCGCAGTTCCACTACATGGTCCCAGAAAGGCACTTCGGTGTTTTTCCCTTTCATACCTTATTCTTATTTTTTGATTCCTTACGATCTTTTTGCGGTTGATCTGGATGGTTTTGTTGTTTTTATATTATTGACTCTCTTACGTTTAGATGCGGTCTTTTCTTTTTCTCTGGCTGTCTTTTCCTCTTCGTCTGCTTCACGCAGGCCCCTTTTTAATTGTTTAAAACCCTCGCCAATCGACTTGCCGAGATTTGGAATCCTTGATGCCCCGAAAACAAGAATAATGACCAGGATGACTACTAAAATTTCAGTTAATCTCATTTCTCAATACCTTCTATTCTTTTATCATAAAAATATCTCGTGAGTTGAAATCTATCTGCCATTTAAAGCCCGGCTTTCCTTCCCAGTTGTATTTTTTTGCCTTTTCATCCCACCAGTTCTGGAACTTTATCGATATATCGCCCATATCTTTAACAAGTCTCTCATAAAGTTTGCTTTTCTCAAGATCCGCCGCTTCAACAGTAACCAGGGAGCGGAATAGCTCAGTAATGCCGTTTTTTCTTTCATAAAGGGATTTGATCTCATCTCTTTCTTCCGGCGTTACCTGGCCGACTTTAACATGACCTTCATTATCCGGCATTATGTTCATCCTTTTCACCCCTCAGTACATTTAATATTTCCTGCTGTATATCAATTATTTTTAAGAGCAGGAATTTTACATCATTCTCAAAATTGGTTTGATTGGAATTATTCTCAGGATTATTTATAACCTGATTTTCCATTTTCGTCAAATCGGGTGCCGCCTCCCGAACTGTTTCCTCTACAGCTTCCCCTTTTACTAACTCCACTTTCTTTGTAATAATATCCAGAGGATCATAATAATCCAGTTTCTGTATCGGCTTTACCTCTGTAAAAGTAGAAATATCGCGGCACTGTTCCAGAAGAAGGCGCGAGTTTTCCCTTTCTATATGGGAAACAACACACTGCTGCCGGGAAGGAGTATTTATCTCCAGAGTAAGTTTTTTATTCAGATACACGCAGCGTTTGCAGTGAAATGCACTGCAAATTGAACAAATGGGGGCATGCTCGAGGTCAAGAAGCTGGCTGTTTTTAATGCATACGCCGCTTTCCAGATCGCCTACAGGTTCTTCAGGTTTATCATAATAAAAACCAGGGCAGATATAAAACATCCCATTCGGCGCAAGGGTTACATGCTCCAGCCCGGCATTGCAGTTGTTCATTTTTTCAAGCATCAGCCTGTCCGAAAGTGTATTAATCTCAATGAAATTATTATTTCTGTATGATTCTGCTGCTTTACCGGCAGTTTTTGTCATTGCTGAATCGAATACAGCATAATCACTTTCGCTGAAATCCTTGATATTTGAAATATGGATATTCAGCCTTTTAATATTTGCCGAGGACCGCTCGAACCAGCCAGGCAGCTTCTCAATATCTTCTTTGCTGATCTTCAGAATGATGTTCTCAAAAAAACCTGTAACCCTATCAATCTCATTGATGTCCGCCACTGCGACAGCTTCGGGATATGCCCTGCTTAATTCCATGGGGATTATTTTACTATGGGTCACAGTATTAAGTTCTTCCTCGAAATTTACAGGCAGCTTTGATTTCCCCAGGATTATATTGACCGCCATATTATTTTCCTTTGCAAAATCAATCCCCTTTTTTAAGGTTGCAAGCGGTATAAGCTCGCTTTCCCCGGATGCATAATAGGGATTTTCATAGTAACAAAAAGGAACAGCTGCCCTCTCTGTTAAAATGATCATATAATTAAACATCTTTTCTTCCATTATTTTGAAATCCCTTTTTCCCTGTAGAGCTTATCCCAGTAATAGTTGTTCGCCCGGACTCTCGCCTTGTGCATATCACAGAGAAAGATGGCACGCTGGTAAATGGTATCCGTCTCAGCCTCGTCGAAGTTCAAACCCTGGCACCATGCGCACCCCATCCCGACCTCGCATTCTATGCACTCCTTTGTGCTCTGGCTTGAACGTGTAAGCGCCAGGAACGGCCGGACCTTGTTCTGGTCTATCCCTTCGTATATGCTTCCGATTTTACGCCCTTCCTTGCGCTTAGCCATGGCAAATGGCGCGAAGCGTATGCATGGATAAAAATTCCCCTCGTAATCCACGGCCAGCATCTTCCCCGCACCGCACCAGTTCTGTTCATCCCTGCATGGATTTCCAAGCGTATTTGCAAAAAAGGAAAAGTTCTTATCGCGGTATATATCATTTTCAATTATATAATCAGCAAGGGCCCGTAATTCTTTTTCGAAAATCTCGGAGTCTCCCTCAGTCCATACGTCCTCATACACTATATTAATTGGAACAGTTTGTATCCCCAGCTCCCAAAGATGTATAACGCTTTCTTTTATATACGGGAGATCATCATGGGCCACGGTAACTTTCGTTCCCGATTCTGGGAACTGCTTTACCCACAGGGGTATGTTTTTCACAACATAACTGTATGATCCCCTTCCGTCGGGAAAGACTCTCTGGGAGTCATGCTTTCTTGCCGTTCCGTCAATTGTTATGCTTATGCTTAAATGGGTCCTGTTCTTGCTTATATATTTCTGCACCCTTTCGTCGTCATACAAAATTCCGTTGGTTGAAAAACTGAAGCGGTAATCGTTGAACCAGGGGTGGTCCAGTTCATAAGTTTTTGTCTTGAAATAATCGCAGATCCTGTCTATAAGCTCAATTTCCAGGAACGGCTCACCACCTATAAATTCCAGGATGACAGACTTTTCGTAAAATATATCCCTTTCCCTGAGGAAATAATCGATCGCAGTCCTGGCTACCTCGAAACTCATTTTGTTTGTACGGTTTTTACCATGAAGGTAGCAGTATCTGCACCTGAGCTGGCAGTCTTCGGTAACTATGAAGGTTATATTTTTAGCCCGCCCTTCTTCCCATTGAGGCAGAGGCGTACCGAGCAGGTAGTTCTTTTTCTCTACAGGGTCCATAATCTCACCTTTTTATTTTAGGAGTTTAAAAAAGTCTTTAGCACTGCTCTTGCCCCTTTGATAAACTCAAGAAGCTATAAATTGTAGGTTAATTCTTAGAAAATAATCAAATAATGTCCTCTATCCAGTAAAGACAGAGGTCCTAATTATTTTAGCAGATTTATTATGAAGGGATATTGCCGCCACTTTGACAGGTTGCCGTGCACGTTGTAGTGCATTTCCCCGTGCAGCTTCCAGTACAGCTACCCGTACAGCCCGTGCAGCCTATGCAACCTACAAAGAAACCTGTTAAACATGATCCCGTGCAGGTCGTCGAGCAGCCTCAAGTACTGGTTGACATTCAGGTTGCCACGCAGCCAATGCAGCTCTTTTGGCAGCCTGCCAAGCAAGACCCTGCGCAGGTTCCCGAACATCCGCTGCAACTAGAACTGCTGCTAGAACCACCACCGCCGCTAGAACCCTTGCTTCCAGGAGAATTAGATCATCTTAACAAAGACACGCCGATCAGGGAAAGAGTTGGTACAAGAAGAGTGCCGGCTTTAATTAAAAATTCTCGCCGGTCAAGGTTTTTGTCAACCACCTCTTTTTTCATTTTATCATTTCCTTTAAAAATTTTTTAAAGTAGTGCATAATATTTATTGGCAAATAAAATAATTACTAGTCAAGTACAAATTTATTGAATTTTAATTTTAAAAGAATTATCTGTCAATGTTTAATAAGTTATATTTTTGTTAAACATTTTACATATAATTATTAAAATATTGTGTTAAAATATTCACAAAAATTGATGTGATTTAATTAAGTATTGTTTGTCCAACAGGAATTTTCGCCTTGCGAGGGAAGTATAAGAGCCGATATTTCTGACTTCCCGAGCAATGTGGAGAAGTTATCTTTCATTGAGAATCCATGCAGGTCAATAAAATTTATTTTTCCGTTGCGCCTGCTTTTATCAAAAGGTTACTTATAATGTCATCCTTGGCAAGAGACAAAGCCGAATTGCCGTCATTATCAACTGTGTTGAGGCTGGCTTTCGCATCTATCAGTGCTTTTACCGTATCAGTTTTCCCAAGATATGCTGCCCATATCAAAGCCGTTTTGCCGTCATTATTAACTGCGTTGACATTTGCTTTTTTCTCGAT
>CAYPRX010000024.1:0-1543 GCA_964413265.1 uncultured Brevinematales bacterium
AATCTTTCCCCGCTGGATCAGAGAAGTTGCAGCGTCATAAACAAATGGAAATTCTTCATCTGTCGGAAAGCCGAATGTCAGAGGGTTTGTGCCGAAAATGTTTTGAATCCCGAATGTCGGCGCTACGGCAGGCCTTGCATTTGTCCCTGTCATTCCCATCATCCCCTCTTTTATGGCCTGGAGAACATAATATCCGGCTATCCCGTAATGGTTGGAATTGCGGACAGCCGTCATGCCCATGCCGTATATTCTGGCTTTGCCTATGGCAATCTCCATAGCTTTCTTTGCTATTACATGCCCCAGGCCGTCATGACCGTCTACGACTGCCGTCGTAGGCCCTTCTTTTATTATTTCAAAATTTGTAACAGGGTTAAGGGTACCATTTTTGATACGATCGTAGTAGAAATCCTTCATTCTCGCAATGCCATGGGATTCAATACCCCTTTTATCCGAGGTTATCAGGATTTCTGATGCCGTTCTTGCGTCTTCTCCAGGAACGCCAAGTTCAATAAAAACATCGGACATGAAACTTTCAAGGAGGTCGAACGGAACATAATAGTCTTTTACAGTCATCTCAGTTCTCCGTAATATTAATATTATTATTATGGCATGGATAGACTGATTGATCCAAAATAATAATTGACGGCTGCGAATTAATTCTATGAGGATTTTATTTTTTCATAAATTATTCTTATAATATTCCTGCCCGGAGGATAGATGCAATGATTTTAATTGCGGCAGTTTGCGCCATTTCTTACCTTCTTGGTTCAATTCCTTTCGGACTGTTATACTCTAGAGCACGGGGTATTGATATCAGGAATGTCGGCTCAAAAAATATAGGAGCCACAAATGTCAGCAGGCAGTTCGGGTTTATTTCCGGTTTCCTGCCCGTATTTATTCTGGATATGGCCAAGGGAGCTTTTCCAGTTTACATGGCCGGGGCATTTATCCATACTTTAATCGGCAGAGACGGTATCATGGTTCTCGCAGGTATTTCAGCAATTATCGGGCATATGTTCCCCGTATACCTTGGTTTTAAAGGCGGCAAGGGTGTTGCCACCGGATTTGGAGCCTTCATACTTATTGCGCCATACGAAATGGCTGTATGCATTCTGGTTTTTGTTCTTACGTTATTGCTTGCCCGTTTTTTTGAACCTTCGCGCAAATCAAACCTCTTTTTTAAGGATCTTCAGAAGGGTGTCGGCCTTTCATCATGCATTGCCGCACTGATTTTCCCCTTCTGCGAATTCCTGTTCGAACCGTCACGCAAGCTTATACTGATCATTTCGATACCGGTGGTCCTTCTTCTGATCTATCAGCACCGTTCCAATCTCATTAAAATCTTTAAAGGAGAACGTTCATAAAATGAGTGACAAAGAAATTACAGGGCTTACACTGAAGGAACTCTCCGCTGCATTATCGTCTAAAAAACTCTCTTCTCTTGAGATAACTGAAGAGTATTTAAAGGCCATAGATGAAGATCTAAGCCATGAAAAAGCTGTAAATCCTTATATCAGCGTTTTATCTGAATTTGCTCTCGAAT
>CAYPRX010000025.1:0-2795 GCA_964413265.1 uncultured Brevinematales bacterium
GAGGAATTACGGCATGCCTATCGCCCCCATAGTCCTGTTCGTCTATAACAGGCCTTTTCACACGAGGAAAACGGTAGAGTCTTTAAAAAAGTCATCGCTTACTGATAAGAGCGCGCTCTTCATATATTCTGACGGTGCAAAATTCGACAGCGACCGGGAAAATGTAGAATCAGTCAGGAAATACATACACAGAATCGACGGCTTCAGTGAAATCCACATCACGGAAAATAGATACAATAAAGGACTTCATGATTCCATTATTTCAGGGATAACCGAGGTAATAAAAATCAATTCAAGAATCATTGTTCTGGAAGACGACCTCATCTTTTCAAAAAATTTTCTCCTGTATATGAATGATGCTCTTGACTTTTATGAGGATAATTTTAAGGTGTTTTCCGTTTCAGGTTACTGCTACCCCTATACTATCCCGAAAAATTATAACTTCGATGGATACTTCTTTCAAAGAACATCATCATGGGGATGGGGTACCTGGAAAAGATCGTGGGAAAAATTCGATCCGGAAATAAAAGATTATAATAATTTCATAGGTGATAGGAAAGCGGTTAAAAAATTCAATCAGGGTGGCGATGACCTGACAAGGCTTTTGAAATACCAGATGGAAGGAAAGATTTCATCCTGGTCGATAAAATTTAACTACACTGCATATCTGCATGATGGCCTGACATTATATCCTGTAAAAACCAAAGTTAAAAATATAGGTTCAGAAGGTTCCGGGACACATAAGGACAGCTGTGCATTGATAAACAGACAAACGATCGATAGGGATGATTGTCAGAACCATTTCCTTTTTCCGGACAGAGTTAAAACCGAGCATGTCATTAATAAAAATTTTTTACTATTTATTCACAAAATTGCAAATGAAGATTTTTTCTCAAAGACTAAGAGAAGAATTAAAAAATTATTCAGAATATGTTTAAAATAACAAATCGTCTATTTGGTTCTATCTCAAAAATGTTTCAGACAAATAATTTGAAGTAATCGGGAAATTCATATAAAATATGGTTCTTTAAAAACAATAAGCCATACGGATAATAAATGATAAAATTCATTCCGGTTTCCGAGCCTTCCATTACGGAAAAAGAAATAAACTATGTTAATGATGCTATCACATCGGGCTGGGTTTCGTCGATAGGAAAATATATTACTGAATTCGAGGAGAAATTTGCAGCTTTTACCGGTGTAAAACACGCTCTTGCGGTCATGAATGGCACAGCAGCTATCGAACTTGCATTAGCCTCCTATGGGATCGGAGAAGGCGACGAGGTTATAGTCCCTGATTTCACATTCATCGCTACCGCCAATGCCGTAAAACATTCAGGGGCAAAACCTGTTCTGGTAGATATTGAGAGGGATACATTATGCATGGATCCAATCAAAATAGAAAAGTCAATCAATAGCCAGACAAGGGCGATAATACCCGTTCACATCTACGGTCATCCCGCAAACATGCCAGAGATCAGCAAAACAGCAAAAAAATTCAACCTTATTATAATAGAGGATGCCGCAGAAGCGCATGGAGCTGAGATCGACGGCAAAAGAACCGGTTCGCTTGGCGATGCGGCAACCTTCAGCTTTTATGGAAACAAGATAATTACAACCGGAGAAGGGGGCATGATCACAACCAACTGCAGTGAGATCTATGAAAGGGCTAAAATGCTCAGGGATCATGCTATGAGCAGCGAAAAAAGATACTGGCATATGGAGGCAGGATATAATTTTCGTATTACGAACCTTCAGGCCGCTCTGGGAGTTGCCCAGCTTGAAAGGATAGACAGCCTTATCGAGAGAAGAAAACAGATATTTGATCAGTATAAAGAATATTTAGGACAGATCCCCGGGGTCCGGTTGAATTACACCGCGGGATGGGCAAGAAATGTTTACTGGATGGTCTGCATGGAAGTGAAAAGCTGGGACGATGCCAAAAGAAAAATCTTCATGAATGAACTCAGGGATTCCGGAATCGATACCAGGCCCTATTTTTATCCAATTTCCGATATGGGAATATACGATAAATCGGATACGCCAGTAACCCATATTGTTTACAAAACAGGCATCAACCTGCCGACCTTCTTCAACATTTCTGGTGATGATATCAAATACATATGTGAAAAGATAAAAGAACTGCTTGAGAGGGATAAGATTGGCTAGGATTGGAGTAATAGCTCTTACTTCCCGAAGCTGCGGAGGCACTTTTCAGTACACTCAATCAATCCTGGATGCTCTGGCCAGCGATAAGAATAATTATATGATTTTTACAAGTCATAATGAACTGGATCTGAAAAGTCCGAATTTCACAGTTAAAATGATAAATCCAGCCGAGACCGGCCTGATACGTAAAACACTGCGAAAAATACTTTTATGGTTTAATATCCCCTCTTCGATTATTCTGAGCCGGAAAGAAAGGGAATGGTTCGCGGGGGTTGATTTTTTTATTTCACCTGTCAATGATATTTATCCCCATTTCTGGCTTAAAAAGCCATATATAGCTACAATACATGACATGCAGGAAAGATATTATCCCCAATTTTTTTCTAAAGGTGAATTGAAAAAAAGAATGCTTGTAAACAGGTCGATAGCAAAGTCGGCCTCATGCATATTATGCGAATCCGAAAATGTGAAAAATGATATAATCAATTTTCTGCATGTAACTGAAAACAGGATCAAAGTGATACAATCACCCCCGCCAAAGGCTTTTATGCATTTTTCCTGTTCAAATGATTACCTTGAGGATGTAAGAGCAAAATACAGACTTCCGGACCATTATTTATTTTATC
>CAYPRX010000026.1:0-1920 GCA_964413265.1 uncultured Brevinematales bacterium
GGCTATGCCGATCAGTGCGGAAGTTACGCTCTTGGAGCATGATTTGAGTATATGTAGCTCATCCCTTCCGAATGGTTCTGAGTATGCTTCCAGGACCAAGTAACCATGTCTTATAATAATTACGCTGTGTATTTCACTTGATTTAATTGAATTAAGCATCCGGGTCAGGTATTCCGAATTCATCCCCTGAGCTTCAGGCGAGGATGTCAGCCATGTATCGTCCGGATAATAGTCATCGGCAGCCCGGCTGTAAATCTGTCCTGTTATTAATGTCAGCAAAATGATAGAAATAGCTATAACAATTTTTTTCATACCTTCCCCCCTTTTATTTTATCATTACTGCTTAAAAATCTCTTAAAGGAGTGCATTTTCTTTACTAGTAATGATAGAACTAATAATAATTTAAAAAAATTATTTGTCAATGTTTATAAATTACAGCAAATATGTTGACAAAATTTCACCTTAATTTAATTGATTTTCTATACAAAAAATGGGGTGCATTTAATTCTTGTTGTGAAATCCAGGCTAATGCTGTCGCAAAAAAATCAGAGGACTGATTGAAACATCCAAAAGAGCCAATTCAGCCAAAATTATCTCGTAACTTATTGATATGTATAGAATTATATATGACCGGAGGAGGAGGGATTCAGGGGGATCGGATTTTCATACAGGATATGAAGATATGCAAACCTTGAATAATTTTACTGACACATAGCTGACAGAGTGAAACAGGGATTTTTTTGAAAAAAACTTGAAATAATCTGAATGATAGACAGAGGCTATGATTTTTTTTGTCATTTTTGTGCTATCGCGATATTATAAACTAACTCCTCAGGTAGACCAAATTTAAGGGAGTATTAATATATTCAACAATCATAACTCTTAAAAAGCTGAATATCATAAAGGACTTTATTATTATAATCATAATTTATATTAATTAAAAAAATATTTCAATGCCTGCCCTCTTTTCATTTTCAGGATTATGTTATAATTCAATGAACTCGCAGCTTCAGCTTTATACTAGTTCCAGTGCATTGGTCAGTTGCATGAAATAGTTAATAGTGTCATAATATATGTTGTTAGGTGCAATAATTCAAGAAACGTATTTAAATGACGATATTCTGTAATATTTAGAGTAATATAACCAATTATTTTTATTAAAGAGAAATTATGCCTCGCAAGAAGAAAGACAATATTAACAAAATAGACAACTCTTCAAAAAACAAAGTTCTAGAAGCAGCTGAGCGTATTTTTGCAGAAAAGGGTTATGACGGAGCCGGAGTGGATGAAATAGCGAGAAAATCAGGGTTAAATAAATCTGTTCTTTATTATTATTTCAATAGTAAGGAATCCCTGTTGAAGGAACTTATTCAAAAACATATCCATGACACCTCGCTTCAAGTAGAAACTATTTTGAACAATATTGATTCACTTTCTCAGGACGAACTGAATAAAATTATTGACACCTTAATTGAAGTTATTTTTGAAAAAAGGAATATTTTTAGGGTTATTACCATTGAAGGTCTAAAATTAGGAACAAACGACTTTTTCCTCTTTGAGCTCTTAGATTCTATTTTCCAGAAAATTATGGAGAAGTTAAAATCCGGGGGTTGGAATATAAGTTATAATGTAAAATTTCTAATTAAAATATTTTTCTTTCTTACAATTCCTGTAATTGTATTTTTTACTGTTAGCGAAAAATGGGCTGAATTTTACAATACAACCTGGCATAACTCAAAAAAAATATTTATTAATGTCTTGAAAGAATTATATCCTGAAATTTTGAAGGTTTAGTTTAAGGGCAGTCCCAAAAACTCAAAATAAGTATTTAATTATTGATAAACATCTTATTACAGGATTAGGAATTGTGCCCGATAGGGTGCAGTAACTAAAAACCTCCTGAAAGTAGGTCTTGTAGCC
>CAYPRX010000027.1:0-4099 GCA_964413265.1 uncultured Brevinematales bacterium
TCCATGGGTTATTATAGTAATAAGGTTCAAGCGCTCTCAACTCGGTAATGACGGCTCCTCTGCAAAAACGCCTGCAGATAAAATCTTCGCCCCTGTTAAACCATACTCCCATGATGTCGGTATCCTCAATACGCTCCAGAAACAACTCTGAAAACCTGTCAAGATTTTCATCGTCGTTCGGGAAAAACCCGGCGGGGTTTGACATTTCTTTTCTGACTAATCCGGGGTAGCTGATTTTTTTATTCCTGTGCCTGAAATAAAAATAAATGCAGCTCATTTCTACAGAACCGATCCTTGTGACCATGAATGGACCTTTTTCCTGGAGTATTTTTAGAATTTTTTCGTTGCCGCTCGAACCGGTTAAAAATTCCTTTCCATATGGGTGAATGATATTATTTCTTGTAAGAAAAATTTTAATATTCAGGAGGGGAGAAAATACAAGGGTTTTTGCAGTCCGCCTTATAATTCTGAAGGGATATCTCATAATTACCTTAATGTTTGAAGTATTGATTTTAAATAGCATCTATTACTCCTGCAGGAGTTATATATTTTAATGAAAAAACGGGTTTTGAGCAAATCCATGCCCATTGCTCATTAAAGGGTTTAAAAACGGTTAAAATTGACAAACTTGAGCCATAATTATATTATTAACAGCTATTTTACTGTTTAGTGAAAAAATAATGGTTTCACAAGAAAATACATCCACCGGCTCCGTTTCTCCATTGGTGTCGGTCATTACTGTTGTCTATGACGGTGTTAAAACAATTGAGCAGACGATTCTGAGCGTTGTCAACCAGACTTACAGAAATATCGAATATATTGTGATCGACGGCGGCTCAAAAGACGGGACTCTTGATATTATTAAGAAATATAAAGATAGAATTACTTATTGGGTCAGCGAACCGGATTCTGGAATCTATGATGCGATGAATAAAGGGATCCGGAAAAGCCGCGGTGAAATTATCGGCATCATTAACAGCGATGATTATTATGAAAACGATGCCGTGGCTTCGGTAATTCATGAATACATGAAGCATCCCGGATCCGTCGTTTACGGACTTCTCCGTTATATAAAGGACGGACATGAGTTAATGATAATGGCCTATCATCATGGTTTTCTCTCGAATTATATGATCCCGCACCCCGGAAGTTTTGTTCCCAGATCCTTATATGAGCGTTACGGCCTGTTTGACCTTAAATACCGTTGTGTATCTGATCATGATCTCATGCTGAGATTGTTCGAAAACAATGTCCCTTTTATCCGGATGGAACGGGTCATTGCCAATTTCAGGACGGACGGGGCATCCTCTTCGCTTGAATCCGCCATTGAGTATTACAGCCTTCTGAAAGAGCATGGCATCATTTCCTCCCGAAAGGCTTTATTTTTAAGGATCAGGGCATTCATCAGCCATTATTTCAATATTATCCTCGGTTTGCATAAGGATCTGAAAGGGGTGTTACTTTAATGAAACAGGAAAATTCTGTTTACAGTCAGATTCGGGAAATATATACATTGTTTTTAAACAAAAAATCTCTTAATTATTTGACTGTAATTTTCATTACAGCTGTAATATTCATAATATTAGACCGTAATTTGTCTGATTTCAGGATCATATCAGGTTTTTTACCCTTGATTTTAATATGTTTTCTAATAATTACATTCTTCTTTTTAGCGATAACGCTTCTTACAGATACTGTTAGATCCGGAACAATGCAATATCTTATTCCTTTATTCATCATATTGCTGATGGTCATGATCGTATGGGTCTTTCAGCCGAGGATGAGGGATGATTTCGCGCGCTACCAGTTTCATCTTCGTTTTGCTTACATTAACTTTTCAGGACGCTTCTCGCATATTTTAATCAGCGCACTGGCAGTATTTAATAATACCACATTCAGCATATTCATAATAATAAGAACACTGATGTTTTTGTTTTGTATTTATCTCTCACTTGTATTGACTTCGGGCAAGTTGGTGCCGTTAACTAGATACAGCATTTTCGCTTTTCTCCTCATTTTATCATCCCTCTGGCTTGGGATCGGGAACATTCTCGCTCCCTCCATTTCAATTGTAGCAGGAAGCACGACCTACCTTTATTCGGTTTTCTTCTGTCTGCTTTTTTTACTCCCATACAGATTTCATTTGACTAACGGAGTATCATGGGAGCCTTATTCAACAAATAAGGCCAGTTCAAATATTCTTTTTTCTGTCGGTTTCTTTCTTTTTGCCTTTGTTTCATCCGGTTTTCATGAACAGATGTCGCTTCCTGTCCTTTTCTTTATTGCAATCTGGCTTGCAGATACTAAAAAAAGCGAAAGGCCTCTATGGCTCTATGCAGGGGCCGCAGGTTTTTTAATCGGGACGATCATTGTATTTACAGCGCCCGGTAATTTTAACAGACTTGGAAGCACAAAAGCCTATGCTCTTAATTTTAATTTTAAAGGTATTGAAGATAAAATATTAAATTATCTCATCTATCTGGAAAGATTATATTTAAACAGCATCCGGGAGAGGCTGCTGCCTTACCTGCTCATTTTTGCCACACTTTCAATGAATTTAAAGACCTTAAAAAATAATGCAAAGGGCATATTTAACCGTTTTTCCTTTGAAGTATGGCTGATATTTTCTCTTCTTTCCACCTGGCCATTTCTTTTTTTATCACCAGACTGGCTGGGTGCAGATATGTGGGGAATATACAGAACATATTTTATTCCCCTCTTTCTGCTGATTTTAGCTTTTGCCTCGCTTTTAAAAGCTTCTGAAGAGAATCCTCTGCCCGGTCATATCACATCCATTCTTTTTTTCACTTTATTTATTGTCCTTTTCATTGACGGGATTGACTGCCTGCAAAAAGGCTACAGAATAGGGTCCGCTTGGCATGAAAGAGAGAAAAAGATAGAGGAGTGTAAAGCATCAGGAATTTATGATGTCGTAGTCGATCCTTACCCAGAGCCGCCCAGGATGATCTATATTAACGACATTACTGAGAATACAAACCTTAACTGGGAAAATGGAGTTCCGGCCTCATTTTATAAACTCAAAACCATCAGGGTAAAAAAAGCTCCGGGCAATTAGACTCAAGCCTTAGCTAATATTTACCAGGTATCTTCCATATATTTTTGCGGATCGATTCCTTAAGTATCGATTCCGGATTTTGAGCTTTTGAAGTGAAGGGCAATCCGGCGCCGCTTTCCAGCCCCCCGCCGGTTTGCTGATATTTTTTAAAACTTTCGACCAGTTCATATTTGTGCTGGGTGATCGGTTTGATTTTTAACAGGTATGCTGTCGTGGAAAAGAGTAATCCGAATATGACGAACAGCCGCGCTACCCATTTTTTTATTTCCTTGTTTTCAATTATTTCCAATGACGAAATATAAATTGTTATTATGAAAAATATAGTTACTATGCGGTAACGCGAAACCAGTGCATCTCCGGTATTATCCCTGTATAACGATGCTCCCAGAGCTATAATCAGTAAGGCTATTATTATGGATGAAATGAAAGGATTCTTCCTGTCGTATCTTTTTACAGCAAGAAAAGTAATGTAAATGAAAGTCACAATTCCGGCAGCAACAGGTAAAAATGAGATTATTTTATAAATGAATAATGGAAAATGTCTTACATAGTCTGATCCGGCGTTAATTCCGAAATTATTGCCGATAAAAGTGAATAAGTAAGCAATTGAAAGGATCATGTTATGAATGCTGAAAGAAAAGGAATAAATACCCGTCATATTTGTTCTATAGTATTGATAAAATAAAAATATAAAACCTGATAATAGAGTCCATACTGCCGCCTGAACCCTGCTTCCTTTGAATAGTAAAAGGATAGTACCGGCGATTAAAAAACTTAAACCCTCCCTGTGAGAAAAATAGCCCATCGTCCCGATTATGAAGGCAAGGATCATCCATATCCAGTTGTTCCATGGCTTTCTGTCAAGTATCAGTAATGCGGTGATTCCGAAAGCCACTGCATAAAAGCCTGAAACGGAAGCCATGGCCTGGAACCAGCTTTCACTGTACATCGGCTGCAGCAAAAATAATACTACCGGCAGAAAGAAGTAAAGTTTTTCTTCCATACCGTCCTGATCCCTCTCAT
>CAYPRX010000028.1:0-1506 GCA_964413265.1 uncultured Brevinematales bacterium
GATGAAATCCAGCATTTAAGTTACTCAAAAAGCGGT
This sequence comes from uncultured Brevinematales bacterium, assembly GCA_964413265.1. Taxonomy (GTDB): domain Bacteria; phylum Spirochaetota; class Brevinematia; order Brevinematales; family JAOACQ01; genus CAVYGN01. Next base: position 37 of record CAYPRX010000028.1, read on the forward strand.
GGAGCTGAAAAAATGCTGAACTTCTTTGTTAACCTGGTCAATACAATCGGACTGCCTGTAATATTAATTGGAACAAATAAAGTGATCCCCATTTTAACCAAAGAATTCAGAATAGCAAGGCGAAGCAGCGGACAGCAGGGAGGCATAATCTGGGAAAATATGAAAAAAGACATTGACTGGAAGGTATTTATGGATGCGCTTTGGCGTTATCAATGGACCAGGAAATTCGTCAAACTGGACAATCAAATGTCCGATTTATTCTATTATTTAACCCAGGGCATTGTGGAAATCACCGTTAAATTATTTGCGATGTCGCAGATGGTGGCAATTTCTAAAAATGAAGAAAAAATTACCCCTGAAATTGTTAGTGAAGCGTATGCTGAAGGATTGATTTATGAAGAGCCGATGCTTGCAAAATTAAGGACCGGGGATATAAATAAAATAAATAAAATTGAGGATTTCAGGCATTACAGCATTGATAATTTCAGGAATAAATATGAAGATGAAATTTTTAAGAAACGGCTAATGGAAAGCGTAATGAAAGAAAAAGAAGAAAAGAAATCGACTCAGCAAAATAAATCCGATAAAAGAGGGAACACAAAGGTCAAAAAATCATATAAAAGTAATAAAGCGAAAAGTAAGAATAAGCAAAAGACTGAAAAGTCGGGAAAGAAGATGAATATAGAATTAGATAAATCTGAGATCGAATTGAATCCGAACGTGTTCATCTAACAATTAAATGGTATGTTTTTTCCCTCAGCCTTATCCTGACGAGCTGATTTATTCTACGATAGCAAGATACCACATCAGAAGCGGAAATCTATCCTTTGGGCTAACTTCCGGGGAATTATTCGGGAAAGATAAATTGCATGCGGTAATCGATATGCCTTGCCATATTGACAGACTCGTTGAAAGAATTCCTGAAAATAACTCCTTAACTGAAAATGAAATAATCATGGAACACACTCTATTCCCTTATTATACGGCCTTTTTACCTGATGATCGAGTAAACGATGCATATGAAGACATGAGAGGTCTTGACCGCAGTTATATTCGATTTAAATTAGGCATTATGCACTTTTCTGCAAACGAATTTTCAAAATTAAGATATTGTCCCGCATGCTGCCGGGAGGACATGAAGAAATTCGGAGAATTTTATTGGCACAGGATTCATAATACTCCGGGAGTTATAGTTTGTCCGTTTCATGGAATAGTTCTGCAGAACTCAAACATCAAGTATAAAACATTCCAAAATGAAATTTATTTTCCCGCAAACCCTGAAACTTGCAATAACAAATATCTGATTTTTATTCCCCTTTCCTTAAATAAAAGGTTAATGGAATTATCAGGTTATATAAATTGGGTTTATGACAATTATGGCCGCATCAGAAAGGCCTCGGACTTGGGAAATGGATTTACAAATATATATAATACTCTAAGAATTAAAAAAACGGGTATTGCTTATAAAAA
>CAYPRX010000029.1:0-4899 GCA_964413265.1 uncultured Brevinematales bacterium
ATTGAAGAGTATTATGGCGAATTCGCAAGGATGAGTACACTCAGCCTTGATTAATTGCCACTTCTCCATTAATATAGGCGCGATGAACAAAAAGGCCGCTGTCATTGTCATCAGCTACAACTTCTGGCGTGACACTATCGAATGTCTAGAAAGCCTTCTTAGAAATGACTATCCTGACTATTTCGTGGTCGTATACGATAATGGTTCGACTGACGAGTCGCTTGAGCATCTAACTGCCTGGGCTGACGGAAGAGAAAACTTTGAAATTGAAAAAGGCCCTCTTGAACATCTTGTAATTCCTCCCCTGAAAAAACCCCTGCCCTACCGGATGCTTGACGGCAGCGGAATGATTATCAGTGAGAACTGTAAAAATCCACTCCTTTATTTTATCCAGGGCGGGTCTAATCTCGGATTCCCCGGCGGCAATAATGAGGCTCTCCGGTTCGCCATTGATAACCAAGCGGGCATTCTGGTCCTTCTGAATAACGACACTGTTGTTGAACCGGGCTTCCTGACGCCGCTCGCCGATTTTCTCGGAAAAGATATGAATAACGGTGCTGCAGGCGGTACCATATGTTATTACAGCCGCCCTGAGAAGATATGGGCCGCCGGCGGAGGCCGCATGCACTGGCTCACGGCCAGCTCCAGCCATTACGGAGTAGATCTCGACCCGTTTTCCCTTCCGCCCGGACCACTAAAACTCGATTATATTACAGGCTGCCTTTTAGCCCTGAGAACCGATACAGTGAAAAGGGCAGGCCTGATGGATGATAAATATTTCCTCTATTACGACGAGAGCGACTGGGCGGTCAGGCTAAAGGCGGCAGGCTGTAGTTTCTATTATATACCGGCTTCAAAAATCTATCACAAGGTTTCCGCAACGACCGGGCATGACGAGCAGATAAACATAAAATACTATTTTACTAGAAACCAGATCTATTTTATAAAAAAGAACTACAGGGCGCTGAAAAAATTTATTTCACTGTCTGTGGTCCTTATTATTGACACAGCCAGGATTGTTTACCAGTTGCTGATAAAGAGGAACAGCGGAAAGGCTAAAATTCTTATAATGGCAGTGAGGCATGGCCTCTCCGGGAGAATGGGGCAATTCATCCCCTGACCGGTTTTCCCTTTATTGACAAAAATTGAAACATTTAATATCCTGATCAGGAAAGATGATTTGAGAGGATATATGAAGAAGGTAATTTTCGGCAAAACCGGCCTGCTAGTCAGCAGAATAGCTTTCGGCGGAATTCCGATCATGCGGATTTCAACGTCACTGGCAGTAGAAGTGGTAAAAGAATCCCTGAACCTGGGAATAAATTTTATAGATACTGCAACAGCATATGCCGACAGCCAGGAAAAAATCGGCCTGGCGATTGACGGCATCCCAAGGCATGAACTGGTACTTGCGACAAAGTCGACTGCAAGCGATAAGGAGACTATTTTAAAGCATATAGATAATTCTTTAATCAAGCTGAAAACCGATTATATTGATATCTATCAGCTCCACAATGTCAGCACTGAAGAAAAATTTGAAGCCGTAATGGGAAAAGGCGGGGCTTATGAAGGTCTGATGCAGGCCGTCATGGAGGGCAAAGTAAGATACCCAGGATTCAGCTCACATACTATGAGTATTGCAAAAAAAGTGATGCTGACCGGCAACTTCTATTCTGTTCAGGTTCCTTATAATTTTATAGACAGACAGGCGGAAGAAGAGATAATACCTCTTGCTAAAAAAATGAAAATGGGATTCATCGCAATGAAACCGCTGGGCGGAGGACTTTTGAATAACGCAGAACTTTGCTTTAAATATCTTTTCCAGTTTGAAGACATTGTCCCAGATCCCGGAATCGAAAAACTCGGTGAAATGAAGGAAATAGCGGAAATCCTTGAAAGGTCGGCCCCCCTTTCCGAATCGGATAAGGAGGCTATGGAGAATATACGAAAAGAAGTCGGTGGTACATGGTGTCACAGGTGCGATTACTGCCAGCCATGCCCCGAGAATATCAGAATCAGCACAGTACTGGTCGTCAGCTCGTTTATCAAAAGAATGCCCCTTGAAAGGGCTTTTTCAATGGTTAACAAGGATATGCTGCAATCTGAAAATTGTACAGAGTGCAGAACCTGTGTCGGCAGATGTCCCTATAACCTGGACATTCCGGAACTACTTAAACAAAACCGTTTGCTCTGGAATGAATATGTAGAAAAGCATGGAGGTCTTTATGGCTCTTAAAATTGGAAAAAGTATGATTGAACTGCCAGCGCCGAAATCGAATAAAACCGACACCGTATTCATCGTATTAAAGAAAAGGGAAACGGTCCGTGAAATAAGCGATAAAAAAATTCCTCTCCAGATAATTTCAAATTTACTCTGGGCCGCCAATGGAGTGAATCGGGAAAAAGGACCTTTCAGGATTGCCGGAAGGACTGCCGCATCGGCCAGCAACTCCCAGGAAATTGATATTTTCGCAGTCATGGAGGAAGGTATTTTCTTATATGATGCATTTAAAAACTGTCTTATTCAAGTCGCCGCAGGAGATCTACGCCATCTGTCTATAAATGTGGGGCAGTCTGAGATGATTACAGGAACTCCTCTGAATCTTATTTATGTTGCCGATGTGGATAAGCTCGTCCATACGTCAGGCTTCCAGGAACCGGGGCTGCATGATCCCGAAGTTCAGAAATCATATTATTTTGTTGATACCGGCTTGATCGCCGGTAATGTTTATTTATACGCGGCGTCGATCGGCCTGGCATCATGGTTCCATAACTGCAACAGGAAAGAGCTTGAGCAAAAGCTAAAATTAAGATCCGACCAGCATGTCCTCTTCGGGCAAACAATCGGTTATCCCGCATAATATTTAAAAGGAATTTTTCATCATATGAGCCCGGGGAAAGTCAATAAAACCATAATAACAGTGCTTGCAGCCGTAAGCATCTGCCATTTTTTAAATGACTCAATGCAGTCGCTTATACTCGCTGTATACCCTATCTTAAAGCTTTCTTTTAAACTCAGCTATGTGCAGATCGGCCTCATTACTTTTGTTTACCAGTTAACAGCTTCCATCCTTCAGCCTCTTGTTGGAGCATATGCCGACAGGAGGCCAATGCCATATATACTGGCAGGCGGTATGTGTTTCACATTAATTGGATTAATGATGCTTTCTATTGCCGGAAACTTCGGTCTTCTTCTGCTTTCCGTGGCAATGGTGGGAGCTGGTTCCTCAATCTTTCACCCTGAATCCTCAAGGATCGCTCAACTGGCTTCAGGCGGACGCAAAGGATTTGCACAGTCTTTTTTTCAGGTGGGCGGAAATGCCGGAGCTTCATCAGGGCCACTTCTCGCCGCTTTAGTTATTGTTAATAATCAAAGAACTCATATTGCCTGGTTTGCAATCTTCGCACTGACAGGCATCATTATATTGATACAGGTCGGGCACTGGTATAAGGCAAAATTAAAAACAATTCAAGAGAATGCTAATAGCAGACCTGCCAAACTCAATTCTCCAGTTTCAGGCAGGACAGTTGTTTTTTCGATAACCATACTTATCCTTCTAATCTTTTCAAAATATTTCTATCTCTCAAGCATCAACAATTTTTATATGTTTTATCTGATAGGTAAGTTCGGTGTTACTATAAAAAACGCTCAGTTCTACCTTTTTATTTTCCAGGCTGCAGTTGCTGCGGGCACTCTTCTGGGAGGCCCGATTGGTGACCGTATAGGACGTAAGTATGTTATCTGGATTTCAATACTCGGAGTAGCACCTTTTACCATGCTTTTGCCTTATGCAAGTCTATCAGTTACCATGCTGCTATCGGTTTGCATAGGCTTGATTCTTTCATCGGCCTTTTCAGCCATACTTGTTTTCGCACATGAGCTGATACCAGGAAAGGTAGGTCTTATATCAGGACTTTTTTTCGGGCTGGCATTCGGTATTGGAGGGATCGGTTCCGCAGTGCTCGGCCTGGTTGCAGACAAAACAAGTGTAAACTTTGTTTATCAATTATGCGCTTTCCTTCCCCTGATCGGAATCCTCGCAATTTTTCTTCCTAATATTGAGCATAAAATCATACGACAAAGTGAATTAGAGGAAATTCTAAACGAACCGTAGACATGTTGATATTTGCCGTTAAATCTCTTTTTCATAAACCCATACGGCATAGTAGGGCTGCAGCCAGCCGCAGTCTTCCAGAACTCTGAAAAGACCTTCATCAACGATCAGTTCAGGGTCGCTGAGGATCAAAGTCTGTGAATATTGCATGTATTTAACCTTTACCCTGATGGAAACAAGCTCCTTCCAGCCGCCTCCTGATCTCTGAGCATTTATGGTCAAGTCACCGCTATTCAATGCAAGAGCAACCCTCTCCTCCGCAGATCCGAATTTTTTATACGCTTCATCCCTCCATTTCAATCTCTCAGGACCGAATAATACAATATTTTCCTTCCGGGAATTCAGGAGTATATTAAAGTCATATATTTTATGCCTCACTAAATCCGATCTTTCAGCAAAATTAGAATGAAATATCCGGCTTTCCCCTTTCGGAGCGGGAAAAATCAAAAATAATGTTTCAAGAGAAGCCTCAGGATATACCGGAAATGCGGCTAAACCCATAATGATATTGAGACCATATACCCCGATTTTCTCTTTCAGGTTTAATGAGCTGGCCTCATTTGATTTATGGATCTTCGTTGACAATCGGTTTATGCCGGCATTAATCTCGGAGATAGGAACTTTATAAGTCAGGATCAAGAGTATGATATAGCAGACTGTTCCAGCGACAAAGAAAATCTTTCGGAATTTTCCGAATAAAATCATAAATATTGCTGCGAGAGGAAGAATTAATAGAAAGGAAAGAAAAAAACAGCCGAAAATAAAAGCCCACGCGCATACTGAT
>CAYPRX010000030.1:0-23660 GCA_964413265.1 uncultured Brevinematales bacterium
AAATTACCGTTAATTAAAATAAAATAATAAAAATCAGCCGAAGTGGCGGAACTGGCAGACGCGCTGGACTCAAAATCCAGTGGGAGCAATCTCATAGGGGTTCAAGTCCCCTCTTCGGCAAGACAAAAGAAAAGACATCTCAGAGAATAAGATAAAATTTATATCAATTTAAAGTGTATAGCTGCTATACACTTTTTACCGTCAAATTAAAACAATATATTTTACAGCGGATAAAATTGCAGCGCAAAAAATAATTAATTGAATTTTTTTGATTTTGTAGTATAATATTATTCTTCTCAAAGATAAGTCCACCGGAGGAGACTTTAATGAATAAGTTAATAATTTCTGCAGCAATATTGATCTTGATCACCGGTATAAGGGCCTATTCCCAGGATGAGAATTCATCAGAAAGTCAGAGCAGCAGCGAATCCACAATTCAGGAAAAAACGAATGAAAATACCTCTCAATCCTCTTCATCAACTTCAATGGAAATAAAAAAAACAGAAACCCCCGCTCAGCCAACGAATAAAATAGAACCGGTAAAACAGCCTCAGACTCAGCCGCTGATACAGGCGCCGGTGAAAAAACCAGAAATACAGCCTCCGATAAGTGAAGAAAACAGGCTTCTTGCCGCAATAGACGCTAATCCTAAAAGAGGAGACCTCTATAACCGTCTTATTATTTATTATTATAACTCCGGAAAACATAAAGAAAGAATGAAAACGGCACTCAGGGCTATTCAAAATATCGGCCGCACTGTCGATTGGTGCATGGTTGTGGGAGATGAGAATAAGTATATGGGCGATTATCAGAATGCGCTCATATCATATCAGTTCGCCCTTATGCTGCTGCCAACAGAACCCGGTATTTATAACAGCATCGGATTGATGCTGCTTAAAATGTCAAATTTCAATCAGGCCGAATCAGCTTTTAAGGCGGCAATATTTTTCGGTGTTAATAACCCTGCCGCTGATAAAAGCATATTCTATAACAATCTGGCAATGGCAGTTGAATCAATACATGAACTTCAGGAAGCATATAAATACTACCAGGTCGCTCTTAAATTCTACCCCTCATATACGGCAGCCCAGCAAAATGCCGCAAGGGTCAAGAATCTGCTGGCGGCTACCGGCATTCAGGTAAATTAGATGATTGGTTTAATAATATCTTCAGGTTCGGGCGTAGTCAGCATATCGTAAAATTTTGCAAAATTGTCCTTTTCCTTCGAATCCCTGAAAGCTATGGCGATTCGGGGATGTTCATTGAGCATGCCGGTAATCATGTAAGGTATTATATAACCCCACTCTATCTTTTCCCTGAGCGGAAGGAAATGGTCCTGGATGAGTTTCAGCAACGGTCTCAGATTGAATTTTGGATTTTGAAGAAAACTTAATAATAATTCCAGGCAGCAGTTCCCAGGTCCGCGGCCAATTCCGTAAACCGAGGCATCGAGCATGTTTGCACCGTCAATAACAGCCTGTATGGTATTTCCAAAGGCAAGCTGTCTGTTATTATGGGTATGAATCCCGACGGTTTTTCCTGGCATAGAAAGCAGGTATTTTTTAACTAAAAAAGTTACATCCTCTGAATACATCGCTCCGTATGAATCAACAACATAAACAATGGGAATATCAGTCTTGGCAAGATCATTTAGCGCCTCGTCTATCTCCCTCTCAAGGTTTGTAGAAACAGCCATTATATTAACTGTTGTCTGGTATCCCTTGCTCATTATGATATCAGTAAGTTTTATCGCCTTGTCCACATCCTTTGCATAACAGGCCACCCTGATCATATCGAACGGCGACTCACTTTTCGGGAGAATATCCTTTTCCTCCACCCTTCCTATGTCTACCATGCATGCCAGTTTAGTTTTTAATTCCACACCGTCGATCAGCCTCTTCACGTCTTCATCAACGCAGAAACGCCATTTCCCGAACTCTTTAGGATCGAACTGCTCTTTTGAGGCTTTATATCCGATTTCCATATAATCCACACCGGCATCTGAAACGGCTTTCAATGTGTCCCTTACGAATTCATCGCTGAACTGCCACTTATTTATCAAACCCCCATCCCTGATCGAACAGTCTAAAACCTTTATTTCAGGCCTGTACATATGCTACTCCTTTTAAAACTTAAGTCAGACTTACAGTTTGAAAAAGCGGAAGATCCTCAGGAATTGAAGAAAAAGATTTGTATAAACAGCAGCGAGAAAATCATCGATAACGATGCCGAATCCGCCTTCGATTTTTTGTGAATCCCTGATAGGATAAGGCTTGAATATATCGAAGGCACGGAAAAGAATGAATCCAATTACCAGATATTTAATACTCTCAAGAGACCTGTCAAATGTGAAAGAAGTCATCGCTATAAGAAAACCGACAGTTTCATCAATGACGATGTGGGGCGCGTCTTTTATTTTGAATATATGCTTTTCAGCGTAATCACTGACCCACACAGCTATAACTAAAAGGACCGCTATAACCAATATATAAAAGTAGATCGTAAATGTACTTAAAAAAATATATAGAGCAACTCCGACAAGGGTTCCCATAGTGCCAGGCATAAATGGTGAGTAGCCGACAAAAAAACTTGTCGCTACCATCTCTTTAATTTTTTTACCAACAATTTTATCCACTTTTTAAAGACCTCTTATAGCACATGTAATAGTCAAAAGCGGTGTATATGGTAAAAATCACAGTTAAATAAGTCAATATAACAGGAAGGTAAACGATATATCCGTAATAGGACGGAAGAGCAGCCTTCCACACTTCACTGTAATTTATGCTGCTTAATTTTAAAGAGTCTTTCAGTACGAGGGTGAAGATAAGGTATCCGATAATGGTTGCACCAACAATCATCTGAACCATTGTTTTAGCCTTTGCTATCATTGATGTTTTAAAAGAGATATTTTTTTTATGCGAGTATGACCTCAGCCATGTAACATAAAAATCCCTTGCCAATAAAAAAAGGATAAGCCAGATGGGAATAAAGAGACCTTCCTTGAAACTTAATGCGGTAAAAACGCTCCAGACCAGTATTTTGTCCGCCAGAGGATCAAATTGCTCGCCAAAATCAGATTTCTGGTTCAGTCTTCTGGCAAGTTTACCGTCAAAATAATCAGTAAGCGCCGATACTGCATAAAAAATAAAAGCAAAGCATATATTGATAAGAGAATCAAAAATGATAAAATATATGATAATAGGAACAAGGATAAGCCTGAACAGAGTAAGTATATTTGGAAGAGTATATGTAAATTTCATCAAACTCTCCATGCCCTTCTTTATCTTAAAATAATACTAAAAATTCATTAATTTGTAAAATTAACTTGGGAGGACCACTGCTTCAAGATCATGCTCTGAAAAAGGTCCTTTGACAAGCACCCTAATAAAATCTTTTTCCATCAGGCCCGGATCATCAATTTCAACCCTTACATATCCGTCAATGTCAGGAGCGTCATATTCGCTCCTGAGCAGCAAATATTCTTTTCCTCCCTCGTTAATTACCTGGCCGTCATTTATGCAGATTATCTCCCTGCCTGCAAGGGCTGAAAGTCTTTTTATTGAAATATCTTCCTGAACGGCGGCCAGATCATTCACCCTCATTTTTTTCTCAGTGGACCCTAACTTGTGCTTTTCAAAAAAAGCAGGCGTACTTTCCTCATCAGAATACTCGAAAAATCCGACCCTGTCAAGAGTTGCCTCCCGGAGAAAAGATTTCAATTCCTCATGATCATTTTCAGTTTCTCCCGGATATCCGCTTATAAAGGAACTTCTTATCCTTATTTCAGGACATATTTCCCTGATTCTTTTCAAAAGCAAGAGGTATTCATCATACCCGCCGGCCCTCTTCATTCTTGTTAGAATTGACCGGGATACATGCTGAAAAGGCATGTCTAAATACTTGCACAGCCTTCTGTCGGACGCAATATATTGAGCCACTTTCTGCACTTCTTTATCAGGATATAGATACATCAGCCTGATCCAGCTGAATCCAATCTTAAGCAGTTCCTCAAGCAGGTCGTTCAAAGAGAATTTCCTGTATAAATCGATGCCGTAAGACATTGTATCTTCCGAAATGATGATCAATTCCCTTATTCCCGCATCAGCTAGTTCAGAAGCCTCTTTTACTATCTCTTCAACAGTTCTGCTTTGCCCTATACCCCTGATCCCCGGCACTGCGCAGAATGAGCAGGACCTGCTGCAGCCTTCCGATATCTTCAGGTAAGAATAGAACAGCCCGGAAAAGTAAAGTTTACGCCCTCCAATAGCTTCATTTTTATATGGACCCTCATCGGCAAGAGAACCTTTTCTTCCGGACCATTTCAATGCATCTATTAATTTAGATTGATCTCTTACTCCCACTGCCCCGTCAATTTCAGGGATTGCATCCAGAAGGTCTTTTTTATAACGCTCCGTAAGACAACCTGAAACAACAATCTTAAGCCCCGGCTTATTTTTTTTCAACTTTGCGTAATTCAGGATTGCCTCAATATTCTCTTCTTTAGCCTTGTCGATAAATCCGCATGTATTTATTACTATCGCATCTGCTTCCTCAGGATTCGAAACGATAACATGCAAATCCCGTTCTAGGAGATAACACATTTTTTCAGCGTCAACCAATGCTTTGGGACATCCCAGAGCATCGAAAAATATTTTCATTAATGATTAGACCTTATTTTAAAATAGCCCTTACAAGAGAAAACTGTCCGTTTTTGGATTTCCAGTAAAAGAGAGATTTGCCGACCTCACCCCAGCCTCCTCCGACCTCTTCCTTATTACCTAATAAAATTTTGACCGCGCCGCTGTTTCCAAGGTAAAGTAACAAATTATTTGTAAAAGAAATCGTAAGTGTTGTGCTGTTGTTTATATTAATCTGTTTCTCGTCCTTACCGTCAGGTGTATAGCTCAAGAAACCCGTTCCCTGAGCTATTATCCTTAAATTTACAGGGCTTTTAGTCTGAGATACCATAAATTCGCTTTCCGATATGATATATTCGTTATACCTTGAAACAATCTCATTCTTGTTGGATAAATCCACTAATTCGGTATTTTCTTTTAACAAGGTAAGAGCCAATTTCGCTTCCCTTGGCTTTGCACTTATCAATTCTACTCCAAGATCATTGGTACCGTCGTTAGCAGAATCAATGCTGAGAAGTTCGCTTATCTTAATTGTATAGTTTTTATTGCTGACCCTGAACAGAACTGACCTTGAAGGATCGATCCTGAGGATTTCCATTGCAATGGACCTCGAGCTGTTTGTAATATACAGTGCATCTCCTGCCCTGAGCTTCTGAGCGCTTACCTTGTTAATATCGTCATCTCCAAAATAATAAGATTTGGATGAGCTTGGTGTATTAACCTCTCCTGAACGGCGTGTTATTAAAAAGACAATAAAAATAATAAGAAAAAGTGCGGCTGCTCCGGCACTTATAATGATATTGATGTTATCAGGCAAGGATATTTTTTTTTTGCCCACAAGCTCTTCAATAGGGGCTTCCTGTTCTCTCTTCATCTGCCTTTTATAAAGAGCTATTGCAAGCTGGTGGTCGACTTCAAGAGCTTCAGCATAGTTCGAGATAAACCCCATGGCATAAGTTTCACCTGGAAACACTTCAAAATTATCCGCTTCTATCGCCTCAAGATACTTTTTTGGTATGTTCGTATCCCTTACAATCTCATCTATTGATATGCCTTTTTCATTTCTGGCTTCCTTAAAACATTCCCCCAGGGTTTGCTTTTCACTTGTAACCATCTACTTTCTCCTTTTGTACTCTAAGAAGAATATATTATAAAGAAGAACACCCTTTTTTTTCAAATAATCAGGCATAGAAAAGAAAATTGAAATACAGTTGAATAAATCCTTGATTTTTTTTACTTTTTACCATATATTTTTTTATATTTTTTAATGAGGGTTGGAAGTGAATAAATTATTTATAGTAGTTTACCTGCTATTTATAATGACTTGTGTATCTCTTTTTATCTATAACTGTGGGAAAAGTTCTTCATCGTCCGTGACAGGCACGAATTCATCTGTATCCAATGTCAGCACAGTAGATGACTTTTCCAACATTATCACTATCAGGAAAGGGACAAGGGTTGTTCTGGACAGTCCAGAAAAGGTAATTCAACTATGGATACTTTTTAATATCGAACAGAGGAAATGGTTCAAGGAAATAGCTGACAGGATCGGCAAAAACAACACGAACGTTGATCTTGATGATAAATCCATTAAATTCCTTGAAGACAAGAAGAATGAATTTTACAAGCAATACGGCTTGACTGAAAAAGACATGATCCAGTATAATAAAATTCATTCTAAAGATATTTATTATTTTATGGAACAAAACCCGAAGTATAAAAAGGCTTACGACCAGACAATGTGAACTGCCTCTATCAATTGCCGATATACCTTCTATACACTGCCATAGCGGTATTTTTTTCCTTGGTACCCTTTACGATAATCCTTCCATGTCTGAAAAGCAGAACATTTAAATGATGGATTTTAAATTCCAGATAAAATGAATTTTGCCCGATTATTTTCGTTTCAGCCGATAAGACTTTCCTGTAATAGTCAAGATCGAGTTTCATTTCCTCCATGGGTGTCACTGCCACAGACACATCGGAACATGATACTGCCACAACATCATCCATTTCCCCTCTGAGAAAACGCAGTTCTCCGGCAGAAACCTTGCAGGATTCCAGAAACGGGATCTTGACGATTTCCCCGTCTGAGAGGTCAATACAATAACTTCCACCGTTTTTTTCTATTACAGCTTCTCTGATTTTTGCCAGTACCTCCTGCTGCGGAGCTTCAGGAATAAGAAAGGACGGACCGGTCCTTTTAAATTCAAGAAGACATTCAAGACATGACAACCTGGGGTTAAAAACCCCGAGCTTCCATGATTTGTCATAAAACAACGAGATATATTTTTTCTGAAATTTAACAGACATATCATTTAATATGAATTTTGATTTAAGGCTCTCAGATATATCAATAAAAATATCATAATCGGCAAAAAAAACCTCATAACTCCTTGTAAAAAATTCTCCTATGAATTCGACATTGCTGAAACGCTGGAATTTTTCCCTCTTTAAATCATAGGAGCTGCCCACAAGCAGTACCTGATTGTTTACCAGTATTTCCAGAACTTCTTTTTCAAAACCGATTCCGCCGGCTATGGCAATTTTCACTGCTAATAGCCAACCTTCGAGTTCTTAAGGCCCAGATGGGATTTAAGTTCGTTTTGAACGGCGTCTATAAAATCTTTCTGCCTGACAACCCTGTCGTTAATATCCCTCAGGGCGGCTCTTCTGGCCGCATTGTATATAACGTTGGCAATCGAGCCGCCGGCAAGCTCATATTCGGCTAGCTTATCGAAATTCACATCTTCACCAAGGGGCATCTTTTCAGAGATATGTACTTTCCACAATTTCAGACGGGTATCAAACTTCGGGACGTCAAACCTTATTTTTATGTTGAATCTCCTGTTCCACGCCGTATCGAAGAGTTCAGCAAGATTTGTGGTCGCAAGAAATACACCGTCGAAATTTTCAAGCTCTTCAAGAAGTATGTTCTGCATCTGGTTATACTCCTTATCTGCTGCCTGAGTGATCGTACCGCGTGAAGTCAGAAGCTGATCAGCCTCATTCATGAAAAGGAAGAGCCTTTTTTTTGAGATTTTAGAATATTTATAAAATTCCCTGAACACCTTCTTAACGTTTTTAGTGCTCTCCCCGACCCATGAGCTTACAAGATTACTGGCATCGACCTTGAAAAGGTCCGCACCGACTTCCCCGGCAAGTGCCTGTGCTGTTATTGTTTTCCCTGTTCCTGAAGGCCCGTAAAGCAGGATCTTTACGGAACCGAATGATTTCGATGCAAGGTTCGGCCTTATTCCCCACTTTTTCATCATTTCAGCCGCCCTTGCAAGATCAACCGCGCCTAAAAGTTCCCTTTTCACGTCCTCATCAAGAATCACATCATTTATCTTAACTACAGGTTCCACAACTTCAAAAAGGCCCCTGCTCTTCTGAAATTCGGGAACGTTTCTCTTCTTACCCCTTAGCCTGTTTTTCTCGTCATCACCTGCTCTCTTTTTCTTAGCATCCTGTTCAGAAAAGAGAAGGTAATATACCTTATCCTTAGAGATCGAAATAGCATTGTATTCCTGAGAAAAGCCAACAATCTGGTATTCGTCTTCATCCTGGTTTTCGTTCTCTATCTCTTCATCCTGACCTTCGTCAAATGGTATGCCGGGATAAAAATCCGCTACCTCTATGAATTTATCCCTTAGGAAGACGCTGTCCCTGCTGAAGCATCCCAGTATCATCTTGATCTGCGAGGGTATGAAGGCAAGACTGGTCAAAACCTCTTCAACACTGTTTATTATAAATTCCTTCATGATAACAACTTTGTAAATAAAATAGAGCATAACTATAAACTCAATATTGGTAAAATTGTTCTTTTTAAGGAAATTTTTCAGGTTGATCTTCAATCCTGAACTGATGATATTTTTTCTGAATTTTCTCAAAGTGTCCGCAAACTCGCCATTTTCATAAATATCATCCCGCGAGGATGAATAAGCGGAATTGACCTTATAAAAATTTGAAAGAAAAAACAGATATTTCATAATACTTGATATATCATTGAGAAGTATGTCGATGTTCTTATACTTTTCAGAAAGTGTATAGTTTGTAACTCCATAGAGATTTTTCCCTGTAAAATCACTGAAAAGAGAATTAAGCGCGACCGGGGATAGAAAGACTTTCCTGTTATTGTAAAACTCGGCTATTTCCTCTATGGAAAGAGAGGCTCCGAGAAAATCGGTTTCCTGGAACATCATAATACCGCTTTTCAGCACTCCGCTGTGAGGATCCAGGATCTGACCGACAGCCTTCATCGCCCGGAACGGTATCCTGTGCAAGAAGCACATCGCCTGCCATATGTTGATGCCGTTCTGTCCGTAAAGACTTGCTCCAAGCAGGAGCAGTATTATTTTTTTTTCTTCGAAAGTCAATTTCTCAGACGCGGGATTAAACCTGGTAATTGTCGACCTGAACTCGGATATTGGATGTTCCCTGACTATAAAAGCCTGACTTTTTAACGGGGCGGCCACCTTCGAATCTGTTTTAAAATTCTTTTTAACTATGAACAAGTTGAACTTATGGAAGAGAAGAATTGAATAATCTATGACAATCGAGAAAATTTCAGAATTCATTTATGCTTAAAAAACCCCTTAATGCTTAAATGAAAACATCAAATATAATATAATATTGTAGAAGAAAAAAGTAAAAAAATCAAAGAATAGGAATTTCAAAATAAATTAAAGTAACATGGAACTATCATAAAAATCATGTTATAGTTATAAAATATAAAACCTGCAAACGGAGTCTTAGCGATGGGAGCCGAGCTTCCGCATAAAAAAGTTAAACTGGTTATTCCCGCATTATATTCAAACATGATTATGCTGTCAAAGGCTGAAGCACGGTTAGTAAAGCTCTTCGGAAATATCGATTACAAAAGCAGTTCTTATCCTTTCAACTATACGGATTATTATACCCGTGAAATGGGATCCTCTATAAACAGAATTTTCTTCGCCTTTAAGCGGTTGATAGAGGCAGAGGATCTTGTTCAAATAAAAAAAGACACAAATTTAATTGAACTCAAGCTTTCCATAAACGGCAGCAGGACTGTTAACCTGGATCCAGGTTATCTTGAACTTGGTAAATTTGTCCTGGCCACAACTAAGGACCAGCAACACCGTCTTTATATGGGAGATGGTATTTACGAGGAAATTACTCTCTACTTTAAAGACAGGGAGTGGCGTCACTGGGATTGGACCTATCCTGATTACAGGAGTCTGTTATACAGGGAAATTCTCTTAAAAATACGCGAACTTTATAAGAAGCAGATTAAAGAATTATCATAAGAATTATAATAAAATTGCTATACTGATATCAGTATATTATAATTATTTAATTTTGAAGGTATTATGGCATTTAGTTTTTTCCCCAGGGAAAATAAATTTTTCGATCTGTTCGACCGGCAGGCAAAAGCGATCCTTAATACTGCCAGCTATTTTAAGGATCTTGTTCAGCAGGGAATCGTGGATGATGTAAGCGTCCTGAAAATGCATGATTTTGAACATGAGTGTGATGTAAACACTCATGACATAATAGGTTTGCTCAACCGAAGTTTTATCACACCCTTCGACCGCGAGGATATACACCAGCTCGCCCAGGAACTGGACAATATCGTGGATATGATTTATTCCATTACGAAAAGAATCAACCTATACAAGATAAATGGATTCAATCAGGATCTCTTGCAGTTCGCGGATTATATCGTACAATCTGTCACAGCCCTGGAAAAAGCCATTAACTGCCTTAGAAAACAGAGAATAACCCGCCCTATACTGGACAGCTGCATTGAAGTAAACAAACTCGAAAATCTCGGGGACCAGCTTAAAGACGCTCTTGTCGGGAAATTGCTTGACCTGAATTATGATGCAATAACCTTTATAAAATGGAAGGAAATCTTTGAAGGTACTGAGACCGTTCTTGACATTTGCGAAGACGTCACTAATGTTATTGAGACTATTATTGTAAAACAGGGCTGATATGATTTATTTCATAATATTACTGGTTGTCCTCGCCCTCTCCTTTGATTTTATAAATGGTTTTCATGATTCTGCCAATTCTGTAGCAACCATTGTTTCAACCAGAGTACTCTCGCCGAAATACTCTGTTATCTGGGCGGCTTTTTTTAACTTTATGGCGTTTTTTTTCTTCGGCCTTAATGTATCAAAGACAATAAGCGAGGGAATAATAGATATCTCGGTTATCGATTCCATAGTTATCTTTTCGACCCTGCTGGGTGCTATCATCTGGAATCTCATTACATGGTATGCAGGCATACCTTCAAGTTCTTCTCATGCCCTTATAGGAGGTTTGATAGGTTCGGCTATTATAAAAACAGGGGGCATTAAATATCTTATCTGGAGCGGAATTATAAAAACCTTACTGTTCATTGTCATATCACCCTTATTTGGTCTGATACTGGGGATTACCATAGGCTGGGCAATTTACTGGCTGTTCAGGAAGAGAAGCCCGCTCCAGGTTGACAACTTTTTCAGAATCGGACAGTTTTTTTCGGCAGCGCTCTACAGCATCGGACATGGGGGCAATGATGCTCAAAAGACCATGGGTATTATAGCCTCTCTGCTGTTCGGCGCCGGTTTATTAGGAAAAGATTTTTATATACCCTTCTGGGTTGTAATGGCATGCTATATCTCAATGGCTATTGGGACCGCGAGCGGAGGCTGGAGGATTGTCAAAACAATGGGTCAGAAGGTTGTGAAACTCCGCCCAGTTGATGGTTTCTGCGCCGAAATGGGGGCCGCTTTATCTATCGCCACGTCAACATTCATGGGCATACCGGTAAGCACGACTCAGACAATCGCTGGTTCTATAATGGGTATCGGCATGTTAAAGCGTTTTATGTCCATCAGATGGCAGGTCGCAAGGGAACTTCTCTATGCATGGATATTTACAATTCCATGTTCCTCCTTCCTTTCCGCTGTCTTTTACCTTTTTATAAAAAATATAAGAATCTGAACTTTTAGATCATAACTTGCCAGATAAGCCTGATCTGTCTATTAATTCAAAAATATTTGCAATATTTAAGCACTATCCATAGGATATTCGGGAGGTTCTGATGATCAGAACTGTGTACTATGCCGTATTTCTGTTTTTTATTTTTATATTTTCCCTTATAAGCCTCATTCCATTTTTTGTATTAAGGTATTTTACGGGCGATAAGAAATGGGAGAATTTCCTCCAGGCTGACTTATCTTTCTGGGCAGGGTTAAGTCTGTGGGGCACAGGGTCCACATTCGAGGTAAAGGGGCTTGAAAATCTGCCTCAAGGAAATGTCGTTTTTATAGCAAACCACCAGGGTAATTTCGATATTTTAATTGTAGCCTGCTTCTTTAAAAAACTGGTCGGCTTCATTGCCAAAAAAGAGCTCAGGCACATTCCGATTTTAAATACGTGGCTGACGCTCACGCATGGCATATACATCGACAGAAAAAATTTGCGCGATTCTTATAATACAATTAAAAAGGGGATTAAATCCCTTAAAGATGGGAATTCACTTATTATTTTCCCGGAAGGTCACAGAAGCAAGGGTCCCATCCCCGGAAATTTCAAGATCGGAAGCTTTAAACTGGCAATTAACTCCGATACCAGGATCGTTCCAGTTACAATAAAAAATTCCTACAAAATTTATGAAGAAACAGGATTTATCCGGCCAGCCCATGTGATAATTACCGTCCATCCGGTTATAAAAACCGGGGAATTATCTGAAGCTGAAAAGAGGAACCTTCCCCAGCGCGTTGCAAATATAATCAAAGAAGCGTTATAAGAATTCAGGAAAATGGTATGCTAAAACTGCTGAATGTTAAAAAGTTTTACCGCATAGCCGGAATTAAAAAAACAATCCTTGAGGATATAACTCTTGAGATAAAACACGGAGAAATAATATCACTTACAGGAAAATCAGGTTCTGGTAAAACTACACTCTTGAACATCATATCCGGATTAACAAAACCATCAGGCGGGGATGTATACTTTGATGATAAAAAAATAAAATATTTCTTAGACATAATACCTTCACGGATGCGATGCAGGAAGATAGGTTTTATTTTCCAGACATTCAGGCTTTTACCCGGCGAGACGACCTGGTCAAACGTTCTTCTGCCTGCCCGTATCCTGGGAAGAATAAATCATAAAACCGTTGAATATGCCGATGCACTGTTACAAAAATTGGGGCTGTCTGAATATAAATTCTCCAGGGCTGCTCTCCTTTCGGGAGGCCAGAAACAGAGGGCAGCCCTTGCAAGGGCATTGATCAATGATCCGGATATTATACTCGCGGATGAGCCTACAGCAAATCTTGACAATGAAACCGCCAATGAAATTCACAACTTCCTTCAAAATTTAGCAAGGGAGGGAAAATCTGTACTGGTTGTTACACATAACGATTTCATGTTTTCTCTCTCAGACAGGATTTATGCGCTTAACAATGGATTATTAGAGAAAATGAGGACATGAGCAAATGATCCAGAAGATTTTATTAATAATCAAGGAATTATTTTCAGGCATATTTATTTCGATAATTGTCTTCACAGTTATTGCTGTTGCAGCTTTTTCCATAGGTTCATTCGTGCGCATTGTAAACAGCGTCGAGAAATCAATCATACAAAAATTCGAATCAGCCGTTCCTCCTGACGTTATCAAGGTAAGTCCGCCATTTACCGGCCCGACCGGCATTCTTGATTTCCTAATAGGGAAGAACGGCACTCCCGGACTGGATAAAAAATCTGTCGCTTTTCTATCCGGACTGAAGGGTGTAAAGGCTGTATATCCTTTAAACGCGTCACGAATACCCATGCAGGCTGTCATATCTTTTTTCGGTCTTAACTACAGGACTGATCTTGTTTGTATCGGTGCGCCGGAGGAATTCATAGGCAAGGACATAAACGGAAAAGATAATAAAAAAGAATGGAAGGATTGGAAGCCGGGAATGGAACTTCCTGTCCTGATACCTGAGATACTTCTTGATGCTTATAACAACAGCATGGCGGAGCCGAACGGTCTGCCCAGAATAACCAAGAACATGGCAATTGGAAGGGATCTCAGGATAATCTTCGGAAAATCATCTGTTAGGGAAGTTGAGGGTTTTTCATCCGAGATGTCCAGGGTGACCGGATTCACTGATAAAGTAAAAAGCATATGCCTTGTTATCCCTCTCCAGGCTGTCAGATTTTATAACAATAAATTCAAAGGAGGCATTGCAGGCGATTCTTATATCTGTGCCTACGTCCTGGTTTCAAGTCACACATCTTTGATATCCGTCTCAGACAGAATCGAAAAATCAGGGTTCATTGTCGAAACGGATAAAGCATTATCCGAAGAAATGCTTTCTTTTAAAAGAAAACTGGAATCAATATTTTTCCTTCTGACAAACATTGTTTTTCTTCTGGCCTTATTATCCATGACTTTTTCAGCTATGATAGCCGCTTTTAACCGAATGGATTATTATAACCTTTTGAGAATACTTGGAGCGTCCCGCTTCTTCCTCACGCTATCGTTATTGTTTAAATATTCGGTGATCGGTTTCGCAGGTTCTTTTTGCGGTTTTTTCATTATGCAGAAAATACTCGGATATTATGTGTCTTCTTTGAAAATTCAGGGATTCGAGATAGTTTTGCTTACCGGAACAGTCTCAATCTGGAGCGCTGCAGGCGCAGGCGCATTAATATCTATGATCGCTTCAATCCCCGCCCTTTTCCTGATACAATCGGGGAAGATGGACCCGGATCAATGAGCCGAGCCGTATTTTTCCATTATCCTCTCGTAGTTAATGCCCTTCTTATAGCTGCAAAACCTGTCTTTACCCGTTGATTTTGCATGGTAACAGGCAAAATCGGCCTGCTTTTGAACCTTATGGTACATTTTCAGAATATCCTTCGCAAATATCGGGCCGCCTGCGGTATAATTGAGATTAAAAGCCGCCACGCCAATGCTTGCCGTTATATGCACATATCCGCCAATAGTGAGGGGTATGCGTATCTTTCTTATCTCATTTAATAATTTCTGTGCGTATTTTTCAGCTCCCTCAAGATCCGTAACTGGAAGAACAATATCAAATTCCTCTCCCCCGAACCTGAACAGGTAATCTGTTGGCCGGGAAACCTTCTTCATAGTCTTGGCTATCGCTATTAAAACATTGTCACCAATATCATGACCGTATATATTATTGACCCTGCTGAAGTCATCAAGGTCCATCCTCAGATAAGATATGGGAAGCAGAGATGATTTCCTGCTTGACTGCCAGTAACGGGAAATCGCCTTTACGATATTGACCAGTAAAACTTCATTATATTTCAGGAGAGAAGTTTTATTATCGATATTTATCCTTTCTTCGAGCACTTCATATTTCTCAAGCAGGGTATAATGCTCCATCTGCATTTGCCGGAGAAATTCGATCACATCCTCGTCTATCTTATCATTGAGTGCGAGGTTGGATAAAATTTTTAAAGCTAAGACCTCGAAATCGCTCATTTCTCTCTTTCTATTTCCCCTTTTTCTTTTCATGAAAGACCTCTATAATTTTTTGTTCTTTTAATTTTTGTTTTTAACATGAAATTATATAATATTCTCAAAGCGAATGCCAATTTTTATCAAAAAAAACAGCCTCATTGAAAATTTTATCTGGAAGTATTTTTAATCGCCAGTTCAAGAAATTTTTCCCTGGTGATACCCTCAGCTTTAATTACCTTATTTCTGGAGCTCCTTCCCCTCAGTATCGATATACATTTTTGAGGAAGGGAAAGCATATCAGAAAAATACCGGACCAGTTCCCGGTTGGCCATGTCCCCGGCTGGTGCCGATTTCAATTCTACCAGAACATCCTCTCCGGAAAATATAATATTATTTCTCCTTTTCCTTGTCAGGACCTTCGCATCAAAAACAATATATCCCGATCCCTGATTTATCATAATTATCTGTAATTGTTCATCAGGCTCTGGAGAATTATCTGTACTATTTGAAGGAATATGAATACATAAAGCGGGGATAGGTCGAACATTCCGATACGGATGGGAGGAAGTATCCTCAGAAAAAAATTCTGAACGGGAGTGCAGAGACTATCTGTAATTTTAACGAGGGGATTATCTTCGCTAAGATTAAAGTAGCTGAGAAGAATGTAAAAAAGGAACACATACATATATATTTCTGATAAAATATATAAAAACTGCAAAAAGGTGAAGATCATTTATCTTCTCCGATTTCTTTCGACCGCATTACTGCTGCCCTTACTGCATTGATGACAGTGGAGCTGAAAGAACCGTTTTCAAGAGCCAGCAGCCCCGCTGCTGTAGTTCCGGCAGGGGATGTAACCCTGTCCTTGAGTTCATTCAGATGTATGCCGGCTTCTATGGATTCTGCCGCCATGGCCGCTGACCCGCTTACAGTATAAACCGCAAGCCTTCTTGAAACGTCTCTTGGGAGTCCTTCCAGAACGCCTGCATCTGCAAGGGCATTAATAAAGGCGAAAACGTAGGCAGGACCCGAGCCGGACAGGCCCGTGATCGCATCCAGGAGCTCTTCTTTTTTAACAGTTTCGGCTATTCCAACAGAGTGAAATATGCTTATAATGTTTTTTATTTCAGCTTGTGTAAAAGGACCGTCAAAATAAATACCGGAAACTCCCTCTCCAACCAGGGCAGGCGTATTAGGCATAGCCCTTGCGATAAGCGTTTTTTTAAGATGTTTCCTCATTTCGCAGACTTTTATACCAGCAGCTATTGAAACAAGTATCTTCTTTGAGGAATCGAACCTGCTCTTTATTTCTCTCAGGGCGATTTCAATATCATGCGGTTTTACAGCCAATATGAGCACCTGGCAGTATCCTGCCAATTCTGCCGGATTTTCCGCTTTTTTTACGGCCCACCTGCTTACAGCCTCCTTTTCCTTAAGGCTGTCTATATCATATACATATATATCGAAAGTTTTATCCCGTGACAGCCCGGCTATGAGGGCACTTCCCATGTTTCCGCATCCGATAATTCCGATTTTCATTCCCATCCTCCCGTCAATATTTCGATGTCAGGCTGTAAGTCTCCATCAGTGACGTTAATTTTTCGCAGAAATAATCAATTTCCTTCCTGCCTATCGTGAACGGAGGTAAAAGCCTCAGTACGTTTTCTCCCGCCTTCATGGCAAGGATCCCATTGTCTAAAAGCCCCTTCAAGGCGTCCTTTACTGGGAAAACCGAATAAAGCTCTATGCCGATCATCAGTCCTACAAGACGGTTTTCTTTTATTATACCGGGATATTTATTTCTAATACTTTCCAGTTTCATTAAGAAATACTTCGAAAGCTCATTTATTTTATCCAGTAATTCCTCTGTAAGTTCGTTCATCACAGCTATGCCTGCCGCACAGGCCAGAAAATTTCCTCCGAATGTAGAGGCATGCATTCCTGCTTCCATGCCGTCTGCTACCTTGTTTGCAGCAAGGACTGCACCAATAGGAAAACCGTTGCCTAAAGCCTTTGCCATTGTGATCAAATCCGGTTCAATGTCCAAGTTCTGATAACCGAACTTCTTTCCCGTCCTGCCTAACCCTGTCTGGACCTCGTCGAAGATAATCAGTGAATCGAATTTCTTTGACAGTTCTTTAACCTTCTTAACAAATCCGCCGGAAAGAGGGTTTATCCCTCCCTCTCCCTGCACTGCCTCGAGAAAAATCGCACAGACATCGTTTCCCATTTTCCTTTCAATATCGGAGATATCATTGAACCTTACAAATTCCATCCCTGTCAGAAGAGGCTCAAAACCACGCCTGTACTTTTCCTGACCTGTCATGCTTATAGCAGCAATTGTCCTTCCATGAAAAGAACCAGATAGTGAAAGTATCCTGCTTTTACTCTGATTTTTCCTGTTTCCATAAATACGGGCTATTTTAATGGCTGTCTCATTTGCCTCTGCCCCGCTGTTGCAGAAAAATACTTTTCCTGGAAAAGCAGCTTCAGTGATCTTTTCAGCAAGTTCAGCCTGTCCAGGTATGATGAATAAATTCGAAGTATGTGATATCATGTCGAGTTGTTTCCTTAAAGCCATGTTTATTCTCGGATTTGAATGGCCGAAACCAGTGACCCCTATGCCTGATGTTAAATCGAGATATTTAGATCCATGATCGTCGTAAACCCAGTGTTCATGCCCCCTTACAATGGCAATAGGTGTCCTCGAGTAAAAAGGTATTAAAAAATCCTCAATCCTGCTTATCACGTCTTTCATATTGCAACCAGCCTTAAACAATTTATTAAATTATAAACTATTTTTTGTGATTGCAAAAATTATTGACGGATGACCTCCTTCTGATAAATTTTGCCAAATCCCTGCCGAAATGCTAGAATTATTAGGGTGTATTTAATGAAGTTCAAGGGGATGATTTTCGACCTCGACGGAACACTGCTTGATACTATTGATGATTTGAGTGATTCAATGAATGCGGTTTTAGCTAATCTCGGATTTACCGGTCATACAGTCCCGGATTATAAAAGATTTGTCGGCGACGGTTTAAAGAAGCTCGTAATACGATCTTTGCCTGATGGTGCCAGCGAATCTCTTATCCTCAGGGCACAGAAGATGATGAAGAGGGAATATTACTTCCGTTGTTTAAAAAAAACCAGGCCATACAGGGAGATTCCGGAGGCTCTGGAAATTTTGACATCACATGGTGTCAAGCTTGCCGTTTTCTCAAATAAACCTGATGCCCTCACTAAAAAACTTATAAAACACCTGTTACCGGGCAAATACTTTGAAATCGTTGCCGGTCAGAAAAGGGGTGTTCCTCTTAAACCGGATCCGGCAGGCGCCCTAAATATGTCTGCATTGCTCGGCATCGCCCCGAAGGAAATACTTTATCTCGGTGATTCATCAGTGGATATGATGACCGCAAAGGCCGCCGGCATGTTCGGGGCAGGAGCTCTCTGGGGCTTCAGAACCCGTGAAGAACTGCTGGAGAGCGGCGCGGGGGAGCTTTTTGGATCACCCTGTGAGGCTGCAGTTTATGTTTGCGATAACACAAATGGTGGTTTTAAGTGATAACGCAGGAGGAAGTTGCAAAAAAAGCCGGGGTTTCGTTCATTACTGTTTCCCGGGTCATCAATAAGAAAGGCTATGTTAAAAAGGAAACCCGTGAAAAAGTATTGAAGGCTATCAAGGAATTGAACTACTATGCCAATCATATAGGCCAGGCCCTGAGGAGCAAAAGGGTCAACACCATCGGCATAATAATTCCCGAGCCGCCGAATGTACCGGTTCATGGAATGGAATATTATAATCTCCTTATGCAAGGAATTGACCGTTCTACCGTTGCGCACAGCTACGATATACTGTTATCAACCTACAAACAGGACGATCAGAATGTTGATTTTTTCAGGCTTTATTTTCAGCATAAGGTGGATGGTTTGATTCTATTTATTCCCGATATGAGATACCTCCAGACAGAAGAGATAGAAAAATGGAATATTCCAGTTGTAATAATCGGTGAATGCCCGGTTGGAAAAAATATAAGCTATGTCGATGCCGAGAATTTCGAAGGTATGTACAGGGTCACCGAATATCTGATATCAAGGCGCTGCCGCCGGATCGCTTTCATAAAGGGAAGGCCCTTCATGCAGAATTCTCTGGATAGATTTAACGGATTTATAAGCGCCATGAATAAACATGGCATTTTGATCGATTACAGCATTATTTTCGAAGGTAATTATACAAGCATCTCAGGACAGAATGCCATGAAAAGTATAATATCGTCAGGCAGGATTCCGGATGCTTTGATCTGCTCAAATGATCTGATGGCCCTTGGCGCCCTCTCCGAAGCAAAAAAAGCTAATATTATGATCCCTGATGATCTTTCCCTGATCGGGTTTGATGATATAAGCATAACGGTTTTCACCGACCCGCCAATCAGTACGGTCCGCCAGCCGCTGTTTGATATGGGTTTTACTGCTTCCGAATTTCTTTTCAACAAGATCAGTTATCCCGAGATGCCGGCAAAATCAATGATCTTTCCAGTAGAGCTGATAATCAGGAAAAGTGCATAGATTGTGAGAAATATTTTTGTTCTTTATTGACAAGAGCAATAAAATAAAATTATAATATGTTTACGTATATCATAAATCACAATTTAATAGTTTATAGGAGGAGGTTTTTATGTAATATGTCCAGTGGAATTTTATGGGGTTAATATTTAGATGAGGAGGAAAATATGAAATTAGTTAAACTTTGCCTTGCTGCCTTCATTATCTGCACACTGGGTTTCTTGGTTCGGATTAACGCTGCCGACCAGGTGACTATATCCTGGTGGCACCTGGATACTCAAACGGATTACCAGGCCGAATGGCAGAAGATGGCCGATGATTTCATGGCTAAGCATCCCAATGTAAAAATCGAGATCACTGTGCTCGAAAACGAGGCGTTCAAATCAAAGATCGCGACAGTCATGCAGTCTGGAAATCCGCCTGATCTTTTCAGGAGCTGGGGCGGAGGCGTGATGAATGAATATGCCGATGCAGGACTTTTAAAGGACATAACAAAAGACGTTGTCGGCACAAAATGGGGTAAATCGATCGGAAAGGGCGCCTTTGGCGTTTACAGCTACCATGGAAAATATTACGGCGCTCCTTATGACATGGGAGCTGTAGGAATATGGTATAACAAGGCTATCTTTAAAAAATTAGGGATCAAACCCTTCAGGACATGGTCCCAGCTGATTGCCGGAGTCAAGAAAATAAAAGCAGCCGGTATTATACCTATAGCCGTCGGTGAAGGCGACAAATGGCCCGGCCATTTCTGGTGGGTTTATCTGGCTGTAAGGATCGGCGGTAAAGAAGCTTTTAATGCTGCTTACAGCAGGAAGGGTTCCTTCAAGGACGCTCCTTTCGTGCAGGCCGGGAAAAAACTCAAGGAACTGGTAAGCCTCAATCCATTCGAGGACAGCTTTTTGAGTCAAACTTGGAACGATGAAGCTGCCCTCGTCGGAAATGGATTAGCAGCGATGGATCTAATGGGCCAGTGGGCTCCTTACACCATGGCATCAGAAGCGACCAATAAAAAAGGCCTCGGCGATGACCTTGGATGGATGCCCTTCCCTCTTGTGGAAGGTGGAGCCGGAAAACCGACTGATGTAATGGGCGGAGGGAATGGCTACATTATCGGCAAGAATGCCCCGCCGGAAACTGTTGAATTCTTAAAATACATTACAAGCCTGAAGAATAATTCCCTGCTTGCAGGTGAGGGGAGAATTACACCGGTTGTGATCGGTGCTGATAAAGCCCTGAAAGACCCCAATCAAATCGCCATAGCGAAAGCTGCTTCAAAGGCGGACTATTATCAGCTTTATTATGACCAGTACCTGCCCCCCGCTGTAGGTGAGGTGGTTAAAGATGCTGTACAGACATTGTTTGCCGGAACAAAATCCCCCCAGGAAGCCGCACAGATGATAGATGACTCTTTCGTAGCCAATAAGAAGTAAGAAATAATGCATCGATTCCGCCCCGTCTTTAAATGCAAAGGCGGGGCGGGTTAAATTTTATAATATGAAAAAAGAGGCTGTATGAGAGCTAAAAAGACAGATAGTCAATATACCCTGTCATCAAGAAAGAAAAAAAATTTTACTACTGCTATGGGCTTTCTCATCGTCCCGCTTTTATTTTATACATTCTTTGTAATAGCCCCTGTTTTCCAGGCTGCTTATTACAGCCTGTTTAACTGGAACGGACTGGGCCCGATCACAAACTTTATCGGTTTTAAAAATTTTGTCACCATTTTTAAGGACTCAGTATTTCTTACCGCACTGAAGAATAATTTTCTGATTATTGTCCTTTCATTATTGCTGCAGCTGCCAACCGCCCTCATACTGGCGCTTGCCATCGGCCGCAGGTTCAAAGGCAGCACATTTTTCAGGAGCATTTTCTTCCTTCCGTTTATACTATCTGAAATTATAGCCGGTACAGTCTGGACATTCATGTACAATCCTCAATTCGGACTTCAGAACACTACCCTTGTCAATCTTATACCCGCACTCAAGAATTTCTCTTTCCTCGGCGATCCGAAACACGTATTTTACAGTATTTTCATAGTAATCTGGTGGAAATACTTCGGCCTTCACATGGTGATAATGATAGCAGGCCTGCAGAATATACCGGACGAGGTTGTTGAAGCGGCTTATGTCGACGGTGTAAACAATTTTCAGCTTAACTGGCATATCATACTGCCACTCTTGAAACCGACCATACTGATCTCAGTTTTTTTCTCAATCATTGGCTCTCTCCAGACCTTTGCAATTATCTGGGCAATGGGCAGGGGCGATCCCGTCCACGCCGCCGAAACAATGGTAACATACCTTTATAAATTCGGTTTCCTGAGATTCAGCCTGGGTTACGGCAGCTCGGTAGCAATTGTAATATTTTTAATATGCCTGGTCTTTAATATACTCTATCAAAGATCCATTACGGGCCAGGAACAGCAGTCAGGATGAATTTATGATAGGACAAAGCAGATTTAATGTTTATGTTAAATACCTCTGGCTATCTGTTGTCGCACTTATTACCCTCCTGCCGATTATCATTACCGTGATGGGTGGGTTTAAGAGCCTCTCTCAGCTCAGAACCGATTTATTCGGCCTGCCCAACCCTGTACTATGGCAGAATTACCTTGATAACCTGGATGTAAAAAAATCCAAATTTCTCCTGAATCTGTTCAATTCATCTTTTGTCATGATCTTCACCGTCATTATCGATCTTACCTTTTCATGCCTGGCGGGTTTCGCCCTTTCACGCTTAAAATTTTTAGGCAGAGCGCTCATATATAATTACTTTTTGCTTGGCCTATTATTTCCCGTCGCTGTCGCTATCCTTCCCCTGTATATGGAACTTAAAAACATTCATCTGCTGAATAGCTATCTCGGCGTCATTCTTCCGCAGGCCGCTTTTGCCATGCCCTGGCATATTATGCTGGCAAGGGGATTTTTCATGCAGATACCCAAGGAATTCGAGGAGGCTGCTACAGTGGATGGATGCGGGCCTTTCCGCTTCTTTATTTCAATCGTAATACCCCTTTCCACCCCCGTCCTTACAACGATAATGGTTTTAACTCTTGTAGACAGCTGGAACAACTTTTTGCTTCCCCTGCTTGTCCTTGATAATGACAGGCTCTATACCCTGCCGCTCGGCGTCATGCAGTTCGCCGGGCAGTATCTGTATCAATGGCAGGATGTTTTGGCCTTTCTAGCTATGGCCATGGTACCGGCAGTTATATTTTATATTTTCTCCCAGAAATATCTTATTGCCGGACTGACCGGCGGCTCCATAAAACAATAATACTGAGGAAATTTCATTATGAAACGCCCGCTTTACCTTGAACCGGAACAGCCCCTGGAAAAAAGAATTGAAAACCTTCTCAGCCTGATGACTATCGAAGAAAAGGCTTCACAGCTGCTTTTCAATTCGCCGCCAATCGAAAGGCTGGGCATAAAGGCTTACAACTGGTGGAATGAATGCCTTCATGGCATAGCCCGGAGTGGAAAAGCAACAGTATTTCCACAGGCCATAGGGATGGCGGCAACTTTTAACCCGGAACTGGCGGAGCGGATTGCAGACATAATCAGCGATGAAGCGAGGGCCAGGTACAATATTGCCGTTAAAAAAGGCTGGACAGATATTTATGAGGGGTTAACATTCTGGACGCCTAACATAAATATTTTCAGGGACCCCAGATGGGGAAGGGGTCAGGAAACATACGGCGAAGACCCATACCTCACTTCGGAAATAGGAAGGGCTTTCATAAGGGGACTGCAGGGAAATGACCCGGAGCATCTGAAAACGGCAGCCTGTGCAAAGCATTACGCTGTACACAGCGGTCCCGAAAAAGACAGGCACAAGTTCAATGCGATGATCACTCTGAAAGACCTCCGCGAGACTTACCTGACAGCTTTCGAAGTACTGGTAAAGGAAGGAGTCGAAGCTGTAATGGGGGCATATAACCGTGTTCTCGGTGAACCATGCTGTGCCAGCGAACTCCTTCTTCAAAAG
>CAYPRX010000031.1:0-13916 GCA_964413265.1 uncultured Brevinematales bacterium
GGAAGACCGATTCCGTTGTCTTCGACTGTAACAATTATATGCTTATCTTTTATTTCAGCTGGAATATTTATTATCCCGTCATTGCATGATAGTAATTGCGACCCTCTCAAAGCATTCCGGCCGGCCGGATTGACATCCAGATATTTATAATAACAGTGAATGCCTCTATCATAATAGATTATCCCTGATAATTCTTCGGAAAATGTGATAAACACGGGAAGATTATCTTATTGAGAAATCAATATGCCGTCAAATATTTAATATCTTTCTAAATATTCTTTAAAAAGTATTCTTTTGTTTGACATGGTAATTAATTAATGATATAATTTTTTAATATGCAAGTGAGGGGCAGTCAATATGAATGAATATTTCAAAGATATACAATCAATCCGTTATGAGGGTGCTGGCTCGAAAAATCCGCTTGCATTTAAGTATTACAATCCTGATGAAATAGTTAATGGTAAGACCATGAAAGACCATTTGCGCTTTTCTGTTGCTTACTGGCATACTATGACGGGGACAGGTTCCGATCCTTTCGGGGAGGGTACAATGCAGCGTCCATGGGATGAGGTAAGCGATCCCATGGAGAAAGCAAAAGTCCGGATGCGGGTAATTTTCGAATTCATTGAAAAACTCGGCATCCCTTTTTACTGCTTCCATGACCGCGACATAGCACCGGAATCGGATACACTCGGTGAAAGTAATAAGCGTATTGACGAGCTTGTAAAAATTGCAAAAGAATTGCAGAAAACAACCGGTATAAAGCTGCTTTGGGGAACAGCGAATCTTTTTTATAATCCCCGCTTTGTTCATGGAGCTTCTACTTCCTGCAATGCGGATGTGTTCGCTTTTGCTGCTGCACAGGTCAAAAAAGCGATTGAAATTACTATGGAACTTGGCGGCGCTAACTATGTTTTCTGGGGCGGCCGTGAAGGTTACGAAACTCTGCTTAATACAAATCTAAAACTTGAGCTTGATAATTTTGCCCGTTTTCTTGGTATGGCCGCCGATTATGCTGAGAAAATCGGCTTCAAAGGGCAATTACTGATCGAACCGAAGCCCAAAGAGCCGACAAAGCATCAGTATGATTTCGACTGCGCTACTGTGATAGGCTTTTTGAAAAGCTATGGTCTTGATAAAAAATTCAAACTCAATATAGAAGTAAACCATGCGACCCTTGCGGGTCATACCTTCCAGCATGAACTCAACCTGGCAAGGATTAACGGGATGCTTGGTTCCATAGATGCAAACCAGGGCGATTTGTTGCTTGGATGGGATACCGACCAATTTCCTAACGATTTGAATATGACATCTTTAGCTATGTTCGAGATTTTGAAAAATGGAGGCTTGGGCTCAGGCGGTACCAATTTTGACGCCAAAGTCCGCAGAGGCTCTTTTGAACCAAGGGACCTTTTCTACGGTCACATAGCCGGGATGGACTCTTTTGCCCGGGGTTTGAAAGTAGCACAAAAACTCATTGATGATAAAGTTCTCGATGATTTCGTTGCAGACCGCTATTCAAGCTACCTGACAGGAATCGGAAAGGATATTGTAAATGGTAAGGCTGATTTCACCTCTCTTGAAAAATATGCCCTTGCAAACGACCGGATTATAAATCGATCTGGGCGTCAGGAAATGCTGGAAGCAATTATAAACCAGTATATTCTGGAAGCGAAATAATTGAAGCAGGGAAATTAATGATTTCTAATGTTATCAATCATGAAGCAATTAAGAATTATAATCGCCGGAAGATCCTGAACCTTCTTTCGGTTAAGAGGGAATTAACCAGACAGGATATTGCTCTAAAGACCGGTATAAGCTTGCCGACTGTTGCTTCAAATATTCAGGAATTGATTACAGAAGGGCTGGTTGAGGAAGCAGGTACGGCAGCTTCCACAGGCGGACGTAAAGCACTTATAGTACGCTACCTTCCGAATGCTCTGGTTTCTTTTGGAGTTGACATTACCCCCAAGAAAGTCCGAATTATCCTGACGAACCTCGATACAAAGGTCTGTTTTGAAACCGAGTTCTTCATGGAAACTTTCGGAAGGATCGACAATGTTATGAACCGGACGTCGGCTGAAATTGAGCAGATCCTCCTCTCTCTCAATATATCAGCAGGTAAAGTCCTTGGCGTCGGTTTTTCAATACCAGGCACAGTCAACCAGAAAAAGATGACCCTGGAACTCGCACCCAATCTGGGGATGAAAGACATCCGGTTCAAATCCTTTGAAAGTGTTTTCCGTTATCCCATTTTTGTTGAGAACGACGCTAATGCGGGTGCACTGGCAGAATTGAAATTTGGGAAACCCGCGAAATCAGGGCTGGTTTATGTATCGGTAGACAGGGGCATCGGAACCGGGATTATTATCCATGGAAAGTTATATAAAGGGAAAAACCAGCGTGCCGGCGAGTTCGGTCATATGACGATCGTTCCAGACGGAAAACTCTGCAATTGCGGCCGGAAGGGCTGCTGGGAGATTTATGGATCGGAAAAAGCCCTTATGAGCCGGTATATTGAAGCTATGGAAATTCAGGATCCTTCAGCTTACTCAATAACGGATTTATTGAAATCCTTGAAATCAGGTGAGAAAAAGACAATTCAGTTATGGAACGAATACCTGGATTATTTCTCCATCGGTATTCAAAATATAATGCTGGGGCTTGATCCCCAGGCGATTGTAATCGGCGGAGGGATCGGATCGTTCGGTGAATTGCTCCTTGAACCTCTGAAGGAGCGTGTATTCACGCCCCACCCTTTTGATAATGCAGGCGATGTATTGATTACTACTTCACGGCTGGGAGCAAACGCACCTATCTTTGGGGCTGCATTATTACCTATTCTTGAATATCAGGAGTAGAGGAGTTTTCAATGCCATATCTTCTCGGTATTGATATAGGAACATCAGGAACAAAAACCGTATTATTCAATCTAAAAGGAAATGCGGCCGCGAGCTCTATTTTTGAATACCCTATGTATCAGCCGAAAACCGGGTGGGCTGAACAGGACCCCAATGACTGGTGGAATGCGGTTGTTAAATCGATTAAAGATGTAATCAGGAAAAGCGGAATCAGGCCGGCAGATGTCAAAGGAATCGGTCTTTCAGGTCAGATGCATGGACTCGTTCTTCTTGATAAAAACAACAAGGTTCTCCGTCCTTCAATCATATGGTGTGATCAGCGTACAGGCAGGGAATGTGAAGAGATAACTTCCAGGATCGGCGCAAAACGTCTTATCGAAATAACAGCCAACCCGGCCCTCACCGGCTTTACCGCTTCAAAGGTAATGTGGGTAAAGAAAAACGAGCCTCAAATCTATGATAAGACAGCTCATATTCTTTTGCCCAAGGATTATATCCGTTTTATGCTTACAGGTGAATACGCAACGGAAGTTTCCGATGCAAGCGGAATGCAGTTTATGAATATAGCGGAAAGAAATTGGAGCAGTGAAGTTTTGTCAAAGCTTGATATTGACCCGGCATTGCTCGCAAAGGTTTACGAGTCCATTGAGATCAGCGGGAAGATCAATAAATCGGCGTCAGAGTTAACAGGCTTAATGGAAGGCACGCCGGTAGCCGGGGGAGCAGGCGATCAGGCTGCCGGAGCTGTTGGAAATGGAATTGTGCGCTCAGGCGTTGTCTCGGCAACGATCGGAACATCAGGTGTTGTATTCGCTTATACGGACAAGGTAATTATCGACCCTTTGGGCAGGGTCCATACTTTTTGCCATGCCGTGCCTAATACATGGCACATTATGGGTGTTACCCAGGGGGCGGGTTTATCGCTCAAATGGTTCCGCGACAATTTCTGCCAGTCTGAAAAGGAAGCTGCAGCGCAGATGGGGATCGATCCCTATGAGCTTCTCAACCGTGAAGCAGCTCTCGTCCCTCCAGGATGCGAGGGTCTGATCTACCTGCCGTATCTTATGGGTGAAAGAACTCCCCATCTGGACCCCAATGCAAAAGGCGTATTTTTCGGACTGACAGCACGCCATACAAGGCGCGACATGCTTCGGGCGGTAATGGAAGGCGTAACATACAGCCTCCTGGATTGCATGGAGATCATAAGAGGTATGAAAATACAGGTTGATGAAGTCAGGGCTTCCGGCGGCGGCGGAAGGAGCTTGCTGTGGCGGCAGATGCTCTCAGATATGTTTGGGATAGGTGTAATGACGGTAAGTTCTACTGAAGGACCGGCGCTAGGTGTTGCTCTGCTCGCAGGTGTGGGGGCAGGGATTTATAAAAATGTTCCCCAAGCCTGTGAAACTGCGATCCAGACAGTAAGCCAGCAGCAACCCAATGAGGCAAATTCCATGACATACTTAAAATATTACAGAATTTATCAGGATCTCTATAAATCGCTGCGTGAGCAGTATAAAACTCTCGATCGCGTTATGTCTGAAATATCAACACGTTCCGGCTTTGCGGCGGGCGCAGATGTCGTGGAGAAAGTCTAGAAGCACCACACCGGTAAAACATGCTGAGATGTCATCAAGCTCAAAACTGCTTTCTTTGAAAATTTATGTGTTATCCTATTGAATACGCCTTTTTCTGAGCTGATCAAGAGTTATTGCCAGTATTATGACAAAGCCCTGTATTGCCTGGAGCCAGTAAGCAGAAACGCCAATAAGAACAAGACCTGTCCTGAGGACCTGCATTATTGCAGCACCTACAAAAACACCAAGAATATTACCCTCGCCGCCTGCCAGGCTCGTTCCTCCGACAACCGCGGCCGCTATTACGTCCAGCTCATAACCACTCGCTGCAGTCGGGGCTGCCACGCCCAGCCTTGAGGTCATCAATATCCCGCCGACTGCAGATAAAAATGCTCCCAGCGTATAAACCAGGATTTTGATTCTGTCAGCATTGATACCTGAAAGCCTGGCGGCGGTCTCATTGCCTCCAACAGCGAAAATCCTGAATCCCCAGATTGTATGCAGCAAAAAAAAGCTCATAATTATACCTATAATAATTACAAAAATAAGAGGTACAGGAAAACCCATCCCTAAAACAGGGATATCATGCTGGCCCAGATAACTGAAACTTGCAGGAAGATCGCGAACCGGCCATCCGCCTGTTAATCCGACGCATAAGCCCCTGAATATCAGGAGCGTGCCGAGAGTGGCGATAAAGGGAGGAAGTTTGGCTTTTGTGACAAGCAGGCCGTTAAAAAGTCCTACCAGGGATCCGGCAGTAATTCCCAGTAATACTGCCAGAAGCATAGGGACTCCCAGAGTCATCATGATAGCGCTGATGAGCCCTGAGAACGCCATGACTGACCCGACTGAAAGATCGATGCCACCAGTGATAATGACAATGCACTCACCGAAAGCGCTTATTGCAATCCAGGAGAAAGCGCGCAGGATATTGAAAATATCAGTCTCGGTCATGAAAGTCTTAGTGAATATGCTTAAGAGCAGTATCATTATGAACAGGATAAGTGTTATCCCTACGATTTGACCCTGAAGGATGTTTTGCAACAAATTTTTACCATTTAGTCGCAGTATTGCACTTGAATTCTTTTTTTCACTCATAATAGTCCCTGCATTAATGAATTTTGAACTCATGTTAATTATGTTAATTAAAAACTTTAATTAAATATGTTACCGTTCTACTGCTGTCCGCTTGCATAGCTCATTATCAATTCCTGTGTCGCATCCGATCTGTTCAGAATAGCGGCTATTCTGCCCTCATGCATTACTACTATCCGATCGCTCATCCCGAGTATTTCAGGAAGTTCTGAAGAGATCATGATTATCCCGATGCCTGATTTTGCGAGTTCACTCATGAGCCTGTAGACCTCAGCCTTGGCGCCTACATCTATCCCCCTGGTGGGTTCGTCCAGAATAAGTAATTCTGGAGATGTTGCAAGCCACTTCGACAGTATAACCTTCTGCTGGTTACCGCCGGATAAAAACATAGCCTTTTGTTTGAGGCTCGGGGTCTTTATTGCAAGCCTGCCTATGTAATTATTAGCCGTATCTCCCATTTTTCTTTTATTTACCCATCCCACCCTGCTGTGTTTTTTTAATGTGGCCATGATTATATTTTCAAGGACTGATAGTTTCAGAACAAGTCCCTCATTTGATCTGTCTTCGGGAACAAAACCGATCCCTGCCTTTACAGCGTCGCGGGGACTCCTGATCATATGATTTCTGCCGCTTATTGTTACTTCTCCAGAATCCTTTCTGTCAGCACCGAAAAGGATTCTCGCTGTTTCTGTCCTGCCGGCTCCCACGAGTCCCGCAAAACCAAGTATTTCTCCCCTGCGAAGGTTGAAGGTTATCCCATCGACAACCCCCTTTCTTGAAAGGTTTTTAACCTCGAGCACAGGAGAAGTTATTTCAGCCTGGACTTTCTGAATAAACTCTCCCAGTGTCCTGCCCACCATCATCTGAACTACCGCATCTTTGGTAGCCTCCCCGGCGGAAATTTCCCCGATAAGTCGCCCGTCTCTCAGAACGACTATTCTTTCGGCTACTTTAAAAATCTCCTCGATCCTGTGAGTGATGAAAATAATTGCAATTCCCTGTTTTTTTAACGAATAGATAGTGTCAAAAAGGATTTTAGTCTCGCTTTCTCCCAGCGCAGCCGTTGGTTCGTCCATAATGATTATGCGGGAATCGAATGCAAGGGCCTTCGCGATTTCAACCATCTGCTGCTGAGCCACCGAAAGGTTTCTCACCGTTGTCCGTGGGGATACCCGGCTGTTTATTTTTGTTAATAAAAATCCGGCTTCTTTGAACATTCTCTTCTCATCAACAAAACCAAGCCATTTCAAGAATCCGGATTTGCGCGGTTCCCTGGCAATAAATATATTTGCCCCAACTGATTGATTGCGGGTAAGGTTGAATTCCTGATAAATAATTGATATTCCGAGAGCCTGGGCATGTGAGGGGCTGTCTATTGTTATTTCTTTTCCGTTTAATAGAATGCGTCCGCTGTCCTTCTTGTAAGCTCCGCTGAGTATTTTCATCAAAGTTGATTTGCCGGCCCCGTTCTCGCCTACAAGTGAAACCACTTCGCCTGCCTTGACCTCGAAATTAACCCTGTCGAGCGCAACTACCCCTGGGAAAGATTTTGTGATATTTTCCATTTTTAATAATACATTGTTTCCTGCTGCAGGCAATTTAGTACCTCGTAATTATTATTGATTTTTTATACCAGCAGCCCCCCGCGAATGGGGGGGCCGAAGGTTTGTATCTGCTATCAATAAGGTGAAGGAAGCTTCATTGTAAAGTCTGTGGCATCCCACATTTTTTTCATAACGTCAACATTTTTAGGAGTCACAAGGTCCATACCTGAGTCCGTCCAGTCTTTAAATTTCTTGTTTTTCATGATCCTGTCATAGATCATCTGAACTGTATCATATCCCCATCCCCAGTATTTCTGGCCAACAAGCCCCTGGACATAGCCGTTTTTCATAAAATCAAGTTCAACAGGCAGGGTATCGAACGATATTGTTTTACAGCCGCCTGATTTTTCTGCGGCTTCCCATAACGGCATTGAACCCTGCTTGGCGAAAAGGGGCCACAAACCGACAAAGAACCAGCCTTTAAGGTCCGGATTGGCCTGCATTGTCTCTTCAACCACCCGGACTCCGGTGGGAATGTCGTCATTGCATGCGACTGTCGTGACTATCTGGATATCCGGATAGTTTTTAACCTCATCCTTGAAGCCCCGTATTCTCTCTTCCAGATTGAATGCCCCAGGCACTCCAGTCAGGAGAGCAACCTTGCCGCTTTTGCCCATACTTCTGATAAGAAGATCAGCAGCGGCTTTTCCTCCCTGGTAGTTATCGACGCCCAGATAGGTGAAACGCCCGCTTTTGGGGGAATCTGAATCCCAGCACATTACATCAATTCCGGCATCCAGAGCTTTTTTAATGGGATCGATAAGGGCCGTCGGATCGTTGCATGAGATAGCAATGGCATCAACACCCTTGGAAATTACATCTTCAACAACACGGGCCTGCTCGGCAGCATCGGATTGAACTGAAGCCGTATAAAGTATTTCAACCTTTACCGGTCCACCGGCTTTGTTGATTTCATCCGCCTTCTTAAAGGCCCCTGTCTTACCGACTTCGAAGACAGGATTGTTGAGCGCCTTGGGTATCCATGCGATCACAATTTTGCCCTTTTTCATCACACTATCCTTGGTGACTGAACTGGCGATTCCTACAGATAGAGCAAAAATTACTGTCAAAAAGAGCATTAATCTGAAAATCTTACTGATTTTCATGGAAGTCCTCCCCTAAATATTATTTAAATTCAGGTAACCCTGAATTTATTTCTGTTGTGTTTTTGAAAAATGTGGAATCCCTCCCCTTCGGTTGCCAACAGTGTTTATTTATAATAAGAATAACATACCTTATTATATAAATTATAAAAATTTTAATTTTAAAGGCCGATGATATTAGCATCTTTTCGATTACTTGTCAATAAATTAAATGAAATATTAAATAATATATAAAATGATGTTTAATAAGTTTTATTTTTCATTATTTACAGGCTTATTTAACTCTATTGCCTGTTTCAATCGTTTACAACAGCCTTAGAGCCGTTCTGGTAGGGATATATAGACGGGTAGATATCCGCTCTTGATTCCCCATCAATCGTAAAATATGATTTGATTATTTTTCAAGCAGACGGATCTGTCGATTGTTTGTTTTGATATTTCAGCAATCTTTGATAATTGCCGTATATTGAATCAGTTTTGTATTTTGAAATTAATTCAAATAAAAAAACGGTTTCCTGAATTTATGCAATTGACAGTGGAAATCTTCTATAATATACTGAAATATTATAGAGGAGGATTATTTTAGGAGGGAAATCATGGCGGAGGGACCAAATTATAAAGCCGAGCTGATTGGTGTTTTCGGGCATCCTGTTTCTGAAAACCCGACAGTTGTCATGCATGAAGCCGCATTTAAAACCCTGAATCTGAACTGGAGGTATCTGACCATAGAAGTATATCCGGCGGATCTGGAAAACGCAATGAAGGGCTTGCGGGCCTTTAATATGAAGGGTATTAATTTGACCATACCTCATAAGGTCGAGGTTTTAAAATATCTTGATATAGTAAAACCCGATGCTGCTTTAATGGGAGCAGTAAATACTGTGGTCAGGGCAGGTGATAAACTGATCGGCGAGAATACCGATGGGAAAGGTTTCATGCATGCGTTAACAGAGGACGCAAAGGTAGACCCGAAAGGGAAAAAAGTTGTCGTTTTGGGCGCTGGTGGAGCTGCCAGGTCCATAACGGTTGAACTTGCGCTCGCCGGAGCCCAGAGTATACTGATTGTTAACCGCTCTCCCGAGCGCGGCCGTGCACTGTCTGAACTTTTAGCATCAAAGACCCAGGCGAGCTCAGTATTTGCTGAATGGAAAGGCATCTGTTCAATTCCGGCTGGAACGGATATACTGGTCAATGCGACTTCCATTGGCCTTTCACCGAATATTCATGATAAGCCGAATGTAGATTATGATTCGATCAGGGCAGGCATGATAGTCTGTGATGTGATTCCTGCACCTGTGACGCCATTTTTAAATGAAGCCAGAGAAAGAGGTGCGCAGATAGTGGATGGTCTGGGAATGCTGGTATACCAGGGGGCTATCGGTTTCAAACTTTGGACAGGTCTTGATGCTCCGGTAAAAGAAATGCACCATGCCTTATCAATGGCGTTTGGACTGATATAAGGATAATGATATAGGGTTATGAAAGTTCTGAATTTCGGATCACTGAATATTGATCATGTCTATCATGTTGATCATATAGTAAGGGAGGGTGAAACCATTGCTTCAACCGATTACCGGCAGTTCTGCGGCGGAAAAGGCTTGAATCAATCGGTTGCCCTGTCCCTTGCAGGTGCGCAGGTCTATCATGCCGGTAAAATCGGAGGAGACGGGAATTTTCTTATTAAAAAGCTTGAAGAAGTTTCGGTGAATACATCCTTCATAGAGATCAGTGAAAAAGAGAGAACCGGACAGGCTTTAATACAGGTGGACCGTTTCGGTCAGAATTCAATTGTTCTTGTTCCGGGGGCCAATCAGTGCATTACTGAAGAACAGGCTGCAGCTACTATCAGGTATTTTTCCGGAAGCGATTTCCTGCTACTTCAGAATGAAGTGAGTTCTATCCCTGCAATGATGAGAAAAGCGAAGGAAAGAAAAATGACAGTTTTTTTTAACCCGTCCCCGATGAATATTGATGTCCTGAGTTATCCGATGGAATTTGTGGATTATTTTATAATAAATGAAGTTGAGGGATTTGAATTGACGGGGGAGAAGGAAGGAGATAAAATTATTCGGACGATGCAGATGAAATTCCCTTCTTCGGCTGTCATTCTGACATTGGGCAGCCTGGGCTCGATCTATTCCAGTCATACTATCACATCCCGCATGCCGGCTTTTCCTGTTCTTGCCGTAGATACTACTGCTGCAGGCGACACGTTTATCGGGTATTTTATTGCAGAGATAATCAGCGGCAGCAGCATAAGAAGAAGTGTAGAAATTGCTACAAAAGCAGCATCCATATGTGTAACCAGAAAAGGGGCTGCAGATTCCATTCCGAAGAGGAATGAATTGAGCTTTTAAATTCTATATTTTGCATTTTTACCGGTCTTTATGTATAATTTTTTTATCAATCTTAAGCCGTAGTTTACCAGAAAATAAAGAGATATGATGATTGGCATATAACTGATTAAAGATTAATTCCGTCTGACAGAGAAACTCAAATAGAAGGTGATATGTCGACAAAAATAGGCGTTGGTGAAAGCAAATCCAATGAGTCTTTTAAAGCGGGTGCTCAGGCTGCCCAAACGGCTTTAAAAAAAGCCGGAATTGAGAAGTGCGATTTCGTATTTATGTTTGCTACAACTGGATTTGATCAGGAAGAATTGCTGGAGGGGGTCAGGTCAGTAACCGGAGATGCACCGTTAAGCGGATGTTCTGGAGAAGGCATAATCACTCAGTCCGGTCCTGAAGGAGAGATATTGTTTTCACTGTCTGGAAATGAAAAGGGAAATAATATCGTCGGCGTTATGGTCTTATCTTCAGATGATATCATTTTTTATAACTGCGCTGAAACAGGATTAAAAGAAAACTCAATAAAAACAGGAGAAGAAATCGGAAAGAAAATAAATGAGGCTATGCCTGAAAATCCTCTTGTTCTTTTAATGTTCCCCGATGCATATTCGGTAAATATGAGAGATCTTTTCTCAGGAATAGAATATAAATTAAAGACCCCGCTTTTGTTCGCAGGAGGATTATCAGCCCATAATTTGCCTTCAAGCAATATAACCTTTCAGTATTTTAACGGACAGGTATTGAAAAATTCAGTTGCCTGTGTTTTAATCTCCGGTGATGCAAAAATTGAGTTAGGGGTCAGCCACGGCGGA
Source organism: uncultured Brevinematales bacterium (assembly GCA_964413265.1). Classification (GTDB taxonomy): domain Bacteria; phylum Spirochaetota; class Brevinematia; order Brevinematales; family JAOACQ01; genus CAVYGN01. The sequence continues at coordinate 11,398 of CAYPRX010000031.1, forward strand.
ATGCCGATTGGAATAGAAAAAACTGTGACAAAAGCAAAGGCGAATACCGTTTTTGAAATAGATAACAGAACAACCTGGTCTTTTTTCAAACAATACCTTGGAGAAGATGAAAAGGATTTAAATTCTGAAAATTCACCCTTTATAAGTATAGGTGAAAAACTTCCTGAAGGTATGTCGACGGAATATGATCAATATATCATCAGGTCCCCTGTAATTTTGAATCCGGATGAATCGGTTGTTTTCCCTGTGGAAATTCGGGAAGGCTCGAAAGTCCAGTTGATCAGAAGGGATGAGGAAAAAATTTCCCGGGGTGCAAAAACAATGGCTGAAAGAGTAAAATCGCGCCTGAATGGCAGGAAGCCCATGGCTGTTCTCCATTTTGAATGTGCTGCAAGGGGGAAAATGTTTTTCGGAGACGGAGTAAAGGAAAAGGTAATAGATAAACTGCAGGATGTATTCGGCAAGGATATCCCATGGCTTGGGCTGTTTTGCTTCGGCGAAATAGCCCCCATCAAAGGGAAAAATTATTATCATAATCAGACAGCCGTTTTATGCGTAATTTATAAATAAAAGGGATTATTTTTATGCCTGTCAAGGAAAATGAAGAAATTGAGAAATTAAGAAACGATTGCCGAGTGCTGGAAGAACAGGTAAAACTGCTTGTAAGAACTGAAATACGATTACGCAGGACTCAGGCCGAACTGGAGAAGGTAAAAAAAGAAATTGAAGAATACAGCATGGAATTGGAAAAGAAAGTGGATGCCAGGACAATGGAATTAAAAAAATTAAATGCCGAATTGACGGATTTTACATATATTGCATCGCATGACCTTCAGGAACCCCTCCGTAAAATAAGTGCATTCAGCGATCGTCTGAAAAAAAATTATTATTCTGCTTTGGAGGATCAGGGACGTGATTTCCTTGAAAGAATCCAGAAAGCCTCGATAAGAATGCAGAAATTAATAAACGATCTTCTCAGTTACTCACGAGTAACGACAAAGCCGAACCCTTTTGTTATAGTTGATCTTACCCAGATCGTAAGAGATGTTTTAACAGATCTTGATGTGAGAATAGAAAAAACCTCAGGCAGTGTGGAAATGTCACAACTGCCGTCAATTGAGGCAGATCCCACTCAGATGAGGCAGCTCTTTCAGAACCTGATCGGAAATGCTTTAAAGTTTCACAAACTGAAAGTACCGCCTGTTGTTAAAATATACAGGCAGGAGGGACCATCGGACTTTTTTTGCAGTATTGTCGTTGAAGACAATGGCATCGGTATAGATGCGCAGTATTATGACAAAATATTTGAAGTGTTCCAGCGACTTCATGTGAATAGAGAATATGAGGGAAGCGGCATAGGGCTTGCGGTATGCAAAAAAATTGTACAACGGCATTCTGGAAGCATCAGGGTGGAAAGTAAGCCTGGCTCAGGAACAAAATTCATCGTTTTACTGCCTCTCAGGCAGAATAGCTCCTTAAAAGGCAGCTGAAAACTTCGGGAAGTGGTTAATATGGAAAGAAAAGAAAAAATCAGGATCTTGCTGGTAGAGGATGATGAAGAAGATTACCTCATCGTTAAAGATTTATTTTCTAATGTTAAAATCCAGCAGTATTTGATCGATTGGGCCGAAAGTTATGAAACAGCTATGGATAAAATAGAAAAAAATTTTTATGATTTACTGCTTGTTGATTATAATTTGGGGGGGAAAACAGGTCTTGATCTGATTGATAATACTGCTGATAAAACCAGCAATATCCCTGTTATTATCCTGACCGGCCAGAATGACCGTGATGTTGACATCCTTGCAATGCAGAAAGGCGTCTCTGATTACCTGGTCAAGGGCAGTTTTGATTCAGATCTGCTTGAACGCTCCATCCGGCATGCAATAGAAAAAAAAGAAGCAGAAAACCAGATTTTATATCTTGCTTATTACGATCAGGTGACGGACCTTCCCAACAGGATATTTTTTAAGGAACAGCTGAACCATGCCCTGGCCCAGGCACTTAGATATAATAGGATAATGGCGGTTTTATTTCTTGATCTGGATAATTTCAAGTTGATAAACGATTCTCTCGGGCATCATATCGGGGATCTGGTTTTGAAAGAAGTGGCTCAACGCCTTCGCCAATCTATTAGAAAGAGTGATATTATAGCAAGAAATAATCAAAAAACACTGATCGATACTGTTGCAAGGCTGGGAGGTGATGAATTTACCATATCTCTTACCGAGATTAACAGCTATGTGGATGCATCTCTGGTAGCCGAGAGGATAATTAAATCTATAAACGAACCTTTCCATATTGAAGATCATGAGATTTTTGTCGGTGTAAGCATTGGTATTTCCCTCTGCCCTGAGGATACAGATGATTCGGAGACCCTTTTAAAGTACGCGGATAATGCAATGTATTATGCAAAAAAGAAGGGTAAGAACGATTTTCAGTTCTTTCAGAAATCTATGAATGAGATTGTGCAGGAAACGATAAATATGAGTAATAAAATGAGAACAGCCCTGGACAGG
>CAYPRX010000032.1:0-6071 GCA_964413265.1 uncultured Brevinematales bacterium
GAAGCTAATTCAAAATCAAATTTAATTGTTGAACTAAATGAATTTTGTAAACATTTAGATATTGAGTTTGGCGAAATTAAAGGGATATTAGACGAAATTAAAAGGATTTTAAAAGTTATCCGAAGTAATCAATAAAGAAATTTATAATTACATCTCTACTTTTAATTTCTTTTTAATTTTAGGAGAACAAAAGACTCATTATACAATTCTTTGTAAGCGCTTAAAAAATATCTAGATTTTCTAAATTCTTTAAATAAAGGCCATACTTTATTATCATTTTTATCAATTTCTCCAGAAGTACCAATTACTTTCATAATTTGTATATGAATCAAAAATAAATGAAATGGTTGCTGCATCTTTTATGATATTAGAATATATAAAACAAGACTTAAAAACAAAAAATAAGGACGATTGTCCATGCGTTTTATTTAAATACTGCATATTCCGGTGAGTTATTTCAGTTAGTATTAAGAATCTTTCGCATATTTACCTTTATTCTGAAGATTCCGGGGAAAGAGGGAAAATTAAACCTGTGGTTAAATTTATCAACTTGGGAATTTATTTCCCTTTTATTTCACTTTATTGAGAAGTATGTTATTATTATTAAAGTGAGGTTTCTATGGATAGAAATTTCGAGGAGATCGTTGAAATTGTCCGTGATTTGCCTGCTGACGAAAAAGAGGAAATAAAGCATATTATTGAAAAGTCATTAATAGAGGAAAAAAGGGAAGAATTTCACAAAAATTATTTGAAAACTAAAAAAGAGGAACGGCAAGGGAAGCTGCAATTCAGTGACGATATCAATGTTTTGAAAGAAAGACTTATCTAAAAATGGAAATATCATTCAGTTCCTCTTTCAGAAAGTCTTTCAAAAAAAGGATATTAGGTAAGAATCACATTGAAAATACCTTCTGGGAAATGGTATTGGCTTTTATTAAGAATCCTTTTGATCACTGATTAAAAACTCATAAACTTCAGGGAAAGTTGAAAGATTTGTGGAGTTTCTCAATTGATTACGATTTAAGAGTTATATTCTATTTCACAGAAGACGATAAATCGGTTTTTGTGGATATTGGTAAACATGATGAAGTATATTGAGAGATTATTACCATATTGTTACTTTCCAATATTATAATAATGACTATCTTTTTATAATAAAATCAATTAACTTTAATGATTATCATAATTAGTAATTATTTCAGGATGAAATCAAGGGGATAACAAAGAGCAGAATTTCATGAACCTTTCACGGCGCTTAATATATAATCCCTGATAATACCTTCCAGTAAACCATGGATCTTTTCCCAGGGATGCGCTGCGCAGGTAAAAACAACAATAAGATCTTTATCAGGGAATACATACATATCCTGTCCCTGATAACCTCGGGTAGCAAAACCGCCCGTGTTCGGGATCCAGAAAAAGTAACCATATTCCTCATATATGATTTTATCATAATCTGAAGAACTTTTTAGCCAGTAATAGGGCCATGGAGCCAGAGCATGACTTTTTATAGAACTTTCCACCCAGGAAGCAGGAACGACCTGTTTCCCCTTCCACATTCCTTTTTTCATATACAGGTAACCGAACCTTGCAAGATCCCTTGGTTTAAGGAATAATCCGAACCCTCCATACTGGGTACCGCTTTTATCAGCCTCCCATTTGAAATCGGTGATCCCGATCGGATTAAATAGTTTTTGTACAGCATATTCAAGGGGTGTTTTGCCCGTGACTTTCCGGAGGATCTCTATCAGGATCTGAGCATTGCCCGAACTATAGTTCCAGGTATTTCCGGGGCAACCTTCCATTGGTTTACTCAGAACAGTTTCAGCAGAATTATAAGAATCGAAAAAAATATGACTGTCAGAAACCTCCGACCAGTTTAAACCGCTTCGCATAGTCAAAAGGTCTTCAATGGTAATCTTACTTTTATTCCCTTCAGGATCAGCAATTTTTGATCCCTCAAAATAGTCAATAACTCTGGCGTTAACCCCCTTAATCAAACCTTCCGATATAGCTATGCCGATCAGGGCGCCTGTGAAACTTTTTGTTGTTGACGCCATCTTATGAAGATTATTTGGAGTCAGCTGTTTTCCGTTATCAGAGCCATAATACTCAAAAACAATGGTCTCTTTACGGATAATGATGAAGCTGTGAATATTGTAGCTGTAATTTGATTTATATATATGATCCAGGGCCTGAGAAAGCTTTCCGGAATCTAAACCAACGGACTCTGGGGTACCCCTTTTCCAGAAGTCATCAGGAAATTCGCTATTACCAGCATAATTAACCAGTTTCAAAGCATGGCTAACAGCAGGTATGAAAAATATGGCGAGCAGGAGAAACAGGAGCTTTTTCATTTTAGACTTTATGAATATTGTTTAAACTACATTACAAAGATTGGCCTTCATGATAACAACATTCCGCCATCCACTATGATCGTTTCGCCTGTTATGTAGTCGGCGTCGGACGAGGCCAGGAATGCGGCTACCTTGGCGATATCATCCGGAATGCCCATCCTGCCGAGAGGTATCCTTGCTGTAAACGCAGCAGTCATCTGTTTCATCTGTTCCTCAGTCATTCCGCTGCCCTCGAGAGGTTTTGATGCGCCTTCAGTCTGGATTCCTCCAGGTGCTATGGCGTTGACAGTTATTCCGTAATGCCCTAACTCCAGGGCCAGGCTTTTTGTGAACATCAAAACCCCTCCTTTGGAGGAATCATAGGCTGCAAGCCCGATCATTGAGGGGTGAAAAGAGTCGATGGATGCAATATTGATGATCTTTCCTTTTTTCCCGACCTCTATCATTTTCGCAGCTGCCGCTTTTGAAATAAATGCCAGGCCTTTCAGGTTCACTCTGTAAACCCTGTCGAAAATATCCGGCGTCATTATCAGCATAGGCATCTGTGGATATATGCCTGCATTGTTAACAAGTATGTCAATATCCCCCAACATTTTAATGCAGTTTTCAACAAGCTTTTCTCCTGTACCTTCCTCAGAAACATCGGCCCTGAATGTTAAGGCCTTCCCTGGATTGCCGGTCAGCTTAGCGGCAGCTGACTTTAAAGCTTCTTCATTAATATCAGTCATCAAAACATTTGCTCCCTCTTCAGTAAAGCGCTTGACAATACCGAATCCGATACCCATAGCACCGCCTGTTACAAGGGCATATTTGCCCTTTAATCTGTCTTTCATGTTATTTTCCTCCATACTTGAATAGGAATATTATTCTTACAAAAATAATTTACTCACAGGCCAGGTTATAGTCAAAATAAGAATATGAATAGCATCATGTTTCGAAAATATTAATATCGCTGAAATGCTCATTATAATCAAAGGAATTATATAGTAAAAATCCTTCTCAGTTGAATTATTCTAAATAATCTTGACATATTATCTAACAATGTAATAATATGAAAAAAGGGTCGGATTTTCTTGCATCAATTTTGAACAATTGTTTTAAAAAGAATGAAATAAGAAACTGCAATGTAAGGAAGACAGCTGGACGTAACCTATGAATAAAATGTTAAGTGGGAAGACCTGTCTTGTTACCGGAGCTAATTCAGGAATCGGTAAGGCACTAAGTACTGCCCTTGCTGATTTCGGTGCATGTATAATTATGGTTTGCCGCAATCAGGTCCGTGGGGAAAAAGCACTGACTAATCTGCTTTGGGATATTCTAATTCCAAGCGCTCTTTCAAGAATTATCAATGTTGTCTCTGAGGGTACAAAAAGGTGTCTGATTTTGACAGTCTGTTATCTGAAAAAAATTTAATCCTGTGCTTGCTTATTCTCAGTCAAAGCAATTTATAAATATTATTTACTAACGAGTTAGCCAGAAGACTTGAAGGAACAGGAGTTACTGCAAATTGTTTTTATCCCGGTTTGGTAAACACAAATCTTGGCAGACGTGATAAGGGATTGGGGATCTCCCGAAAAATATTAATAACTCTTCTTAAGCCTGTATTTACTCCCATGAAAGATGCAATAAAAATTGGTTTATTTTTAGCTGTTTCAAAAAAAACGGAAAAATTAACAGGCAGATACCTGAAGCGAATAAAAGATAAGATTATTCTGAATAACTCTCTTGACCCTGGAATTTCAGGGAAATTATGGGAGATTTGTGAAACCTAAACAAAATGAAACTGCCTGTGACTGTGCTTACTTATCTTTAATCCATTCGATTAAAAGAACTTCATTGTCTTCCGTGTCCAGTATGACTGAATAATAACTCTTCGGGAGTTTTGTTTTGGTGATTGCTACCTTACCGCCTTCAGCCAGGACCCTTTTTAAGACATCATCTATATCAGCTACATTTATGCCGATTCTTGTAGAAGTGATATCAGCATCCTTCTTTTGAATGGCGCCATTGATCTCGCCGGGTTTTGTCGACATATTTTTTTCATCAAAATCAGTTGTATGAACCCAAAAATATATGTCATATGACGTATTGATATCCCAGCCGAATACTTTTGAATAAAACCTTTCAGCCCTCTTCATATCGTCTGCAGGTATTTCAAAATGAACGACAGGATTCATGGTGTGACCCCTGTTAATATTAACTGCCTATTTTCGGCTGACGAACACAGTATCAGAATTCAACAGGACGGCGTTGTTTGATTTTATTTATTGTCGGGTATTGTTTTGTGCATTCTTCGGCCGCCTTAATAAGAGATTGATATGGAAGATCAGGATGTTCTGCCTTAAACTTAACCATAATATCAGAGAGGTAAATATCCTCAACGCTTTTCTGCCAAATATCGTCAAAAGATAAAAAATAACCGGCGATTCCCCAGTCGGCCTTGAAAAAATCATATTCGGTATAAGCTGTCTCATTTGTTGATAATTTCTCAAGCACGATTATAGTATCACTTGCTAAGATTGATCCTTTTTGTTCCTTTAACCTGAGGCGGAAACATATACAATCAGGAGTCAAATTCAGAGAAAGGTATGTTATTTCATAAGATATATCGGGGAGTATGAAAGGTAATTTCTTTTTCCAGAATACGATGTTTTTATTTTGGTCGTTGGAAACAAGATGAATATCTGAAAAGCCGGGGAATAAATTTTGATAATTGGAAAAATCCTCGAGTATCATTTGCACGCTTTCAGCGGGGGCATGGATCAGTCCGTACTGTTCAACCCCTATATATAAAGGATCTCCTTTTGTTGTAAGGCAGTTGATATTAATGGGATAATTTGTCTCATTTTTTAAATCTATGTATGATTCATGTTTCGGCGGCCATTCTAAAAGTAATGTGAGAAGCTTTTTCGTATAAATTGTATCATTACTGCTGTCACCAAGTTCACTGTCAAGAGGGTACTGTGAGAAGATTATATTTATCGTGCTGATTATTATTAAGAACGAAAAGAGAAGAAATCTACTGATAAAATTTGATGGAATTATGTTTCTTCCTGTCATGTATGTGTATCCTTTACTTTTGAGAAGTCGAAAAGTCCGTATTGGGCGATAACTTTATTTCCTCCCGAACGTCTTGCCTTCCCGAGAGCTGTTTCAGCATCAGAGAGAAAGTTTTGCTTTTCAATCGAATGACCTTTTGCTACGTTCAGTCCCAGACTTATGGTAATTTTGAGGGTCTTTCCTTTGAATTCGAAGTTGTGAGATTCAACCAGACTGCGGATCCTCTCAGCTATTAGATTTCCGTTTTCAATAGTTGTCTCGGGTAAAAGTATTGCCATTCTTTCCTTTTTATATATGGAAAAGATGTCAGTTTTGCGTAATTGCTGGACGTTTTTTAATCCGGGACGCTGCTTGAATATAATGTTGACAATCTCCTTCTTCAGGTAATTAACACATTCGGTCTCATGAACATCAAGTAAATACTGCAGCTGGTCAATTTCAATTATTATTAGGGTCAGCCATCGGTCATAAATGTATGACCGCTCGACTTCAAGCCCCAGCAATTGCTGAAATACTGACGGTTCATAAACTCCCTCAACAGTAGTGCTGGTTTTGCTTACACTCTGAGTTAGATTTTGTGTGGATAAAAACTCAACATTGGTTTTATGGAACATTTCTTTTGATTTATTCCTGGAAACATAAAATAAAGCGGTG
>CAYPRX010000033.1:0-2635 GCA_964413265.1 uncultured Brevinematales bacterium
CTATTATTCAATAAAGAAGGAATTGATTGAAAAACTTGATTACGATAAGGTATTTTTCGGTTACGGGGACTATTGCATCAGACTGATGTATTATCTCCAGGAAATTAATGCCAATATTTTAGTTTTTCCGGTATTTCCTTGTCATATTTTTTCCCGGCTTCTTCGAAGGCTTTTTTTGTTTATGTCTGCAATTAATATATATTTCTCATATTTTTACCTTGTTCCCGTGGTTTCTAAGCAATATTGCCGCATAATTCCGGGTTATCCCTGTCAATTTTATAAAATAGGTCAGAATTTGAGCTTTTTCTTTCTTTCTTGCTCGACGGTACTTTTCTTCTGTTTCACGATATACTGCTTTTTTTTCTTTCATTGTTAACCCCACTCCCAGTCTCCAGTTCTTTGGTTTTTAAAACTGGTTTGATTATAATTTGGAGTGGAATTTTAAATGATGCAATGATACCATTTGGAGTTGATTTATTATGAGGCAATTCGCGATTTTGACAATTATGGTTGACTATTTTAGAATTTATCAAAATTGATATAAGATCATTTTAGGCGGTTTTTTTGCTGGAAATAACCAATTTAATTAAAAATAAATTTTTAATCTTTCAATGGGAAATATTATCAATAGTATTATGCTCATCTATTCTTACAACTTGGAATGCAATCGTTTCCGGCGCATTTCACCCTGAGGTATTATTATTTTTTTTAATATTCTGTTATATCTGCTGGATTACCGGCGTCATCATTACAGACTTTTTTCCTGGTACTATAAAAAATATATCTGATTTCAATATCAATTTTATTACAGGTTTCTTTTTTATAAATTCTTTTGTATATCTTCTGCAATTCATCCTGCCGTTAAGTGTCTACCTTGAAATGGTATTACTGACATCAGTATTAATTATTATGGCAGCATTAAAAGCTTTACTTATAAAGCCGCATTTAAGTTCCAATACTGATAAAAAATCTCAATTACCGGCGTTTCTTACATTATTAATTGTATTCACGGCTTCTTCTTTCTGGGCTCAGACATCTTTATTTCCGGTACAAAATATGGGAAATGTTACAATTATAAGGCCCTGGCTGGATTGTTTTTCCCAGGCTCATTTAATAAGCGCTTTCTTAATATCACATGGTTACGGTACCTTGAATTCAATGTATCTTGCGGGGAAGCATATTTCATATGATATACCCTTTTATCACTACGCAAATTATATCAGTTCAGCCGCTTTAATATCCCTCACAGCTACAACGTCCCTGCAGGCATACAACAGTTTCCTTACGCCCTTCGGTTTCATTCTGACAGGACTTTCTGCCTATGCTCTGATAAAGTGCTTCTGGGGGCCATGGGCAGGATTATCATCATGCCTGACATTATTTTTGATCCCTGATGCTTCTCAGATATTAATTAATAATCACTGGTTAAGCTATTACTGGATGCAGCTTATCAGCCCTTCGAGCTTATACGGAACTTCAATAATGGCTTTAGCATGGCTCTTCATGGTTCTTGGCTGCAGTAAAGGCAGGATCTCACTGGTTATTATCAGTTTCATTATTTCTTTGATTTCCATGAACTATAAATTTCATATTTTTATTGCTAACTCACTCATCCTGTTACTGTACCCTGCGCTGTTTTTTAAAAAACTGCCGGCAAAAGTGAGAATAATCTGGTTTTCTTCAGCTTTGGCTTTATTTTTCTTTACCTTATCGGTCATTCAGAAAATAAAAATCGGACCTGTGATAAAGCTGGACGGCAGTGCCATACACCCGTATACTTCACTTGTAATTTCAATGTTTGAAAGTGAGCAGCTAAAAAATTTCTTTTCTCACAGTTTCGGGATAAATTCCCCTTTTAAAGATATCCTGTGGATTTGCTTTATGGCTTTCATGCTCTTTATCTGTACTCTGGGATTATTCGGAATTTCTTACCTGGTTCTTCTCTATATTGAGAGGAAGAAAATTAAACAGCCGATTCTCATTCTGCCATTGGCTTTTATTATCAATTATTTAATAATGTCGCTCTTTTTGGCATACAACACTCCTGTGAGTTCTCCGAACGGCATGGGAACATCTGAAGAATTACTGCACAGACCCTTCGTCTGGGTTTATTATCTTGTCAACATCTGGGTCGGCGGGGCCATTTATTATCATTTTAAAGATTATTTCAGTCATCTTAATAAAATTCAGAAATCGATAGTTTCATTAATTGCGACAATTCTTTTTATTGTACCCTTTGAATTCGGCATGACAGTGCAGCAGGGACCCAAGTCGCTGCAGTATTATGCAAACAATCCTGTTCCAACCGGTTTGATAAATTCCTGTGAATTCATTAAAAAACACAGTGATATTTTGAGCATTGTGCAGGATTCTGAAAACGACAGTAATGGATATGTTACCTGTCTTTCGGAAAGGCAGGCATTTGTTATGAAATATTATAATGTAGTCAGAGGACCTGATCAAATTGAACGGCTTAAAATAATGGATCATTTAAAATTAATGACAAATAAAAATGATATAAAGTATATTCTTGCCGGAGATAAAATAAGCTGGTATATACTTCATCCTGAAGATCAGGTCTACTGGCCGAAAGATCTTCTGAATAAATCAGTTTACAATTCCTACGGATATCGAG
>CAYPRX010000034.1:0-3763 GCA_964413265.1 uncultured Brevinematales bacterium
CAAAGCAAAACAGCCTCCTATGCTGGCTGGAAGAGCATATCCCATTGGAGTGGTGTTAAAGGCATGAAACAATTTTTGATCCTTTTTAACATCATAAGATTGCATCATCCAGGCTATGGAACAACCCGTATCAATAAAAAATACTTCTTCTCCAGGAGAAAATTTTGACAGATAATATACAAAAACATAAGGATTTACTTCAATTTCTTTAAAATATTCTTTTTTAACAACAGGATAATTTTCCTTCAGGGTTTTTATATATCTATTCCATGCATTAATATCAAGATCTAATTTTCTTTTAACGATTTCACCTACAAGAGAATGAATAAATGTTTTTGCATTTAAATTAAAAACAATATCAATATCCAGGCCGTATTTTTTAAATTTTTTTATTTCAGCACTGTCAATTTCTACGATTATTTTTTTTGCTCCCCTTGCAAAGGTATTCATAGGGCTTCCTGTTACATGAGTATCCAGCCTGGCTCCTATTGAGATAATCAGATCCGAATTTTGAACTATAAAATTTCCAGTTCTTGTCCCATGAGTGCCGCAGGTTTCAGAGAAATATTCATTATCAGACGATAATAGAAATTTCAATCCCCATGTCAATATAACAGGTATTTTCAAAAGATTTATTAAATTTCTTGCTAATTCTTCAGAATTTGATAAATATATCCCCCAGCCTAATATTAAAACAGGACGTTTTGATTTTCTAATAAATTCAAGGCACTGGGCGATCTTTGTCTTGAGAGAAGGTTCAGCTTCATCATCAACTTCATAATTGAAGGATTCTAAATCGTCCTCGTCTATCATTTCCCTCTGGATATCATCGGGTATATCAACAAGTACAGGGCCGGTTCTGCCTGTTTTTGCTATATGTACAGCTTTTTGAAGCTCAAATTTGATCCTTATAGGATCTACGATTCTCACGGCATATTTTGTAATCGGTTTACAGATCTCAATGATATCTGCTTCCTGAAACCCGATCTGCCGGACTCCAAGGTCATTTTTTAATCTAAATGTTGAAACCTGTCCGGTAATAAATAAAGTCGGAATTGAATCATAATAAGAACAGCAAATTCCTGTGATCATATTTGTGGCCCCGGGACCGCTTGTGGATATTGCAACACCCAAATTTTTTGTAACCCTCGTATAAGCGTCGGCTGCCATGGCGCTTGCCTGTTCATGCTGAGTGCATATATATTCAATGTCAGGGTTCTTTGATATTGAGTCAATAAGGTGAATAGATGCGCCGCCCGTAATAACAAACGCATGTCTGACATTGTTTTCAACTAAAAACTTGACCACATAATCAGATAATTTGATTTTATCTTTTCTCAATCTGTTTACCTCTAATATTACCAGGGCATTCTTTCTTTCCTGCTGATAAAGAGCATGCCCTCCTTATAGCTTGCAGGCATGTCATTTACCGATTCCGCCTTATCCCACCCTATTTTCTGGGGAAACATATTTATATTTAATTTTTTAAAATGCTCATAGATACATGAAGCGTTTTCTTTATTTTCAATCTCAACAAGCAGGTCGGTCTTTGCCCAGTCTTCCGCCTTCGTATTTAACAGAATATCTTTTTCATGACCCTCGACATCCATTTTAACAAGATCTTTATCTCTAAGAATTGGAGGGAGGGCATCAACTTCAACCTGAAATTTGTCTAATTTTCCGTAAGGATTCTGTTTCGCCCCCGCCAGGTGACTTCCTGTAGTATTACCGCAGACCCTTATAAATTCTTTCCTGCCGTTTTCAAATGAAATCGCTTTATTATTAGCATTTACATTATTAATATGATTTAATTTTAAATTACCGTTTAAAATTTTAAAATGAACGGGATCAGGTTCATAACAGGTGACATTAAAACCGCATTTACTCATTATAATGGTATGCAGACCTAAATTGGCCCCCAGATCAAGAGCGTTCCTGTAATTATTTCTATTTTTCCAATAAAAACTGAAAAGAATTATCTCATCGAAATCAAATAAATTCAGTGAATCCACCGCTCCCATATTATGATATGGGAAAATAAGTTCCCCGAATGGTTCAAAAGAAAATGCCTTCTTATTTTTAGCTGAAAGTATATTTTCAATTTCCTTTCTGTTAATAATTTTTAACAATTTATATATTGACGATTCGCAGGACAGCAACTCCCTGATTTCAGGTATCGCCAGGATCAATTTTTCGAGTATCTCGGAATGTTTCATTTTTTAACCCCCTTGCTGATTAACAAATCATTGCCGTATCTCCTTAATTTATACATATTGAGATCCTCATCTAAATATTTGATCAGCTCTTCAGTGCCCCATAAATCAAATACTACGCTTAAATTACGGCCGCTTATTATTTTTTTGGGCTGGCTCAGCACCCATTCGCAGCATGAGATAACATCTTCCACAGGGGTGAAATCATTTTTTAGCAATTTAATCCTCGTTTTTTCAAAATTATCACCTGCTTTTGTTTTTGCCTTGATAGTCTGCTGATGTATTTTCGTTCTTATCCAGCCTGGACCTATTATAACAAAACGGGTGTCGTTTATTTCGGCATCCAGCAGCTCGCACATCTTTATCAGAGCTATCTTGGAAACCGTATAAGCGGAATAATTTAAAGTTGCATTATTCGTTCCGCCGCCGGCAAAAAAAATCACGCAAGGCCCAAGATTGTTTTCAGAATTTCTTATCGGCAATAACTCTCTGACTATTCTCATCTGACCTGTAAAATTTACTTTAACCGAATTTTCCCACTCATCAAAACTGCAATCCTTAAAAGGGCCTATAGGTTCCTGAGTACCTGTACATAAAATTAAAAAATCCCATAAAGAACAGACCCTTTTCAGTTTATTACAGCAGTCTATAATTGACTTATTATCATTCAAATCGCATTTGTACAGTTTAACTCCAGAATTAAGAAGTCTGTCAGCATTATTGCTCTTCGTCTTATATGTACCATAAATATTCATGGATTTGTTTGCAAAATTTATAGATAATTCAGTGCCGATATCGCTGTTAGCGGAAATTATAATCCCGTTTGAATTACTGCTGTACATAAAATCCCATTTTCTTATTCTTAAAAGGGTCCCTTGAACCAATCACCGGGAACATCATGCGGGCCTTTACGTTTTTCAATAATTTCTGAAATATCAAAACTCTTTCCTAAAATTTTTCCGGCTGCTGTAACAATGTCTTCAGCCCTTTTATAGTAGTATCTCGATAGAGCAGGGCTGGTAGGTGACGGAACGTCCGGCAAAGCAAGTCTGCCGGGTGCTTCTTTTAACATACTAAAATGTTCGGTCGCAATTTTAGCAATAATTTCACCTGCTACGGAACACATTTCATTACCTGTATCCAGAACAAGCAGTTTTCCTGTTTTATTTAGCGAATCCAGAACCATTTCCCAGTCTATCGGCTTTAGACACCTTAAATCAATAATATCGCATTCGATGCCGTTTTTTTTAAGCGCCTCATATGCATAAAGAGATTCTATGGTCATATATGAATAGGATACAATGGTCAAATCTTTACCTGATTTTAAAAGTCTTGCCCTGCCTAATGGAATGCGGTAATCACCCTCAGGAACATGACCTGTAACATTATGCAGCCACCTATGTTCCATAAAAACAACCGGATTATCATCAAATATGCTTGATAAAAGGAGACCCTTGGCATCATCTGCCGAGGAAGGCATCACGACTTTTAAGCCAGGTATATGTACAAACCAGGACTGAAGGTTCTGAGAATGAGATGGCCCCTGCCCC
>CAYPRX010000035.1:0-52236 GCA_964413265.1 uncultured Brevinematales bacterium
GCCATCAAAAGGGGAACGGGTGAAATCGAGGGCGTTGTCTATGAAGAGTTGACATATGAAGGTTACGGTCCGGGAGGAGTGGCCGTTATAATGGATATTACTACAGACAGCAAGAACCGGACAGCAGCCGAGATCAGGAAAATATTCTCAAAACACAATGGCAACCTCGGTGAATCCGGGAGCGTTTCCTGGATGTTCGATAAAAAAGGATATATCGCTGTTGACGGGACAAAACATTCTGAGGATGATATTATGGAGATAGGTCTTGAACTCGGTGCGGACGATATCAAAAAAAACGAAAATGTCATTGAGGTTTTAACAGCGGTTGAAGATTATCACAAGGTTCTTGAAGGATTAAAAAATAAAAAAGTAAATATCCTGTCATCGGAAATCACTCGCATACCGCAGAACCTGGTAAAGCTGGAAAAAGATAAGGCGCTGTCATTGCTGAAATTAATAGATGAACTCGAAAGTCATGATGATATCCAGAATACAGCATTCAACGCCGACATAGACGACAGTGTCTTTGAGGAATTTGCCGGTTCATAGAATGAGAAAAAAGATCCTTTTCACCAGCAACTGCTATGGAGAAGACAGAAGTGCGGCTCTTATTGCAAAGGAACTAAAGCAGATGTTAGGGGAAAAGGGCCTGGATATAGATGTTTATGGCTCTTCCCTGATAAGCGAGGGAAAAGACTATACTTCCAGGGGCATTGACCTCCTTTTTTCCTCATATGTGCCCCCTTCAGGGGGTTTCCCGACCAGGAGTCTTAAGGGTTTTATAGCAGACCTTTTTCATTTGAAGGTTCTCTTTAACTATATTAAAACAATTAAAAAGATCAGGGATGATACTATCCTCTGTATTATTGTCGGTGATATCTTTCTGCTTTTTTTGACAAGGCTCGCTTTAAAAAATTGCCCTGTCATTTTTTTGGCACCTACAAAATCGGATTATATTCAACCTCATTATGCAGTAGAAGAATGGTATATGAAAAAAAATGCTGATTTTATTTTGACACATGACGAATTTACAGCCTCAAATCTAAGGAAAAAAAATATTAACGCTCTCTTTCTTGGCAATCCTATGATGGATGAACTTATCTATAAAGGAGTATCATCGATATTAAATAAAAAACAGGGCAATCCTGTTGTCGGCATTTTTCCGGGAAGCCGTAAAGAGGCATATGATAATTTTATAATGATCCTTAACCTTATCGATCTTTTGCCTCGCGAGAGGGATATGGTCTACCTGACTGCACTCCCTGGAAATCTTGATATGGGATTCTTATCCGATAAAGCCTCTTTTCATGGGTGGAAAGAGCTTGGCAGGAGTGGACACCTTATACTGGAAAAGGAAAGTAAAGAAGTTTTTCTTTGCAGGGATTCGTTTAATGAGATACTCAGCCTCTCTGATGTAATCATTGGTCTGGCCGGTACAGCAAATGAACAGGCAGCCGGTATGGGTAAGCCGATAATAGGGTTTAAAGGAACGGGACCGCAAACAACCGTCAGGAGGCTGAAGGAACAGGAAAGGCTCCTTGGAGGCGCTCTTAAATTTGTAAAAAAATACCCCGAGGAAGCAATTAATGAAATCCTTCTTCTTCTTGATAATCCCTTTGAAAGAAGAACCAGGGGTGAAGCCGGGAAGAAAAGGATGGGCAGGGAAGGCGGAGCGCGTAAAATAGCTGGATTAATAATCCGGGAATATTTCATTTGAAGTCTATATAGAAGGGGATAAATTTTATATCTCCTATTTTATAAAAAATGTAAAATATTCTTGAAAATTATGATAAAGGGTGATAATATTTATTATTAATTCCACATAAAGAACTTCTAAAGCATAGATAACGCTATAAGGCTATATTATAAAGAGATGTTTATTATTCTATAGAGGAGGAATAATTATGAAAAAAATCGGATTATTTGCCGGCATAGTTATAGCTGCCGGTTTGATAGTTTCTTGTGGAGGTGCAAAACCTGAGCCCCAGCCACAACCCCAGCCTCAGCCTAAGGCTAATGATAATCCCGCAAAGATCCAGATTTTTATCCTTCAGAAGAGTGAAGATCCGACTCCAGCCTGGGTAAACAAGAGATGGGAATTGGGTAAGGACGAAAGCGGTAGGAAGGTTATGTACCTGACTGTTGAGGGTGAGAAAAATACAAAGGAAAAAGCCAGGATAGATGCCGAAAGCCAGAAGATCGCCCGCCTTACAGAGCTTATAAAGCAGGTAGCGACAAGGGAATTTGCTGTAGCTAAAAGCGGTATGCTCAACGATGAAACTGATCTTGATTCCTATTTTGAGGAAACAATCGCTGCCGTATCAAAAAATGTTAATATCAGCGGGGCCATCAATGTCGCTGATTATTATGAATATATACAGGAAGTTCAGGGGGATAATTCGAAAACATACTATCGTT
The DNA here is from genome assembly GCA_964413265.1 of uncultured Brevinematales bacterium. Taxonomy (GTDB): domain Bacteria; phylum Spirochaetota; class Brevinematia; order Brevinematales; family JAOACQ01; genus CAVYGN01. Next base: position 2,419 of record CAYPRX010000035.1, read on the forward strand.
ATGTAATGAGATTTGCAATGGATTACCAGACTTACCAGAAAGCATTGAACCAGGCCTGGGAACCCCAAAAGAAAAAGGTCCCGCCCGAGCTTAAAGAGAAAGCTGATAAGGTCATTGACAGCATTAACAGTAGCGAAGAACTTCCATCTGACCAATAGAATATTATAAATAATAATTCCCGCCCCTTTTAAAGGGGCGGGTTTTTTTATTCATGCGGCTGAGATTTTTATTTTTGTTATTAATTTATAAATAATTTATAATACTAAAGGGCTGATTTTGTTAGTTTACCGGCAAGGTTGCGATATCAAAAAAGGTAATATTAATGAAAATTCGCTTCAAATCAATGGTACAGCTTTTCTCATTAGTGGTCATTGATCTGGCCGCTTATTATGTGTGTCTTTTTTTTGCCATTTTCAGCGAGCTAAATTTTAAACTGCTTTTTAATTTTAATTATATTTTCGGCAGGGATAATTTTTCATTTTTCCTGTTCAGTTTCAATTATCTGCTCTCCTGCTGGTGGATTCCTCTTTCGTATGTGATTGTTCTGCTTGTTGAAAAGATGTACATGGTTCGTTACCCCTTCTGGGAAGAATCACGTGTGATTTTTAAATCGGTTTCGATAGCGGTACTATTCGTTTTCCTTACAATTACTGTCAGGAATTTCCTCGGGAATATACCCAAATCGGTATTATTTTACTTGTGGCTTTATCTGATATTTATTCTGCCGCTCGTCAGGTATTGGGGTAAAAAGCTGCTCTTTAAAATAGGGCTATGGAAGGAATCGGTATTGATCATAGGATTAAGTGATAGAGCTATAAGTGCGGTTGAGGGGCTTACCAAGGAAGAACAACTGGGATACTCTGTTATAGGTTTTCTTGATGATTCGACATCCCGGAAAAAATCGGTCAGGATACATGAAAAATCGTATAAAGTATATACCGGCATTAAAAATATTGAGAAATTCGTGAAATTACTTAAAGTCGATACTGTTTTCATTGCCACTCCCTACTCAGACCAGAAGGAACTTACTGAATTTGTGAATGAAATTTACAAGCATGTTAAGAGGGTCCTCATTATTCCCAATATTACCGGGGTCGCTATATTTAATTCGGAACTTCATTACCTTTTCATGGAAAAATTATTTATGATTAAGGTAAACAATAACCTTAACTCAATACCGAATATAATAGGAAAGAGAATTTTTGACTTAGCTGGAGCTGCAATCGGGTTTATCGTTATTTTTCCTATTTTTCTTGCTATCGCCCTGATGATAAAATTCACATCCAGGGGAAGTATTTTTTATATCCAGAGGAGAATTGGACTTAACGGCAGGGAATTTAATATCATTAAATTCAGGACCATGTATATCGATGCCGACAAGAGACTTGAAAACATTTTGAAACTCAATCCGGATGCCAGGAAAGAGTGGGAGAAGAGATTCAAGTTTAAAAAGGATCCCCGTGTGACGCCGATTGGAAAGTTCCTTAGAAAAACTAGCCTGGATGAATTACCGCAGGTATTTAACATATTGAGAGGAGAAATGAGTTTTGTTGGGCCAAGACCTGTGATCATGGAAGAAATTGATAAATATTACGGGAATTTCAAACAATATTACTATTCTGTCCGTCCCGGCCTTGCCGGTTTATGGCAGGTAAGCGGAAGAAGCGATACGGATTATTACTTCAGGGTCCAGTCGGATGTATGGTATGTGCAGAACTGGTCCATATGGCTTGATATCACAATCCTTTTCAAAGCCATCGCAGTTGTAATAAAGAAGGAGGGTGCTTACTGAAGCTCCTTAATATTTTCCGCTTTCTTCCGATTAAAATGAGAGCGGGAGTATTTTTATGAAATTTCCAGCCTTTGCAGTTATTATATCGGTGTTTATACAATCAATATCATATTCTGATATGAGAGATTTCGGCTATAAGCCGATGCACCAGAAGATCCATTATAAGGAAGACTTCTATAGACTTTACAATGAATGGCTTTATTCTGACCCGGACTCAATAAGTCGTAACATATATTTCCTTGAGATGGCTCTGGTGGTGCCTTTTGATCATCCTATCAGGGCACTTACCCCAATAACAAACGATGTGCAATACGAAAGGTATAAAAATCTCCTGATGATGCATATATGCTCCCTGCTTACAAAGGGATATATTGATTATGGATACCTTTACATGAAAGAACATATTTATTTTTTTAACAGAGAATATAAAAAAGATTATCTTGACGGATATGATATAGCGGAATATTATTTCAGCCATGCGAAAAATTATTGGGATAAAACTGTCGGGTATGCGAGCAGTGCCGGAAATATAAAGGGTGTAAAAACTGATATGCTGTATATTGAGGATGAACTTTTCAGGATCCAGAACGGCAGTCTTGATTATTATAAAGTTGTAGATAATCTTCTGGACCGTATCAGCAATAACAGGAAAATATTATCTTCTTTTTCCAATTGAACCTTCCTGAAAATAAAAATGCAATGTCTATTGACATAATACTACAAGCGTAGTATAATTAATTACTACATGCGTAGTATTTACCCTAATGTTGATTATTATAGGGAAAATTATTATATTAATAAAAATGTTTTTATGCATTGCATAAATTAGGAGGATAATATGAAAGTCCCGAAAAGGGCTATAACAATTTCAGTACTTGCTTTGCTGATAGCGGGAGTGGTGTTTTTTATATCATGCAACACAATATTTCCTAAGGTTTTGAATTATCAGACGCAGAATAAGCAGCTGGAAAACGTGGAGGGGATGGATATTCTTTCCAGACTTCAGAGCGTGTACCGAAGCCTGGCCAAAGCCACTATGCCTGCAGTGGTAATGATCAGTGTTGAAAGCGAGCAGACAGTCGAAAATCCATACAGTGAATTCTTCAACGATCCTTTTTTCAGAAGATTTTTCGGCGAGGACAACTTAGGCCCAAAACAGTACAAGCAAAAATTGCAGATGGTAGGGTCAGGTTTTATCGTGACTCCGGACGGCTATATTTTCAGCAACTATCATGTTGTCAGAAACGCAACAAAGGTTGAAATAACCCTCGCAGACAACAGGAAATTCAAGGCAAGGGTCATCGGGGTAGACGAGGATACCGATGTCGCTCTTTTGAAGATAAACGGTGAAAACCTTCCGGTCATACCACTTGGTGATTCTTCCGAGGTCCAGGTAGGCGATCTTGTCATAGCTGTCGGTAGCCCATTCGGATTGAGGGGCACATATACCACAGGAGTAGTAAGCGCAATAGGAAGGGAAGGTCTGAATTCAGGTTTCCAGCGTTTTATCCAGACTGACGCTGCGATAAATCCCGGCAATTCGGGGGGTCCTCTGATAAATATAAAGGGCCAGGTAATAGCCATAAATACGGCCATTCAGTCTCAGAGCGGCGGTTTTCAGGGCATAGGTTATTCGATCCCAATAAATATAGTAAAAAATGTTGTAAATCAGATTCAGGATCATGGGAAAGTCGAGCGCGGATACCTTGGAATAAATATAACGGATATAGATTCGACGAGCAGAAAGCTTCTGGGTCTCGGCGAAAATGAAGGCGTCATGGTCTCGAAGGTGGAAAAAGGGAGCCAGGCCGAAAAATTCGGGATTAAAAACGGGGATATTATTATTTCCGTCAACGGCAACCCGGTAGGCAATGTAAATGATCTCCAGGAGTCTATAGGTGATCAGGCCCCCGGTACGGTTGTAAAGCTCCTTATATTACGTGACAAGAAAAAAATGGAATTCAGCATAAAACTCGGTGAAAGACCGGGTACTATTGCTAAGAATAACAGCGGGGGTAATAACAACCCCGGCCCCCAGAATGGGAACGAAACCTGTGAATTTTTAGGAGCAGTTTTCAGCAGTGCGCCTCAGGATTTGCTCGATAAGAACGGAGCGGAATTCGGGGTAGTTATAAATTCCATCAGTGAAGACAGCGTATTATCGGGAGTTCTTTCGGAAGGGCAGATAATCGCCGGAATAAATGGAACGCCTATAAAGAATGTGAAAGATATGAAAACCTTTGCAGATAAAAATAAAAACAGCAGGGCTTTTACGTTTCTTGTCATCCAGGACGGGATGATGATCTACCGCGGGGTAGAAAAATAAATAAAGATAAAAGACCGGGCGGGGTCTTGTGACCATACCCGCTCTTTTTATTTAATTTTAAATGTTATCCTGTGATATGGTGAAAGACCGTACTTGAGGATTGCTTCTCTGTGACCTGATGTGCAGTATCCCCTGTTTTTGTTCCATCCATAAACGGGATATTCTTCATGGAGACGGTCCATTATATTATCCCGGGTAACCTTGGCGATTATAGAAGCGGCGGCTATACAAAAGCTTTTTTGATCACCTTTGATTATAGATTTTACCGGTATATCGAACTGGAGATTGATCGCATCTATCAGGACATAATCCGGTCTCTCAGAAAGGCCGTTAAAAGCCTTCTGCATGGATAATTTTGTAGCTTCTAAGATATTTACCCTGTCTATAACTTTATTATCAATAATGCCTATTCCAAAGCATAAGCATTTTTCAGTTATAATCTTATAAAGATAATTCCTCTTCTGAGAAGTAAGGGCCTTCGAATCATAAACACCTTCTATAAGAACATTAGGATTAAAAATTACGCAGGCAGATACTACCGGCCCAGCAAGGGGGCCCCTTCCGGCTTCATCAATACCTGCAATATTGCTGTAACCCCTCTGCCAGAGATCTTTTTCTGCATCTATGATGCTCCGGACCGGCGGTATGATCATTATACTTTTTCGGTTATGACCGCTGATTTGCCGAAGCGCCCGCGCAGATAATAAATCTTAGCTCTCCTGACACGGCCTTTTCTGACAAGCTCAATTTTTTCTATGTATGGTGAATAAAAAGGGAATACCCTTTCTATAGCTACCCCATAACTGATCCTTCTTACGATAAAACTCTTTCTTGTTCTTCCATGCCTGATTGCCAGGACTACACCTTCATAAGGCTGAATTCTCTGTTTTTCACCCTCGATAATTTTCACAAAGACTTTTATAGTGTCACCTACAGCAAAAGCCGGGTATTTTTCAGCGTTATGATGCTCCCCGATAATGGATTTTTCTATCGCTTCTATAGAATTCTTCATTTTTTTTATAGAAACAGCCTCTTCCTTTTTATTGGGAAGCGATTCTTCTATTTCAGCCTGGGATGGGGTGTTTTCATCTGTTTTAATTTCGTCTGCCATGTTTCCACTCCTCAGAAATATTTTGTATTGTTAACAGAAAATATCTTAATTGCTCGTTGATCCGCCTTAGCTTTTTTAGCGGATCTGCTGTTTCACCGGCTTTAAAAACAGGCAAGTAGTTTAACAGGAGATCAATTCTGTTGTTATATGTTTTTTTTAAGCTGCTCTCAAAATGCAGTTTTGTGATCTTACTATGGTTTCCGCTTCTTAACTCTTCAGGGACACTGAGCCCTAAAAATACCGGAGGCTCTGTATAATGATCATACTCAAGAAGCCCGTATTCAAAACTCTCATCATCCTTGGAATCTTCTTTAATTGATCCGTCCAGCATACGGGTTACGGAATCCATGACTGCCAGGGCCGCTAATTCTCCCCCTGTAAGGACGTAATCACCTATGGAAATCTCTTCATCTACAGCCTTTTCAACGATCCGCGTATCTATTCCTTCATATCTGGCGCATAAGAGTATCAAACTGTCTTCTTCTGAAAGTCTCCTTGCCTCTTTATTATCAAATTTCCGTCCCCTTGGCGTCAAATAAACTACTCGACAGCCGGGGTATCGCCTTTTTATTGAATTAATTGCCTCAAAAATCGGTTCAGGGCGGAAAAGCATTCCTTTCCCATGCCCGAAAATACCTTCATCAATCCGGCCGTCACTATTTTTAGATGTGGAAAAATCTCTAAGATTTACCACATTTACACTTAATATCCCCTTCTTTACCGCATTTGAAATTATACCGAATTGGAGATATTCCGTTATCATTTCAGGAAAAATGGTAACGATATTGAATACCACTTGATTCTCTCTATAACAGTTCTTCTAAATTACTGGCTTTAATCTTCCTGTTTTTTATATCAACATCGAGAATATACTTATCATTAAACGGTACAGCCAATTCCCTGTTATTGAACATCTTTATAATCAAAAGCGTCCTTTCAGCCATAATAAGCACATTGAAAATTTTTCCGGTAAGAACGGAGTTTTCATACACATCCATACCGTAAAGATCTTTTATATAAAAAACATTTCCTCTCAACTCGGGAATTTCACCCTCATCGACAAAAATATCCATGTTGCGGAGCATTTCCGAAGCATTTCTGTCATTACAACCTTCGATCTTAACTATTGTTTGCCCCGCCTGTCCGGAAATCTTTTCGAAAATAATCTCCTGATAACCGGAGATTTTATTTTTTGATTTAATATAAAAATGAGAATAATTTTCCAGTTCTTTCAGGTTATCTATATAAAAAACCGTTTTTATATGGCCTTTTAAACCGTATGGTTTTAAAAGTCTGCCTATCAAAAGGGCATCCATCTGGTCAATCCAATATCTCCAGGATCACCCTACGCCCATTTTTAACAGATACGGCATTAACTATTGTCCGAATAGATTTCGCTATGACTCCATGCCGACCTATTACCTTTCCCACTTCTCCTGCGCCAACTTTTAATTCCAGTATTGTTGATTTTTCACCATCTATGACATTGATACTTACCGCAGAAGGATCATCTACTAGATTCTGTACAATTAATTCGACGATTTCTTTTTCTTTCATAGGATTATGCTCCTGCTTTGCGCATTCTCCTGGCTATATCCCTTACAATATTGCTGACCTTCGCTCCTTTATTTATCCAATCGTCGTATTTTTGGAGATCAATTTTAGTATTACTCGTATCTTCGATTGGCTGGTAATGTCCAAGGCAGTCAATATATGCCCCGTCTCGAGGATCTCGGCAGTCCAGAACGACTATTCGATAATACGGTCTCTTGGATTTTCCAATTCTCATTAACCTGATATGAGGAGCCAATGAATTCCTCCCATGATAAAATTCGAGTAATAATTATAAATTTGACGTATGGCTTTGTCAAATCTTTACCTGATTAGGATTGGGATGATAGGAATTATTCAGCGCATGTGGTCAGGACGGGATCTTAAGAATATCGGTAGCGCTGCCTGCATTGAAAAAATAACCCGCTTCTCCATGGTAATAACGGTCGAGAGGACGGCTTACAGGTTTCGTGAAGATGTTCAAAAGTTTTTGAGCAAATGAAACATCTAAGGTATGACCGCCCTTGTAAGCAATAATAAAACCTTTTATGTCAAAATTGAGAAGGGCCAGACTGCCGAGTAAATCTAGGATCTTATGTCTCACAGGCTCATCATGATAACGTGAGGAATTAAGTATCTTATTTTCCTTCTTGCTGAAAACCTGAACATTATCCAGATTAACACCCCTGCTGAGGCCGGATTTTTTGAAATCATCAAGGTCTTCGATAAAGCCGAATGTTCTGGCACCGCAGATATTTTTCATAAATATATCAGTCGACATTTCCGTATTTAAAGTCTGGGTACCGATCGGTGAATTTGGAAATTCAATAGTATAGCTTATTTTGAATCCATTATAAGGCAGGGCTATTATATATTTATCCGACATAGTAGTCCAGATCGGGTTGATGACCATAAATTCTTCACGGTCCCTGTCCTGTTCAACCATGCCGGTATTAATGATCCCCTCGGCGAAAAACCTGGAGCTTCCATCAAGGATCGGTATTTCCTTTGAACCGCACTCTATAATACAGTTATCAATATGGCAGGCATAAAGAGCAGCGACAAGATGCTCAACCGTTTTTATAACAGTCTTTCCGTTTGATATGGATATATTGTTCTGAGTATCGATAATGTTTCCTGCATTGTAAGGAATAAAATCTTTTTCCTGTCCGATGCTTCTTAAAAATAAAATGCCCGTATCTTCAGGTGCGGGTTTAATTGCAATCTGGCATACATGCCCGCTGTGAAGACCTATTCCCTTGAATTCAATCCAGTCTTTTAAAGTTTGTTGTTTCCTCATCAAGAATCTCCAAAGAATATGCTTATTATACTGCAAATATTGTACCACTTAAATAATTTTTTATTGCATATTTTCAATAAAGATATAATCAGCTCCAAAAAATACTGTAATATAATTCATACACCCTGACAGGGCTTTTTGCTGCTTTTAATATAATCTTCCAGGATTTTCTGTGCAGCAAATTTATCAAGTGATGCCTTGATCTTTTTATCATTGATGCCCATTGATTTCAGGAGACTTAATGAAAAAACCGAACTGTATTCCTCATTCTGAAATTCAATACTAAAACCGGTATTCTGCTTTATTTTCTCTGAAAATAAGATGACTTCCCGGGCAGCTGCCACGTATTTCTCAGAATACGGGTATCCGATAATAATCTTTACAACTGAATAGCTGTCACATATTTTTTTTAATTCATCCAAAAAAGAGGAATTATTTTTAAGCACGGTCAAAGGGCTTGAAATAATCTGCAATTCATCAGATATAGCCAGTCCGATCCTTTTCCTGCCGTAGTCTATACCGAGCAGCCTAGGCATCTGAAACACATCCAATTACTAATTGTGCTACCCTTTCGATTACATTTTTATCCCCGAGAGATTTTTTTATCTCGTCGAAATATTGTTCCCTTTTTTGTTTAGCAAAACTGTCTGGATTTAATAAAGCAATGGCTTCTTTTACAATATTATCGGTATTGCAGTTTTTTTGAAGAAGTTCGGGGAAAAATTTATTCTTGAGTAAGATATTCGGCAGCCCGATCATCTTTCCTTTCACAAGCATCTTTGCGACGAAAAATGAAAAGGGTGAGATTTTGTAGCATATTACCGGAGGCTTTCTAAGAAGGACAGATTCAAGGGATGCTGTTCCTGAAGCCTGAATATTTACATCTGCCATCTTCATAGCATTGTATGAATCATTCCTGATAATTGTGATTTTGTTTTCCAGGCCGCAGAATTTTATTATTTTCAATAATTTATTTTCAAATTCAATATGGGAAATCGGAAGGATGATCTGGATCCCATACTTTTCAATGAGTATCTTGGCAGCTTCAAGCATAGGAAAAGCAAGAGTATCAATTTCCTGGTGACGGCTACCCGGCATTATGGAGATAATTTTTTTGCTTCTGTCAATGCCATATTTTTCATAAAATTCACGGAGCGGTATGGTATCTGATGTCTTATCCAGTAGCGGATGGCCTGAAAAAACAGCATTTCCACCGTATTCTTTGTATAAGAGATAATCCTGATAGAATGGGGCTATGATCAGATCGATGTTTTCGGAAATAACCCTGGTGTTCCATTCACCCCAGATGGAAACGGGGGGAGGGAAATAATATATGCTCTTTACGCCTAATTTCCGGGCTTTTTTTGCCAATGGTATGTTAAAACCCTGGTTGTCAATTAACAGGAGATATTTTATTTTATTTTTTCTGATATATTTTAAGCATGAACTAAACAAATAGGATTTTTTATAAAGGAAACGGACTGCCTCGATAATTCCCATGGTGCTCATGGTCGAGACATCGCCGGTAATACTTATCATTCCTGACGAGATCATGTTAGGGCCGCCCAGACCGGCGAACTGAAATTCCGGAGAGAGTTCCTTAATTTTTTTTATCACATCAGCCGCATGGATATCACCTGATACTTCACCGGCAGAAACAAAAATAGTCTTTTTATTCATGATAGCCGATTATGCCGCGTTTTGACATTTCTACGAACAGGACTAATCTTTCAATTAATTCATTACCGGCATAGATTGCTTTTATTTCCTCGAGCGCCTCCTGGCGGGATTTTCCTGAAAAAAGTATCCTGTAAGCATCCTTGATTTTATTTCTCTGATCCTGACCTATGCCCTTTCTTTTTAAACCGATGCTGTTAAGACCGTAACCAGTCGCTGGCACTCCATCGACCAATAAGTAAGGAGGAACGTCCTGCGTTAATTTGCTCATACCTCCTATCATAGTGTAAGCTCCTACCCTGCAATGCTGATGAACTGCCGAATTTCCGCCAAGAATTACGTCATTCTCAAGAATAACATGCCCGCCTAATATGCTTCCCTGAACAAGCTGACTGTTGTCGCCGACCTTTGCATTGTGACCTACATGGGAATTCCCCATGAGAAATATGTTATTTCCCAGCACGGTTTGTTCGCCCGTATCGCCATGAACAGGGGTATGAATGGTGGCGCCTTCCCTTATCATACAGTCGTCGCCGATCAGTATAAGGCCAGGTTCATCTTTATAAGAATAATCCTGAGGTGGATTGCCGACAGCTGCGAAAGAATGTATCCTGTTGTTTTTGCCAATCCTGACCCATCCAGTGATATAAGAAAAAGGACCAATAATACAACCATCCCCAATCTCAATGTCGCCGTCTATTACACTATAAGGACCGATCTTAATATTATTACCGAGTTTGACATTTTTTCCGACAAGCGCTGATGGATGGATTTGGTTCATTTTTTCTCCTTTTCGAGTTCCCTTTTCAGCATTTCCTCGACGAGGCTGAAGCGTTTCCTGTTTTCACTGTTGATCTCCATAAGGTTCTGGTGGGATTCAAGCAAAACCTGGATGTCCCGGTAATTCTTTTCGAGTCTTTTTTTGATTTCGCTGCTTATTTCAATATTCTTAAAGGTATTATTCTCCTGAATCGGCATTATATCCAGAAGACCCATTGTGGAAAGAATTTCCTTTGTTTTGTCAGAAGGATTAAGAAGTATCAGATTACCATTACCCAATTTTTTCATTTTTTTCTGGACAGAAACAATAACGCCTATAAAAGAGCTGTCAAGATATGTCGCTTCAGACAATTCAAAATATATGTTTTCCGGATTCTCACTTTCAATTTTTTCAGAAAGAAACTGAAACAATTCCGAGCAGTACTCCATCGTACCCTTGCCTATAACTTTAATTATATATCCAGAATTGATTATCCCGATTATTACCCGAGAATTTTCCTGCATTTTATCCCCTTGCCCAAGCTTCTCTCATAATTCTTCATCGAAAAGCGGTGAGATCTTCTTTACATTGTTTTCAAAAAAAGCGTCTATATCATTTTTTGAGTCTATTTTAGACACCCCGCTGAAAAACATTCCCTCTTCCGCCAGACATTTTTTTGTCCATAGTTCTCCATTCAGACTTCCGGTTGAAAGTATATCAACGCGTTCAAGGGCGTAAACATTACCCTTTATCTTTCCTCCGATCCTTACCATACGTGCATAAATATCGCCTATTATTCTTCCTTTTTCTCCAACCAGAACTATTCCGTAGCCCTTGATGACACCCTTAAAATCTCCGTCAATACGAAGGAGGCCATTGGAGCGGAACTCTCCTGAAAATGCATTTTCCCTGCCTATGACGCTGTTTGATATCGGCGTTTTAACACTCGGTTCTTCATTTTTAATTGTATCTGTTTTTAATTCGGAAGATTCCATAGTTACCCCGGAGTATTTAAGGTATCATCATACTTAAGAATGGGACCGGATCTACAACAAAATCGCCTACAATGACTTCGAAATGAAGATGGGGACCTGTTACATAACCGGTAGCGCCAACATATCCGACTACCTGGCCTTGCCTGATCTTGGCGCCAAGAATAATGCCAGGCCCGATTTCTTCCATATGGGCGTATCTGGTTGAAAAGCCGAATTTATGCCTGATTTCAACCTGATTTCCATAGCCGCCGTTCCATCCCACGGAAACAACAACTCCGTCAGCTGCGGCAAGAATAGGTGTTCCAGGATAAGCCAGCATATCTACGCCGGGATGAAAACCCATCTTCCAGGGAAGGATCGGATCATTTCTCATTCCAAAAGGTGAAGTTATTTGAGCGCGTGCAGGGAGAGGATATTTGGAAGGAATTGAATTTAACAGTCCTTCCCACCCCTCGATGGATTTTCCAATCCTTACGACATTATTCTTTGTCACTTCCAGATCGCTTTTGAGTTTATTCAGTATCTTTATTTGACGGGAAGTATCATTATTAGACTCATTGTTCGGGATTTCAATATCATCATAATTATAAACATTTTTATCCTTGCCAACGGATTTGATAATGTTTGTAATATCAACTTTAAGCGATGTAAATCTTTTATCAAAACTTTCTAGCTGGGTTTTAAAATCTTCTATCTGCCTCCGCTTAAGGTCATCTTCACGAATGAGAAAATCATACTGTTTCTGATTATGGTTTGTCTGTCCGATAGCTAAAATTGATGCTCCGATCGTAATCCCCAGAAGAAGGCTGAAAGAAAAAAGAATATAATTCGAAATCTGAATATTTACTATCTTTTTTTCAGAATGCGGTACAACCATGATGGTCAATCTTTGAGAACCTTTTTCATTGATCTTATAGAGGAGCTTGGCAAAAAATCTTTTAATGTTGCTATAATAAAACACTACAAATTCTTTGAATTTCATCCAGCGTGATTTTTTATACATTTCAGCTTTTGATTTAAAGACTGGTCTCTTTTTGCTGTAGTTTGCCATTTGCACCTCCTTTTTTATTAATTTACGTAAGCAAAGCTGCATATTATATATTGAAAATGCAACTTATTCAATACTTTCCGCTATAATTAATACTTATGATTTTGACTCAAAAGTTTTCTGAGTATATAATCTTACCTCACATTATAATAAAGTCAAGTAAAATTTCACAGAAAGGTTGATATGCTCATAGACAGTCATTGCCATATTCAGCATTGCTTCACAGACCGGTCCGATTTTGATCGGGGGGTCAAGCTGATCTCATCATCAATGCTTTATATTATTGATATATCGACAAATGCGCGAGAATTCTTAAATATGAAAAACAGGCAGCTTCCCTCGAATATCCTTCTCTCGTTCGGGCTTTATCCTGAAGAAGCCCCTTCTTTTAATCAGGAGAAAGGACTTGAATTCAGTACTTTTATAGCCGAAAGAAAGGTTAAGGCTGTCGGCGAATGTGGAATCGATTATTACAGAAATTACGGAACACATTTTCAGCAGGAGACCCTTTTCAGGAAACAGATCGAGACAAGTATGGACTATGATCTTCCTCTCATAGTTCATACCAGGAACGCTTTTGAAGATACTTACAGGATATTATCATCTTATAAATTCAGCAGGAACGTGATAATACATTGCTTCGGGTATTCCGCTACCGAGGCAGGTAAGTTCCTTGCCGAGGGATATTATCTGTCTTTTGCAGGCAATGTCACATATCCTGGTGCGAAAGGGATTAGAGATGCAGTTCTGACTGTCCCGACGGACAGGCTGCTAATTGAAACCGATTCGCCTTACCTTCCGCCTGTGCCTTTAAGGGGGCAGCGGAATAATCCGCTTAATGTTAAATATACTTATAAATTTATTTCTGAATTGAGGAAAACAGCGCAGGAAGAGCTGGAAAATTCCATAGAAAGTAACTTCAAGAAAGTTTTCGGATTGTAGCATTCAAATATCTAGCTGAAGCCCTTCCATTGATATGATTGTTGCAGGGAACAAGAGTTTTGCTTCCTGCTCGATCCCGAATATTTCATCGTCGCTCTGTTCAGGATCATAATGGAATAAAGCGAGTTTTTTTACACTCGCATCAATAGCAACTTTCACTGCCTGCTTCCAGGTACTGTGTCCCCATCCAAGCTTGAAGCCAATTACCTGGTCGGTATATTGTGCATCATGAATCAGCAGATCGGCTTTTTTTGAAATTTCAACGACCCTTTTATCGATTACATCATGGAAATGTTCGGTGTCTGTGGAATAAACGATTGAACTCCCTTCATATTCAAACCTGTAAGTGTATGCAATTGCAGGATGAATGTGCCTTCTTGTCTCAATTTTAACTCCTTCCAATATTGAATGAAAACCTTCAGAAAGTTCATGGAATTCTATCTTTGCGGGCAGATGGCTGAATTTGACTGGAAAATAGTCATATTCCATTTGACCTTCGAGAAGCACCTGTAAATGGCGGTTGGCTTTTTCAGGTCCGTATATGATAATTCTGACGCCTGGAATATATATCGGGTTAAAAAATGGGAAACCCTGTATATGATCCCAGTGTGTATGGCTTAAAAAAATAATAATTTCGGAGTTTTTGCCGGATTCAAGCTCAGATACTATTTTTTTTCCGAGTTCACGTATGCCTGTTCCCATATCGAGTATTATTCTTTTCTCTCCAAACATAAGTTCAATACAGGAGGTATTGCCGCCTATTTTCATTTTGTTTTCATCAGGCGTGGGTATGGAGCCCCGAACACCCCAAAATCTCAATTTCATGTCCACTCCATTATACGGAATATTCAAATCACAGTATCGTCAGGAATGACACCGTTCTTTACTATAACGACGATCCCGTCAACGATAGCATAATCCTCTTCTTCTTTATTAAGTATGCCCTGCTCATTTACTATCCTGACATTTTTGCCTATCCGGCAGTTTTTATCCAGAATAGCGTTTTTTATGATGGTATTTTCACCGATGCCGATATTGGGAATTTTTTTTTCTGTGTTTACAATTTTTGCTTCATCGGTTTCATAAAAATCCGCACCTATAACAACACTGTTTTCTATTTTGACCCCTTTATTAATGATGCTTCTTACCCCGATTACACAGTTCTTGACAGTAACATCATCCAGCTTGGTTCCATAGCTGATAAGGGCGTTATCGATTCTCGAATTATATACCCTTGAAGGAGGGAGAAAACGAGGCCTGCTGAAAAATGGGTATGAAAGTTTGAAGAGATCGAACGGTCCATTTTCCAGAGTCAGATCAATATTAGCCTGGTGGAAGCTTTTTATTGTTCCTATATCTTCCCAGTAATCAGTATGGACGAATCCAAAGACATCATATTTGTTTGCGATCGAGTAGGGTATTACCTCTTTCCCGAAATCGAGCATCTCTGGATGAGTCAGAAGAAGATCGTAAAGAGTTTCAATATTGAACAGGTAGATTCCCATCGATCCGAAATATGGCTTTCCGGTGCCGCACACTGAAGCATATTTTTTCGGAACTGCCCAGCCTTTAATATCATCCTTGGTTTTCGGCTTTTCAATGAAATTAGTGATCTTGCAGGTCTCATCAATTTTAAGGATGCCGAACCTCGAAGCATCCTCTTCCGGGACCGGAATTATCCCTATTGTTATCTGAGCCTTATTTTCTATATGAGCGACCAGAAGCCTTCTGAAATCCATGTAATATAGCTGATCACCGGATAGCAGGAGAACGTATTTCGCTTCGCCTGAATCGCGAAATCCCCTGAAATGCCTTAATGCGCGACGGACAGCATCTGCTGTGCCCTGTGTAAAACCGCTGATGGGGCTATCAGGGGTCTGCTCTGTGGCGAGAATATCTACGAAGCCATTATGAAATATATCGAATTTATACGTCTGTGTAATATGTCTGTTAAGAGAAGTAGAATTAAACTGAGTCATAACAAAAACACGATTGATGCCGGAATTAATGCAGTTGGAAATCGGTATATCGATAAGACGGTAATTGCCTCCAAAAGGGACAGCCGGTTTTGAACGTTCTTTAGTCAGGGGATAGAGCCTTGTTCCTTTGCCTCCGCCCAGGATAAGGCCAAGTACTTCATTGATATTGTAATGGACCTTTTCCCTGCCCGCAGACAGTTTATTCATTGATTCCTCCAATTATGCAAAACATTATATATTCTAAAACGAAAAAGTCAATCAAGGCTTTGAACTTCATTATTATAAATCGTCATATACCATATATTACCTGAAATATGAGTAATAAATATAGATGTTTTTTTATTTTCAGGTGAAATAAACCCGGGGGAAGATATTCATCAATCAAGCACCTATCTGCCAATTGACAATTATAGCGAGTCATTTTATAGTAGGACATAGGCGTCGCGGGGGTGGGAAAGTGCAGTCTGTCCTTTTACTGCCTGAATATACAGAGATGAAATCTCTTGAAGAAAAGTTACGTCTTTTGAGAGATATCCGAATCATGAAGGCTGGTGAGGATGAAACGCCGAGCACATCTCTTGTCTACCTTGACCTTACCTTCGATATATTCAACAAAAGCGTGACCGAGGAATATCTCTATGACCAATTCTCACGAATTCATTCCTCGCTCGGTCCTTTAAATTATCCTGACGGAACCCTGACCATAATTAAAAATTACCCTTTCAAAACAAATATCAATAAATTTCTGCGTATTAAATGCATTATCGATTCATTTGTATCCTTTCTCAGCGAATTTTACAGGTCAAGAATCATTTTTATTCCAAGCATTATATCAAGACATGGCTTTCAGGTTCTGAACAGTCCACCCATCAGGCTCATCAATGCTTTGAGACTTGATAAATCTGACCAGGTAAATGTCAGAGAAGCTTCGAGATTCTATCTGATTTACGAAATGGATGCTCTTGACTCAATCTATAACCGTAAGGGAGTACTTGAAAAAGACCTTGTCATAGAAGGCATTGAGCTTACCCTCCGTGATATTTACGACAGGTCATGCCGCATAGTCGGCAATACTCCTGTCCGCTTTGACCCTGCAAATTTCATCAATTTTGAATATCCGTCTGAAAACTCTGAAACAGTTCTTTCACTCAACTATGATCTTGAAGATATGGTCATTGACATTACGAATTATTTGTTTTAAATTCAATTGAGATGTTTATAATTCTGGAGGTGATCATGGTGAAAGAAGGAGAAAAGGCTCCGGATTTTCGACTTCCGGCTGACAGCGGCTCTTATTTGTCTCTTTCCGATTTTAAAGGTAAAAAGGTTGTACTTTATTTTTATCCAAAGGACGATACCCCCGGCTGTACAAAAGAGGCCTGCTCTTTCAGGGATGCTAACAGCCTTTTTATGGAGAAAGGAGCCGTAGTTATTGGGGTGAGTGCCGATGACAGTAATTCCCATAAAAAATTCCGTAATAAATACAGCCTGCCATTTTACTTGATCTCAGACGCTGATCATAAAATAATGGGGGAATACGGCGCCTGGGATGGTAGAACAATCCGCTCAACCTTCATAATTGATGGAAACGGAATTGTCATCAAGGTGTTCCCGAAGGTAATTCCTGAAAATCACGCCGATGAGGTGCTTAAATACCTTTAAATTAATTGATATTTCAATTCTCTTGATTTAAAATCTACTCCTTTGAATCAAGAGGAAGTATGGGTAAATGTTTTGTTGCTGAAGTTTCAATTTTATCGTGCTGCCTTTTTTTCGCAGGTTTTTCTTCAGTTAGAGCTTTAGAAAAAAAGTCGTTTCTCCTCGCCGGTACGAGGGAGGGTATATATATATGGGATTACCGGGATGAACCTCTTCTTGCATGGAATAACGGAGGTAATCCGCCGGAAATTAAAAAGATCGTGGCTGTCCCTTACGGTTTTTTTATTCTGACCTCTGAGGGTGTCTTTTTTTCGGGTGACGGGAGGAATTTTGAAGAAAAGAATCAAGGCATAACCACTAAAACTATCAAGGTTATAAATAATAACGAAAAATCATTTACCAATATTTCCGATGATTTGAAGGATCTTGAGGCGGACAAGTCGAATCCCGATAATCTTGTAACATGCAGCAAGGACCGGGTTTTCGTATCAACAAACAGGGCAAACTCATGGTTTTCCATCCAGGGACCTGTCCCTTATTCAACAATAAAATCCCTTGCAATAGTTTCATCTTCTAATATTACGATATTTCTCGGGCATTCCTTCCAGGGATTTTTTTCATTTACCATAGGAAGGGACCTCTCCTGGAAAAAAATGAACGCCGGCCTTTACAATTTTTCAAAGACTTTTGAAGAGGTTTCAGGCATTGCGGTCGATAAGGATGAGAGTAATTTAAACATATATGCCGTTAATAATTTTACTCCCATACTTTATCAATGGAACGCAAAGTCGAATTCCTGGTCCGTGATCGAACGTTTTCAAAAGGAATTCGATATGATGGAAAGCCTTGCAAAAAAAGGAAATTATTTTTACTTTGTGAACAGGCTTGGTATAATGCGCTATAATAGCAGCGACAGGTCTCTTGAACTTGACCGGGCGAACGAGTTAAGAAACACCCTGGAAACAAAGATATCTCAAAGCGTATCTGTTATGTGCGGCTATGATGAAAACGGGGAAGAGTTCCATTTTTCAGAACTCTGGCTTTCATCTCTTCCTCCAGTGAAGTCTTATTATTTCCAGGCATCTCAGAAAAAAGGTCTTTATGTTCAGGCAACAGCCCTTAAGGATAAAAAAAGGCTTGAAAAACTGACGGATTTTCTGCTTCTGAATTCACTCAATATGATAACAGTCGATATGAAGGATGATTCCGGATTTCTGAGGTTCAAGCCCACATCAAACCTGACCTCAGGCATAGCAAAAGTTGTCAATCCGCTTGATCTGGATACTTTTATACCATACATGAAGGAGAAAAATATATACCTGGCAGCCAGGCTTGTTGTCTTCAAAGACAGCATACTATACTGTTACAGCAATTATATTTATGCTGTTAAATCAAAGAGTGCCCCATCAAGGCCATGGCAGGGAACCAAGATTGGCAGGGGAGGTGTAATAAAGAATATCAGGGAATACTGGGTAGACCCCTATTCGGAAAAAGTGTGGGAATATAATGTCGCTATAGCTAAGGAACTGATAGAAAGAGGTTTTGATGAGGTGCAATTCGATTACGTAAGATTTCCAACCGACGGTTTGAATATAGATGACGCGAATTTCATTTACAGGGATAAGGGAATGGACAAAGAAAGTGCGATTCTATCCTTTCTTTACTATGCCAGGAAGAATTTAAACAGCCCAATATCTATAGATATATACGGAGCCAACGGCTATTACAGGACCGATGCCAGAACGGGCCAGGATGTTGAACTTTTCAGAAGGTTTGTTGATGTTATCTGTCCGATGTTCTATCCGTCGCATTTTTCAGAGGATTTTCAATACGGCGACCCTGTAACTGACAGACCTTACAGGATTTATTATTTCGGGACTCTCAGAAATTACTTCATCGGAAGAAAGGAGCTTGTAATCAGGCCTTATGTACAGGCGTTCAGGCTCTTCGGGCAATTTGACCGGAAATATTTCGGGCCCAGGTATATAGCCGATGAAATTTCAGGGGTAGAGGATTCTGTGAATCTCGGCTATACTTTCTGGAACATGGGTATGAAATATAATATACTGCCTGAAGCCTACAGCAATGTCACGATAAAATGACAAATATGGGCACCTGATTTATAATAGAATCCTCCTGGTGCGGAGCTAATTATGACCTTGATGGATTATTTCATAGATGGCGGGCCCGTAATGTATCTGATTCTGGCAGTGTCAGTATTAGGGCTTGCTGTTTTTATTGAACGCTTTGTGTATCTCAGAAATTTTCTGATTTGCGGCAGGACTATCATGAACAGTATCATGGCCGGCGCTGGAGTTTACCTGGCTGATGAAGCTGTGGCCCAATGCGATAATAACCCGGGGCCTGCCTCCAGGATAATTAAAGCAGGGGTGGATGCATCAGGCGGTCCGGCTGATCTGATAGAAAACTCTATGGAATCAGCTGCAAAAAAGGAATTTGCCGGTCTGAACAGGTTTGTTCCGGTCCTTGCAACTGTTTCGAGCGTGTCGACACTGCTTGGACTGCTGGGATCCGTTCTCGGGTTGATGGCTGCAGGATCGGCAGGACCTTCAGGTATGGCAGGCGGTATCAACCGGGCCCTGGTCACGACGGCGTTCGGATTATGTGTTGCCATTCCAGCAATTGCCGGTTATAACTATATTACAGCTAAAATAGACAGAGTATTAGCAGAAATTGAATTCTGGACAGCTGAATTTGTTAAAATTTCGGGTAAACAACCTGAAAAATTAAAATGGTGAAATAAGGAGAATCTATGAAGAATAAAAGAGGGAAAGAATTATGGATGCTAATAAAAAGAGGATTTGTTCTGTTTTTCATTTTTCTGGTGATAGGAAGTTTTGTAGTGAGCCTTGCATACTCCCCCTGGAGCACCAGGCGTGAAATTCAGGGCTTCAGGATTGTTAAAGTGAAAAATGAAATATACACATACGAACCTAATACTCCGTTTTATTACCTGTATTCCGAGATGAAGAAAAACATGTCCGATTCTCTAAAAAAAGAGTTTGATCCTGCTCAATTAAACCGTTACGTTGTTACAAGAAGTGTAGATATTATGATTAAATCAGCCTCAGTTTATCAGTTTGCCGGAGAAATCGGCCTAAAAGCTTCCCAGGATGCTCTCAGAAGGAATATAGAATTTATTACAAGAAGTCCGCTTTACAGGGCACCTGATCGGGGTCTTCTAGATTTTGCCGCAATGCAGTATGATCTGGGGGCTATGGAAGGGAATAATGGGGATATTTTGAATGTAACAAGCCTGCCAACTTTCGCCGAGCTTTATTCATTTAACGAAATGGAAAACTACACCCATTCGGCTGAATTTTTATATCTTGACGTGACTAATTTTATAGCAAGCAGTCTGACTGCTGACGATATAAAGGATTATTATGATAATAATTTCGGAAAGTACATTAAAGAAGTCACCATATCCGAATTGAGCACTACCTCTAAATTGACTGCTTTTAACATCTGCCATGACGCACTATCCGACGGATGGGAGAAAACGGTTGAAATGTACAAAGGAAAAGTAAATTATATTAATTCAGAGAAAATTAGCGATGCTCATGGAAGTGTAACAAGGTTCAATGCAGCTCTGAAGATGAAGAAAGGCGGTATTTCTCAAAAACCTGTTTTCGAAAACCGGGAATATCATATCATTATGCTCAACGATTACCAGGCCTATGGCGAACTGAAACCTGAGAACCGCAAGATGGTAGAAATCGACCTTATTAATGATAAATATAACGATCTGAGGACCAAATACGATAGTGCCATCAAAAACGCTGTGACTAAAGCTGAAGATTTTCTGAAAACTTCACAGGACTTTAAAAGTGCTTCGAAAGTTTCGGGTTTATTATATATTTATTCTGAAAAGGTATCTCCACTCAATCCCGTATTAACGGATGAAAAGGGCGAGCAGATTCTCCCGATTCTTGACAACAATGATATATCGGACTTTATATTCAGTGCTAAACCACTCTCTGTCAGCAGAACTTTTTACACTGATGGATATATAGTCATTGCGAAAGTTCTGAAGAAAGCATCACATGTAAAATTCGATTATAAGGATCTTGCGAAAATATTTCCCTCCGTACGTAAGTACAGGAGCTATGTTTCTATTGATGACTGGTCAAAATCAATAGAAATAAGGTATCCTCATACTATCTATGAGGATGATATCAAGAATCTTCAACAGTTCCTTAAAAGTGAATAGGCCTTTTGACGCCTTCCGGGGCTGCCATCTTAGCTTATTAAGGCAAATAACTTTTTAAAAATTTTCCCAGATATGCTTCCTGTTTTTTGAACATTACCCTTTTTTCTTCCCTGGACCGCTCATGATCGAAACCAAGCAGGTGAAGCAGCCCATGTATGGCCAGCCTGGCAAGTTCCTCTTCCAGGGTCACGCCGTAATCCCTGGCCTGCTTATCTACACTCTCTGTCGATATAATTATGTCCCCCAGTATTTCAGGCTCTTCAAAACAGTTTCCTTTCCCTGTTTCGAAAAAATCCTTACTGCTCCCTTCCAGCATGGAAAAGGAAAGAACATCAGTTGCAGAGTCGATATTTCTGTATTTTTTATTCATTGAATGAATATATTTATCGGAGCACAATACCAGATTAACTTCGAAATCTTCCATATTAAAATCGGAAAGCAAAACACCCAGAAATTCTATAAGACATTTCGTAAGGCTGCTTTCATAAACCTTGCCGTCGTTATAGATAACATGTATCATATTTTATATTTGACTGTTTCAATACTTATTCTTTCGGCGCCATCTATAAAATTAGACTGTAATACCCGTTCTTGAATTAACCAGGGTTATGGAATGTTATTTCTTATGGAGGAATATCGAACCGGCTTCTTTTCCAATTCCTTCACCCCCGGATAGATTAAAGAGGTCTGTATTTTCAGGTTTACCTTCGGGATTATTGATTGAAGATGATTCAGCCGGCATGAGCACTACATTAGAGCGGGCTAAAGCTGTAAAATTCTCGCCGTTATCCAGAACCCCGATTTCAGCATAGTATGGACGGTTGGTTTCTGGAACATGAATATACCAGCTTTTGGAGTCAGACTTCATTTTAGTATCAAAATATCTGTCCATATCTGCATAGTACATTCTGATACAAAGTTCATTACTATTGATATTCTGCAGCTTATTCTTTGTTTCAGCGCTGAATTCCCATATTGCAAAAACCCATTGAGGGTTTTGAATGAGAAGAGTTAAACTTGTACCACCGTAATCTTCGGGAAGTATATACTCCTTTTCATTGAATGAGTCCCGCCCTTTTTCACTTCCTGATCCATATTTTCTTTTTTCACCGTCTAATATATCGCCTGCGTCCAGGGCCGGATCGTTTAAAAAGCCGCTCTCCATAGAACCCTCCTTGTCATCTTAGATTAATTTTAATAACAAAATATCAAAAGTCAAGAAATCCCCTGAATAGCCATTGCATATTGGAATTTCTCATCAATATTAAGAGTATTCGCCATTGTATTTTTTCCCTGTATACTTTAGAATATAATCATGTAAAAAAATTTGTTGAAGGGTTGATAATATGATAGAACGAATGAAATTTGAAGGCAAGGCAGAACTCAATATTGGGAAAAACAGTTATAATCTTCCGATTTATGAGGGCTCAAAACTAGAAAAGGCGCTTGATATA
Organism: uncultured Brevinematales bacterium; assembly: GCA_964413265.1. Lineage (GTDB taxonomy): Bacteria > Spirochaetota > Brevinematia > Brevinematales > JAOACQ01 > CAVYGN01. The sequence goes on from CAYPRX010000035.1 coordinate 25,247, forward strand.
ACAATGCTCAGGAAGGAAACGGGGTGTATAACATATGATCCGGGACTTGCTAATACGGGGATAACGACGAGCGATATCACTTTCGTTGACGGTGAGAAGGGTATTCTCCGCCACAGAGGTTACAGCATAGAAGATCTGGCCGAAAACTGTTCTTTTCTCGAGGTGGCTTATTTACTGATACTGGGTAAATTACCCAATGCGGAAGAAAGGAAAAATTTTTCCAGGCTGATGAACATCCATTCGCTCATACATGATGATATGCAGAGGTTTTTTCAGAATTACCCGGAAAGAGCCCACCCGATGGCTGTTCTTTCTGCAATGGTCGTTTCGCTTTCAACGTTTTACCCCGAGCTTGAAAAAGAAGCCGGCGAGGAGCCAATTGACATTACGGCTACCAGACTTCTTTCGAAAATGAGGACAATAGCAGCATTTTCATACAAGAAATCGATTGGAGAACCCTTTGTGTACCCGAGCTATAAATATACTTATTGTGAAAATTTTCTGAACATGATGTTCACATCTCCTGTTAAAACATATAAACTGGATGAAGTCACTGAGCATGTGCTTAATATGTTTCTTATACTGCATGCTGATCATGAACAGAATTGTTCGACCACCGTTGTAAGGACTGTGGGCAGTTCCGGTGCTAACCTGTATGCTTCCATCGCAGCAGGCATCTGCGCCCTCTGGGGTCCCCTGCATGGTGGCGCCAACCAGGAAGTGATCGAAATGCTTGAAAACATTTATGAAGGCGGGTTAAAACCGGAGCAGGTAATTGAACAGGCAAAGCGCCGGGATTCAAAGGTAAGGCTCATGGGATTCGGCCACAGGATATATAAAACTTACGACCCCAGGGCAAAAATAGCGAAAGCAGCATGCAAAAGGTACCTGGATTATCTGGGAATGAAACATGATCCTCTTCTGGAGATCGCAATGGAGCTTGAGGAACAGGCACTGAACGATACTTATTTTCAGGAAAAGAACCTCTATCCGAATGTTGATTATTATACAGGAATAGTTTACCGCGCTATGGGCATACCGAAAGATATGTTCACCGTCATGTTCGCAATCGGCCGTTTACCGGGCTGGATAGCCCATTGGCTTGAGATGAAATCCGATCCTGAACAAAAACTGATGCGGCCGCGCCAGATCTACACCGGCGAAGAAGAAAAAGCATTTCTGACTGTAAAGGAGCGGTAAATTTATCTTACTCCCATTTCTGTGAGGAAATTCGACTTAAGCTCTTCATGAGCCCTGCTGACACGTTCCATCAGTTCACTTACGCTTTCTCTTCCATCTGCCAGCTTCCCGAATGTTGTAAAATAAAATTTGATCTTCGGTTCGGTTCCAGAAGGACGGCTGATCACCTTTGCATTATCTGAGAGCTTTAAAATAATTACATTGGAGCTGGGCAGCTGCCAATCCGGGTTTTTTCCGTTCTGAAGATCTATTAACTCAGCTACCTCATAACTGCCGATTTTTTTCGGTGCGTCACTTCTTAGCCTTTCCATCAGCGCACTGATTTTAAGTGCTCCTTCCTGTCCTTTGAAGGTAACTGATTCCTGAGATTCTCGGTAAAAACCGAATCTTGCATATATATCTTCCAGAACCCTGTAGGCTGAAATGCCTTTATTATAATAAAAAGCGACAAGCTCGGCAAAAAGGGAAGCCGCGATAACTGCATCCTTATCCCTAACGAATGTTCCAGCTGAATAACCATGGCTTTCCTCTCCTCCGAATATATAGTTGAAGCCGCTTTTTTCGTATTCTTTTAATTTGGCGCCGATCCATTTGAAGCCTGTTAGGACCTCTTCCGTTTCTATTCCATAAGCAGCGGCAATGGCCGAAAGAGTGTCGGTTGTAACAATGGTTTTTATGATCCTGGGATTAACAGGCATTTTGCCGGTCTCCTTAAGCTGGGAAATGATATAAAAACCTAAAAGTATGGCAATCTGATTGCCGTTCAGAAGTACATAATTCAGGCCTTCCTTTTTCAGCATAACGCCCAGCCGGTCTGCATCGGGATCTGTAGCTATGAAGACATCAGATTCATTCTCTATGGCGTGTTTCATGCCGACCTCCATAGCCTCCTTTTCCTCAGGATTCGGGTGAGGAGCAGTCGGAAAATTGCCGTCTGGCATGGCCTGCTCCTCGACAATCCCTATATTATTAAATCCGAATTTTTTCAAGCTGAGGGGAACAAGCCTGAAACCTGTACCATAAAGAGGCGAATAGGTTATTTTAACTTTAGAAGACGAAATAATATCAGGGTGGATTGAAAGTGATTTAATCTCGGCCAGATAATCATCATCCACAAGTTCATCAGCTTTAATGAAAATAGGGCTTTTTCTGATATCTTCATCAGGGATGTGCCTCACCTGCTCAAGTGATGTGATTTCCCGCACCTCATTAATTATTTCTGAATCATAGGGAGGAGTTATCTGAGCTCCATCCTCCCAGATGACCTTGTAACCGTTATACTCTTTCGGATTATGGGAAGCCGTGATCATGACGCCGGCGATGGCCATGAGGTGCCGGACCCCGAATGAAACTGTCGGGGTGGGGTGAATCTCCTCAAAATAAAAGACTTTTATCCCGTTAGCGAGTAATACTGAGGCCGTTTCAAGAGCGAAAGAATCCGACATTATCCTGGAATCTCTGCCTATCAGAACGCCGCGGCTTCCTGCCCCTTTTTTCAGTATGTAATTCGCGAGTCCCTGTGTAGCCTTTCTAACCACGTATATATTCATCCTGTTTGAACCGGCTCCGAGTGTTCCTCTCAGCCCTGCAGTACCGAATTCAAGTTCGGTATAAAAGCGGTCTATGAGCTCCTTATCGTTATTCTGCTTGATAAGTTCCAGGATCTCACCGCGGGTTTTCTCATCATAGTCCGGCCCCTGCCATTCCTCTATTCTTTTAGTTATAAACTCTTCCATCATTTTCTTCTCCTTGATAACATTACCTGACAATTACTGAAAATTTATTATTAGTATCCTCAGTGATCTTGAAAGCTCCAGACATGGCCCCCATCTGTATTTTATAAGCACCAATAAAGCCCCTGAAAAAAACACTGCCGTTGCTGTCTGTTGTCAGTTTGAGCGGTCCGGTATTCCACTCCTCCCTGATCAGCCTGTGAAGAACATTATAAGCCGGCTTTGGTGTCATATCCTTTCTCAAAAGCCCGGCGGGGGCTCCCATCCATGCACCCATCCATGCATCTGCACCCGAATTGTAGTAATCGGATAAATCCCACCATGTAATTGCTTCCACTGATGGAAGCGAAAAGAGGAGCCTGTAAATTCTTTCAACCTGTTCGGCCTGGTATCTTTCTCCTCCGGGAGAGGTGTTCCACCCCGGGTGATAACTGAACCAGTCATTATCATCCTTGAGATGGCCTGAAAGAATTGTCATTTCCGTAAAATGAATAGGAATGTTATAATGGCTGAATCTGTCAACGATATCCAGGATCTGTTCATCTGACCAGACTCCCTGATGCATATGGGATTGGATGCCAATCGCATCAGGGGGGAAACCCAGCTCTTTGAGAACATTAATTTGAGATGCGTACGCTGTTGTCGTATTATAATCGTTGATAAGAATCATCGCGTTTGGATTGGCATCGCGGACCCAGGAAATAGCCCTTCTTGAAGCTTCAATCGGACCGATCTCCTTTTCCCACCTGCCAACGCTATTATCATGCTTGGGTCCATCCAGGCTTTCATTTATAGCATCAAAAGTATCTATCAGTCCTTTGTATTTGCCTACAATATCGGAGACCCGTTTTTCGAGGACATCATCTGCTGTTTTGCTGTCGTAGTCTGCCCAGTATGGATCGAAGTAATGCCAGACCAGAGGGTGGCCTTTTGGCCATATTCCCGAGGAACGGCACCAGAGGGCGATATTCGAGATCAAAGAATCATCTTTTTTACCCTTCTCCGGTTCATAAGAACCCCAGTAAAGAGGCAGGGTTGCATAATTGAAAAGGGAAGCAAAATATTCCCTGTAAAGCTTCTGCATTTCATGATTATTTGTAATACCCCCCCAGAGAAAAATATTGCAGCCGAATAGAAATTTCTGATTTGTCTCTTCAATTACAACTTCTGACAGACTCTCAGGGATCCCCTTTTGGTTTTTAACGGTAAGGGTAATTTCACGAGTTCTGTATTTAATTATCCTTGCATCGATCTCTTCTTTTGAGACTGGTAAAAGGTTGCTGATGAAACCTGAAAAGAATAAAATGAATATTAATATGCGGAATTTATGCATATTTTCCTCCAATCATTCTTTGGTTTGAAGAAGAGCGAGCATTTCCACATGCTGGGTCTGGGGGAACATATCGAAAAGATAAATATATTTTATATAGTAAATATCTGAAAAATCTCTCAGATCACGGGCCATTGTCGGAGGCCTGCATGATGAGTAGATGATCTTACGGGGCCTTGCTTTTTTCAAAACTGCTATAGTAAGCGGGTCGAGACCCCTCCTGGGGGGATCTATGATCATCACATCGGCATAATCGAGTTCGGTAAGTTTTTCCTCTATGCCGGCTCTGATAAATTTAATTTTTGATTTTATATTATTTACACTGCTGTTATACTCGGCATCATCCACGGCGCTTTTGGCTATTTCAATTCCGATTGTTTCCTTAGCGAAAAAACTCACAAAAAGGGTTATCAGGCCGATGCCGCTGTAAAGATCATAAATTTTTTCATGGCCGTCTGGATCGAGAAAAGATATGATTTTTTCAATCCATAGGGGAATAATTGAATTGTTGACCTGAAAAAAACTGTCCTTTGATATTTTAAAAGTAATGTCCCTCCCGGCTGCTCTGACAGTTTCAAATACCTCACGGTCTTCATAATTTTCAGTTTTTATCCAGTTAACAACCGTATCTCTTTTTTCCGTAGTCCTGACCTTGAAATTATGAGGAGGGAATGATCCGGCAGACCTCATGTCAGAAAGAGCACTGTTTATTCCGGGCATTGCCAGGAGGCATTCTTTAATATCCACGATAAATTTAGTATCCTTCCTGAAAAACCCGATCAGTTTTTTCCCGGGGTTGACCTTGAATGTCACCGTATTCCTGTAAAGAAATTGATCGGGGCTTTTTACAGTTCCGGTCAATTCCGGAAGGACAAGGCCGCCTATACGCCTGAAAACCTCAAGAGAGAGCTGTTCTTTCACTTTTAACTGCTTATCATATTCCAGCATCTGGTAATCGCAGCCTCCGCAGAGGCCGAAATAAATGCATGGCGCTTTTATCCTCTCAGGTGAAGCTGATAATATCTCAAGCGGCTCGGCTACGGCGTAATCGGACGTTTCCTTATAGATATTTGCAAGGATTTTTTCTCCGGGGATCGCATACCTGACAAAAACAACTTTGCCATTGTCATAAGCTATAGAACAGCCCTCGGATGCGTATTTCTCAACCAGAAGCTCGGCTTCCCGTTTTACAGGTTTTATCTTTCTCGGATTGAAAGAGGTGATTTTCTCCTCATCCTGTTCAACTATTAATTTCCTTGAATTCATCTTTATTTCCAATCATCTTTTTTGCAGCTTTTCTTGTCCTCGGGTAGATTTTTATCTGTTTAATGCGTACATTGGTTACCGATAATACCTCGAAGACAAATTTTCCAATATCGAACCTGTCGCCAGGCGCTGGAATCTTTTCAAGGGTATGCAGCATAAATCCGGCAGCAGTTTCAAAATCCGTTTTTTTAATTTTAAGGTTAAGCAGCTCGTTGAGGTCGTCGATGTTCAACATGCCGTTTATTATATATCTGTCTCCCTCTTTCTTTATCCAGTCGCCTTTCCTATCGACGAATTCGCCTATTATCTCAGTTATAATATCCTGGTTTGATATCGCTCCTATAACCCCGCCATATTCGTCGACTACGAAGGCAATCTGTGCCTTGGCATTCTGCATTTCAACAAGGACCCTGTTTATGGGAGCGCTTTCCGGTACTATTATTCCCTCTTTGATATACTTTGTAACCCTGTCATGCCTTCCGGCTGAAAGAAGATCCTTATTCTCAATATAGCCAAGCATATTGTCAACGCGGATCCTGAAGACTGGAAGCCTGGTATGACCGGTTGAAAGCATCAGAGCAGATGCTATTTCAACGGTATCGTTTTCTTCGACACAGGTCATACGGATGAGCGGAATCATAATTTCCCTTGCTTTAATATTCCGGAATTTCATTACACTTTCTATGATTTCTTTTTCGCTCTGTTTCAGTATTCCCTTTTCAGTTGTCATATCGAGCATTACACCAAATTCATCCTTTGAAAAAATTGTTTTTTTCTTTTTAAGTCCTAATACTGCAAGAATAATTTTGATTGTTCTGACGAAGATGAACTGTACAGGAAAGAGAATAATGTACAATGCCAGGTAAAAGTAAGACAGCCCGAACATAATCTCATCGGCGAATTCCCTGAAAATGATCTTCGGTAGGAGGGTGGAAAAAATAGCTATCACAGGTGTCAGGATCAGTGTGGAGTAAAGAGGCACCATCGGACCAAAACCTATTGCCTTGCTGAGGTAAAAATTAAAAATTAGAACTGCGGCGACATCACATATATTGACGCCGATTAAAAATCCTCCTATTACATTTTCAGAATTCCTTGTGAGCATAGTCAGTATCCTGGCGCTTTTCAAACCGTTTTCCAGGCGTGAATAAAGCCTGATCTTGTTTATTGAAATGAAAGCCGTTTCACTTCCGTTAAAAAATGAGGATAAAATTAAAAATACTGCCACTGTAATCAGATCCATGCCTGTTCCTTTATTTTTTTTCTACCATTAATAATTCCAGGGCCTTTTCACTTTTTTCCCTGACGCTGATAGTATAACCGCCGGTTTCCATTGAATATCCTGTCTTTGGTATGTCTCCGGCTTTTTCAATTATATGACCGGCAAGAGTTTCGTAATCCCTGCTTTTTAAATCTGTATGGAAATAATCATTAAAATCAAAAAGGCTCAGCTCACCGCTGACAAGAAAACGGTCTTTCGACAACCTGACAATCTTTTTCTCCATTATAAAGCTTTCGTCCATAAGTTCACCAACTATCTCACCGAGAACATCTGCCATAGTAACGATCCCGATAGCGCTCCCGTATTCATCGACAACGGCAGCAATCCTTATCTTTTTCTTTTTAAAATCTTCGAGCATGTCCGAAAGTTTTTTTGTTTCGGGGACAAAATAAACACTCTCCATGATATCTTCAGCCTTTTTGTCATTGATCTTTTCGGGATTCAGAAAATAATGAAATATCTCCTTCATATAAATCATACCTACAAGGTTATCGTCAGTCCTCTCATATACAGGGATCTTTGACATTTTCATTCTCTTTGCCTGACGGATTACGTCTTTCAAAGGAGAATCTTTTTCAACTGAGAAAACTTTGGTCCTGGGGGTCATAATATTCCATACTTCCCTTTCAGTAAAATGGACGATATTTTCAATGAGTATCTTTTCATCCTTATTGAATATATCTTCCTGTGAAACTATCGAGAGTATCGCTGTCAGCCTTTCTTTTCCTGGTTCCCTGTTATCCCTTGGATGGACCTTTTTAAGGTAATCTACAAAAACCTCGGTTATGCTGTTTATTAAGCGAGTAAGCGGTTTCAAAAGAATATAAAGCGGATATAGAAACTTTGAATTGAAAGCAGATATACGTACTTCGCTCATGATTGCTATTGTTTTCGGGCTGATTTCCCCAATAAAAAGGATGATCAGGGTTACTGCAATGGTTGAATAAATGATATTTCCAATCGATAACTGCCTTTGGATAAGGGCTGCGGCGGCAGTATTGACGGCCGTATTGCCCGCCAGTATGGTCATCAGCAGTATTGATGTATTCTGGAGAAGGATCTTTATTCTTCGTCTGTCCTTTTTATTGTGGATATTTTTTAATTTCATCTCGTTCAGAGAGAATAATGCAGTTTCAGAAGATGAAAAGAAAGCAGAGAATGAAAGAAGCAGGAGAATAAGGGCAGGGTTCAGCCAATTTTCCATTTTAGCACGCCACTGACTTAACTGTATTGCTTATAAAAACCTGGTCCTTCAGGGTCAGATAGGGGTGCATCGGCAAGCTGATGATTTCTCCCGATACCTTTTCTGAAACCGGGAAATCACCGCTTTTATAACCAAGATATTTATATGCTTCCTGCAGGTGTATTGGAATAGGATAATGAATGGCATGCGGAATACCTTTTGATGTGAGTTTTTCAATTACTTCCTGCCTGTTTTTGACCCTGATCGAGTATTGTGCGAAAACATGCCTGCCGGTATAGCTTTCGATAAAAGGGGTAATAACAGGGCTGTTTATGAAGAGTTCGTTGTATTTTTTACCTAATTCAAAGCGTTTAACGGCTTCTTCTTCAAAGTGAGCGAATTTTGCCAGAAGCACTCCGGCCTGTATGGTATCCAGCCTGAAATTAAGGCCGATGTATTTATGAACGTATTTTTCCCCCTGGCCATGGTTTGCAAGGCTCCTGATCTTTTCAGCGAGATGGGCATCATCAGTGAAAACCATACCACCGTCGCCGTAACAGCCGAGAGGTTTTGAAGGATAAAATGAGGTTGCTCCTGCGAAGCATAAGGCGCAGGATTTTCTGTCCTTATAAATAGCTCCGAATGACTGCGCGGCGTCTTCTATAACGGGAATGCCGTATCCAGCAGCAATCCGGTTGATGGAATCCATATCTGAAACCTGGCCGAAAAGTGAAACCGGTATGATAGCCCTGGTTCTGGTGTTTATTCTGCTTTCTATCCGGGCGGTCTCAATATTGTAATTTTTTTCATTGATGTCGACGAATACCGGTTTTGCTCCGATAAATGATATTACTTCCGCTGTTGCAACAAATGTAAAGGGGGTCGTTATAACCTCGTCTCCGGGTTTTATACCCAGGGCCAGTAGGGGTAAAAGTATGGCATCGGTGCCTGAAGCACAGCCGACGGCATATTTCGATCCTGTAAAAGCCGAGAGTTTTTCTTCCAGCTCCCTTATTTCTCTTCCCCCAATAAAAGCGGTTTTTTTTATTATCTCATCCAACCTTGCGTCGATATCTTCTTTTATTTCCATGTACTGGCTTTTTAAGTCTATAAAATCCATTTTTTTCTCCTGATATAAGTATACAATTGTGGCGATCAATTATCAACGTATCATTGGATCCTGATTACCGGTTTAGAAAGGCTGCCAGCGGCATTGATATTAAAATTCACCCTCCCATCACTCTCATGTCCGGCGGTGAATATCTGCGTTACATTGGGAAGATCAGCTAAATAAGTTGAAAGTATTGATATTTTTCCATTTATATCGATAGTATTATCGAGAAAAGACAGCGAGCCCGTTGCCGATGCGTTTATTTCCCTGCTCTCGAAACTTGATTCTTCCAGGAAGAATTTTTTCATCTCATATTTCCCTCTGAGCATTATTGAATCAAAAAATATATCATTCATAGGAATGTCGAAAAGAGTCTGAGCGATCCTTTCCTGAAGGAAAAAATCCTTAACTTCACCATTTATTACACTTGCTTCAAATGAGCATGAGGCCAGGCTTATATCAGACCGGGGAATATCGAAAATCCCCTTGAATGAGATGCTGCCGTAAAGCCTTTTGCCTTCTGTTAAAAAAAGGTCCGAGAAATCCTTGAGCTTGCATCCGTTTAGAGAAGCTTCTCCAGTAACTGAGTCATGTGAAATTTTAAAAACTGAAAATAAAGTTCCCCTGAAAAATTGTCCCTTCAATTCTTTGATGGAGATCAGGCCGGGCTGTGCCTCACCTCTTATCCGTACATCTGTAAGAGACAGCTTTTTATATAAAATTTTTTTTATATCAAGGTCCATAATGATAGGAAATATCCTGATTTTGCGGCTAAAAGCAATTTCACTCTCAGAGTTGCCCATTTTATTTTCAGCAAATGAATTAATCACTTTTTCGAGATCAATTTCATCTATTCTGGCCTGCACTGAGAAACCCCTGGAAAAAATATCGTCACTTTCGATATGCACTAAAGCACTGATGGCAGGAATTAATGCATTTACATCGGCTTTAAGCGAATTATTTTTCATTGTCAGTTGTCCCTCATCCATTTGTATGAAAAAGTACTTAAAACCGGATATTTTGAAATCACAGCTTAAGATCAAGTCATTCTTTGAAATCAGGGAGAATTCCCCGCTCAGGCGGCCGACAGCTCCATTCAGGAAATCGCCGGCCTCGATACTTACGGACCTGGCATCGATAACGAGCTTTTTATCGGGGATTGAATAAAACAGATTTGTTATCAGGGCGCTGCATCCGGACATAGCTGCTGATATGTCATTGACTGTAATGGTCATGGCATTCGGGTCAAAGAAAAGCTTGAAAGAACTTTCTGATTTGAAATACATATTTTTATAATACAGCTTCATGTCCATGCAGGAACAGCTTAAAAGATTGTTTTTATCGCGGGATAAGGAGGTCTCAAGATTATCTATTTTTATGGAACTTACGGTCTTAAAAATTCCATCTATATCTGCCCGCCTGATTTTGAGATTACCGCTTCCAATATTTCCCCTGAACACTAATTCCAGAAATGGGGATTTTACAGTCAGATAGACCGGCATATGATTGAAAGGCCTGTCAGGATGCAGAGTAAGATAAAAATCATAACTGTTATCATTATAAATAATAAGCGAATCTGATATTTCTATCCTTCGTATAGTAAAGCTTAGACTTGAAGGAGCTGATCTTTTTGAAAATACAGAGTAAAGTTTTTTTATCATATCAATGGAGGTATTAAGACCGCTGATTTTAATATTGTTTATATCAATTTTCTTATAAAATAGGGCAAATGGATTATATAATATGCTTCCCCTCTGGAAAGAGAGCGTTTTTGAAAACTTCTCGTCTCCGATACCACTTACTGATACACCGCTCACCTCAACACCATGAAGAAGGTCGAATCCGACATTATCCGCTTTGATATCGAGAGAATAATAATTATGAAGCTGTGCGGCTACTGCTTCGAAAATAATTTTAGGATTTGAAGTATAAAACCATACAAGGGCAGCACCTGCCAGAATTAGAAGTAAAAATACCGAAACCAGTATCCAACTAAAAACTTTCATTAAGGGTTACGGCACTCTTCTCCGTTTTTCAAATAGCGCTGATTGTTGAACTTAAACCAGCCATCATAATATCTGCTTATCCATTCAGAAGTAGCTCTCTGCAGCCCGATATCCCTCCCTTCTTTTTCACTTTCCAGCCACTTATACTCCAGAATTTCCCGGACTACATCTTGAACTTCTGCTCTAAGATCAAAATACTTCATGTAAAGTATAATAACCTCCCGCCTCATATCTATTGAATTATATCTTTTTAAATTTTACGATCCTTTCAAATGAATCGGTTTTAAGGCTTGCTCCGCCTACGAGGGCACCGTCGATATTCTCCTTAGCCATAAGCATATCGATATTTTCAGCTTTTACCGATCCTCCATACTGGATCCTTATGCTATTCGAGAATTCGGCGTCGTAAAGATCTGTTAAAACCTTTCTGATAAATGCATGGACTTTATCTGCATCCTCAGGCGTCGCATTCTTACCCGTACCTATGGCCCAGACAGGCTCATAAGCTATAGTCACTTTCATCGCGCTTTCTTTATCAATATTTTTAAAACCTTCGACAATCTGGTTTCTAACCACATCCTCTGTCTTGCCTTTTTCCCTTTCCTCAAGCAGTTCGCCTACGCAGAGTATAGGCAATAGTCCCGTCTTAAGTGCAGACGCCACCTTTTTATTGATAAGACTGTCATTTTCACCAAAAACGTGCCGTCTTTCAGAATGCCCGATTATAACATACTGCGCACCGCAATCAAGAAGCTGGAGAGGTGAGATTTCGCCTGTGAAAGCACCTTCTTTTTCAAAGTACATGTTCTGGGCGCCAATTTTAACATTGCTTCCCCTTAAGGCTTGAGATATTGGCTGGAGCAGTGTGAAGGGAGCGCATATAAGAATATCCCTGTCTTTGACATCTGATACAATCATCCTGAAATCATTGGAAAATTTGACAGCCTCACTGCTTGTTTTATACATTTTCCAATTGCCGGCTATAAAGGGTTTACGCAGCATTACATTCTCCCTTAATCGATCTGGCTCCTATTTGTCCTGCAGGGCAGCTACTCCTGGAAGTATCTTTCCTTCTACCAGTTCAAGGGAAGCACCGCCTCCCGTAGATATATGAGACATTTTATCTGCAACACCAGCCTTATTGACGGCGGCTACGCAGTCGCCCCCGCCGATCACAGTTGTAGCATTCGGGAGTTTTGCGAGGGTTTCCGCAATTGCCATAGTTCCCTTTGAGAACCTGGGAAATTCATAAACACCCAGGGGACCGTTCCAGAACACGGTTTTAGCATCTTTAAGAGCTCCCTGAAATTTTTCTACCGTCATCGGTCCGATATCCATACCCATCCAGCCTTCGTCTATATTTCCCCTGGCCACATGTTTGGTATCGGCATCAGGAGAGAATTCCTGAGTAACTATATGATCTATGGGCAGATAAATATATATATGGGTTTCATATGCTAACTGAAGAATATCCCGGGCTTTTCCGATCATATCATCTTCAACAAGCGATGTCCCGACAGACAGACCTTTAGCCTTTAAGAAGGTATAGGCCATTCCACCCCCGACAATAAGTTTATCGACTTTTCCAAGCAGACTTTCAAGAACGCCTATTTTCGAAGATACCTTTGCACCTCCGATAATGGCAATAAAAGGCTTCTCCGGGTTCTTGATGACTTTTTCATCAAGATACTCCAGCTCTTTCTCCATCAGGAATCCTGCTACTGCTGGAAGAAAATGAGCTATTGTTTCTGTCGAGGCATGGGCTCTATGTGCCGTTCCGAAAGCGTCATTAACAAAAATATCGGCGTAACTGGCCAGTTCTTTTGCCATCTTCTCCCTTTCTGCTGCATCTTTGGATGTCTCCTCCTTATGAAAACGGGTATTTTCCAGCATGAGTACATCGCCATCCTTGAGAGATTCGACTGTTTTCTTTGTATCCGCCCCTAAAGCATCGGGTGCGAACCTAACCTCTTTCCCGAGAAGTTTGGCGAGGTAGTCTGCCACCGGCTTAAGCATATGCTTGCCTGCCAGATATTTTTTCTCGTCAAAGTCTTTACCGTCCTTTGAGGCTTTTTCTTTAGCTTTTTCCATATCTTTTTTAGGATCTCCAAGATGCGACATCAATACAAGGCATTCAACATTTTGAGACAAAATATAATTTATTGTCGGAAGAGCGGCTTTAATACGGGTATCGTCCTGAACAATGCCGTCTTTCATAGGTACATTGAAATCCACTCTCATGATAATTCGCTTGCCCTTTAAATCAATATCCTTTACTGTTTTTTTCGATATGCCCATCTTGAGCCTCCTACTAACTGAAATAATGACAAAGGGAACGGAGAATCCCCCATTCCCTTTGTTTGTTTATTTTCCGGACATATACTTCAAAAGGTCTACGACCCTGTTAGAATAGCCCCACTCGTTATCATACCATGAAACTACTTTGAAGAAACGCTTTTCACCCTTTAAATTGTTCTGAAGTGTGGCCAGTGAATCATAAATCGAAGACCTGCTGTCATGTATAAAGTCACTTGATACCACTTCTTCATTGCAGTACCCCAGGTATCCTTTAAGGTAAGATGTTGAGGCTTTTTTCATCAAGCTGTCTATTTCCTCGATCGATGTATCTTTAACAGATCTGAATGTAAGATCCACTACTGAAACATCGGATACGGGAATCCTGAAAGACATACCAGTAAGCTTGCCTTTGGTAGCCGGTAAAACTTCACCTACAGCCTTGGCTGCCCCTGTTGTGGACGGAATAACATTTATAGCTGCTGCCCTGCCGCCTCTCCAGTCTTTCTTGGAAGGACCGTCGACGGTTTTCTGGGTAGCTGTGTAGGCATGAATTGTCGTCATAAGACCGGTTTCAATACCTATCCCCTCTTTAAGGATGACATATACAATCGGTGCAAGACAGTTTGTCGTGCAGGAAGCGTTTGATACTATATGATGTTTAGACGGGTCATATTCGTTTTCATTGACCCCCATAACTATTGTTTTTATTTCTCCTTTTGCCGGAGCAGAAATAATAACTTTCTTAGCACCTGCGTCAAGATGCCCTTTTACCTTCTCGTAATCTGTGAATAAACCCGTAGATTCGATGACATACTCAACTCCCAGTTCTTTCCATGGAAGTTCGGACGGGTTCTTGGTAGCCATAATGCACTTGATCTTGTTTCCGTTGACGATCAGTATGTCATCGGCCTGAGCTTCAGGACTGCTTTTAGCTGTGGATAAATCGCCATTGAATTTGCCATGGACAGAATCATATTTCAGCTGATAAGCAAAATATTTTGCTTCGGTTGTTATATCAACAACTGCAACTACTTCGAATTTTGAGCCAAGTAAATTCTGCTCGACCAGAGCATTGAATACCAGTCTTCCAATTCGGCCAAATCCATTAATACCAACTCTGACTGCCATTTTCTCCTCCTCTCTTATTTTTGCAGTTGAAAGATATTTTAATGGATAATTTCCATAAAATCAAATCCGGCCGTATATATCTTCGAACCTTTCAATATCATCCTCGCCCACATAATCGCCGTTCTGAACCTCGATTATTTCCAGGACTGTCTTTCCCGGGTTGGATAACCTGTGAAGTGTTGAAACAGGTACATAAGCACTTTCATTTTTGCTAATTATGAAATCTCTGTCAGCTATCCTTACCCCTGCCATTCCAGAAACGACTATCCAGTGTTCGCTTCTATGGTTATGGCGCTGAAGGGAGATGCTTGCACCAGGAAGAACGGAGATTTTTTTTATTTTGTAATGCGGGGATTCTTCCAGAACTGTATAACTTCCCCATGGCCGGTATGATGTAATATGTTCATCAATCTCTTTCCGTCCTTTCTCCTTGAGAAGGGCGACCATATCTTTTACGAGCTGGGTCTTGTTTCTGTCGCTGACAAGAATGGCATCCGGTGTTTCTATAACAGCGAGATTTGATACTCCGATAAGGGCAGTAAGTTTTTTATTGCTGATAACCAGACTGTCTTTTACATCTATCATCTCCACATCTCCCTCAACGGCATTTCTGCCGCCGTTTTTCGGGAGATTTTCATAGATAGAATTCCATGAGCCAATATCGCTCCACTCGACAGACATTCTGGAGCAGAGAATATCTGCTGATTTTTCCATGACCGCGTAGTCAATTGAGATTGCTTTGATATCAGGGTAATTATTAAGCATGCTTTGCATTGTCTGATTCATAATACATTTATAAAGTTCAGGGGCGTGTTTTTCAAATGATCTGAGTATTATCCTTATTGAAAACATAAACATTCCGGAATTCCAAAGATAATTTTCCGATAAAAGGTACTGCTTAGCTGTATGTTCATCCGGTTTTTCAACGAACCCGCTGATTTTACAGACATCTTCACCGGTACTGGCTCCAAGTTCGATATATCCATAGCCGCAATCCGGAGTAGTTGGTTTAATTCCAAAAATGACTATATTATCGGAAGCATAAGGTATTGCCCTTTTCACTGTTTCGGAAAAATTCTTCTCGGGCCTGATAATATGGTCGGATGGTGAAAAAAACAGTATTTCATCCTCACTGCATTTCTCTTTTTCAATAAAGTATTTAACGCATAGGGCGATTGCTGGCGCAGTATTTCTTCCGGTCGGTTCAATTATCAGATTGCCATAATCCCGGCCAAAAATTTCCGATAACTGCCCTTTTACTGTCAATTTATATTCATCTCCAGCGACCGCGTATATATCGGAGGGTTTTCCAATTGTAAGCAGTCGTCTTGCTGTCGATTGAAGAAAGCTGTATTCATCAAAAATGGACAGAAACTGCTTTGGACGGTTTTTCCTGGATAATGGCCATAGTCGTGTCCCGGAACCACCAGCCATGATAATAGATTTCATTAAGGCCTCTTATTGTCTGAATTAAAAAATATCAGGTGATATAATAACAAAAATGACAGATTTTATCAATTATGAGAATGACTTAATTATATTACCTGTTCTATCCTATCATTTCCAGATTGGATGATCCGGGAGAAACCATAGGAAGAGCAAAGATAGTTTCCGGGACAGGCACATTAACCAGGTATGGGGATGAGCATTCAAGAGCAAAGGTCAATGCTTTTAAAGGATCTCTTTCCTCTGACAGATCGAAGGTTTTTATCCCGAATGCCTCTCCGATCGCGCAGAAGTCTGGATTTTTTATAAATTTTGATGCAATAAAATGCTTATTGTAAAAAAGTTCCTGCTGCTGCCTCACAAGTCCCAGGTTACCGTTATTAAATAGAATTAGAGTAACATTAAGGCCATGTTCCGATAAAACTGCGAGTTCCTGGATATTCATCAGTAATGAGCCGTCGCCTGTAAAACAAACAATCTTTTTATCCTGATTGACCAGTGCTGCCCCGATCGCTGCAGGCAGACCGAAACCCATAGTTCCGAGACCACCTGATGTAAGAAATGTTCTGGGTTTTCTGAAGCCGTACCATTTGGCCACCCACATCTGATGCTGGCCCACATCTGTGGTTATTATCGTATTTTCCGGCACAACGGACCTGACCTTAACTATAATATTTGCGGGATGGAGAATTTCGGATGTCGAAGGAATTTCTTCAGAATATTTCAGCTTAAGGGAGTCTATCTCGCATTTCCAGGATTTCCTTCCATTGGCTGGTATGAGCGGTAAAAGTTTTAACAGTATTTTTTTGATATCACCGTTCAGTACGCAGTCAGTTTGTTTATTTTTGCCTATTTCCGAATTATCAATGTCGATGTGTATGATCTCTGCACCGCGACAGAATTCAGATACTTTCCCGGTGGACCTGTCACTGAACCTTGTGCCGCAGGCAACAATGAGGTCGGCCTTTCCTGTTGCAATGTTGGCGCTTCTTGAGCCATGCATACCTATCAATCCCAGAAATAAATTATCGGAGCATGGGAATGCCCCCAATCCCATCAATGTAGATATGACGGGTATTGAGTTTTTATAGGCAAGATCTTTGAGTGCGGAATCCGCACCTGAATGAATGATCCCTCCGCCGGCTAAAAGCAGGGGTCTTTCGGCATTTTTGATCTTTAATGCCGCTTTATCGAGTGCGTTATTATTAAAATCGTCATTGTGGAAATCCGGTACTCCTCTTATAAACCCGTCCCATTCGGCCTCTTCGCTCTGTATATCTCTGGGGATATCTATAAGAACAGGGCCCGGCCTGCCGGATTTACTTGTTATATATGCTTCTGAAACTATAAAAGGAAGGTCTCCGGCAGATCTTACAAGAAAATTATGTTTTGTAATCGGTATCGAAAGCCCGAACGCATCAACTTCCTGAAAGGCGTCTGTTCCTATGAATTTTGAAGGGACCTGCCCGGTGAAGGCTACGATTGGGACAGAATCCATTTTTGCGTCTGCGACCGCTGTAAGGAGGTTCGTCACTCCAGGCCCTGATGTAGCGAAACATACCCCTGTTTCCCCTGTGGAACGGGCTATTCCCTGAGCAATAAAACCGGCCGCCTGTTCATGTCTGGCGAGGATATGTTTAATACTGCTCCCGAATAATGCGTCATAAAGGGGAAGGTTAGAGCCTCCAGGTATTCCGGAAATTATCTGAACCCCGAGTTTTTCGAGCATTCTTATAATAATATCGGCTCCTCTTAATTTCATACAGGTCTCCTGGTAATAATAAAAAAGCCTCCGGTGACCGGCCGGAGGCTTATAAATAAAAAAACCCCTGCCGGCTTGCACCGGCAGGGGCATAATAAATTAATGCGATGTTAACCCCGCGGACTAAGCCTGTCGACAGATTCGAGAACTACTACTACATTAAGGAGAAGATTAGAGTTGATAATCAATCTTTTCATGTTTCCTCCAAATCAAGAGTATTTTATATCAAAGCGGTGATAAAGTCAAATATATCTGAGGGAAGGTCATACCAGTCATTATCAAACGTAAAAACTGTTTACTGCTGAAATCAGGTCTCTGGCTTTTTCAATTGTATCGTCCAGGTGCTGTGATATTCCTCCTATTGATACTACAAAACCGTTCATCTTGTTGATTTCATCCTCCATGCATGCATTAATTTCCACAGAAATTTTCCCAAGGTCTTTAATAAATGCGCTTGAATCAAGGGCCCTGGCAGACTCTTTTTGAATTTCTTCATTAAGGCTAGTGATACCGTTTCCATAGACAAGGGCTTTTGACTTTATCTCTGTATTGGCTGAACTTTCGCTTTTTAAAGTCTGGTCGATCTGCTCATAAAATTCCTGGATGCCAGAGAAGTTTTTAAGAACAGCCTCAAGATCTTTAATAGCATTCAATGCGTTTTCATTGCTTTTTTCTGTTGTTGTTTTCATATTATTTAAAAGAGCGTTTGTATTCCTGACGTTTTCCCTGGTTGCTTCTGACAATTTTTTTATTTCCCTGGCTACTACTGAGAAACCCCTTCCGTACTGGCCGGCATGGCTGGCCTCGATAGAGGCATTCATAGCGAGTATATTGATCTGGTTTGCAATATCCTCTATCATGTAAGAAATGTTGTAAATCTGGTTTGATCCCTCGAGTATTCTGTCAATCTCTTCCATAATGGCGTTTGCCTTTTCCTTTGATTCCTGGATGGATTTTTCAAGTGATTTTATAAAATCGAGGAAATCGCTGGATTTTTTGTTGAGGTTTTTGATATTAACATTACTTGAATCAATGTGCACGAGCAGTTCGTTGATATTATCCTTGAAAACACTTGATTTGCTTGAAATTTTCCCAATCTGTTCTGATATTTCCTTCATGGAATCAACTGCCTGGCTTGCATAGGTGTTTTGAGCATCGCTTTTGCTTTTGACATTGACGGAAGATTTACTCCTTTCCAATATGTTATTATGTGCATCTCCGATGAGGTTCCTCACAATATCCATACTCTTAATCGTAACTTCTGCATTTTCTTTTACTTTAATAATGATCTGTCTTATATTCCTGTTAGAAGCATTGATCAGATAGCTTAGATAGGCAAATTCATCGGAAAGGTCGGTAGCCAGAATATGCGTAAGATCCCCGGAATGAGAGGAAAGTGAAAAGAGGGATCTTTCCATCTCTCTCATAGGTTCTTTTGTAGAGTAATATATAAGATATATTCCGGCGAAAAGAGTAATGGTATTGACAATCAATGCTCCTATAAATTTAGGAAGAAGTTCTTTATAGCCGGTATTATTGAACGATGCATCAAGGATCGTGAACAAAAGTGAAAGGCTTGTGAAAATTACAGGCAAAATAATGAAGAAGAGAACCTTTCCTGAGAATCCTATGCCGAAATATTTTTTTTTATCAAGTATATTCTTATCGAGATTGTCTGATGCGACTATAGCCTGGGCAACCGGCTTAATTAGATTGAGTACTATTATGTATGCGACAATACCTGAAATATAAGCACCGTAAAATGCAAGGGACAGACAGATAAGGCATTCGATAATGTTCAGATTCAAAACCGTATAAAGATAGATAGCTGCTACTACAGCCCCGCAGGATACCCTGGCGAATATAAGACCCCCGTGCCGGAATGGGAGATTTGCAAGGCTTAAAAAGTAATGAGTGTTATCATCCCTGTTAAGATCTTTCCTGTCTATCCAGTTTTTAATCTTCCGGACAAGAAAGTAATTCATCGGCATAGCCACAAAAAAGACAATAATAAAAGTCAGTATTAATATGAATTGAATAACGGCCGGGACTTTATCCTGTGGAATGGAAGCAAGAAGTATCGCATAAGCTGTGGCTACAGGCATGCCTATAGTAAAGCTGGTAGTTTCAGATAAAAAGAAGCGGACTAGAAATTTCTTTTTAACCATTGTAGAGCTCCAGAAAAAATAATCAGAACTATTATAAAAATCCTTGACTGATAATTCCAGAATATTGCTGAAAATTTTACGGATAAGGCTTTATTTTGAGAATTGAATGACTTTAACTACTTCGATAACCTTTGTGTCGGAATATCCCATTGAAATCAATTCCTGCGCCAGTTCTCTGGCATCCTCAAGGACTTTAATGCCTCTGATTTCGGCAATGTACATATCATTCCTGTAAAAAACCCCGAGAGGAATATTCCGGCCGCTTTTAACGATATCGGCTACAGCAAGGTTGGCCACACTCAGGTCTTTGAATTCGCCGATCCTGACTACATATTCCTGAAAATCGGATTTGATATACTTTCCATTGACACCCTCAGATTCCCCGGATATATTCTCTGCCCGTTTTTCCAGCTTATCAAGAACTGTGAGGGTATTTTTCTGGTAGGGCAAATCGACCGGTGTAGTAAAAGCGTCAGCGATCCAGCGGACCTCATCTGCTTTATTTATATTATTCTTGTTAAAGTAATCGAAATATTCATTGGACATTGATGCTTCGGGAGAAAGCGGAAATGTCGTCTTCAGAAGAGAGAAGATATAGAATGATTTTTCCAGATGATTTTCAATATCCCTTCTGTAAAAATAGCATTTACCGGCATAGTAGAGGGCCCTCGCGCCGTTATCAAAAGCCCATTTTTTTAATTTCAGCGCCTGCTCTGTCAGTCCCGCGGCTTCTGATAATTTCCCTTTGTCAAGATAGGACTTTATCAGGATGATAAAGCCTTTATAAGCCAGCGAACTGTCTTTTGTATTTTTAAGGAGCTTGAAGGCATACTCCTCTGCTTTGTCCCTTAACCCGTTGGATGAGTTAATAAGTGATAGCATATAATAAGATCTGTCCGTAGAAATCCTGCTGTATTCGGCAATTGCAGCTTTCTGATCATCCATAATATAAAATATGTCGGCGAGTTTCTCGACTGCGTTAGTCCAGTACTGGAAATCGGGGTATTTTTCTTTGATGATGCTGAGATAATCTATTATCTTGATGTAGTCTGTTTCGATAAAAGAGAGCATATATACAGAGTAGGGGACGAATTTTGACAACGGGTATTCGTTAATGAGCTTGAGATAGCCGTTCCTGGCATCTTCGAAATTCTTTAATTTATAGCTGTCATTTGCCTCTTTATAGACAATATAAGCACGCACATCATTTGACGCATCTGAATATGCCGTTGCCGTAATAATGAAGAACAGCGCCGCAAGGAGGTACTTTTTCATCAGGAACCTCATAGTATTTGTTTAACCGATAGATATATCGGAACAAAATACCCTTTTATTAAAGCGGCTTTTTCAGAACTGTTTACAGATTGTAAAGGTCTTTCGCCTCGATGAATTTAACATCCTTATTGCTTAATTTTTCAAGTACGAGTTTGTTATTATCGAAACGGAAGATCATAATTGCCCTATTGGGCAATTTACCCAGAAATGCGTACATATACTCGATATTGATCCTGTTTTCATTGAAAATACCCAGAATTTTTGCAAGCCCACCAGGTTTATCGTCAACCTCAATAGCGAGTACATCGGTCGCTGAAACAGTGTAATTTTCCTTTTTCAAGACCTCGATAGTCTTGTCCGGGTCA
The DNA here is from genome assembly GCA_964413265.1 of uncultured Brevinematales bacterium. GTDB lineage: Bacteria > Spirochaetota > Brevinematia > Brevinematales > JAOACQ01 > CAVYGN01. Next base: position 46,800 of record CAYPRX010000035.1, read on the forward strand.
TTCATAATCAGTCTGAGGATTCCAAAATCGGAAGTATCGGCGATAGACAACGCCCTGATGTTCAGATTGTTTTTAGCCATGAGGCTGCTTACCTCGTAAAGCCTGCCAGCCCGGTTTTCAAGGAAAATCGATACCTGTTTAACCATTATATCCTCCTTTTATCCACTATCCTTTTGGCCTTACCCTCGCTTCTTTCAACTGTACGGGGTTCAACAAGTTTGACCCGGACGGAAATGCCGAGAACGTTCTCAATTTCCTCCTGGATCTTTTTCTCACTTGTCTCCAGGCCTTTTATCTCGTCTGAAAAGACATTCTGGTTTACTTCAACCATTACAGTCAATACGTCAAGGTTATGTTCCCTTTCCACTATAAGCTGGTAATGAGGAGATACTTCCTCGATCTTGACAAGTACTTCTTCTATCTGTGAAGGGAAGACATTGATCCCTCGAATGATCAGCATATCATCTGACCTGCCCATTATCCTGTCAATGCGGGGTTGTGTTCTTCCGCATGGGCATTCGCCAGGTACGAAACTCGTAAGATCCCTTGTCCTGTATCTTATCAGGGGGATTCCTTTCTTGGTGAGGGTTGTTATCACTAATTCACCCTTTTGACCGGGTTTTAAGGGCAAACCAGAATCCGGATCAACAATTTCAGGATAAAAATGATCATCGAATATGTGCAGCCCGTTCTGTTCAAGGCATTCGTTGGCCACTCCTGGGCCGATAATTTCGGAAAGGCCATAGATGTTAAGGGCTTTTATCGGCAGGCGTTTTTCAATTTCTTTTCGCATTGCCTCTGACCATGGTTCCGCTCCGAAAACACCATATCTAAGTTTCAGCTTTTTCCTGTCGACCCCCTTTTTTTCCAGTTCCTCGGCAAGATAAAGAGTATAAGATGGTGTGCATGTGAGTATGTCTGAACCAAAATCCTCAAGTATGAGGATCTGCCTGGCTGTGTTTCCCCCAGAGATCGGAATTACGCTTGCGCCGATTTTCTCTGCTCCGTAATGAATGCCGAGGCCGCCTGTAAATAAGCCGTAACCATATGCGTTTTGGACGATCGAATGCTGTGTCGCGCCTGATGCCGTCAGTGAGCGAGCCATAACTTCCGACCAGATATCTATATCCTCCCTCGTGTAACCGACTACAGTAGGTTTCCCGGTAGTTCCGCTCGAGGCATGTATCCTGACAATTTTTTCAAGGGGGACAGCGAACAAACCATAAGGATAATTGTCCCTGAGGTCGGTTTTTGTCGTAAAAGGCAGGTTCTGAATATCTTCGATTCTTCTTATGTCACCGGGCATGATCTTCATTTCATTAAACTTCCTGGTATAAAAAGGAACATTTTCATAAACATAAGAAACCAGGTCTTTAAGACGGTACAGCTGAAGTGATTTTCTGGTGTCCGGGTCCATCGTTTCCATCTCTGGATTCCAGATGGCATATGGAAATTTTCTCATAAAATCCTCCTTTTTTAATTCTGAAGGGCATTATATATTTTTATTGTCGCTTTGGATTTATTAAGAGTGTAAAAATGTATCCCCCTTACATTATTCTCTATAAGGTCGAGGCATTGCTCAACAGCGAATTCTACGCCGATTTTCTCAACTTCAGAGGGGTTATCTTTGTATTTTTCCATTTTTGATACAGTATTAACGGGAAGGTTCGCGTTGCACATGACCGAAAAACGTTCAATCTGGCTGAAATTTGTTACTGGCATAATACCTGGTATAATAGGAATATTCAATCCCCGCTTAAGACATCTTTCGGTGAAATCATAATAATCCCTGTTATTGAAAAAGAGCTGAGTAATGCCGAATTCCATCCCGGAGTAAACTTTTTTTTCAAGATGCAACAATTCATCATCCCAGCTTTTTGATTCAGGATGCCTTCCCGTATAAACCGCACCGCCCAGTGAAAAATGCGATCCGAAATTTTCTTTGATTATGACCATAAGATCTGACGCATGAGGAATCTCTCCCATTAATGGGTCTATAATACTTCCGGAGGGTCTATCGCCTCTAAGTGCCATGATATTGTCAATCCCTACATTTTTATAGTCACCAAGAATATCAAGGACCTCATTTTTTGTATGTGAGATGGAGGTAAGGTGGGCCATTACATTCAGCTTTTCCTCCCGTGCTATGCGGGTCACGACTCTTCTTGTTGAATCACGGGTGCTTCCACCTGCGCCGTAAGTCACGGATATGAAAGACGGATTCAGCTCTTCAAGCCTTTTGATATTTGAGAACAGTTCACACTCTCCTTCTGGTGTTTTAGGGGGGAAAAATTCAAATGACATTGTAAAATTGTTTTTCAGAATTTCGCTGATTTTCACTTCGGGATCTCCATTTTTCATTCAGGCCTTTCTCACTGAAATATTAATAAGATATTCACCCGATTTTATCTGATAATCGCCGGGCTTAATGCCTCTGAACACTATTTCACTCCTCAAGGTATTTTTAGCAAACAGGGGTAGCATTTCGCCTTTTTTCCTGATCTCCGAGACCGTGTGCCGGTAACCTGGAGTATTAAGACTTATCCGGCAGAGACCTCCTACAGCCTGAACACTGACCTCAGGATTTAATACCCCTGAGGCAAAAAGAGCCTTAAAACCTTTACTTCCAGTGCTCCTCGTGCCTGCCAGGGGAATAAGGCGTGCCGACACTGAGCTTGAAAAGGCACTTACGACTGATCCATCCTTTATTTTAACCACCAGGGTTGGTTCATGTTTGATCTTTGCAGGAATGAATGACTCCATTTTAGCATTCAGGAGGTTCAACTCAGTAATTTCCCCCAGACAATCAGAGCAGGTGCGGAGGTGGTCTTCAATAATTGAGCTCCGTTGAGATTTGCCTTCCAGATAGAGAAGCATTTCATTTTCAGGAAAATATCCACAGCCGAAAGTCATCAAAGTCTCCTTTTCTGAGCATTAATATTATACATTATGATCATTTTGAGCTTTTTCTTTGATAAGCTGAGGCGTCTTTTCGCCCTTACCATGTTTTCGAAAAGCGGGGCGAAAGCGGCGAATAATATCCTATCGGGAGATTCCAGATCCCTTATTTTCCTTGTTTTAGAAGCTTCGTATCTTGTTATCCTGGCTCTAAGCCGGGCGGAATCAACTCCCATATTATTCCTGAGGGCATGAAGCCTGTATTTCAGTTCCCTCAGAATATTATTTATATAACTTATTTTTAATAATGTCTGCCTTGCTCTTTCCGTTTCATCCGCCCTTGCCTTAATTATATTCCCCTGGATTAAAAGAATTTCCCTTATGGGAAGATGGAAGACATCTGCCGAGGAAATTATCTCATCAGGCGTCAGGCCGGCAGGCATATAAAATAACTTCAAAGAAAGCCTCTCAATCTCGGTGAGGTTCTGCAGGCAGTCGTAGAGGAATGAATAATCTCTACCTTCCGTTTCGAAAACCTCAAGGGCGGATTCGTTTTCATGATCATCCAGACTGAGTTCGAAGACAGCCGGCTTTTTTTGATAACGAAGAAAATGCGCAAATTGATTCCTGAGGACATAATTAAACCAGGTTTTAAACTGTATATTCTCTTCCAGAGGAAAATTTTTAATAACGCTCTCAAATCTTTCAAGCATGTAAATATAAAACTCGGAACAGGTATCCATATCTTTCCTGTATGCTGCGCGAGGGAAATTATACACATATATTTCTGTGAGCTTTTTAAATTCGGAAAGGCTTTTCTGAGAATCCTCTCCGCCAGTAATGTAATTTGAGATAGATGATTTTATCTCACTATCCCTCAGGTCCATAGAACCCTCCGCAAAGAAGACTTAATTTTATGTAAAATTAATGGAAAAAGCAAGTTAGGGATTATTGAGTTACAAAAGATTATTGATATGTATGAATTTTATTATTATAATAAGGACTATGAAAGACAGCAGATTGCAGCACTTTCTCAATGAAATCTTCAAAATAATCACAAATTATACCTGGAGTTTCGTAATAATTATCAGCATCACAGTCATCAGCAGCATTCTTTCAATTAATTATCTGAATTTACTTGAAAACGAATTCGACCAGATCTTTCAGTATGATATAGCCGGCAGATCAACTGTAAGGGATGCTTACTCGATAGTTCTTTTGATTGACAATTCGTTTAAAGACCTCCTAATCGACAGGGAAAGAGAGAGCAGGGTATGGACAATAAATGTCATATCTTCAAATATAATAAACATAAATAACCTGATCGAGAAATCAGGCTGGAGGTTCATGAAAAAGGATGAATGGAAGATTTACAATAAAGCCAGAAAGGACTTGAATGATTATATATACGACATAAATTTAAAGATTTCCGATATAAGAGATAATAACGATGAACTTGACAAAGAGTTTTTGCTCAGGCTGAAGGGGGAGGAATCAAGACTGCTTTCTGATTTCAGCACTCTGGTGCTGATAAAGCGGAGCAGCATAATAAGTGTTTTCAAAAGCATAAAGCTTCAGCTCGGCACTTCTCTTGTTCTTACTTCCTTATTGCTTGCTCTGACTGTCACTATACGCGTTTTAATGTATCTTAACGTTAGAAACAAAAAAACGATGTAAATCTGAAAGTTCTGAATAAACATTTTGCTTTAAATGAAAGATCAGTATAAAATATTGGTAAAATTCCCGGAGGAGGTCCATTCATGACTCAGAAAAGATACCTGAGCATGGTCCTTGTTATGTGCCTCTTAATGGTCTCGATCGGCGGGTTTATAATTCATACGAGAAGCCATCTCATCCTGGAAAACGGGTCGTATCTGGTACCATTTATAGCCGGTATAATCAGCATTCTTGTCCTGCCGCTTATGTTCCTTAATAAGCGTCTTATTATTTACGCTTATCTGGCAAATGGCATACTCGCAATAATAGGGACTATAACAATGGTGCATTTTTCTATTGTCAGTATGCCGAGAAGAATAAATCTCAATTACCTCATAATGAGAACAAATCTTCCGGATATTCTTATACTCTGGGGTGTGTTCATTGTAGGGAAATTAATATTTGATCTTGAGACCACTAACGCAAACAACCTTGATGCCCCCAGGAACAAGGGCAATTTCATAAGATTTCCGAACATGGGATACTGGCTTATACACCTTGTAGCGCTTTCCATAGTTTATTACCTGGGCCATGTACTCTGGAGATAAGATTTTTGAGTAATAGCTGATGAAAGTTTTAGAATAAGCTTTTTTTTGGAGAGATGTCCGAGTGGTTTAAGGAGCGCGCTTGGAAGGCGCGTGTACAGCAATGTACCGGGGGTTCGAATCCCCCTCTCTCCGATATACCTGGAACCAATCTAACCAGACCTGCCATTTAATTCTATATATTTCAATATGTTTTGATTCCATGTTTTTGCTTAAATTGCCCATTTTGGAAATATTTGTCAGTCAGGTGTCAGTATGTTATAATGAATTACGAGATT
>CAYPRX010000036.1:0-6597 GCA_964413265.1 uncultured Brevinematales bacterium
AAAAATTTTATAATGTTTAATTATTTTAAAGATATACATTAAAAAATGTCAGTTGTCCTCCTTTTAAAGCCTTTACTATTTTATGAAACCATTTTAAGTAAATAACGATAATAATTTTTTTATTATTCTATGTTTCTTTATATATATTCAATTTATCAATTCACATATTCTTTGTGCCTTTTTATCTAAAAATAAAAATTATACCCAATATACAGAAAATGATTCCAATAATTTTTGTAATATTTAGTGACTCGTTAAGAAATATAACTGATAACAAGAATATCAATACTATTGCAGAAACACTTGAAACCGGGAATGCTTTGCCCAATTCTATTTTTGACAATACTATTGCATATGATAAGAAACCTAATCCATAAAATATAATACCAAAAATAAAGAAGGGATTTATAAACATTTCTCTTATTTTGAATAGAATACCGGATTTCATCTCTACTGTACCTATTTCATTCATTCCTTTCTTTAATGATAGCTGTGCCAATACATTAAATACTACTCCGATAAAAAGAAGTATTTTATAAATCATTGAAACCTCAGATTATATAAATTTAATTTTTCCCCTTGCAAAGATAAGCATTTTTAATAGTAACCATCCATGTTTAAATCTTGATATATTTGTTTCTCCATAATCCCTGGTTTTATAGCGGATTGGAACTTCAACTATTTTCAGATTCAATTTTACAGAACCGAATATCAAATCAAAATCGCCAAAAGGATCGAATTCTCCAAAATAATGCCTGTTTAAACGGGATTTCCCAGATGGCACATTTTTTTGTGAAATTTCCTAACTTCAATCCCAGTTTCATTGATTTTATTACCAAACTTTTCCTCTGTCAAAATAAAATCATCAATTTTTTCTCTATTCAGAAGTTAAACTAGTCAAAATCAGCAGTTTAATCAATATTGGGGATAGTTCACCCCATGATTATCCCATCACATCCTGAAAATCAATTTAGACTTTCAAAACCATAAGCCGGCAATCTTCTATTCGCCTTAAAATCTTCTCGAAAATAACCTTCGATATGGCAATTTCAGCCATCTGGAATATCCTGTATCGGGCATGACTTACAACCTTCACTCCAATCTTCACCAGCTTTTCACGTAAGGTCATCATTGACCAATGCTTGATAGACTCTGGTAAAGCAATGGTTCTTAGAAAATTCCCCATGTTATAGGAAAGAGCGAAGAGCTGTAAGCGGACTTTATTATCTACGAAATCATGGCAGGACAATCTTGTCCACTTTGCTGCGTTCTTTCATTTATCCATTGCACTGCTGTTCCCCTTTTGTTGTAATACCGTATAACATTCTTTGGGTTCCACCTGAGATTGGTCACTATGAACCCCACTCTCGGAAAGAGTTCTCCCCTGTGCCATTCGACTTTAGCTATTACTTTTAAAGAATTTGCTGAAAATACTTATTAAATGTACTATATACTAGGTGTTTGCCAAAAAATCTGAACTGGAGTCCTGATCAGTGACTGACGGATATTATTTGATAACAGGCGGGGCTGGATTTATCGGCTCTCACTTTGTAGAGGCCATTCTTAGCCGGAATGACTCTTCTGTAATCATTATACTTGATAATTTATCAACAGGTAAGAAAAGCAATATCCCTAACGATCCGGGGATTGAATTTATATTAGGAGATATAACCGACAAGGTTTTGTTAGAACGGTTGTTTAATAAATATAATTTTAATTATATTTTTCACCTGGCTGCCGTTTCTTCAGTTCAGGATTCCATAGAGAATCCCGAACTTACCCACAGCGTTAACTTTGATGCAACCCTCTCTCTGCTTGAAAAAGCAAGAAAATTGAAAAAGCTAAAGCGCTTTGTTTACACAAGTTCGGCTGCAGTTTATGGCAATGAACCCCGCCTGCCCTGCAGTGAGGGCAATCCTGTTAATCCCATATCTCCCTATGGTGTTGATAAATACGCCTCAGAAAGGTACGTCCTGGACTGGAATAATTTATTTGATGTCCCGACGACAGTATTCCGTTTCTTCAATGTTTATGGGCCGAGGCAAAACACTTCGTCCCCATATTCTGGGGTTATATCCATATTTGCGGAAAGGATTTTAAATAGAGAAAAAGATGTTAGGGTTTACGGTGACGGACTTCAAACTAGGGATTTTATTTATGTTAAAGATGTTGTGGACGCGGTTTTATGCACAATTAAATTAGAAAAATCCAGGGGTAAAGTATATAATTTAGGAACAGGGATGGGTGTTTCGATCATTGAATTAATAAATGATCTGGAAAAAATAACCGGCAGAAAAATCGAAATTGATTATCGGGAAGAAAGAAAAGGGGATATCAGGCACTCCTATAGTGATATTACAGCGCTCAGAGAATTAGGTTATGATAAAGAATTTATCGATATCCTTGTCGGGTTGAAAAATCTTTTAAAATATTAATGTAATGTGATTAAAATGAATATAGCAACTGTTAGCCGTTATAAAAATTTTCAAGCCTATGTAAATGGACTTTTTTTTAAAAAAATTCAAGGTCAGAAGGAATTAAAAAAACACTGCCAGCAATCATAAAACCATCTTTTATTATTTCGCGAGGCAGAATTTTTGTTTTGAAGAGTTTTCACACTGATATTTTTGTGGGCCGATGATTGAATTTAGTTTAATGAAAAAGAATTTATTATATATTTCATCTCACCTGCCTTCGTATCTTGTACCGCAGGCCGGCCATAAAACAGCCCGGATGATACTGGAAGAATACTCGGAGCAGTGTGATATTTATCTTTTCAGTTTCGTAAATTTGGAGGAAAGAATTTATCTTAAGGAAGAAGATTTTTCTTTCTGCCGGGAAGCACGTTTTTTTAAGATCAGCCGTTTCAGCAGGCTTTTTTCGATATTATTGCATCCCTTTTTACCCCTGAATACAGCTATGAGAGCAAATTTGAAACTGGCCCATGAAATAAAAAGGCTTCAGCATAAAATATCTTTTCAAAAATCCCATTTTGAGTTTACATCCTCCGCATATTATATGGATTTCATAGTGCAGGAGTGTAAAAAGACAGTCAGTGAGCATGATGTGACTTACCAGGCTTATGCAAGAAAGGTCAAAACCTCATCTGGCCTTAAGAAATTATTTTACAGTTTCGAGTATAAACGGCAGAAGCGGTGGGAATTGGAAATGCTTAAAAAAGCTGATGAAATCGTGGTACACAATTACAAGGACAGGGACCTGCTTGAGCGGGATTATATTCCCCTCGATTCCATAAAAATCATTGAACCCTATATTAATCCTGTTTTTAAAAATGCAAAGAGGGACCGGATCGAACCCAGGACTATTCTTTTCTGGGGGGCTATGAACAGGCCAGAAAACAAGGACGCCGTTGAATGGTTCTTGAAAGAAATATTCCCGGGCATCCTGCGTAGATATCCCGATGCCAAACTCAATATTGTAGGTGCTAATCCACCTGATTATATAAAAAAACTTGCGAATAAAAATATAATTGTTACGGGTTTTATCAAAAACCCTTTATCCTATTTTGAATCAGCCAGGCTTGCTGTAGCTCCGCTCAGGCTGGGCGCTGGAGTAAAGGTTAAAGTCCTTGAGGCTCTGTCTGCCGGCGTCCCAGTAGTCGCTACTCATATCGGAGGAGAAGGTATTAGCCATAAAAACCTCTTTTTCGCTGATACCCCGGGAGAATTTATAAAGATAGTTCTGGAGAAGATCAAATGAAGAAATCAGTTTCAGTCATATTATTAATTTTTGCCGTATCGCTGTTATTCTGCATATATTCCAGGGGATTTTTCGAGCTTATCGATTTATCGAAAAATATAGGCTATATTTTTAGTATTTTATCATTTGTTATAATAATAGCCTTCGCGGTTATTTCATACTGGAAGAGAAAAAGGCCGATAATAACAGCCGAGTTTCTTCAACCTTTATTTTTCATGTTTGTAGCCCTTTTATCAGTACTGATAACGGGTATAAAATATCAGATCTGGATTGAGCCTTTTGTATATGTATTGATCATCTTTTTTATTTATTGGTCCTTTGTATGGATTTCCAGTTTTGAATTTGTGTATGACACAGTCCCCCGAACACTCTTCCATGCGGTATTTATTATGGCCGCTGTATTGTTTGTGGCCGCATTATGGGAACAATCTCCCTGGTTCCCAATATTAACGATGGATGTCACAAACAATAACAGGCTGATTACACCGGGATTTCCAGGCCATAGCTCAATTTATGGAACTATTGTCCGTCCGGCTTCATTGACAGGAAGCATGTTGCATTACCCTATAATAATCCCCCTTTTCGGCGCTGTTATATTGAGGTTTGGGAATAAATGGAGGAAAATTGCCGGCGTCATATTCTTTCTGGCCCCCTTGCTAACATTTTCACGTTCAGGAATATTGATTGTTCTGATAGCGGGCTTATTATTCCTTATATATATGGGTGTTTCACATATTATTATATGGTTAAAAAAGACAGATTCTAAACTCATTCTTAGGAAATTGATACCATTTTTTACTGCACTTATTGTGACTGCTTTTTGTATTATCCTTCTTTATCTATTCATATCTCCGGTTAGAAATTTCTTAAATATAATTGGCGAAAGGCTGACGGATCTGAATGCCCAGGGGAATGTTTCCCGCTTTATAGTTTGGTCTGAGATGCTGGACAGGTATCTCAAAACAAACATGATCATCGGGGAAATGACAGGATTTTATACCAATATCACGGGCAATATTTTCGGCCTGGACAGGATGCATGCTTTTTACGGCAGATACGGTCCCAGCCCGGAGTCAGGTTTCCTGGAAATTCTAACAGGGTTTGGTTTTCTTGGCGTGGCTATCTTTTACGGAACATTTATAAGCGTATTTTACCGGTTGTTTTTTAAACAAAAGGAACATTTTCTTAGTTTTGTATTTCTGGCTGCGGTCATTCAGAGCCTGTTTTACCAGTCGATTGAAGTATTGCCGTTTATGTTCGCCCTCGGCCTTATACCTTTTTTTGTAAATAACAAACCGGGAGGAACACTCTTCCTGGAGGAGCCCTGATGAATATAGCAATTGTCACGGCTTTTCATGAAGGTACGGGTGGCGTTGAAACGATCAACAGGCAGCTGACAATGCTTTTTGAATCAGAGGGTCACAGTGTCGACATTTATTCAGTCGATCGAAACCCCGGCATCCGGCTGAACCCCTTACTGAGTTTTCTTATCGGTAAGCCGTACGTTACATCAGTATTTTATAATGCTTCGAAAAAAAAATATGATATAACGATCTGTAACGGGGAATACGGCTACGGCATAAATAGTCCTAAGAGCATTGTTGTTTTTCATATGTCATATTTAGGTTATCGGGAAAGCCTTAAAAAGGGACTGCCTCTGAGAAACTATCTCGGCCTGATCAGGGGGATTTTTCTTCAGAAATTAGGTTCAAAAGGCAAGTTTGTCGTGGCGGTTTCGGAGTTTTTGAAAGGCAATCTTGGAAAACAGGGGATTAAAACTGATATAGTCATTCCCAATGCCGTAGATACCGTATTTTTTCACCCCGATCCAGCATCGCTTAGAAACGGCAGGGGTCTTTTTGTAGGGCGTTACGATCCATATGCGAAGGGTTTTGATATTCTTGAAAGGATTGCGGCAAAAGGCATTCCGCTGGATTGCGTTACGCAGGAAAGGCCGTACGGCCGCATGAACTGGCTTGGCAGGCTTGATTACAGTGAACTTCCGGGTATCTATAACCGCTATCAGTACCTCGTGTTTCCATCGCGGTATGAGTCCTTCGGCATTGTGCCTATTGAAGCTATGGCCTGCGGACTTCCTGTAGTCATAAGCAATGTGGGAATGGCATGGGAGCTTAAAAGGGCTATACCTGAGTTTGTGGTCGATGGCTGGGGGGATGATGCAGTTGATAACTATGTCGGTCGCATCAAAACGATCCTTGCAGACTGGGTTCTTTTTTCAAAAAAGGCCAGGGATTTTACAGTTAGAAATTACAGTATCGATATTTTTCAAAAAAAATGGCTTGACCTGATCTATAAAATATCAGGAAAGAGATCACATACTGGATAATATGCTCTTTATTATGTCCTCCACTTCCTTTTTCCCTGTTTCGGGATCTCCGAATGCCGACTCAAGAGCACGCCTGGATTCATAATCGGTATATCCGAGAACGCGAAGTGCCATAAGCACCTCGGTCTTTTTTCTATCAAGAGAAGAGGCGGCGATTTCACCCTCCCCGGCCTGGAGTTTTTTAATCTTGTCCTTAAGTTCAAGAATTATCCTTGAAGCTGTTTTTCCCCCGATTCCCTTGACTCTGGACAGCTCCGTTTCACTGCCTGTTATTATTGCGTTGCGGATTTCATTCGATGAAAGTTCCGAAAGTATCTTGAGGCCATGACGGGGCCCTATGCCGGAAACAGTGAGCAGGCTCTCAAAAAGACGCCTGTCTTCCAGTGCTGAAAAACCGACCAGGAATATCTCACTTTCGCGGACGATCATCTGTGTGTAAAGCGTTGTGTTGCCTCCTGGTTCGGGAAGCTTTATTGAGACAGACCGGGGAACTAAAATTTCATAGCCTATGCCACCTGTTTCTATAACGG
>CAYPRX010000037.1:0-221920 GCA_964413265.1 uncultured Brevinematales bacterium
TAACAAGAATATTATCTAATCATATATAGATATTATTGAGAGAAAATCAGTTTAAAATTAATATAGTGATAAAAAAAAGCTATTTAACGTTGATTGGTTATGATCGATGAGGAGAATATTCTTTTAGTGGATGATATATCCGTTATCCGGTCGAATATGGGAAGCTGTCAGGGTTTTATTATGAGAATATTCGGTTTAATTTTTGTCATTATATTATTGATATTTTGCTGTTCCGGATTATACTGCGTTCAGATTACTGTAGCATCGATAAGTGTGGTTAGCAATACCAGGACAAGAGATTTTATAATTACCCAGGAACTGGAATTCAATACCGGTAAAACCTATGAAAAACAGGAATTTGAAGGGCTTATCTCTAATAGTCTGCAGAATCTTAAAAATCTTGGAATATTCGGTGACGTAAGTATAACTTATACAATGAAAGATGACATCTCGGCTGACATTGTAGTGGCCGCAGTTGATAAGTGGACCCTTTTCCCAATACCCATATATTATTACGACACTAAAATCGGTTCGAGTGTAATGATTAAACTTATTGAAGATAATCTGGCCGGTCTGAATCAGGCTGTTGAAGTTGATTATGATTATGAAAGTATACCTAACTATCAGGATTTTTCCCTGCAGTACAGTTATCCAAGGGTTCTGGGAACTTATTTTAATACAAAGTTCGATTTTTCATATACAACTTTCAGTGATACTGTTTATGATATGAATGGAAACCTTTTATATCAGGCTAACTATTCGTCTTTCAGTAATTATGTAAGGTTTGATAGAAAATTCAAGGAAAGTGATTCACAGATAGTTGTTTTCATAGAATCCAGCATTCAATATGTTACGAACATAGTTTTGATAAATAATGAAAACCAGGTCGTTCAAAATGGTTTTTATTTTTATCCTGGAATTGGTATTGAAGAAGGTATTATAAATTACGATATCGGCGAGATATGGGGCCATTTTTACCGGTTTAAGGTTGCCCTTTCCCCCCTATCTTTCGGTGTACAGACGGAACTGCGGGCTGATGAGTATTTTCGCTTCTGGGATAAGAGCGGAATTGCGCTGAAGTGTGACTTTCAGTCAAGCTCGATTGACGAGCTGCTGCTTACTCCTGATGAAATCCGGGGAATAAGCCTTGGTCAGATTCGAGGGAATTATCTTATCTATGAGAATTTTGAATTCCGTCCCTTTATATTTACCATACCATGGCCTACCGATCTGGATTTTTATATTCCCTTTTTCATTGATTCTGGAGACGGTATTTTATCCGGACAGAGCATTGAAAGTGGATCATACAGCATCACGGCTGGAATCGGTCTTCGTTTTTATCCAAGGTATTTCGGGGAAACTGATTCCTGCATAAGACTTGATTTCGGGGTGATTTTGCCTTATTTATTTGCCGGGTATTCTTTTAATCAAATTTTTTATTTTGCTTTTAATTTCAGTGATGAGTTTGATTAGCCGATTATTTCCCAATAAATAACTCTATGGATCTGGAAGTTGAAAGAAATCTGTCCTGATCTTTCAGAGGTGTTTCCATACCTTCAGCTATAAAATCTTCTCCATACGGAAGGCTCGTGTCGACTATTTTAAACCACTTTAACCCTTTTCTAAGACTCGGCAGGCGGCTGTTGATGTCCTTCTCATCAGCGTTAATTGCTAGAAATATGAGATATTCCCCGAGTTCTGATTTTTCCTCACTTCCGTCCAGTACATAACTTAAAAATCTCAATTCCGGGTTATTCCAATCAGGAGTTTTTAGATTCCAGTCAAACCATGCACAATCGGGTTTATTATTGCTGGTATTATCGAGTCCGTTGAAAAATTTTTTTCTCTGCAGGATATTATATTTCTTCCTTAGAGCGATGGCTTTCCTGAAAAATTCTATCATTCCAGAATTGATATTGGTCAGTTTCCAGTTTATCCAGCTCATGGCATTGTCCTGACAGTAAGCATTGTTATTACCCTTTTGAGTCCTTAAGAATTCATCCCCTGCCATGAACATTGGAGTGCCCAGCGAAAAACTTACAAGCGAAATATAATTTTTTATAAGTTTATGACGCAGTTGTAATATCTTCGGATCTGTTGTTTCCCCCTCTACGCCGCAATTCACAGAATTGTTATCGTTATTTCCATCACGGTTTCCATTCATGTTATCTTCATTATGTTTAAAACTGTATGAAACCAGGTCATATAATGTAAACCCGTCATGGCAGGTTATGAAATTAATGCTGTTGTATGCCGACCTGCCGCTGTTTCCGTATAGATCAGCAGAACCGGTAACCCTTTTTGCCAGATCATTGGCCTGTCCCATATCCCCCTTGATAAACTTTCTTGCTGTATCGCGGAATTTACCGTTCCATTCAGCCCAGTCTATGGGAAAATTACCAACCTGGTAGGTGCTCAAATCCCATGGTTCTGCTATAAGCTTGACATGGGAGAGAATGGGGTCCTGGGATATGGCATCGAAAAAAGATGCTGATTTTTGGAACATGCCTCCTTCTCTTCCTAACACTGAAGCAAGGTCGAAACGGAACCCGTCGACATGCATTACCTCGGCCCAGTATCTCAGAGAATCCATCACCAGACGAATTACAGGGGGGTTTGTCAAATTGACGGTGTTCCCGCATCCGGTAATATTGATATAGAACCTTTCTGGTTCTGTCGTATCACCCCATAAATAATAATAAGTTGGGTTGTCTATTCCCCTGAATGATATGGTAGGTCCTAATTCATTGCTTTCTGCTGTATGGTTATAAACGACGTCCAGTATGACTTCAATCCCTGCCTTGTGAAGTTGTCTGATCATGGTTTTAAATTCTTTAACCTGACAGCCGGGATATTTTTGGGTTCCATAGCTGATTTCAGGTGCGAAAAAGCCCGCTGTATTGTATCCCCAGTAATTAGTTAAATTTTTATCAATAAGGAAATCTTCGATATAAAATTCCTGAATCGGCAATAATTCAACAGCGTTTATTCCTAATGATTTGAGGTATGGTATTTTTTCAGTGAAAGAAAGGAAAGTTCCGGGATATTTGACAGCGGAAGAAGGGTGGGCTGTAAAACCCCTGACATGTGCTTCATATATAATGAGTTTATCAAAGGGTATTTCAATAAGGGCGTCTCCATGCCAGTCAAAAGTATCATCAATCACTATACACTTGGGGACGATATCCGTATTATCCCTGCTGTCGAATTCAAGGTCCTTTCTTGTTGAATTTGGATTGTAAGCCAGCAGAAGATTTTCTTTATTGTAAAATTTATGAGTAAATGCCTTTGCATAAGGATCTATCAGGAGTTTGTTAGGATTAAATCGCAAGCCGGTTTGGGGGTTATAATCTCCTGTGACTTTATATGCATAAAGTTGGCCGGCCTTAAGTCCTTGAACGAAACAGTGCCAGATATTTTTAGTTTTTTCATCCAGGCGTATGATATCGGTAGGCATACCTGATGGTTTATCGAATAAGAGAAGATAAACCTCGCGTGCATGTTCAGAATATATTGCGAAATTGACGCCTGCGGAAGAAAGAGATGCGCCCATCGGATAAAAAAGGCCTTTGGATATTTTCTTTTTTGTTTTATTTTCTAAATGATAATTCATATCTTCTCCCGGGTCGAAACTGTCTCTGATAATCTGGATTAAATGATAAAATATTATGGTATTTTCTTCAAAAATTACCATCTTTATTGAGCCTTATTTGAAGTTCGAGCACCGGTATAACAACATTATAATACAGAAATATAATTTTAATTTGAAGCTATGCTGGTATTGAAGCTATGCTGGTATTGCCAATAAGCAAAATTAATGATATAATCCTTCGCTTGAATTTATAATGATATAGTAAGGAAAAGGAGTGGAAAGATGTCTTATCCTACAAAAAACGAAAAACTGATAAAATGGGTCGATGAAATTGCAGAACTCTGTAAGCCCGATAAGATATACTGGTGTGATGGAAGCGATGAAGAATATGACCGGATGGCGGATAGCCTTGTCAAGAACGGAACTTTCATAAAATTAAATCCTCAAAAAAGGCCAAACAGCTATTATGCAAGATCAGATGTTGGAGATGTCGCAAGGGTTGAAGACAGAACCTTCATATGTTCCCATAATCAAAGCGATGCAGGTCCGACAAATAACTGGAAGGATCCGGTTGAAATGAAGAGCATAATGCTTAAACTTTACAGTGGTTCTATGAATGGAAGGACCATGTATGTAATACCCTACAGCATGGGCCCTATCGGCTCTCCTATTTCTCATATTGGAATAGAAATAACCGATTCCGCTTACGTCGTCTGCAATATGCGTATTATGACGAGGATAGGTTCCAAGGTCCTTGAAACACTGGGCAACGGCGGCTTTGTTCCATGCCTCCATTCCGTCGGAAAACCTCTAAGACCCGGAGAAAGGGATGTCAGCTGGCCATGCAATCCTGATAATAAATATATTGTTCATTTTCCTGAGGAAAAGACTATCTGGTCTTACGGTTCAGGCTATGGAGGCAACGCCCTGCTTGGAAAGAAATGCTTTTCCCTGAGAATAGCTTCAGTCATGGCCAGGAATGACGGATGGCTGGCTGAACACATGCTTATTCTGGGTATAACACCACCTGACGGAGTAAAAAAGTATATAGCGGCGGCATTTCCAAGCGCTTGCGGGAAAACAAATCTGGCTATGATGATCCCGACTTTACCGGACTGGAAAGTGGAGTGTGTAGGAGATGACATAGCCTGGATGAAATTCGGCAAGGACGGGCGTCTTTACGCAATAAATCCCGAGGCTGGTTTTTTTGGAGTTGCGCCCGGGACATCAATGAAATCTAATCCGAATGCGATGCTTACTATTACTAAGAATTCTATATTTACAAATACCGCAATAACTCCGGATGGTGATGTATGGTGGGAGGAAATGGGCGATAATAAACCCTCCAACCTCACTGACTGGAACGGTAATGCCTGGACACCGGCAAGCGATAAAAAAGCCGCACATCCTAATGCCAGGTTTACGGCTCCGGCTGCTCAATGCCCTGTAATAGATACGGAATGGGAAAATCCCGATGGCGTGCCAATTTCAGCTTTTCTCTTCGGAGGCAGACGATCTTCAGTTGTGCCGCTTGTCTATGAATCTTTTAGCTGGAATCATGGAGTTTTCCTCGGTTCAATTATGGGAAGTGAAACCACTGCAGCTGCTTCGGGAGCTGTCGGCCAGTTAAGAAGAGACCCTTTTGCAATGCTTCCCTTCTGCGGTTATAATATGGGGGATTATTTCAAACACTGGATAAATATCGGGAAGAAAACGGAAGCCAGCAAGCTTCCAAAGATATACACCGTTAACTGGTTCAGAAAAAATAAAGAAGGCAAATGGCTTTGGCCGGGCTATGGCGAGAACAGCAGGGTCCTGAAATGGATTTACGAAAGGATCTCCGGGACTGGAAAAGCGGTCAGGACTCCCATAGGGTATATTCCTTCGAATGGTGCTCTTGATTTAACCTCGCTTAAGCTGGATCCTGCCGATGTCAAGAATCTTTTTATTATTGATCCGGATGAATGGAAAAAAGAGATACCTGATATCAGAGCTCATTTTTCCCGTTTTGGTGACAGGATGCCGGATGAGCTTTTACGGGAACTCGAGGATCTTGAAAAAAGGTTACTCTAAGGAATAAATGACAAGGCCGTCCCTTAGTTTTGGTTCGAACCAGGTCGATTTAGGCGGCATCAGACGTGAGGATTCCGTGATTTTTATCAAGTCATTGATATTGACAGGATATAGAGAAAAGGCGGCCATAGCATCTCTATTGTCCACCTTATTTATAAGATATTCCTCCCCCTTATTTCCTTCTGTAAAAATCAGATTTTCGGAAGTCCGCGGATCATTGATGCCGAGGATCGGTGCAAGGATGAATTTTTGCAGGATGGAAACATCCAGCGATTCCAATGGATCTTCTGCTGTTAATTTTTTCTTAATTGTCATAAGGTATTTTGTGTTATTCATGTACATTCCGATGACACCCTTTTTACCAGGTGTTATTGAAGAAGCGGAATAAATGATATCAAAACTTTTATTAATTTCAGAGATCATCTCTTCATGATTTTTACCATTGAGGTCTTTTACCAATCTGTTATAGGATAATACTTTCAGCTGAGAAGCCGGGAAAATGACGGCCAAAAAATACCCAAAAGAGGGGTTTTGTCCCTGTGCTTTTTCTCGCCATACATTGGCGGCGGAAGCCGCCCTGTGATGACCGTCCGCAATGTAAAAAGCGTTTGTTTTTTGGAAATACTCCTGAAGTCTCTTAATATCATTTTTTTCACTTAAAATCCAAAGTTTGTTTTCAACCTTATTCTCATCAATAAAATCATAGACGGGCAATTTCTCTGAAAACTGCTTTATTATTGCAAAATAAATACTGCTGTCATTATTTTTATCCTCAAATGCAAGAAATACAGGACCTGTATCAGCTTTGACAGTTTTTATATGGTTTGTCCTATCCATTTCTTTGTCACGTCGTGTAAGCTCATGCTTTTTTATAAGATTTCTTTCGTATTCTTCACAGGATACTGCAGCATAAATGCCGGTCTGCGTCTGTCCGTTCAAAGTCTGGGACAGAATGTAAAAGCAGTCTGAAGAGTCTTTGAGTAAAATATTTTTCTTGATAAATGACTTAAAATTTTCCCTGGCTTTTGAATAAACAGCTGGAGAGTATTCGTCATACGGATTGTCAAGATCAGCTTCTGCCCTTGTAACATGGAAAAAAGAAAATGGATTGTTCTTTACTGCATCCCTGACTTCCTCAACCGACACAACATCATAAGGAGGGACATTAAGGAGGGTTGCATATCTTCGATCCGGTCGGATCGCAGGGAAAGGCTTTATGATCATTTTTTTCCTCATTGCTAATTACAAATAAATAATATATTAATTCATAATTCTTTTCCACTTTTCAATAAAGGCATGAGCCCTTTGAATTAATATTTTTAATAAATATGTAGATAATATATAATAGGGGGATCATAATTTAGATTGATTAATGTTGTTGATTGGGAGTAAAAGATGCGTTCATTTCATTTTATTTTAATTCTTCTTTTTTTTATAATTTCTTTTATGAAAGGACTTGAACTTGATGAAGCAAGTTACAATTTTGCTGAAAAATTATTATCTCAAAAAAAATACGCCCAGGCCCTTGATGAATTCGACAGATTTACCGGCAAGTTTCCTGATTCTCATTTTTTTAATAAAGCGCTTATGGAAAAAGCAAGAATATATTATATTTTAAAAAATTATGATAAATCGATTTCCTGCTATACGGCTCTTGAAAATAACGCCGTGAATGATACTGATAGAAAAACCGCAGTTTTCGGCAAGGGTGAAAATTATTACAGACTGAAAAATTGGGCGGAAGCAGCCGAAAGCTTCAAAAGATTTGCTTTTAACTATAAAAGCTCACCCGTCCATCATGCGGCTTTATATTATGCGGGTAAATCTTATGAATACTTAAACCGGTACCCTGAAGCAAGGGTTTTTTTTGAGTGCCTGGTATTAAATTATCCTTCGAGTCCTTATTACGCGGAAGCGGAAAAAGAACTGACGGCAGAGAATATTGTTAAATTGACTGATGTTATAATAAATCCTGTGACTGAAAGCGAACCGGCCATTAATACAGGTCAGAATGTATTACCCTCAAATGATAATAAAAAGAAACAGGAAGAGATTCGTAGATATGAGGAATTGATTGAGTTAAAAGCGAAACTTCTGGATTTAAAAGAGAAGGCGATAAATGAAAAAAAAGATATCCTTTATGAAACAAATATCACTAGTAATTTGAACCTGATTAATGTCACAAACGTTTCAAATTAAGAGGAGAATCGGATGAAATTATTCGCCGGATTATTAATACTTTTTTTTACTGTCAGGATGTCATTTTGTTCGATTCAAAACCTTTCCGGTAAGCTCATATCTTTTTTTCTTGATGAAGATACTCTTTCTTTTTATCTAGAAGATCCTGCTCCTCCTTCAGAAGACCTGAGGGAACTGCTCTTCAAAGACCAACCGCCTTCATCATCCATTACCATGATAGTAGATGGAAAACCTTATAGACTGAGTGAGATCGTTGGATCATCGGCTGTTAAAGCTGAGAGGATAGGCGATTGTTCTCTTTCTTATAATTTTAAGGTAAGTTCGATTTTTTTCCGGATTATATTTTTAATTACAAATCTTGAAAATTTAAGTAATAATTCGATTGTCTGCTTAATTCACTTGAGAAATGACGGAACAAATAATTCTTCAGTGGGGGCTAAATTTCTCTTTGACACGGTTTATGGTGAAAATTTTAGAAAACCCGCCCTTTATATATCTGACAGGGAAAAAATTGAATACGACAGGCTTTTTGGAATTGAGAATCTGCCACAGTTCGTATTTTCCGGTCTGTACAATTCAGATCTTCCTTCTTTCGGAAAGGGATTGTTCATTTACCCGTATCTCAATGGGCAAAAGCCGGAAAAGCTCATAATCGGGAACTGGAAGAAACTTAATGATAATGAATTATCTTACAAAATAGAGCCTCAGTCTCATTTCAGATACTATATCTACTCGGATCCTGATGCAGCTGTGGCTGTTTATTTCAACAACATCAATCTTAAAACCGGTGAAGAAACAAATTTTGGAACTGTTTTGTCTGTAAACAAACTTTCACCTGTTTTTATTACCTATGATCAGAAAAATCGTACTAATATACCTGATAATATTTTGAATACAAATGCTGCAGGTTTAATCCCCGGTGACAGTGCATCTCTGAAAAGGGAGATTGATATACTTGAAAAGCTTTCTACAGTAATTGACAGGCTGAATTTTCTAATTTCCAATGGTGAGTTTCAGATTAAAGGTACTCAAGAAAATTCTAATTTTGAAAAAGGTCTTGAAAAATCAGTCCATGAACCTGTCAATGAAACCGGACATCCCCTATCGAATGTGGAAACCTCAGAAAGCCTGAAAACTAATATTGCTAGACTTGAACAGCAGTATAATGATAAAATAGCCGAACTGAAGAATTATTATGATAGTTTGATCAGGAAAAGGGAAGATGAAAATAGACAAACTTCAGGTTCTGATAAACAGCGGTTAAAAAAAATTGAAAATGTTGATAAGGCTATATCACAGATAAATAAAAAAATTAGTGCAATTGAAGAACTGCTTGAAATGAACCATGATTTCGAAAATTTGCCTGCAGAAAAAATAGATGAGATTGAACTGAAAATCAAGGATATAGAAAATAAGCTTGACTGATTTCAATTTGGAGAGCCGTAGGAGATGAAATATAAATTTATGTCAAGAGTTATATATTCTGCCGCAGCTATATTAATGATATTTTTTTTCAATTTGTCATACGGAGAGACAAATGGTAATTATATAAAGGGGTTAAAATATTATTCCGAAATGAAATTTTTATCGGCGATCGGCAGCTTTAATAAAGCAATTGAAGAGGGTGAAAAGGATCCGAAAATTTATTTTTTATTGGGTAATTCTTATGCAAATATTGAAGATTATGACAGGGCGCTTGATAAATATAATTCTTCCCTTGAATTGACGTCTGATGGTCTATTCCAGTCGGTTATTACTCATAACATCGGTTATGTGTATTTTTTAAAGAAGGATTATAAATCATCCATTGATTATCTTTCAAGGGCTTACCTGATGAATACGAATCTTGTTCAGGCGTTCTGGTTCAAAGGTATGGCTTATTATAAACTTAAAGATAAACCGGATACAATTAAGGAATGGGAAGGTTATCTGGACAGGGCTCCCCAGGGTCCCCAGAGTGAAAATATACGTAAGGCTCTTGCCATATTGAAATCAGATTCGTTTAACTTTGAAAGGGATAAGTTATTTCCCCAGGATAATCAGACAACAGTCTCGAATAAAGGACCTAATGTTGAGCCTCTGATAGATATTGAGGGTGTTCTTGATCAGTTAAAACCTGTGGATAAGGGTAAAGCTTCGGATACCCAGGTTGAGGAAATAGAGAAATAGTAGGAGTTTTATATGCCTGTAAGAAGGAATCAAAAGAGGACAGGAAGGTCGTCAAAATCTCCGGCTTATGAGCCGGCTAAGAAAAAGAAATCGAATTACAAAGCAATAGTCTGGATCTGCCTGATAGGTCTTGCCATTTTATCCGCCGCAGTTGGCGGTTTTTATATTATGAAGAAAGTCAATCTAGAGAAATATATTACTCTGGCGGAAAAATATATAAACGATGAAGCTTACCAGAGGGCTCTTGATAATCTTGATAAAGCCTATATGGAAGATCCCAATGATCCGAGAATAGATCAAATGAGAAAGAAGGTTCTTGCGCTTCAGAAGGGCGTAGAGAAAAACAGGGAGAAGCCTAATATCATCAATAATTATATAACAAAAGCGCAGGAACAAAATTTAGCGATCGATACAGGGCAGAAAAAAGAAACCCAGAAAATGGTTAAGCCTATAGTCACTAACCAGATAAAAGAAACAATCTCGAAGGAAGACCAGGCCAGACAGCATATAGAG
Source organism: uncultured Brevinematales bacterium (assembly GCA_964413265.1). Lineage (GTDB taxonomy): Bacteria > Spirochaetota > Brevinematia > Brevinematales > JAOACQ01 > CAVYGN01. Next base: position 10,547 of record CAYPRX010000037.1, read on the forward strand.
AAGGGGAAAAAATACCTTAATACTGGATATTACAAAGAAGCTTTAAATGAATTTACGGAAGCAGGTCAGCTGGATCCTTCAAATGCTGATGCTGATGCCTACCAGGGACTGACTTTTTACAAAATGAACAATATTCAGAATGCCATTGACAAGAGCAGAGACGCTTTGAGGAAAGACCCGAATAATGGTGTTGCACATTATACAAATGGTAAAATTCTTTATGACAAACAGGTTTATGATGAATCGCTGGAGGAATTAAAAGCCGCAATCGCAGGAAATTATGATGATGCCGATGCTCATTACCTGATGGGGGTGATATACTACATGAAAAAAATTTATGCCCAGGCTCAAAGCGAATTTCAGAAATGTATATCCCTGGACCCTGAATATGCGAAGGCATATTTTAATCTTGGCCTTACTTTTATGAAACTTGGGGACGATAACGGCGCTCTCAGGTCTTTCCAGGATGCTATCAAGAAGAACCCTGATGATGTAAAACCACTTATCAATATTGGTCAGATTTACGCTTTTCACAAGGATTATTCCAAAGCGGTTAAATTTTTTGAAAAAAGCGTGGAAATCGATCCTAGAAATGACGGTGCATATGTCAAACTCGGAGGATCCTACGAAGAGCTGGGAAGGTTTAAAGAGGCAATGGAATCTTATAAAAAAGCTAATGATATCAATAAAGATAACGTTCTTGCATCATTTAATTACGGCAGAATGCTGGCAATGAATAAAAATTATACGGCAGCTCTGAAAGTTTACACTGAAGTTATAAATAAAGACAGCACATATTCGCCTGCGTATTTCAATATGGGGAACTGTTATCTTGAATTAAAGGAATATTCTCAGGCGGAAAGTTCTTACAGTAAAGCTCTTCAACTAAGTCCCGATGATCCTGAAATATTTAAGAACATCGGGTATCTCAACCTGAAAGAGGATAACTATGATAACGCTTTGAAATATTTTAAAAAAGCTCTGGATCTGGACCCGAAGTCGGATACGGCTTATAAGGGCATGGGTGATGCTTATTCAAAAAGCGGTTTGTACGATGAGGCTATAAATGCTTATAAAAAATGCCTAGATATAAACCCTACGGATTATGATACAATGTCTGAATTAGGGAAGATATATTATAATAATAAAGATTATCAGAATGCTGCAATTACCCTCGACAAGGCCAGCAAATTAAAAGATGATCCTGATACTGATCTTCAGCTTGCCGAATCCTATATCAAATTGAGCAAAAATGATGATGCGAAAACGGTTTTACAGGGTATAAAAAGTAAATTCCCAGGTTATAAAAATATATCAACTGTTGATAATTATTTATCTCAATTATAAAATATATCGGCAAAAGATCTTAGGGGAAGCAATGAATGTTTGAAAGTTTAATAATCATAACACTTATATTGATTGTGGTGAGCCTTGGTATCCTTTATTTATTCCAGAACTTGATAGGTCCTCACAAGCTTGATTCCGTTAAAGCCCTCCTGGAAGCTGGTAAATATGAGCAGGCAATAAACTCCTTGAACGCACTTATGAAAAAGGATGATAGAAATCCACTTGCTCATCTTTATCTGGCAGAAGCTTATTATTTTACAAATAATAATGAAATGGCAATGGTAGAATATAAACTTGTTATAACGACAGGTCATTATAATGGTTCTTCAACAGAAAAGATAATCAGGAAGCGGCTTGCTGATATTTATATGAAATTCGGCCAGCTGGAGGAAGCACAGAAAGAGTTTGTCATACTCACTAAACTTGAGCCTCATAATTTTGAATATCTTTTCCAGATAGGCAGCATATTTTATGATAGAGGGATGAAAGAGCAGGCGCTGGCCTATCTTGATAAGGCTTTAAAATCAGGTAAGAGCTCTTCTGATGTTTTTTTTCTTACAGGTAAAATATATTATGAGATGAGCCGTACTAATGAAGCTCTGAATGCATTTACAAATTGTGTGAGGCTTGATCCTAAAAATCCGGAAGCTCATTATTACATAGGAATTATTTTGAAAGCCATGAATACATACGGGAAGGCTGTTCAGGAACTTGACATAGCCGAACAGACAAAGGATAACCAGCTTAAAATAAAGGCTATATATCAAAAAGGCATATGCAAGCTTGAAGTCGGAGAACTTGAGGGAGCTAAGGCTGATTTTGAAAGGGCCTTAAAATATTCCACTGAGGAAAACAACACGACCATAGCTATTCGATATACCCTGGGCATGACTTATGAAAAGGAACGCCGGCTTGTAGAAGCGGTTGAACAGTGGGAAAAAGTCGCTCAGCTGAGACCCAATTATCAGGAGGTGCAGGCTAAACTTGCAGAATACGAGGACCTCAGGGTGGATGATAAATTGAAAGACCTTTTAACGTCCACACCGACCACATTTGAGATCATCACTCAGAATTTCCTGAAATCAATGGGGTATGAAACTCTTGAGAGTTCAATGATAGATGATGATCACCTTGAGATCGTAGGTATGGAAAGGAGCATGAAATTCCGTGATGTCAGGGGCGGTAAGGTACTTATAAGAATTTCAAGAGATAATGAAGATGTAAATGAAGATCAGATAGCGAAAATGGTCGAAAATCTCAAACTTGTTCATGGCATAAGGGCTATTTATATTACAACGGGTAAATTTACACCCCAGGCCATGAGATATTCCGAGAACAGGCCTGTAGACCTGTATGACAGGCAGAAACTGACTTCAATATTCAAGCAGGGTGGTATATAAGAATAGGCATGAAAAGGGCACCGAAAATAATTTCAATTATATTTTTAGTAATCACCGGATTATTAACACTTCAGCAGGCTGTAATTGGCAATCCTTTCAGTGATGAAATTCCGCCTGTAATAACATTATCTTTATTTTTAGTAATAGGTAGTTTTTGCGCCTATCATATTTTTGCTCATGCTAAATAGACCTTGAATTTATTGTGGTATTCTTTGAATATCCGCTCCCAGGTTCCTGAGCTTTTCTTCGAGTCTTTCATATCCCCTGTCGAGATGGTATATCCTTAATATTTCGCTTTGTCCATGAGCACAAAGAGCGCCTACTACCAGCCCGGCACCGGCCCTGAGGTCTGACGCCATAACCGATGCTCCTGAAAGATCATTTACACCCTTTATGACAGCGATTGCCCCGGCGACCTTAATATCTGCACCCATACGGCACAGCTCTGCTGCATGCATAAAGCGGTCGGGAAATATCTTTTCAGTGATTATGCTTATGCCTTCGCTTATGCAGAGAAGGGCCATTAATTGAGCCTGCAGATCGGTCGGAAAGAATGGATAAGGCCTTGTGTCAACTTCAACAGGTTTTATGGATCTTCCTCTTGCTATGATTTGATCGTTCGAAAGAATCTCGATCTCTACGCCGGCAAGAGAAAATATTTCAATAGGTTTTTCTATATGAGAGGCGTTAACATTTCTTAAATGTATTTCTCCGCCGGTAATACCCGCTGCTGCGATAAATGTTCCTGTCTCAATACGGTCTGGTATAATCTTATGTTCGGTGCCATGAAGTTGCTCAACGCCTTCAATAACTATTGTCGTCGTACCTGCGCCGCTGATTTTCGCTCCCATTTCATTTAATAGAGCAGCCAGATCTTCAACTTCAGGTTCGCAGGCAGCCCCTTCGATGATTGTCACACCCTTAGCCAGTACTGCTGCGGACATTACATTTTCAGTAGCTCCTACACTTGGGCCGTTATTTCCTAATAGATTTATCTTTTTACCGATCAATTCTTTTGATTGAGCCCAGATGTAGCCATGCTCGATACGAAGATCAGCGCTGAGGGATTTCATTCCATGAATATGAAGGTCAATGGGTCTGGGGCCGATAGCGCACCCTCCGGGGAAAGAAATTTTTGCTTTCCTTTTCCTGGCAATGAGCGGACCCATAACTGCTATTGAGGCCCTCATTTTTCTAAATATTTCATAAGGGGCTTCATATGGGGATGGGTCTATTTCTTCAATTATTACCTGGCTGCCGCCCCCGCTGATTTTTTTACCAAGGATTGTAAGAAGCTCCTTCATCGTAATGGTATCCATCAAGTCTGGCACATTTTGAAGTATTATCTTTTCAGAGGTAAGGAGGGAAGCTGCCATAATAGGCAGTGATGCGTTTTTGGAGCCGCTGATAAAGACGTCACCGCATAATTTGTTTTTTCCATGAATTACGTATTTATTCATTACGGCCCCTCTCTATGTATATAACTTTAGAAGATAAATTATAAAATAATTGGGAAAAAAAATACAGGTAAGTCTGAATTCAATTTGAGCCATCATGAATGAGGGTGATAAAATCCTCGATTATTGAAGGTACCAGGCCTGTGATTTTCTGTCCTGAATTTATTTTTTCCCTGATCATTGTGGAAGATATGTTAATTTCAGGAAAAGGAAAATATTTAATAAAGGGAAAGCGTTTTTTTACTTCTTCGGATTTTATGCCTCCCCTGTCCGCGGCGCAAATCCTGGCCACTGACGAAAGTTCAATATAATCTTTCCAGGTATCAATGACCAGTGCCTGATCCATTCCGATTATGATACTGATATCCCATTCCGGATTTAAATCCAATAGGAGTTTTATGGTGTCTATTGTATAAGAAATATTGTCTCTGTTGAGTTCCAAATCCGAAACTGAAATTTCATTCCTATGAAACCTGGTGTATAAATCTTTGTATGTTGATATAAATCGGCTTATTTTTTCAGCTTTATATTTTAAGGATTTAATTGATTTAATAAAGTTAAAGGCCTCTTCTGGAACAATATAATTAACCGCCATTTTTATCATCAGCGATCTCAGCGGGCCATTCCAGCCCGTATTGATATTTTTATGTGAGGGAATTCGGGTCGGCATATAAATCAGCGATTGGATTTTTAAAAACTTAAAGGCTGATTCACCAAGCAATATATGGGCATTATGCGGCGGATTGAAGGAGCCGCCTAAAATGCCTACACTGTAACTCATGAAGCTCTCCAAGGACTATTCCCTGATCTGCCCGTCCCCATAAACAATCCATTTTGCAGTTGTAAGTCCTTCAAGACCCATCGGACCCCTGACATGGATTTTCTGAGTAGAAATTCCAACCTCGGCTCCAAGCCCGAACTCGCCGCCGTCAGTAAACCTGGTAGAAGCATTAGCATATACAGCAGCGCTGTCAACTCTGTCCAAAAAAAGCTGTATGTTTTGATAACATTCACTTACAATAGTGTCGGAAAGGTGTGATCCATAGTGATTGATATGTTCGATAGCTTTTTCAACATCATCCACCATTCTGACGGAAATCTTAAGATCGAGATATTCCGTATACCAGTCTTCCTCTGTTGCCGGTTTCAATTGTTTAAATAATTGAAGAACTCCTGCATCTCCTACAACTTCCACTCCATTGTCAAGCAGTGCTTGGATCAGGCTTTTGGCATGTTCGTATTTTTTATGTATAAGTAATGTCTCGGCGGCATTGCATACGGAAGGTTTCTGGACTTTGGAGTTGATAGTTATCTTTTCAGCTTTAATCTTATCTGCACTTTTATCCACAAAAACATGACATATGCCTTTATCATGCTTTATTATCGGGATTGTGGAATTTTCAACGACAAAGTTGATGAGATTTTCTCCGCCCCTTGGAATGATGACATCTATATAATTATTCATCTTTAACAGTTCGGTCATAAGCTTATAATCCGTTTTGTCCACAAGTTGCACCGCATCTGCCGGGAATTTGCTTTTTTTAATAGCGTCATGAATCAATCCTACGATGGCACGGTTCGAATGAATTGATTCCTTCCCCCCTCTGAGAATTACCGAATTACCTGATTTTAGAGTCATTGCCGCAATATCGCTCGTCACGTTTGGCCTTGATTCGTAAATGATAGCGACAACCCCGATAGGGACTCTTATTTTCATGATCTTAAGGCCGTTCGGCCTTTTGATGATCATGTCTCCTCCGCCTATCGGATCCGGCTGCAGGGCTATGTCTTTTACTGTTTTAGCCATAGAGTCAATCCTCTTATGGTCCAGAGTTAATCTGTCAATAAATGCTTTGCTTTTTCCTGTTTTATTTGCATAAGCTATGTCTCTTTTATTTGCTTCGATGATCAGATCATGATTTTCATTTAATTCACCGGCAATAAGGTTTAGAAGTGAGTTTTTTTCATTTGTGCCTTTTACAGCGATATCATAAGAAGCTGATTTTGCATTTATGGCTATTTTTTCGATATATGATTTTTGAACCGGCATCGGTTTCTCCTTTTATTTTTTTGTGAATCAATTAAATATATTTTATAGCTTAAAAAGTTTCAATATTTTTCATTCTCTTTGACATTACTTGCCAAGATCACTAAAATAATTATATAGAATTTGATTATATTAAGTTCCTTAAAGAGGTCATTATGGAAACGAGTGCTCCCGATTTGGAAAATTACCGGGACATTCCAGGATGGGTTTCATATGATGAAAGGCAGAAACTGGAAATTTCAAACGACCTCGGTATTATGGATAAAAATGAGCTTGCAGTTTTTTTTGCAATAGCGGAATACTCAGATAAATATAAATCCGCTTATATTCCATTGCAGGAATTTTATAAATATCTTTACGAATACGGGCTACGAAACAATATAAATGCCCTTAAGGTTGAAGAAAATATTGTATCCCTTCTGAGGAAGGTATATTATTACCTTCATAAAAAAAATTACTGTAAATCGGAAGCAAGAGACAATAAGATTTCTGCATTGATTCTTAATGATCCTCAGACCCTGAAGCCTGAGGAAATTAATACCATGATAAATAAGCTGAAAAATGAATATGATATTATTAAAAAGGATTCTGAAAAACCTTTCATAATGGGTAATTATATCCCGAAAAGCGGCATATCCAGCAAAGTTCTCTCTGTAATATCGATTCGTGAATTGACTCAACAGAAGATTGTTGAACTGTCAAAGAAAGCGCCACTTGTGAAAATTTTGTTCCCTTCAAATAATGACATTGTATTACTATCAGAAGACCTGCCGTTTCTATCGGATATTGCTTTTGATAAACTGCGTAAGTACCTGATAAGGAACAGGGATATGGGTATTCTACTTCTTTCAAAATTGAAACAGAAGTATCGTAGCCTTTCTGACATCAGCAGATTTGATGTTTTAATAAAATCAAATACTGATCCGAATCTATGGGCTGCAATAGCAACAGAGATTATAAATATGTCTCTCACCAATGAAAAGACTTCTGTCATTTATGAATCAAGTGAGATAATCAAGTATTTATCCATATTGAGAAGCGACGAAATACAGAAAAAAACTCATTCCGAAAAATCCCTGGAAGTTTTGCTGAAGATAATGGAAACATATCCTATATTATTCAGTAAGGCTCAGTTGCTAGTTCTTCGTGAAAAGCATCCATATCTGAGACTTCATACAGAAAGGGATTATATCGATTTAGTTAATGAATTTATCAATACATATAGTGTTTCTGACGATATTGAAGTACCGCCGAGGATTATTGCTTTTAAAGAAGGGGGAGAACAGAAGTATATTTACAGATCTCATCTGTTTCCCGGTTTTTTTGAAAAACTGGATAGTATTGCATATGAATTGAAAAAACTGCTCAACGATAGAATGGATATGGAAAAAGAGGCATTTTTAAAGGATCCCTCAATCAGAAACCCGGATCTTTTTGATAAATTTGTGAATGATTATTTTCATAAAAAAGATCCAATGGTGGTACAATTGGTTGAGAATCCTAAATTGCTTTATTCTTTGATGAGATTTTATGGTAAAACCGATCCCGGTATTTCATTAAGAATAAGCAGGTTCTTTTATTCTCCGACACGCGACGATGAGGTCCCTCATATGAAAAGTCTTGATGAGGTGCTTTTAATCAGTTGGGAGAAAATATTGAAAGATGTTAAAAGCAGGGTGCCTTTTATTTTCAAAATACCTATTCTGGGCTTTATATTAAAATTATTAAGCGGTTTCGGGAATTATATGGATAGGGCTGTGGAAAATCAATTATATGAAAAGAAAAATCAGCCAAAACTTTCTCAAATATTGACGGTAAAAAAGATGAAAAAACAGAAAAAAACAGTCCGGAAGAATGAAGTTCCCAGACCTGTATCCGAGAAGGAGAATCAGAAGGTTAAAATAATTAAGGAGCAGATGCTGACTTTTCAGCAAAAGCTCATAGGCACTAAAAAACTTGATGAAATGCTGGCTTATTATGAAAGTAAATGGAATCGTAAAATTAATCAGGAAGCCAGACTGGAAAATATTAATATTATAAAGACCAAAATTCAGCACAGGCTGGGATTTATTAAACATGTAACAGCTGATATAATCAAAAGAGAGACTAATGATATGATGAAAACAGAGCCAAGTTTTAAAAAGGTTGCTGATATTGAATCTCTTAAAATGTATATTTCCCTTTTTATGATAAAATATTACCTGGCTAAGTAAACGCATTCGAAGGGCAACGTCGGCTCGGGATGGTATCCTTAAATCAACTGTTTTACTGCTTCGATGGTTTGCTCCATTTCCCTGTCGGTATTGAAGCAGCTTAAGCTTAGTCTGACTGTGCCTTCAGGAAAGGTGCCAAGATGTTTATGCATATAAGGGGCGCATTGGAGACCTGGACGTACTTCAATGCCGAATTCTCCATCAAGAATCATCGCTGCATCCGAAGGTGGTATGTTATCAAAAGTGATGCTGATTATGCCAAGTCCTGCAGTAAATCCGGAACTTGTATAGATATTTATTTTATCCATACTGTGAAGTCCATCCAGTAAAATATTTTTAAGCCGGTTTTCTTCAGCACGAATGTTGTCTATACCCCTTTCGATTATAAATTCAATACCTTCCCCAAGACCAACTATGCCCGGCAGATTTTCTGTTCCGGCTTCGAGCCTGTATGGTAATTCGTCAGGCTGTGATTCGTTTTCCGAATCGTAACCAGTGCCTCCAACCTTGAAAGGAGGTAAATCGACCCTTTCGGAAAGGATAAGTCCCCCTGTCCCCATAGGACCGAACAGCGCTTTATGCCCGGTTATTACGAGAATATCAATTAAACTCTCTCTCATATTGATTGGGATTATCCCCGCACTCTGGGCTGCATCAAGAAGAAAATATGCTCCGGAATGTTCCCTGACAATTTTTCCTATAAGGGAAATATCCTGTATCCATCCGGTGATATTTGATGCATGAGTTAGTGAAACGATTTTTGTTTTTCTTGTTAAAAGACCCCTTATTTCATCAGGATCTATCTGTTCGCCACGAGGAGCGACCCTTATTATCCTGATCCCTCTCTCTTTTGCCATGAGGTTTAGAGGCCGGGATAGTGAATTATGGTCTAATACTGTAGTAACGACTTCATCTCCAGGCCGCAGTAGGCCTGAAATTGCCATATTAAGTGCATCCGTTGCGTTGGATGTAAATATTACATGCTCAGGATCCGGAGAATGAAAAAAACCGGCCAGTTCTATCCGGACATTTTCTATAGCCTGGGAAGCGGTCATGGCCATTTTATGGCCGGAACGTCCCGGGTTTGCCCCGTATTTTCTGTAAAATTCATCCATTTTATTATAGACGCGTTCTGGTTTTGGAAAACTTGTAGCTGCATTATCCAGATAAATCATCAGACCGGCTCCTTCATTGATTTTAGCTTTTTAAATCCTATTTATCAACTAATTAGATATTATAACTCCCATAATACGGCCTTTCCAGGCTCTTGATATTATTTTCTGCTTGTATTATTATAAAATTATGGATATATTTATATCTCTTATCGTTTTCGGAATGGCCGTATTTCTTTTTTTCATGACCAGTAACAAAATTAAGAACATTAAGGGCAGTATTATTATTGAAGATTCTAAAAAGGAACTTGAGAGCATTATAACTGAGTTCAACGGTGCTGCGGCTCGTAACATTGAGCTCCTTGAATCGAAAATCGCAGAACTTCAGGAAATACTTAAAAAAGCGAATGATAAAATGATTACAATGGATGAGAGAATCGAGAGAATGAACAGACCTATTGTTATTGAAAAAATTGTGGAAAAAGAATCGGCTATTCCCGTAAAAGAAAAAAAGATAACAACCAGACCGCGGGTTAAAGATGAAGTCATAGCAGGACCGCCTGCCAATGACATTGCAGAAAAGCCTTTTGTAACACCTTTAAATGAGATGACAAGGAGTGAAAAACTCAAATATTATCTTAAAACCGGTAAGACGAGGGAGGAACTTATCAATCTGGGGTTTATGGAAAACGAGATAAGCCTGCTGTCTTTTTTGTTGCGCAAAGGAGGCTGATGATTTATTGATTTTGCCGTCCGTGATGCTTCCCTTAAAAGATATAATTCTCCATTATCATTTTCTGCGCTGTGAAAATACTCTTTCCGGGTTCGAATTTGTAACCGACATCCTTGAGCGTCAGTTCCAAAGCCTGCAGAACAATCAAAATATCTGATTTATCAACATAACCAAGGTGTCCGAGCCTAAAGATTTTTCCCCTGAGAGTATCCTGCCCGCCTGCTATTGTCACTCCGTACCTGTCCCTCATTATCCCGGGGATTTTAATGCCATCTAAGCCGGCTGGGACTTTTACTGCAGTCAGGGTGTCTGAAGGGCGAACTCCAGGTGCAGCTTGCAGTTCAAGCCCTATAGATTTTAAAGAGCTCCTTATGATCTCAGCAATAATATGGTGCCTCCGGATTATGTTTTCGATGCCCTCTTTCCCCATCATTTTCAATGCCCGGTTAAGGCCCATGATTAATGTTATGGCCGGTGTCCATGCAGTAGTCGAATTTTCAAGGCTTTTGATTTCCTTCTTAAGATCGAAATAAAATCTGGGCATTCCTGCCTTGTCCATTTTTTTGGAGGCTTTTTCTGATACTCCAATAAAGGACAATCCCGGTGGTATCATGAATGATTTCTGAGATCCGGCGATAGCAACATCTACACCCCAATCATCCATTTTGAATTCCATTGCGCCTATGGCGGTAATTCCATCGACGACAAGTATTGCTTCGGTATTATGGGTTAATTCTGCAAAACCCTTGATATCGAAAGCGACTCCTGTAGAACTTTCGCTGTATTCCGTATATACTGCCTCAATTAAGGGATTATTTCTGAAAACTTCTGCAGCCTCACCAGCTTTTACATCTTTTCCGTATGGGGCCTTAAGTTCGATAACATCAGCCCCATAGGCCCTTCCTATCTCCCCGAATCTTTCGCCGAATTTGCCGGCAGATATAACGAGGATCTTACTGCCTCTGGAAAGAAAATTTGAAATCGAGGCTTCCATTGCTCCGGTACCTGACGATGTCAGAGTGATTACCGGGTTTTGAGTCATGAAAATATTTTTTAGCATCGCGTGATTTTCCTTGATAATATCCGAAAATTTCGGTGTCCTGTGGTGTATTAGAGGCTGTGCCATATCTGAAAGGATTTCAGGCGGAACAGCTGTGGGACCCGGTGAATTTAAAAATTTCTTAATCAAGGAAGTCTTCCGTTATGATTTTCAGGTACATAAATGATGTTTATTATAGTCCCCGTTCTGTCGCTGAATTGATTTAGATTGTTAGGGTCGGCTTTCCACTCATCATCAACGACAAAGCAGTAGGAATGAATTCCAGGTTTGAGCCTTACTTTGACAGAAAATTCTCCTGCGCCTGTATTGGAAAGAACTGTAAGGTATGGATTCCAGTTATTGAAGTCCCCGACAAGAGAGACGCTTTTTGCCGAAACATTTTCATATCTAAATTGATATATATCCTTTTCGATCCATAACGGATAGGTGGCTCTCGGGATAAAATCCTCTTTGAGTTCGAAATATGATACTGGCTGTCCACTGTCATCGATTATTGCATTGGTATTGCCGGGATCATTTATCCATATATCATCCGCAACGAATTTATACTTGTAAATACCTTTGGGCAGGCGTGTGTCCCATGAATACTGCCAGAAGTTAGTTCCTGATTCACGCATTAAAAGTTCGGGTTTCCAGTCGTTAAAATCACCGGCGATAAGGATCCTGGAGGCCTTGCCCTTATAGAAAAAGATTATGGCATCGGATGTAATAAATGGTGAGTTGACGAAATACTCATTATTATTTGTCAGATTTTCGAATTCAGCCTCCCTGCTCAAACGCTCGTTATCCCTTGAAAAAATCAGCAGGGGTATAAAAATCAACGCAACAGGCAATAATTTAACGATTCTCATTTTCTCTCCTTATAAAGTACCTGTTTTATTTATCGGACTTTTTTAACTGATTAACTGGTTATATTTACCCCTTTTTATATAAGTTGTATGGAGCAGTTCATGAGATTTATGGCCGAGGGGCTCCTTTCCCCTGCTGCAATCACAGGACAATTTTTTTTCTTTCAAATACTGCCTCCAATTTAAGAATCTTCATTACCGTTATTAATATATTCGTGTATTGATTTTGCAGCCATTCTGCCGGCACCCATAGCCGTTACAACTGTAGCAGACCCGGTAACAATGTCACCGCCGGCAAAAACGCCCTTAATTGATGTCCGGTATTTATCATCGATTATAATGTCCCCGTTTTTTTTTAAATTCAGGTTCTTTGTCGTGCGGGGAATTATCGGATTCGGTGATGAGCCGATTGCCACTATTACTTCATCGACTTCCATTGAAAACAGGGCTCCATCCTTGGGTATGGGTCTTCGACGTCCTGATTGATCAGGTTCCCCGAGTTTCATTTTCTGACAAACCATTTTTTTTACGAAGCCGCTTTCATCGCCTTCATAAAGGACAGGGCTTGCCAGTGTTATAAACTCTACTCCTTCTTCATGGGCATGACGGGTTTCCTCTATCCTTGCAGGCATCTCTTTTTCAGTCCGTCTGTATACTATATAAACATTCTCAGCATCGAGCCTTTTGGCGGTTCTTGCTGCATCAATTGCCACGTTTCCCCCGCCTATGACGGCAACATTCCTGCCATGCCTCACCGGAGTATCATATTCTCCAGAAAGGTATGCCTTCATGAGATTGACGCGTGTGAGGAATTCATTGGCTGAATATATTCCGTTAAGATTCTCACCCGGTATGTTCATAAAATTGGGGAGTCCAGCACCAGTTCCTATAAATATGGCACTGTATCCGTTTTTGAATATATCGTTGATTGTCAGCGCCCTGCCGATCAGCACGTTAGTTATAAAATTGACGCCTGTGTCGTACAGGAGATCTATTTCGCTTTTGACAATTGATTTGGGGAGCCTGAATTCGGGAATTCCATATACAAGAACTCCTCCAGGTTTGTGATAGCCCTCAAATACCGTAACCTGATATCCCATTCGTGCAAGATCTGCTGCACAGCTTAAACCGGCAGGTCCGGAGCCGATGACAGCAACCTTTTCAGTTTTTTTAGAAATGCTGACTTTTTTAAATGCTTTTGAAGAATTATTTTTCCGGTTAAGCAGATCCCAATCTGCAGCAAAGCGTTCAAGCCCGCCGATTGAAACAGGATCGCCCATTTTACCTGCAGTGCATACGCACTGGCATTGTTCTTCCTGCGGACAAACTCTTCCGGTTATTGCCGGAAGGGCATTGCTTTCATGTATGATATTGATTGCTTTTCTGACATCCTTTTCTTTAAGCGCTTTGATAAAATCTGGTATTTCTATTAAAACAGGGCATCCATTTACACAGGGCTTATTACGGCACTGAATGCAGCGTTCGCTTTCTAAAACAGCCTCTTCCAGGGAATATCCAAGGGGAACTTCACCCCAATTGCGGATCCTTTCTTCCGGGGGCTGTTCCCTCATTTTAACCTGTTTTTTAACGGGCTGCATCAGCGCACTCCAGGGTCCACTTTTCAAGACAGATTTTCTCTTCGTTTTTGTAGGAATCCAGTCTCGTTATTAACTCTTTAAAATCGACAAGATGCCCGTCGAAATCAGGCCCGTCCATGCATGTAAATTTGGTTTTTCCTCCTACTGTAACGCGGCAGGCGCCGCACATACCCATACCGCAAACCATTAGCGAATTCAAACTCACGGTAATTTTTAAATTATATTTTTTAGTCAGATCGGCTGCAGATTTCATCATTATTGCAGGGCCGATGGCTATTACCCTGTCGATTTTTTCGTTTTTATCAAGAAGATCTTTTAATATATCGGTTACTAAACCCTTTTGCCCGTAAGAACCGTCGTTTGTAGATACCAGAAGAATGTCTGAGAACTCTTTAAGCTTATCTAGCCAGAAAATATTCTCACTTGAACGGAATCCGGCTATTGATATGATAGTGTTTCCGGCTTTTTTTAAGCTTTTTATTATCGGGTAAGCGGCAGCTACTCCCACACCGCCTCCAATTACGGCTACATGTCCGAAATGAGTTATCTCGGATGGATTTCCCTGAGGTCCCAGCATGTCAGTAAGCATGTCTCCGGCTTTCAGGCCTGCTAGCTGGGTTGTCGACTTTCCCAAAACCTGGAAAACGATCGATATGATTCCCTTTGCCTTATCATAATCCGCAATAGTAAGGGGTATTCTTTCACCTTTTTCAGTGCTTCTGATTATGATAAATTGCCCCGCTTCGGCTTTTTTAGCTATCAGAGGTGCTTCTATAAGTGCCTGGAGTACGCCGGGTGCCAGAAAGCTTATTTCCTTTATCTTAAACATGTGATAATTCCTACGCTATTTATTATAGATTCATCTGTTTCAAAAATAAAGAAAATTGAAAGTTACCTTTAATTGCACTGACATGCAAATAGCCGGCTGTAAAGATTACAGCCGGCTAATGGAGATGATGGGGCTTGAACCCACGACCCCTACAATGCCATTGTAGTGCTCTCCCAGCTGAGCTACATCCCCTTAACTATACAAAACTTACCTCCAGGAAGTGGGTCGAGCATGAAATGCATGGATCGTATGCTCTGACAAGCATCTCAAGGGCAAGAGTTATCTCTTCCTGGCTTCTATCAAGAATTTCGGGAACGAGCTTGCGCATATCGTTCTCGATATTTCCCGTATTCTGTGATGTCGGGATAACGCAGTCGGCGTTGATTATTATTCCATTTTCGTCAATTTCATAATGATGGAAGAGGGTTCCTCGCGGTACTTCAACAGCTCCAGTTCCATCTCCGGCCTTTACCGGTATCCTGTGAGCCTCGTTCAGGCCGACAACTATTTCCTCATCCCGTTCAATGCCTTTATTTTTAAGGTGTTCAAGTATTTTTAGGGAATCCTCAAGGCACTCAACACATTCAACGGCCTGGGCAGCTGTATTCAGATAGGGATTGGTAACTATCGGCTTCAATCCCAGCGTTCTTGCTGTCTCCAGAGCTTTGCCGGATAATTTATTTCCGTTAAGGTTAAAACGTGCGAGGGCTCCTACCAGGTATGAATCCCTGGAGAGCCTGGCCCTTTTTGCAGAAGAATGTTCGACAATATATTCATTGGTGATTTTTTTATAATCGTTTTTATTCATCCTTATGCCGTCGGTTGATCCAATATCGCCTTCCAGAAAAGGATAACCGGAGTTATCGTTTACAAGTGCGACGTATTCTGTTTCTCTCTCAAACTGTGGGAAAGAAATTCCTGACAGGAGTTCGATGGTTGCATCTATATCCGGCCTCATACCGCTGAGAAGTGAATAAATTATATCAATATCTTCTTCTCTGGGAATTTTAGTAAAACCGCCGACAATGCAGGATATAGGATGCACGTGCCTGCCGACAAGAATCTCGCAGATGTCGTTGCATATCTTTTTCATTCGCAGAGCGCGCCTTACTACTGAATTATGCGTATCAATCAATGGAATAAAACTTTTTACGCCAAGAAGGTCAGGGGCTGCGAGAAGATATATATGAAGTATGTGGCTGTCGAGAATTTCCATATTTAAAAGAAGGTGCCTGAGTATAACTGTCTGGGCTGAGGGTGTGAATCCGATAGCTTCTTCCGCAGCCTGGATCGAGGCGAGAGTATGTCCGCATGCGCAAATTCCGCATATACGGGATGTAATATGCTGGGCCTCGAAAATCGAGCGTCCTCGTAGCATACCCTCAAAAAAACGGGGTGCTTCGACCACGTTTAGTTCGCACTTTACCAGCCTCCCGTCCGTAACATTAACAACTATATTTCCATGTCCTTCAACCCTTGTCAGGTATTCGACCTTGATTTTTACGTTTTTTTCACTCATTCCTGTCATTCTCCCTGCACTTATTGTACATGTCCATTTTTTTTATTATAAGGTCAAGGGATATATCATAGCTGTCCAGTACATCTCTGAAACCGTCCTTATTAGGATTTGAGACCATTCCCCTGCAGCCGTAGCATATATTACCATTGTTTATGCACCATGAATTGCAGCCTGCACGGGTTATCGGGCCCAAACAGGTAACTCCCCTGTCGTACATGCAAACGTTCTCGTTTAATTTGCATTCAACGCAGACAGCTTTATCCGGTACGTGATAGGGTAGCTCTGCCAGAGCGGCCTTTAACACCTCAAGGAATTCGGGGGGATAAATCGGGCAGTTGTGGACGAAATAATCTACCTCGATCACCTGATGAACAGGCATCGTCGGGATTGTATCGAAATTTCCATAATCCTTGCCGTAAACGTATTTACGTATTTCATCGAGTTTGTAACTGTTTTTCATACCGTTTACACCTGCTATTGTTGCGCAGGAACCATAGGCTATAATGACCTTCGAACGCCTTCTGATTTCCTTGATCAATCCGACGGCATGAGCGGTTGTTATGCTTCCTTCAATAATGGAGATATCGTAGCTCTGGTCCCATTTTTCAGACATAACCTCTCTGAATTCCACTACATCCACTGTGTCAAGTATGTCAAGAAGTTTCTCCCCCATATTCGCAATCTGAAGCTGGCATCCTTCGCAGCAGGTGAAATCGAAAAATGCAACCTTAGGTCTATTCATATCAAATCGCCCCTTTTAAATTTTTAATCTGGTCATATGTGAAAACAGGGCCGTCCTGGCAGCAGTATATGCTGTGGATCTGGCAATGACCGCATTTGCCAAGGCCGCATTTCATGTGTCTTTCCAGGGAAACGAGGATCTGATTTTCCGGGACCTTTTTCGAAATCAATTCTTTTATAACGAATTTATACATAACCGGAGGGCCGACAACAACTGCGAATGTCCTGTCTGGTATTATAGTGACCCCGGGAATTAAAGATGTGATCAGACCGACATTGCCAGCCCATTCGGGAGATGCCTGATCAACAGAGCAATTGAAATTTACATCCATCCTCTTTTCCCATTTTTCCACCTCGTCTCCGAAAAGCATGTTCTGGGGTGTTTTACAGCCTAGAAGTATATTAACAATGCCGAAATCCCTGCGGTTATCCATCACAAAATTAATTAAAGATCTTAAAGGAGCAATACCAAGTCCCCCTGCTATAAGAATAAGATCTTTACCGAATAGGATGCGGACCGGGAATCCTTTTCCAAAAGGGCCACGGACCCCGATTTCGTCCCCAACATCAAGCCTGTGCATCGCTGTCGTGAATTTGCCGATAGCCCTTACGCATAGCTCGAAGGAATCCCTTCTTGTTGGTGAAGAAGCGATCGATATCGGAGCTTCTCCCGCTCCGAATAAGGATGCCTCAATAAATTGGCCGGGTTCATGATCAAGGCTTTCTCCGTTGAATAAACTTACATCAAAAAGCTTCTCGGTTTCTGTAAGCTTCCTTGTTTTTATAATTTTTGCGCGCTTTATCTCATAACTTGAATTATTAATCGTAATTTTATTCATAGAGCGCTGCACTCCTGATATAATTGCCGTATCGTTTCTTTCAAATTGATACTGGCCATACACGTTCTGCTGCATCTACCGCAGCCTGTACAGAAAAAATGGTTATTGCGATCAACAGGGTATTTAAATTTACGGTTAAACCTGTGGCGTTTTCTATCGCTTCTTTCTTTTCTGAAACTTTCACCGCCTGCAACTTTGGCGAATGGTTCGCTCTGGCAGGAATCCCATATCCGTACCCTCTTTCCTGTTTTTAAATCCAGGTTTGGTATATCATCGACATCGAAACAATAACAGGTAGGGCAGACATTTGTGCAGTTCCCGCATGCCAGGCACCTCTTTCCTATATCATTCCACACATTGGCTTCAAAACCCTTTACGAAAAGATCGGGCAGTTCATTCCTGTCAATGCCGACTTCGTTCCTGAATATCTCCCTTTTTTTTAATCTTAAGGCATCAAGGGCCTTCAGGTGATATCCCTTAGGTTCGTCGAAAAGATTTGTGCCGTTAATCAAATCATCGCCGGCCTGTGTATGTATATCGGCTACAAAATAATCTCCTAGATCCGTAAAAAAAATGTCATAACCTCCGCTGGGCATATGTGTATCCATCATGGCGCAATTCGCGAATGAATCGCAATATTCGTTGCATTCTATTCCTATTATTAAAATTTCATTGCGCCTGATAAGATAGTTGAGATCCCTCGGTCTGTCAGTGAAAACAATGTCAAGGCATTGAATACCGGCTATATCGCACGTATGCACGCCGAAAAGGACCATTTTTTCAAATTCCACCACAGCCTGCATTTTTTGACCGGTTTTTGTATCATACTCTATAAGAGTTTCGTACTGTGGCATAAAATATTTTTTTGGCGGTAAGACGGTCGGTACATATTTAAGAGATATTTCCTTTGAATTCTTAACATCTTCAAAACTGTAATTTCCGTAACCGCGTTTAACGGGAGCAACTACCTTCATTCTGGCTGATAGAGCAGTTATGAAATTGTCAAGATTGCCTTTCTGGAGTATCTTGTAATTCATTTTATTATTCCTGAATAATAGACTGTCTGTAATATATTTTTAATTTATTTCGTTTAAATTAAAGTTATTCAGATAATTTGTCAAGTTATAGTTTAATACCTGTGTGAGATGAGAAATAAACTCTTTTTAGTCGTGAGAAAGTGCTTATTTGATTAATTCCTCAATACGGTTTAGAGCGCGCACACTGCAAAATTCTCCGCACATGGTACAGTATTCCTTTGAAAGAGCGCCGCTCATCTCCCTTCTTTTGCGGGCATTGTCAGGATCGATCGACAGTCTATACATAGTTTCCCAGTCAAGTCTCTTTCGTGCAAGAGACATTTCATCATCTATTTTTTTAAATTTATTCCCATACTTAACCATGTCTGCTGCATGGGCCGCTATACGACTAGCTATGACCCCATGTTTAACATCGTCAATGTCTGGTAAAGAGAGATGCTCTGCCGGCGTCACGTAGCAGAGGAAGTCGGCTCCGGCTGAAGCTGCAAGGGCTCCGCCGATAGCGCCTGAGATATGATCATAACCGGAGGAAATGTCCGTGACAAGGGGGCCGAGAATATAGAAGGGTGCACCATCGCACAGTGATTTCTGAAGCAGAACGTTTGAGACAACCTGGTCCAGCGGTACATGACCGGGACCTTCAATCATAACCTGTACGTTGGCTTCACGTGCTCTTCTGCCAAGGTTTCCCAGGGTTATAAGTTCTTCTATTTGAGCGCTGTCCGAAGCATCTGATGTCGCCCCCGGACGCATCCCGTCTCCGAGGCTGACCGTCATATCGTACCTGTAAGCTATTTCCAGTATTTTGTCGAAATGAGTATACAGGGGATTTTCCTCTTTATTATATTCCATCCAGATGCAGAGCATTGATCCGCCCCTGCTGACAACGTCAAGCAGGCGGCTTTTCCTTTTTATATATTCCCATGATTTCATTGTTACACCTGAATGTATTGTCACGAAATCCACCCCTTCTTTTCCCTGGGATTCCAGCACTCTGCAAAAATTATCAATAGTTAATTCCTGAATTTCCTTCTTTTTTCTTGAAATTTCAAAACCCGCCTGGTATATCGGCACTGTTCCGACCGGGATCGATGATTTTTCAAGTACTTTCTTCCTGATCTCGTTGAGGATTGCCCCCAGGCTAAGATCCATTACAGTATCGGCCCCGTATTTTTCTGAAACTGCCAATTTTGCCAATTCATGATCCATTTTCATCAATTCCGGAGAACTGCCGATATTGGCGTTGACTTTTGTCCTTAATCCTGCACCTACTCCGACAGGTTTAATATCATGTATTGAATTCTTTAATATTATGATTTTTCCGGCAGCTATTTTTTCGATGATCGAATCCCGGTCAAGATTCTCTTCTTCTGAAACGTATTTCATTTCAGGTGTGAAAATCCCCTTTTTAGCCGATTCTATTTGAGTCATACATCCTCCTTATTGTCCCTGCATAGCAGAAAATGAGGAAGCGGTCCGTTTCCTCTGCCTATCTTATTAATTGAGGCCAGTTTAATTAGCCTGTGTACGTATTCCGATGCCTTTTGAGCCGAAATCTCTATGCTTTCACCCAAAGCCAGATAGGCTGTAAGTGCTGAGGAAAATGTGCAGCCGGTTCCGTGTGTATTTTCCGTTCTGATACGCGGATGGGAGAAATCGCGCCTATCTATTGACATTCCGCTTTTTAATAAAAGTATATCGATGGAAAATTCTGAGTCGGCGTTTATATGTCCGCCTTTAATTACTAGCGCTTTAAGCCTGTCAAATTTATTCAGGACAATTTCTCCTGCTTTGACAGGATCATTTTCCCTGTTTCCAGATAGAATCAGGAGTTCGTTATAATTCGGAGTCAATACAAGGCATTGTGACACAATATAATTCTCAAAAATATCAATGTAATCATTGTCGAAAAGTTTTTTCCCCGTTTTTGAATAAAAGACGGGATCGCAAATCAAAAATTTCCCGTCAACCAATTCACCGGCGGCCTTTGCGATCATTGAATTACCCATCATTCCGGTTTTAATGAAAGATATCTCAATATCCTCTAGCACTGCTTTAATTTGCTCTTTTACGAAATCAGGGTCAAGGTAAACAATTTCCTTTATACCCTCTGAGTTCTGCACAGTAAGGCTTGTTATTACCGCACTTCCATAAACTCCCAGTGTTGTAAAAGTTTTTAAATCAGCCTGTATGCCTGCTCCTCCGGATGGATCAGAACCGGCGATGGAAAGGACGTATTTGTTTGTCATTTATTGGACCTATTTTGTGAATATTATCTCCGAATCGGGCCCGACATTAAATTCCTTCGGGGCTTCCGATAAAAATGAATTGTCGCCGACAAGTGAACTGTCAAGGATCGTGTTTTCGACAATCGTCTCAAAACCCAGAATAGAATTGGTAATCAGGGCATTTTTTACACATGAATTATCAGAAATTGAAACATAGGGTCCTATAATGGAGTTTTCGATCCTCGTATTATGTCCTATAAAAACCGGGGGGTTGATAATACTCCCTGGTATTTTATCGTTAGTTGCATACTTTTCGAGCATAACCCTGTTTGTCTGAAGTAATGTTTCTTTTTCACCGCAGTCATACCATTCGGCCATATTGAATATTTTGAATTTTTCTCCCTGCCTCATCATGTTTTTCATTGCATCTGTGAGCTGGTATTCATCACGGGTCTTTATTTCTTCATCGATAATGAATTTTATCGATTCAAAGAGATTGTAAGCGCTTTTAAAATAATATAAACCACCAATTGCCAGATTGCATGGTGGATTTTCCGGCTTTTCAATCATATCTGTAACGTAACCCTGGTCATCTACTGTCACTATGCCGTATTTTCTTGGTTCCTCTGGTTCCATTATGCCTATCATATTTTCAGGGGAAGCGACGATTCGCCTTATATCAGCGGTAAATATAATATCGCCGAGAACTATCAATACAGCTTCATCCTCCGGAAATTCATTTTTTGCCTGGTCGATTGCATGGCCTAGGCCGATATATTCCATCTGCCTGATGAATTTCATCGGGAAATGGTATGTAGTTCGAAGGTAAGATTTAATCTGGTCCCCAAGATAGCCAATAATAAAGATCATTTCTGAAAAATTTACGCTTTCAATTTGTTCTATAATGTATCCGATGATCGGCTTGCCCGCTACCCGGATCAGAGATTTTGGTATCATATGAGTATGGGGTCGAAGCCTGGTGCCTATACCGGCAATCGGCATAATTATCTTCATTAGTATTCTCCGTATTCATTATAATGAATAATCGTAGATAAGTAAACATAGCTGATGTACACATGTCAGATTAATAAAATTGAGATTTACATGGTTTATATTATTGACGAATAATTTTCTTCCTTTTAAAATATATATCTTTTCATAATTGTACAAGAGTGGGGTTATGGAAGATAATAAGGTAATAACTATACAAGCTGATAAATCTGTTTTGCTGGATACTCACCATCCGATGTTCGAAGAGGTGAGGAAGAGGCTTGTTAATTTTTCTGAACTTATAAAAACTCCCGAGCATATTCATTTTTACCGGATAACTCCCATATCCCTCTGGAATTCGGCCGCTAATGGAGTTACCCTGGAAGAAATACTGGAAACCCTTGAGGTGTATAAGAAATATGATATTCCGAAAAATGTTGTGGAATATATCAAAAAACATTTTTCAATCTATGGGAAGGTTGTTTTTGAAAGTTTTAACGATAATATGATGGGAATACGGGTCGAAGAGCCGAAACTCGTGGATAAAGTTAAATCCCTGATTGAAAAATACATTTCAGAAGAAAAAGAAGGGCCGGTTTTTATAGTTGAAAAAAGATTGCGCGGCACCATAAAGACCGAGCTGATCAAGCACCTGATCCCTGTTAAGGATATTGCAGGCTTTGAAAGCGGAAATAAAATAGAGATGGAATTCAGGAAAATCAGCCTTGAGGAAAAGTATTTTGCATTGCGATATTACCAGTCTGAAGCCGTGTATAGTTTTTCTAAGTGGAGGGAAGGGAGTGGCATTATAGTTCTTCCCTGCGGTGCTGGAAAAACAATTGTAGGGATGGGGATCATGAGGGATATTGGGGAATACACTCTCATTATCACTACAAGCGTTGAAGCGATCAGACAGTGGAAAAGAGAGATCATTGATAAAACAACTCTGACTGCAAACGATGTGGGTGAATTCACTGCTCTGGTAAAAGATATAAAACCTATCACTATTACTACCTATAATATGCTAATTCACAAGAACAACAAAAGTGAAGAGATCCGCAATATCAATATATTTACCGATAAGAATTGGGGCCTGATCATATATGACGAAGTTCATATATTACCGGCCCCAATTTTCAGGATGACTTCAGTAATTCAATCCAAAAGAAGGCTGGGCCTGACAGCCACACTGGTTCGGGAAGATAACCTTGAAAGCGAGGTATTTACCCTTATTGGTCCTAAAATATATGAATACCCCTGGAAAGCACTGGAAAAAGAAGGGTGGATAGCTCAGGCTGTGTGTTTTGAGATCAAGGTGCCATTAAGCGAAAGAGATTACAATAATTACATTAATTCCAATCAGAGATACAAATTTCGGATAGCCTCAGAAAATACACGTAAATATGGTATTATTAAGAAACTGGTGGACAAGCTTAAATATAATCATATTTTAATAATCGGCCATTATATTAATCAGCTGGAAGAAATTTCAGATATGCTGAAGATTCCACTTATCACAGGAGAAACCTCCAATCAGGATAGGGAAATTCTTTACAGGGAATTCAGAAAGGGGAATATTAAAGCCCTGGCGATCTCAAGGGTTGGCAATTTTTCTATTGATCTGCCAGTGGCGAATGTGGCTATTCAGGTTTCCGGGATTTTCGGGTCCAGGCAGGAAGAGGCCCAGAGACTGGGAAGGATACTGCGACCTCAATCAGGGAAATCTTATTTTTATACGCTTGTATCCAAGGACACTATTGAGGAACAGTTTGCTAAAAAAAGACAGTTATTCCTGCTTGAGCAGGGATATCAATATAATATTATTAATCCGGATAAAAAAAATCATATAACTGTCGTAAAACTAAAGGCTGTGGTTTAAGAGGGGGGACAGATGTTTCAGGGGCAGTCCACTGTATTGTCAAACGAGTCGGTTTCCGACTGGCTGATAAAAGAAGAGCCTATCCTTGTAAAAAAAATATATGACTTTTTTTTCCACACCGACAGAGATGTTTCTTTCGACAGCGAAGAGAATATGAGAAGACTTGCCGATGTCTCGGCATATTTTTCGAAAAATGCACCTGAGGTTTATTCCGGGCTCGATAAGTACGAAAAACTTCTTATTTATATAATGAAAAGCGGCTTCGGATGGATTGTATATGATAATATCGATTCAAACCTGAAAATTATATCCAAGATCTTCCATTTCGAATATGAAGAACTGAAAAAGGCTGTTGATTCTCTGTTTAAGAAGTACCTACTCTTTAAATTCGAAAGATTGAAAAATTACAGCTTTTTTTTCTCTCCGCCCGTATTTTTAAGAAGCATCGCTGATGATATAAATAAAGAGGAGATTTTCGGTGAGAAAGACTGCCCTCTCGTTTCAATGGACCTGCTGAGCCGCCAGTACATCCCTCTGATAGCCGGTCTGATCTCTTATATTGTTACTTTCTCTCCCAGAAGTTCTGAGAATAACGAAATACATAAGATTGATCTATCTAAAATGCTTGAATTTTTTTCAGATTTCGCGGAAAGAGAATATCTTGAACTTCTTATAAAAAAACTTACCCGTTTCGGTTTTTTTCAGAAATTCAATAACAGAATTATTATTAATAAATCGCTGTTTGACGCAATTATAAATCTTTCCATTAACGAACAGCTTTTCATAATCTTCCTTTATGAATTCATGGATAAATTTGATTTTGGCAAGAGTGCTTTTATGACTTTGAAAATACTGGCTGTTCAGACGTTTAGACGCAAATCGGGGATACCGCTAAGGGAACTTTTCTTTCACTTTCTGAATAATGAGATTTACATATCATTAAAAAATGAACCTAAAAATCTAAGGTTTATGCTCAAGCAGGAAGAACTTAAATTCATGTTTTTTTTGAAAAGCCTTGAAACCGAAAATATTGCTGTTTTACACAGAAAATATCCCGATATGATATCCATTGCTACAGATTATATTATAATGAATGAACCTCAGGCATCTCTGCTCAATAATATGGATTTCACAAACAGGTTCCAGGATGATAAATTTATCGTGGAGACGAATTTTGAAATAATAGTGGAACCGTTTATCCGTCCGGATATAATATTCTGGCTTGCACTGATTGCTGAGCCTCTTACTATCCAGACCATATCTATTTTCAGGATAACTAAGGAATCAATATACAGGTCTTTTGCTTATGGCATAAAAAAAGATGAAATTCTGGAGTTTTTAACTTCTCATTCCAGACACCCGGTACCAGAAATAGTCAGCGAGGGTATAAAAAGCTTTATTAATAGTCTTTCTCTTGAAAATATGAATAGTTACAAGATTATTCAGGTCAGCGCACATTTTTCATCGAAAGTTAAGGATCGCTTCATGAATGAAATAATTGAAGTAGAACCTCATACATTTCTTGTTTTTGAACCTCAACTTCTCAAGAAGATTGAGGAATTCTGCATGAAAGAACGGCTTCCAATTCGATATATAAATGATTTTTTAAACGAAAAATACAATTCGTCCCTTATCCATAGAATGTTTTCTCATAATATAAAGCATCTTCATACTATGAAAGACTTTTTTGATTATTACGGCAATGAGCCTATAGGTATTAATCTGAAAATTGACAACGGAATATAGCGGTGGTTCAAAATTAAGGTAAAATTTGTTATTTGATTTATCTTAAATTATAATAAGAGATTATAATATTAAAAACCTTTCTGATGAAAGGAGGATGGGGTATGAGATTATCTGAATTATTAAAACCTGAATTTGTTAAAATAGGATTGAATGGCAGGACGAAGGATGAACTCCTGCAGGAAATTGCAGGATTTATTTCTGAGGCTCATACGGCAATAGATAAAAAGGATGCATATAAAGCTATATCAGAGAGAGAAAAGAAGGGTTCGACAGGTCTCGGTAACGGCCTGGCTATACCTCATGGCCGGAGTCCCAAGGTGAGCGGTATGCATTTAGTAGTAATTTATGATGAAAAAGGTAAGGATTTTGAGGCTTATGATAAAAAATTGTCTCATCTGTTCTTTGCAGCTGTAACATCGGAGGATTACAGCCCGCATGAGCAGCTCGAAGTCCTGCGGATCATAGCGGAAATTTATGAAAAAACAGATATAGGAATGTCGATTTCAGGAGTCAAGAATTCCATGGATGTCTATAATTTATTGATGAAAAAGGAAGAAGAAATATCATAAAGAGGCTTTTTTATGCCTCAAAAAAGAAGAAGAAGAAAGAGCGGTAAATATGCTCCCCTGATATGGATAATTACCGCAGCCCTTATCGCTTTCTTTATCGGATATTCCAATATTTTTAAAACTCTGATAGTATCGCAAAAAAATCAGCATACCGATTCTAAAAACAATTCGTTTAACCTTACTAATATCATTCCTATAACACCTGTTCAGGGGAGCACATCGAGCTCGAAGTTTTCAGCTTCATCTGAGACTTTTTCGGCGGTATCTAACCGGACGACTAATCAGCAACTTACAAATAATACGGAACAAACAGTGAGGGTTAAAATCTATCTGGCAAACCGAGGAGATAAAGAGATCAGTCTTGTAGAAAAGACAGTCCTTCTGCCGAAGACTCAATCTATGCTGAGGGATACGCTTCAGCTGCTTATAGGTTATAATGATGACAAACTGATCAATCTTGTTCCAATTAAAACCAAGATAAGGAAGATAACAATCAGGGATGGAATCGCATTGATCGACCTGAGCGATGATTTTGCCTATAATTCGAATGGTGTTCTAGGTTATGAGGTTCAGGTTTATCAGATTGTTTATACTGCCACACAATTCAGAAATGTTAAGGCTGTAGCTTTTTATATAAATGGTAAACTGGCAGATTATTTAGGCGGGGATGGATATCCCGTGCATAACCCCGTGTATCCATTTTCTTACATGCCTAAGTTTCCATTGGAATAATTCATCGTTTGTTTTTTCAAACTTTGATTGTCAGTATGCTGCTCTTCACAACCTTTTCTCTGTATATATCTGGAAAATACTTTTTAACCATTTCGATAAGTTCCTCATCTGAAATCGCCGTTATTCTGCCTTCGTCATATTCCTTTTGAACCCATGCGTATATATCTTTGACAGCCGTATTGTCTTTTTGGATTTCTTCTGACTTTTCAAGGTTGAAATAAATATTGATCCATTTACAGATGCCAGCGGTACCCGTTTTATCGGTTATTGTGACTTCAGGTGGCCTGCCGAGGATCCTGTTTGTATCGAATATATTGTATATCTCCTCGTCTTTCAGTAAACCGTCGGCATGTATTCCAGCCTTGGTTGTATTGAAATCCTTGCCTACAAAGGGCATATTGCTGGGAATTATGGTGTCAGTGTATTTCTCAAGATAATTCCGGATTTTTGTAATGACAGACAGGTCCATCCCGTTAGTATTGCCGAAAAGCTGGGCATATTCTATGGCCATTGCCTCAAGTGGAGTATTGCCTGTACGTTCGCCGAAGCCGAGAATTGTCGTATTTACGGCGCAGCAGCCGTAAAGCCAGGCCGTAGCTGCATTTACTGTTGCTTTGTAAAAATCATTATGCCCATGCCATTCAAGTTGTTCAGAAGGAACACCTGCATATTCTTTAAGAGCATAAATTATACCCTGGACGGAGCGAGGGAGCGAAGTACCTGGATAGCTTACTCCAAGACCGAGAGTATCACAGGCACGAATTTTTATAGGAACTTTCGATTCATCGGAAAGTTTCATAAGTTCCGCTGCAAAGGGTACAACAAATCCGTAAAAATCGGCTCTGGTTATATCTTCAAAGTGGCAGCGTGGAAGTATGCCGGCATTCAGAGCATCTTTTACAATACCAAGATATAGATCAAGGACTTCCTTGCGCGTAAGTTTCATTTTTTTGAAGATATGATAATCGGATACTGAAGTCAGTATGCCGGTTTCCTTTACGCCTATTTTCTTCACGAGCTCCCAGTCAGATTTGTTCGCTCTGACCCAGGAGGTTATTTCGGGATATTTATAATCAAGCTCCATGCATTTTTCAAGAGATTCCCTGTCCCTCTTGCTGTATATGAAGAATTCGGTCTGGCGAATCATTCCATTTTCACCACCGAGCTCCCTGAGATATTTGAAAATCTGTACAATATTCTCAACCTCATATGGAGGACGGGCCTGTTGACCATCACGGAAAGAGGTATCGGTAATCCAGACTTCTTTCGGCGTCTGCATTGGAACAAACCTTTCATTAAAGGGGATCTTGGGTATTTCATTGTAAGGGAATATATTTCGGTAGTATTGTCCTTCGTTTACATCAGATAGATTATAAACATCCGGCACGGCGCGAAGCCTCCCTGTCCTGTTAGATTTATAAAGAAGTTTCTCAAGACCTATCTCCATATTAATCGCCTCCGGTTTTAATGATGAAAAAATTATAATTTAAAAATTAAAAAAACAAAATCTTAACTACAATGTCAAATATGGCGAACATTTTAATTAGTATCTAAAATAATGATAATACAAAGAAATGGAGTAACTGATGAACGCTGTTCTTTTCGACATTGATGGGACCCTGCTCAGTTCACATGGGGTGGGGCGCCACGCTTTTGAAAAAGCCTTGCAGGAATTGGTGGGGATGGATATCGATATGAGCAAGATCGACTGGTTCGGCAGGACTGATTACGATATATGTGCGACTGCCCTGGAAACTGCTGGCTACCAGGGTAATATACCGGAAATTATCCCTCATATATTCGGCTTATATATAAGCTATTTTGATGATTTTGTCCTTTCTGATAAAAATTTAATTGAACCTATACCTTATGCCGGAGAACTTCTGATGGCTCTTCATGACTGCTGTCCTGGCCTTTTGACAGGAAATGTCATGGAAGCTGCTTTTAAAAAGTTAAAGAAAGTTGGATTTGACAGTTACTTTCCATATGGGATTGGTGGCTTCGGCAGCGATGCCCGCGACAGGAACACCCTCTTTTATCCGGCTTTAGAAAGGATGAAAAAATACTATAATACCCCTCATTTCGAAAGGGTTATTTTAATAGGGGATTCACCGAGAGACATTGAATGTGCAAAGATCAATGGAGCATTATCTTTGGCAGTAGCGACAGGTAATATGAATTACAAAACGCTTGCCGCATATGGCCCCGATTATATTTTTGATAATTTTAAAGACAGGGATAAAATTATTGAGTTATTGACACGGACACTTTAATCCTTTAGCTGAGTTGTCAGGAAAACAGGCAGCCCCATTTGCTCAATCTCATCTTGAAGATTTTCTATTTCATCAATATGCCTGTCTTCGTCGTTTAGTATCTTTTCAAGAATTTCCCGTGTCGCGTAGTCGGCTACATCACCTGCCTGTTTGATTGCAGCATTATAGGCTTTAACAGCGCCGTCTTCGAGGAAATGATCGTTTGCCAGCTGTTTAGGTATTTCTGTTCCAATCTTAATCTCCCTGTAGTTTGAAACAATGGGGAAACCTTCAAGGAATAATATCCTGCTTATCAGTTTTTCTGCATGCTTCATTTCATCTATCGCCCTTTTTTGAAAATGATTGCCAAGTTTTTCATAACCCCAATTTTCGGCGATTTCTGAGTGAACCATGTACTGATTGATTGCAGTAAGTTCATCTGCAAGAAGTGAATTCAGGGTGTCGATTAAATCTTTGTTCCCCTTCATATTTTCTATCCTCCTATTTTCATTTTAATCGAAATATCAGCTAATATAAATAATTCCTCTTGTATTGTCAAATATATTCGGACCGTTCAGGTTTATTTCATTTTCCGGGAGGGCTGACGGAGGTCATGAGGACATCAGCTTAATAAACATTCTAACCCGTTTGGCATTTGTTCCCATATCTCCCATGCCGACCCTTGACAGGGAGCGGATATCGACAATGGTTCCTTTATTTTCCGGTGCAATTCTTATAACTATATCATCCTTGAAGCCGAACCAGAAAGTCGTGTCATAGGCTTCAATTCTTCCTTCGTACCTTTTTTGATCTATTATCGACCATTTCAATGATTCGGCGGCTTTCAGGGCCTTATCAAACGCCTTTTCGGGAGTAGTGTTTAAGTGCATCGATTTTATATCGGGATAAGCGGAAATTTGTTTATCTGCTATATCTTTTCCACCGTATTCCGCCGGATTTATAGCGCCCTTCCTTAAGGGTAGAACTGATTCAAAGCGGGGAGGATTTGCAGTATCTGTTGTAATGTCATGAATCATGGGAGAATTGCTTGCGCCAAGTATTGAGACAACAAGGAGACCGAATGTCAGCATGCCGAATATAAGACCCGCAAATGTCCAGCCAGGATTTTGAGAGCCTGACGATAATTTTAAGATTGATGTGATTATAGCCGCTAATCCGGTCAAAGACCCTGCAGATAATATGAGAAGACCGGCTGTGAATGGGTATATCCCGATCCTTGTACCGGGTCCTGAAATCAGGACCAGAATAATTGATAGAGATCCCAGGATAAAACCAATTTCAGTCAAAGGAATTTTCATAATTTGTTCTCCTCATATAATTATTTTAATTTAAAATAATTAAATAATTGGAAAAAGGCAAAGCACGGGACTTTTATCCTCATAACTGCTTAATTATTATTCATCTGGAAAATATATTTAATTTAATATTGACATCAACCGAAACTTTATATATACTTAATATACTTAATTGATAATAAATAATTACAAGGGGTAGTAACGATATGAAATTTGCATTTGGTGATAAAATCAGAGAGGTAAGGGAAAGAAAAGGCATAACCATGAAAGAGGTGGCGCGGCGTGCCGGTTTAAGCGAAAGCCTTATTTCTCAGATTGAACGGAACAGGATATCACCGGCTCTTGATACATTGTTATCCATTGTTGATATATTGAATATTGATCTTGAGTACCTTTTCAGTGATTATAAAAAGGAAAGGAATGTCAATATAGTCAAAAAAAAAGAGCGCAGGATGATAGTAGTAGAAGGGACGAAATATGAACAATTATCACACACTGCCGGCCTTGGAGAGGAGCATTCGATCGAGGCCTATTATCTTGAAATCGGACCGGGAGGTAAAAAGGGAAGCATT
Source organism: uncultured Brevinematales bacterium (assembly GCA_964413265.1). GTDB lineage: Bacteria > Spirochaetota > Brevinematia > Brevinematales > JAOACQ01 > CAVYGN01. The sequence goes on from CAYPRX010000037.1 coordinate 41,611, forward strand.
GAATACGGGCATACAGGGCATGAACTTGGGGTTATAATCGAGGGAGACGGAGAGTTTGAAATCGGTAAAAAATCATACATTCTTGATGCCGGTGACAGCATATCTTTTTCGTCCGATTCGCCTCATCTTCTGAAAAATTTGGGTACTGGCCCTCTAAAGGCCTTCTGGGTGGTAACTCCGCCCAAAATGATATTTGGAAAATAATTCGGAGGAATGATATGGGGAGAACAATTTCAGAGAAAATTTTTGACGCCCATCTTCTCGATAGGCCGTTTGAAGAAAGTTTCATTCTGAAGCTTGATACTGTTTTCTGTCATGAAATAACAACACCAGTAGCTATAAATGACCTGGTGGCTCGCGGCAAGGACAGGGTATTTGATCCTGACAGAATAAAGGTAGTGATAGATCATGTTTCTCCGGCAAAGGACTCGAAAACTGCTGAACAGGGTAAAATTTTACGCGACTGGGCGAGGCGTAATAGTATTAAGGATTTTTTCGATATAGGCTATAACGGCGTCTGCCATGCGATTTTTCCAGAAAAGGGTTTCGTAAGGCCTGGTTATACTGTAATAATGGGTGATTCTCATACCTGCACCCATGGAGCTTTCGGAGCCTTCGCCGCCGGCGTCGGCACAACTGATCTGGAGGTAGGTATTTTGAAAGGGGTATGCGCCTTTAAATATCCAAAAACCATTAAGTTTTATCTGAAAGGAAACCTGCCCGAGGGAGTATTTGCAAAGGATGTGATCCTCTATATTATTTCGCAGATTGGTGTCAATGGTGCCACAGACAGAGTCATGGAATTTACCGGTCCGATTGTTGATGCTATGTCAATGGAATCCAGAATGACGCTTTGCAATATGGCAGTTGAGGCAGGTGGTACAAGCGGGATATGTTATCCTGACATGACAACAGTGGAATACTTATGGGAATTTATTAAGGATTCTTATTCTTCAAAGGAAAAAGCTCTGGCTGAATACTCAGGCTGGATATCCGACATTGATTCAGTCTATCAAAAAATAATTGAGTTTGATCTAGGAGGGCTCGAACCTATGGTGACCTACGGATATAAACCTGACCAGGTAAAGAAGGTTCGGGAAATGGAAGGAACGCCTGTTGATCAGGTCTATATCGGCAGTTGCACTAATGGCAGGCTGGAGGATCTGGTAGAGGCAGCGAAAATCCTGAAAGGCAGGAAAATAGCAAAAGGAATAAGAGGAATACTCTCACCAGCGACACCGAGGGTTTATAGGGAGGCTTTAAAACAGGGAATAATCGAAATTTTTGCTGATGCCGGTTTCTGTATAACCAATCCGACCTGCGGGGCATGCCTTGGTATGTCGAATGGTGTACTTGCCAGTGGAGAAGTTTGCGCCTCGACCACGAACAGGAATTTTTACGGTCGCATGGGGAAGGGCGGAATGGTACACCTGATGAGCCCTGCTACAGCAGCAGCTACGGCGTTAAAGGGAAGCATCACAAATTCTCCCTTATTCATGGGTTAAAATAAATTTGAATAATTGCAGGAGCGGTATATGAAAAAATTTGGCGGTAAGGTCCTGTTCTTAGATAGAAATGATATTAATACTGACGAGATAATTCCCGCGAAATATCTGACAGAAATTACCAAAGAATCATTAAAGCCATACTGCCTTGAAGATTTGAATTTGAAGGGCTTCGACAGGGAAAGAGACCTTCCAGGGAAAGAGGTCATCATAAGCAGGTCCAATTTCGGCTGCGGTTCATCCAGAGAGCATGCACCCTGGGTTCTTGAACTGAATGGCATAAATGTTGTTATCGCGGAAAGTTTTGCACGCATATTCAGGCAGAATATGTTTAACAGTGGATTGCTGGCGATCGAACTTCCGGGCAGGGATATAAATAAACTGTTTGAAAAATACGCTCAAACCGGGGCTTCGGTAAGTATTGACCTGGACAGGTTCGTTTTGACAGTTAAGGGGGCCTCTGCCTCTGATATTTTTGCTTTCAAGCTTGACCCTTTTGATGCCGAGCTTGTCAAATCCGGAGGGTGGCTTGAGTATGCGGATAAGAAATACTAAATAATTCCGAAGAAATCGTTTCTGGCCCTGAGTGTTCTGTAATTATTGCATTTGTAATAATTCCTTTTTTAATTTAAAATGAATCATATTTTTTATGGAGCTCATTTATGAAGGAAGATTTGCTCAGGATCAGGGAAGAAGCGCTTCAGGAATTGGAGAGGGCGGATGGGCAGAAGGCTATCGATGAATTAAAAATAAAATACCTGGGGAAAAAGGGTATTTTGAAGGGTATGCTTTCCAGCCTCGGTAACTTGAATGTCGAAGAGAGAAAAGAATTCGGAAAATTAGCGAATGATATCAAAGATGAGATAAGAAATAAACTGGAAACAGCGGAAGAATTGATTGATAATAAGGAAAGAGATAAGAAACTTAAGACCGGTGTTCTTGATATCACAGTGCCAAAAAGCGTTCCAGTTCCTGGATATTTTCATCCTCTTACTGTAGTTTTGGATAGAATGGTTAATATTTTCAAAAGCATGGGATACAGTGTGGCAGATGGTCCCGAAATGGAAGAAGAATATTATAATTTTGAGGCACTGAATATGCCTGCCCACCACCCTGCAAGAGACGATCATGATTCCTTCTTTTTCGGTTCTTCAAAATTGTTGAGGACCCATACTTCGCCAGTCCAGATAAGGACTATGAAAGCTAAAAAGCCTCCTATCGCCATAGTAGTTCCGGGAAGATGCTACAGGAGGGATGCAGTTGATGCAACACACTCCCCTGTTTTTTACCAGATGGAAGGTCTTGTTGTCGATAAAGGAATAACTTTTGCGGACCTCAAAGGAACTCTTCTACTCTGGGCTAAACTGATGTTCGGTGAAAATACAAATATCCGCCTGAGACCGGATTATTTTCCCTTTACCGAGCCTTCAGCTGAGCTTGCAGTTACATGCCCCGTCTGCCATGGGAAAAAATGCGGTGTTTGCAAACATTCAGGATGGGTTGAATTAATGGGGTGCGGGCTGGTAGATCCAAATGTCCTGGAAAACTGCAATATAGATCCGGACATTTATTCCGGTTTCGCCTTCGGACTTGGCATAGAAAGGGTTGCTATGACTGTTTACGGTATCAAGGATATCCGCCAGTTTTATGAAAATGATTTGCGGCTGCTTTCACAGTTTGTCAAGTAGGAGGCATTATGAGAGTTACATATAACTGGTTGAGGGAGTTCGTTTCGATTGATTTGCCGCCAGATGATCTGGCTCAGAAGCTGACAGCTGTCGGCCCTGAGGTCACCGGCATAAGGAAAGTTGGAATAGGTCCTGACAATATAAATAATATTCTTCTGGGGAGGGTTACAGACCTGCAGGTCCATCCCCAGTCTGAAAGCCTGAAAATAGCATTGGTCAGCGCTGCCAGGAATTCATATAAAATTATCACAAACAGCGGGGCACTGGAAAAGGGTCATTTCGTGGTTATTGCAATTCCCGGTACAGTACTTCCAAACAGTCTTGTTATAGAGGAAGCTTTGATAAAGGGAGAAAAATCCGAAGGAATGATTCTTGCGAGGGAACACCTTACCCTTGAAGATAAAAGCCAGGATGTCTGGATTTTAGGAAAGGATGAAAAAAAGGCCAAGGCTCTTTTTGAAATCTATACGGAGGAAGATTATCTTTTTGATATTGATCTTACTTCGAACCGTTCGGATTGCCTTTCAGTTATAGGGATTGCAAGGGAAATAGCTGCAATGCTTGACAAGGAAATGATCATACCGAATCCTACCGCCCATGAAACAACTGAGGAATTACCGGATATTACGATAGAAGAAAAGAATCTCTGCCCTAGATATTCTGCCAGAATTCTGCGAGGGATAAAGGTTAAAGAGTCTCCGGAATGGCTGAAAAGGAAACTTGAGCTATGCGGCATCAGGGCAATCAATAATATAGTTGATGCTACAAATTATGTTCTTCTTGAAATCGGACACCCCATGCATGCTTTTGACATAAATAAACTTGAGGAGCATCAGATAATTGTAAGAAAAGCCGAAACCGGAGAGAAGATAAATACACTTGATGGAGTCCCTCGGGAAATCGATGATTCCATGCTTATTATTGCCGATGGGAAAAAACCGATTGCAATAGCGGGTATAATGGGCGGTGATAACAGCCTTGTTCTTCCTGAATCCACAGATATTCTTCTCGAAAGCGCATATTTTGATCCGGTTTCGATACGTATGACTGCTAAGAAATTGGGCCTCTGCACGGAGGCCTCATACCGATTTGAAAGAAATGCGGATTGGGGGATAACTGTTGGAGCTATAGAAAGGGCTACGGAAATAATTATGATGACCTGTAGTCCGGCGGTATCGAGGATAAGGGATGAATATGTGAATATCTTTAAGGACAAAATCATCAATGTAAAGGCTGATTTTATTTCTTCAAAGCTCGGAATAAAGATGACACTCAGGACAATAGAAGCTATACTGAAAAGACTTAGGTTTACTATACTTGCCAAAAGGGAAGACGCACTGGAAGTTAAAGTACCTACATTCCGTTCAGATATTTCAAGGGTCATTGATATTGTAGAAGAAGCCGCAAGGATCCATGGCTATAACAATATACCTCAGAATATGTTCAGACCGCCGATTGATATCGAAGGGCTCAAGTCTAACAAAGACGAGGAATATTTTTTAAGGGAGATTTTAAGAGGCCAGGGTTTTACAGAAGTCTATAATTTCAGTTTTACTAATGAAAATGAAACCGCTATTTTCAAAACAGGAGAAGAAAATCTGCTCAAGCTGCAAAATCCCCTTTCAGGGGATGCGACTTTAATGAGAAATTATCTCTTTCCCGGTCTTATGAAGACGGTGGAGTTTAATGCGAAAAGCGCATATATAGAGGATGCCCGATTTTATGAAATAGGAAGGACATTTCACAGGAAAAAAAATATTTTTACTGAGACAAAAAAAGCTGGATTTGTTCTTTTCGGTGAGAATTATGATTATTATAAAATATCAGGAATACTTGAATACATACTGATAAAAGCAGGAGCATCAAAAATCGATTTTAAAAATATAGCACTGCCCTTTCTTCATCCTGTTAATGCTGCGGAAGTATTAATCGGAGGTAAATCGATCGGGTTCGCAGGCGAAGTTCACCCTGATATTATCAAAAATTTAGGCCTGAGGTTTCCTGCCTTTATCGGCGAGATTGATACAGGCAGACTGAAAGAATTTCTGGATCTTGAAATTAATTTAGAAGAGGTAATTAAATTTCCGCCGATCGGACGCGATATTTCAATTATTGTCAATGATGATGTTCTTTCCCGCAGATTGATGCTGGAAATAGAAGATTTTCATGAATGGATCAGGGATGTGAAATTTTTTGATCTGTTTAAAGGCTCCCAGATTGGTGAGAATAAAAAGAGCGTTACATTTTCGTTAATCTTCCAGTGCCGGGACAGGACATTGACTGATGATGAAGTAAATGAGGTTATGACAAAACTTATCATAATGCTTAAAGGAAAGTATGGCGCCCTGATCAGGGAATAAAAGGGGTGTATGGAATGAGATACAGGCTTTTAGGTAAAACAGGGTTCAAGGTTTCGGAGATATCGCTTGGGACATGGCAGTTGGGAGGGAAATGGGGTGAACCTTTCAGTTACGATATTGCTGAAAAAACGGTAAATGCCGCTTTAGAAAGAGGAATAAATTTTATTGATACGGCTGATGTTTACAGTGACGGCCAAAGCGAAGCCGCAGTCGCAAGGATTGTAAAAAAAAGCCATGAAAGGGTATATGTAGCTACAAAATGCGGCAGAAGAATTTCTCCTCATATCATACAGAATTACAGCCCTGATATACTGTCGAAACATCTTGAGGACAGTCTGAAAAATATGGGAGTGGATACGATTGATCTTATCCAGCTTCATTGCCCGCCTACTGAAGTTTATTATAGACCCGAATATTTTGTCATGTTCGATAAATTAAAACAGCAGGGTAAGATTTTAAATCTCGGAGTAAGCGTTGAAAAGGTTGAAGAAGCCATTAAAGCCATTGAATATCCCAATGTATCTACTGTTCAGATTATTTTCAATATGTTCAGGCTCAGACCTTCTGAATTTTTTTTTAGAGAAGCATGGGAAAAGAAGGTAGGAATCCTTGCAAGAGTGCCTCTCGCCAGTGGCCTTTTATCCGGAAAATTGAAAAAAGATACTGTCTTCAGTCCGAAAGATCACAGGAATTTCAACAGGGGAGGAGCAGCGTTCGACAGGGGGGAAACTTTTTCAGGTGTTGATTATGTGACTGGCCTGAAGGCCGTTGAAGAACTGAAGAGGATTTTCAGCTCAGATGTACCCCTCTCAAATTGGGCAATCAGGTGGATACTTATGTTTAAGGAAATATCCTGCGTTATCCCCGGAGCTTCCAGACCTGAACAGATCATCGAAAATATAAAGGCCGCAGATTTAAAGGCGATCACATCAACAAAGATGGAATCTGTAAGGAATGTTTATGAGAAATTTATTAAACCCTCTGTCCATCAATTATGGTAGGGTATTGACAGAGTGCTGTTTTCAAAGTCGCTTTATCTATTGACTTTTAGTGAGTTTGATTTAAAATTACCTGACAGTAAATATAACGGTTATTACCTGAAATGTATTTAAGAACAGGAACATATGAATTGAACTCTTTGTAACTTATTTAAGGCTTTATGCCGGCCATAAGTACTAATTAATGAGAGGCTAAAATGGTCTTTTCAGATATGGAACGGACATTAAAAGATATTTGCTCTTCAATAGAAAAGGGTGATGTTATATCAAACTATTCTGAGGCTAAATCTGTAGATTTTGAAATGGACCATTTAAAATCAATTGAAGATATAAGCAGGTTCAGCATCGGCCTCCGCATTTTCAAGGAAGGAAAAGTCGGAAATTCGTACATTAACTCGCTTGAAGATAAAGAAATCTTAATAAAAAATGCAGCCGACAGTTCAAGCCTCGGCGATTTAATAGATTTCGAATTACCGGGGTCAAGTACTTATAAACCGATGAATATGTTTTTCCAGGATATTAAGGATTACAGTGAGCAAAAAGCTGTAAATATCGGTGATGAAATAATAAAGAGATTGAAGAACGTCGACAGGGAAGCTAAAATTAACGCAGCTATTTCATCAGCATATTCCCGTCATTATATTGCTAACACTAACGGATTTTGGGGATTTTACGATTCTACTTTATTCAATGTATCAGCCGGGATGCTTCTTGTAGACGATTCCGGCGGATTGTTATCCGTCGATGAGGGAGATGCAGCATACTCTGAAGAGGTCAATATCGAAGACATCTGTGCAACAATCGAATGGCGTTATAAAAACGCCTTAAATAAAGTTCAAATGAAAACCGGATATTTCCCGGTGGTGTTCAGCCCGGAGGCCCTGGGACTGTTGCTGGAATCCATTGAAATTGCTGCAAATGCGAAAACGCTTTATAAAGGAATATCAGTTCTTTCTGATAAACTGGGAAAAGGCATAGCATCGTCTTCTTTTACTCTGGTTGACAACCCGATCCTGGAGAAGGGTCTGGGAAGCTATCCATTCGATGACGAAGGGGTCATACCTGACAGGTTGCCGATAATTGAAAATGGAATTTTTAAAAATTTCATTTATGATCTGACAACGGCCAAAAGGTTAAACTGCAGAAGTACCGGTCATGGATCGAGAAGCACTTCTTCAATGCCTTCCCCCTCATTTTCCAATCTTATTATAGGAACAGGATCTTCAACTTTTGACGAAATGATCGGCTCTATTAAGTACGGTCTCTATGTCTGTGAATTTCTAGGCGGGGGTATGTCAAACATGCTGGCCGGAGATTTTTCTGTAAATGTTGAACTTGGTTATCTGGTGGAGGAAGGACAGGTCAAGGGTCGGGTCAAGGATACTATGCTATCGGGAAATGTATATGATCTATTGAAAGATATCGATGCTGTCGAGTCCAGGACATATAAAAAAGGCTCTCTTTATGCCCCACACATCCTGTTCAGGAAAGCATCCATAACCGGTTAAATTATGAAAAGGGCTTTTCAATTCATTTTATTATCAATACTTCTTTTATACATCGATTCATGTGCGTCCAGAACGGGCTTGATAAGAGACAATTCAAAGGATCTTGTATATTTCAAATTTTTTTTATTTCTTAAAAATACTAGCCATGACCTTAACGGGAGCGGGGATGCCGTTATAAGAAGGGATAAAACACTCAAATTGAGAATTTTTGATAATATTTTGGACAGGCATATTTTCGATTTTTTATCAGATGCGACAGGAAGGAATTTCGTAATCTTCCCAGATAATAAGACAGTTTATGAAAAAAATGACAATACATTTCCTGTTTTAATGACTCATTATATTTACGATTTTATGACTCTTGATAAAATCGATCTGGAGAATGACCCTGGCATCAGTAAAATTGTTATGGATGGCTCCCATATTAAACAAATAATATTTACTTATTTTCAACGAAATATTAAAATAGAAATAGAGAAAAGATTTGAGGACGGTAAACCGGAAAGGATTAAATTTGTGATGGACGGAGACACTCTCATTTTTGATATTACTTCATATGAAAGCTATGACTTTATCATTGATATGTCCGGTTTTAATGAAATCAGGGATAACTCAGTTAAGTCTCTTTTTGAGTGGCTGGGAGATTTTTATGGCCAGGGATAAGCTGGATAATATAAGGGAGAAACTCAGGCTTGATTCCCTAGATGAAAATGTCAAGAAGGATATTTTTAATAAATTCGTTGAGGCAGGGGGCCAGGTAATTGATGCCGGCAGGAAAAGCAGAAAGCATTATGATAATTATGAAAAAGAAGAGGGATTGAAAAAAGAAACTGTTAAAAAAGAGAGTTCAAAAATATTCAGGTTTGGTGAAGAAGTTTTGAACCGCAGCCATAATAAAAAAAAGCTATCCTTTAAACCTGAGAGTCCCCGGGATAATCCGGTTAATAAATGGATAGAGAGATTTTCAGCGAAACTTGGATGCGTATTCAACGGTATATTGACCTTGGACGGTGATCATTTCAAGAATTCTTTCCGAGAACTTATACTCTATAAATTTCAGAATGTTCTTCTGGATTCCAGAATGATCCTGGCCTCAGCACTATATCAGAATAAATTAGTGGCCAATGAAATCATGAAATCATCATTTGTCAACAGTGTATTCCCTTATAATTATGAACTGATTTACCGCTTCGATAATCTTTACAGCTCTGAATTATTCGATCAGATCGGCGTTTTAAGAAATTCCAAACACCTTGTCAGGAGGATAAAAGGCATATTGATCCAGATCTTCAAGTCACTTCTTATTATTCAGCCTTATCATGCATATTTAAAAACTGCGATTGAAAATGCACTTATAGCCGAAAAAAATATACGGGGTCTTGATCCTTCCATTACCTTTGATAATGTGAAAAAGCTCAATTCAAATGTGGATTTTGTGTTTCTTAAAGTCTACCCCAAACTATTTACATTGGTTGACTGGTATTATAAGAACGATACGTCGGAAAGAAGTGAAAATTTTAAATATTATCTTAAATTTAAAGAAGAGGATATCATCGGTTATTACACGAATAAATGGAAGTCTGAACTTGCGGGCTTACTGAAAAAAGAAAAGAAGGGCGAAGAGGAAGTTCAGATTAATGGTGGAGGAGGTGAGGACTACTCAATTACTGCAATTGATACGCTGAGAAGCGATCCGATAAAAAAAGGGCTTCATATAATGGAAGATAATATAAAGCTGAGGGATATATTAAAATCTTTCAGTGAACAGCATGATATCAGGTCCCTTTTCCAGATCAGGGATAGAGTATTTATTACTCTATGTCTGACAAATTTTTTCGATAAAGAGTTTTCATTCTTATTTAATTCCAATAAGATTCTTCTTAATATTGCACTTCTGGATGGTAAAAGAATCGATATGAAGAGGGAACTTCTTGATTCTTATTATAAACTTAACAATATTTTGGAAATAACAAATGAGTATTTGAAAATTATCAGGGAAATAAAAAAAATGGAAAATGATGCATTAGTCAGCTTGCAGGAAAGATCCTCCCGGTCAAATCAATATTCTGTTCAAAGAAGTCAGATCTCAAGATCCATACGTAAAGAGGCTAGGAAGTTTTTCGATGAATTTGCAGAAAAAATTCTTTTTATATTAAGCGATTATCAGCGCGGAGGGAGGATAATAGTAAATCCTTCAGTACTCCTGGAATTTGATAAAAAAATCGATGGACAAAGATATGCTGACGGGAAAAAAACAATAGATGTTATTGAAGATGCTTATAATTTCAGCAGTGCAGCTCATTTTCTTCTCAGTGAAGGAGATTTGAGCCCTGTAGGGCTGATGCTGGAAAAAAGGACATATCTCCGGCTTGATATTGACCAGTATGATGAATAAGTAAAGGCAGGCATGAAAGAGATATTCTATGAGGAGGAATTTTATGTTGAAAATGTGGAAGACTGCGGCAATACTTCTTCTTATTTGTTTTCTCAAGGGATATTCTTACGATTTATCCGAATATCCCTACAAAAGTAAATTCGAATCAGCTTATGCAAGAATAAACGATACCAATCTGCTTATCTCCAGTCTGGATGATAAGGATCTGGATGTGGTGTTTTCAGCCATGAAAAGGATAGGACAGCTTAAAATAACCTCGGCGAGGTTTAGGGTTGAGGAGATATTAGGTGAAAGCAATCCGACTGCAAATGAGGGTAAGGCAGTTCAGAGGGCTGAATTCAAGTACCTGTTCGATATGGCTGTTCTCGTCCTTGGGAAGATAGGGGACAATCAGGATGCCACTACATTGTCAAAACTGCTTAGAGAGACTAGAGACCAGATCAGCCTTATATGTTTATTGCAGGCACTGGGCGATCTTTCCAATTCCGATACCGCTCTTGAATACCTGCATCAATATGCATCATTGATCAATAATTATTCCGATGCCAGGGTAGTGAAGGGGCTTGTCGATGCTATATCAGCCCACAGATCAAGATCTTCAGTTGTTGTTCTTCTGACTTTAATGAATAAAGCTCCACAAAACCTTCGCGATTATATTAATGACGCAGTAAAGGAGATCGAGAAAGCACCGGCAGAGAAAACTGATACCAATAAGGGAAACAAGTAAAGACGTGGATTCGATGAATGTAATTCTCGATCGAATATTTGAACAGAAAAAAAATATTCGTAAAAAATATCTGATAATGAGAAAGGCACTGAAAAAGCAGGATGTGGAAATGATGTCTGCCCGTATTATAAAGAGAATTAAAACTATGGATGGAGGGAAAGCGGAGTCGATCTTGATGTATGTTCCAATCAATAATGAAGTTGATCTGCTGCCCCTTGCGAGGGATCTGTATTTAGATAGAAAAAAGGTGCTTTTTCCAAGACTGATCGGCTATAAAGATATAGTGCCTTATATCATAGATGACCTTTTTTTTGATTTCAAGCCAGGATCTTATAATATCCCTGAACCGGATACCAGACCCTTCAAAGAAAGCATAGACCTGGCACTAATACCTGGTATCGCCTTTGGAAGAGACGGAAACAGAATCGGCTACGGGAAAAGCTATTTTGACAGGTTTCTGAAGGTTGCAAAGATCAAAAAAATTATTGGAGTGTGCTATGACTTTCAGATACTTGATGAATTACCCCATACTGAAAGCGACTACCCAGTGGATGTTGTCTTATCGGAAAAATCGCTGATTGAAATTTCAAGCAGAAAGCGGGGAAAGGTCTTTTGATGAAAAAGCTTACTTTTTATCTTCTTCTTGTATTACTTATCTTCTCAGCTATTTTCATCGCAGGCTGGCTCTTTATATTTCAATGGATAGTCAACGGGCTTTGGTTTATTCATACAGGTTTTATGGGCGTATTTACAGGAGCGATTCTTCTCAAGGCTATGGCTATTCTTGGACCTGTTATTATATCGCTATTTGTTACATGCTCCTGGTTCTTTTTTTTCAGAAAATTAAAAAAAAACAATCTTCTCAATCTCCTGATAATAGCCATGTCGTTATTGTGCGGTGTTTTCGGGCTCTTTAACTGGAAACTTTTAATAATAGATCCTTCAGTAAAGATGACCGGCTATACCGATCCTTTTTTCCACCTGAATGCATATTTTTATATAGGTTTACTGCCGTTATTAAAGCAAGGGTTGTTGATAATTAATATTATTATTACATTCACTTTATTGTTTGATATTATTTCGTATGGAGGTGGCAAAGACCGTCTTTATAAGGACGGGTCTTTCAGGTTTCAAACCGGGACGTCGCTGCTTTTTTTATTTTGCGGTATTTTATGGGTATCGTTTTACCTGTTTCATACATTGGAATTTCTCATCAGAGAGCCCAATGCAAAGCTTGGGATCGGTTTTTCCGAATTCTATGCACTCATCCTCGGGTCGGTCATATGGGGGGGTATTGTAATCCTGGTTTTACTTTTCTTTATTATCAGATCTTTCAGGGGACTCCGCACTGTTGAAATATTTGCTTCTGCAGCTATTCTGGTTATTTGTTATTTCGGTCTTACAGGCCTATATCCGGTTATCCTTGAAAATTATTTTGTAAAACCTAATGAACTGATGCTTCAGAGGCCCTTTGTGAAATACCGCATTGACTCGACAAGAACTTCCTTCGGCCTGAGTTTTGAGCCGGTATATTATCCTGTACTGGATAATTCGGCTAAAGGCCTGGAGACAGCCTTTCATTCATTGAGAATCTGGGACAGTGATCCCTATAAAAAAGTAATAGATCAGATTCAATCCATCAAAACATATTTTGATTTTGCTGATGTGGATGTCGACGCTTACCCGATCTCTTCAATGCCGGCAGAAACGAATCTTGTTCAGGTGCTTATTGCGGCAAGGGAGCTTAATATTTCAAATCTCCCACCTGAAGCCCTGAACTGGGATAATATTCATCTAAGATATACACATGGCCATGGTGTGATAGTATCTCCCTCTCAAATTGTTGACAAAGACGGCAGCCCTGTTTTCTGGGTAGGGGGTATAGATAGACCGGCACGCTATTCTAACCTGGATTTGAAATTACCTCAGATTTATTTCGGTGAACTCACCAGGAATTATATTATTGTAAATACGAAGGCTGATGAATTCGAATATACAACGGAAACAAACAGGATTACAAACCGTTATACGCTCGAACGGGGAGTCCCGGTCGGAGACTTATTCTCAAAGATAATTTTCAGCGCTGCCTTAAGAGAGAAGAATATATTGCTGAGCAGTTATCTCACAAAAGGTTCAAGAATAATATTTCACAATAATATCATTGAACGTGTTAAAACAGCTTTTCCATATCTGGAATATGATAATGATCCCTATCCTGTCATTATAAATGGAAGGCTGATCTGGATAATCGATGCCTATACCGTTTCCGATAGATTCCCTCTTGCTGAAAAATTCAATACTCCATACGGCAGGATCAACTATATCAGGAATTCGGTCAAGGTCACTGTAGATGCTTATTCCGGGGATATAGCATTTTATCTTGTCGATGATGAAGATCCAATTGCGTTATCCTATAAATCGGTATTTCCACTGGTTTTTCAGACAAATATTCCGTCCGAATTGGAGGCTCATTTCCGCTATCCGCATTCTCTCTTCCGGCTGCAGGCGCAGGTAATGTGCCGCTATCATACTGATAACGAGGATAGTTTTTATAATGGTGACAATGTGTGGGATATACCAAAGCATATTTATGGCGATCATGTGACTAATTTCGAGCCTTACTATATGCTTAGCGGCTTCAAAACTGACAAGGACAAAAATTCTACAAATTACAGCATGCATTTTTCAATTATCGAGCCCTTTACCCCCAGGGGGAGAGAGAATATTTCAGGCTGGATGATGTCATATTATTCGAAGGATATGAAAGTTTCCCTATATTATCCTGAGGAAACGGGTTCGGCATACGGGCCCATGCAGGTTGAAACAAAAATAAACCAGGATGACCGGATGTCAAGTTTTTTTACTCTGTGGAGTCAGAAGGGTTCAAAAGTTTTCAGGGGAAATATAAAATTTATTCCTCTTGGGAGGGACATCCTTTACGTGGAGCCAATATTCCTGGAGTCGGAGCAGATGAGTATGCCTGAGCTTGTGAAAATCACGGCAGTTTACAGGGGAACAGTATTTATAGGCAACAACTACGATGACCTGATTAACGCCATGACAGCCGGGCCAAATACAGGAAAGGGAAAGTAATGGATAGATCCACTCCTATATCGGAACAGCTTCGGATGGTTCTTATCGGCCTGAGAAATACCGGTAAATCGTCTCTGATGAATAATCTGTTTGAACGTCCCGTATCCATAGTTTCCGAAGTTGCGGGGACTACAACAGATCCGGTTACCAAAAGTATAGAGCTTTCCGGCCTTGGCCCCGTAGCCTTGACGGATACAGCCGGCCTGGATGATGCCGGGCAGCTGGGCGAGCTCAGGATAATCAAAAGCCTTGAGCATCTCAGTGCTGCAGACCTTCCCATAATTATAACCAGGGGTGACCATGAGCCTGCTGAACAGGAGGAAGGAGTAATTGAGAAACTTAAAAATCAAAACAAAAAATTCATAATCGCAGTGACATTTTCCGATCTACCTTTGAACTCGCTTAAGAGAGATTGGTTAAAGAAAAAGTGCATGACTTATATATTAATTGATAATATACATAAAACCGGCATAGCGGAACTAAAAAAAAAGCTGATTTCTTACTCAGGAACTCTGGCAAGGGAACTCACTCCTGTAGAAGGATTGGTTTCTGAAAATGAGTTTGTCATTCTGGTGACCCCAATAGATTTAGCAGCCCCAAAGGGGCGGCTTATTCTTCCTCAGGTAGAAACCATAAGGGATCTTCTTGACAGGGATTGCGCGGCTCTTATTGTCAAGGAACGGGAATTAAAATATTTTTATGACTCTCTGGCCGTAAAGCCGAGTCTTGTTATTACAGACAGCCAGGTATTCAGTAAAGTCGCAGCGGATATACCGCCGGATCAGAAGATGACATCTTTTTCAATATTATTTGCGAGGAAAAAATGGGATCTTGCTTATTTTGTCAGGAGTCTTGCATTTCTCAGGAATTTCCCTCCTGGTTGTAAGGTCATTATTTTTGAGGCCTGTTCGCACCACAGGCAGGCTGATGATATAGGAAGTGTAAAAATACCGCGTCTTTTCCGGCAAATGGTGCAATCAAAGGTTGAGTTTGAATTCGTTCATACAATTCCTGAAGGGGCCGAATTAAAAAAATACTCTCTGGTAATTACCTGCGGAGGATGCATGTCAACAAGGAACACCTTGATGCTGCAACTTGATATGCTCAAGCATAACGGGATTTTTGCAGTAAATTACGGTTTATTTCTCGCGTTTGTCAATGGTCTTCTGCCCAGGGCCCTTGAACCCTTTCCATATGAATACGGGCTGTATGGAGAAAATTAGTACAGGTTCCAGACCGATATTTTCCTTTCATTTTCATCATAAAAAATAACGCCGTTAGTGTTGAAAGTAAATGCATAGACTATAAGCTGCTTCAGATATTCCCTTTCATTGAAAACAGGCGAGTATAATCCCACATATTTTCTTGATTTCTTTGAGATAAAAAAATCTGCCCTCAGTGAAATATTTTTCCTCTGGCCGTTGAAGGAATAGCCAATTTCTTTTATTATGTTGCTGGAAATAACGCTGTACCCCTCTCTTCTGAGCCTGTACCAGAAATACCTCTTTCCCTTGGGCTGATTTATCAGTGTATAAAGCAGTTTTTTTCTTTTAATGATATTATAATAAAGCCATAAAGAAGGGCCGCCGACAACGATAAGAAAGCCAAGAAGTGCTAATATTAACCTGAAACTCATTACATCGTTACGTTATGGACCGCATCATCAACTGAATTTATTATTTCAAAGAGCCCGTCAAGTTCGACGATTTTCAGGGTTTTAATCACATTTGAACTTAAATTTGAAAGGATCATCCGCCCCTTAAGATCCTTAAGTTGCCTGAGAGTCGCAATACAAACTCGGATACCGCTGCTGGACAGATAATGAACATCTCCAAGATCAAAAACGAAAAATCTGCTCCCTCCATTGATCTGAGCATTGATGATTTCTTCCAGTTCCAGAGCCTGGTTGATTTCAAGCCTTCCCGATACTTTCAGTACAACAACCTCTCCCTTTTTCTCAACATTAACCATAGGTTACCTCCGTGCGGTAAGGCTTAGTTTTTATTAAATTTTCAAGAATTTAATTGTAAATTTAAAGATCGATTCTGTCAAATTTAAAATTAGCAAGCAGGCCAATGATATACAATCTTCAATTAAACAAGAGCCTCATTAACCCTTGGCATCAATTCGCTGATCAGGATTTTTTGCGGGCATTTTTCCTCGCATGACCTGCATCCGCTGCATTGAGAAGCCCTCTCGCTCTCTGGCATAAAGTTTTTATATACATATTTTGAGCTGTTCATTGCCTCATATATAACGCCGTTATTGTAGAGTTCAAAATTGCGGGGTATGTTTACTCCTGTCGGGCATGGCATGCAGTAAGAGCACTGGGTGCATGGAATTGGGGACCTGTCCAAGGATTTTGCTTTAACATTTTCCAGGAGTTGCATATCTTGAGCAGACAATGAATTCACCCCTGATTTTTCCGCAGAAACTATATTCTCCTCAACCTGCTTCATTGTGCTCATGCCGCTTAAGACCAGTGAAACTTCCTGCTGGTTCCATACCCACTGCAGTGCCCAGTCGGCAGGTGAATGAGGCTTTTCGTATTCCTCAAGAAGGCCTTTAACAGCTTGAGGCGGGCTGGCCAGCCTTCCGCCAAGCATGGGCTCCATCACAATGACAGCCAATCCCTTTAATGACGCCAATTTCAATCCCTTCATGCCTGCCTGGTTTTCTGTATCCATGTAATTGTACTGGATCTGGCAAAACTCCCATCCGTCATAGCCGTTGACGATCTCCTCGAAGGATTTATAATTGTCATGGAAAGAAAAACCGAGATACCCGATCCTGCCGTCTTTCCTTGCATTTTCAGCTTTCTTTAATATTCCCAGTCTCAGGACTTTTTCCCAGCTTTCTCTTCCCAGGCCATGCAGTAGGTAAAATTCAATTTTCTCTGTTGCCATTTTTTTTAGCTGTTCGTCAAGAAACCTGTCAAAATCATCTGATTTACTAATTAGCCAGATCGGGGATTTTGTTGCGAGCCTGACTTTTTCCCTGTATCCGTCTTTCAGGGCCTTGCCTGCCAGAATTTCGCTTTCTCCGTCATGATAGCCATATGCCGTATCTATGTAATTTACTCCATGATCGATTGCATAACGGATCATTTTTATGGATTCTTCTTCATTGATTTTTCCCTTATCTAAAGGAAGCCTCATGCATCCGAAACCCAGTGCTGACGGTTTATAGTCAATCTTCCCGAAATTACGGTATTTCATTTTCAAACTCCTTATTCTTATTCCTTAAGCTTTTAAAACGGGAAATCCCTGGATTCCTGTTTCATATTTACAGGGGGCTTACCCTCCCTTTTTGCCACTCTTTTATGCACCGGATTCCCCTCCACGGTTATAGCCTTTTCCGGCCTGGCCGGGCATGCATTCTCACAGGCGCCACAGCCGATACAGATTTCACTGTCAGTTACAGGAGCAGGGAGATTTTTTTTGTAGGGTACTAAATAAACGGCACTTGTAGGACAATATTCCGCACATATTCCGCATTGTTTATTCTGTACGTAAGCGATGCACTTTTTTTTGTCTAAATTCGCGAAACCTATCTGAATAATTTTTTTTTCTTCAAGAGAGTATTCCTTAATGGCGCCAGTCGGGCAGACTTTGAGGCATGCATTGCATTCGTAATTGCAGAAACTTGAGTCGTAGTCCATCACAGGTTGAAAAAGTCCGGCTAACCCGAATTGGATGAGTGTTGGTTTGATCACATGGGTCGGACATGAGATAGCACAGAGGTGGCAGCCTGTACAGTAAGCTGTAAAATGTGCAATACTCTCACTTCCAGGCGGTATAACCGGATACTTCCTTTTAACAGGAAGAAAGGGCATAATTGCATTTGCCCTGGAGACATTACTGGTGAAATGCAAAATAATTGCTGTAATTGATCCTTTTATAAAAAGGGATAAGAATTCCCTTCTTCTCTTATCGACATTTCCTTTTTTCCCCCGGATAAAGCGAAATTGAAATTCCAGGGCGTGCCTAGGACAGGCATCAAGGCAGTTATAACAGTGAATGCAGCGGCTGCTGTCAAGCTGTCGTTCTCCGCTGTTTATGCATTCGGCTTTGCATACACTCTCGCATAATGCGCACCCGGTGCATTCTTCCTCTCTGAAGCCCAGCTTCCATAATGAAAAACGTGAAAATAGCGATAGTAGCGCTCCTGTAGGACAGAATGTATTGCAGTATAGTCTGCCCCTAAGCCACGATAAAATGAACAGGCCGAAGAAAAAAGAGATAGTTAGAATTAAGACACTTGCTTCCAGACTGTGTATGGGAATATCTGAAGAAAAATAAATGTGAAACTGGAGCAGGATCAAAGACATTGTATTAAAGAACATTGCGGCGGGGGGTCTTATCAGGTTTGCAGTCAGCCGGCCGAAATTGCTGAAGGGTTCGATCAGATTTATTAAAATAAGGCTCCCAGAAACAAGCATGATTACTGAAAAGGCAAGAATGCAGTACCTGAATAAATTCCATTCTTTATGGAAACGGTAATCCTTCCTGTTAAATATCTTCCTGCTGCTTATAATAAAAAGGTCCTGGAGTGTGCCAAGAGGACAGAGGCTTGAACAGTAAAACCTCCCAAAGAGAAGGGTAAGAATGAGGATAAGACCCAAACCCAGGACGGCTGCAAAATCCCCGCCTATAATTTTCAAGGCTGCTGGGAAGATCTGGGCAGTTCGGAGCACTTCTTTTATAGCAGTCATTCCATTAAGAAAGCCTGTAAACAGTAGAAAGTATAATAACAAAAATGAGAGGGAGATTACCTGTCTTGCTTTTTTCAATAAAGTACCTTTAAAGGGAGATCTTCTTGATGCTGGTCTTAGAAAGGTCACTGTTTCCAAGAGACTTTTTTTCCGATGCTATTTTCAGGTACTCGATATTCATTGGATCGGCACCGAAAATCTTGGCGGCAGCGAATTCCGCTGCCATCATATCCGTAGAGACCAGGAGGTTTTTTAATAACATGATGTCGTCTTTTGAATGGCCGCGCGGTCCATGTGTCATCATAACTGCATAAGCGTCAACTACAGTCAGATCAGGCTTGCGCACTAAGGGGCAATCTGCTATACAGGCTTCTAGGTCAGTCCTGTGCCATTGGTCCCTTGCCCATACGATACCCATATAATTTTTCATGCCTATGGTAAGCTGGGCCGTTCTGTGATTTTTCAGAATCGGTACATTGATGAAAACATTAGCATCTAGGAACATCTCATGGAAGTCTGCACTTTTTAAAAAAGAAGCGCCTGGTATCCTGGCATTGTGAAAATACCCGGGTTGGTCAGCCGGAACCATCATACCGCCTGCATTTTTAACAGCATCCTCAATTCCGCTTATTCTGTAGCATTCAGGTCCATAATCGCATGAATGGTCGAACACAAAGACCTTTTTGGCCCCGGCATCAAGGCAGTGCTTTATTATCTGTGCAACAAGGAGCGGATTAGTAGTGGCTGCAAGTTCGGGTGGAACCGCCCATCCAATGTTCGGCTTTACGAGGACAGTCTGTCCAGGTTTTACGAAATTACCCATGCCGCCCATTTCTTTCATTGCCATATCAAACATTACGGCAGGTTCGCCGCCCTTTACAGCTACCATATCATAATCTGTCTTTTTAACGTCCGAATTAAGGCCGAAAATCGGATTGAAATCTTTTATAAGAAAAGCAGCTCCCGCCGCCATTCCGAATTTTATGCTGTTTTCAAGAAATTCACGTCTGTTCATATCTTTACCTTCTATATTTATTTTATAAAAATAAGACAATTAGATCATCTGAAAGTTGATTTTAACATAAGAATTTTTATTTGTAAATAAGTTGAAATTGTTCCATCTCTTGAGGTTATTTAGCATTGATATTCGATAATTCGCTGTAAAACTGATCTCTGATTTTTTTCTGATCGGGAAAATATTTATTAAAAAGATCTTCATATATTTTCCCTTTAACTTTATCGTTCAGACGGTAATAAGACCATGACAGTATGACAGTTCCGAATGAAAAAGATGAAAGATCAACATTTTTTTCTAGAAGATCTGCTGCTTCTCTATACCTCTCATTGTAATAAAGAGACCTGGCCCATTCATAGGCAATGTAATTCCTGGAAAAACCCGCCCAGCTCGGTATATTTTCAAAGGCCTTCTGGTAAAGCAATGGAGCTGCCATGATAAGCAATTTTATTTTATATTTCATCCCGTTCATCTCAAGCTTGTATGCCATATTGTAATATTCATTATAAATCATTCTCGAAGAGAGCCCTTTATTGCTTACAACCTCGTTAGCTATACTGAGGACCTTATCATAATTATAGGAATTGAAATTCTCAAAAATCCTTAAAATATATACCTCATCGCGGTACTGTTCAAGTAATTCCTCAGGAACGTCTCTCAAAATTCTTTCAGCATCCGAGCTGTTTTGAAAACCATCGTAACCTATCGTACAGGCAAAAAAAAGCTTATGCAGAGGCGCCATTTGATCTATAAGAGTCCAATTGGTTACATGAAAAAGTTCACCGTAAAATGGTTCGCCGTTAGGTCCCGCAGGACCAATTATATTCAGCGATTTTATTCCAATAAAGACCTGACCCAGATATCTGTAATCATTTACAGTCAGGGGTAATTTGTTTGAAATCAGTAAATAGTTGCAATCGTCGAACGAATTAGAAATATCCTTTGCCATGATCAGATTAGCCCTGAGATTTATGAAAAGCAGAGAAGGATTCCATGGAAGTATCTTTTCAGCCTGCCGGAGATCTTCGATAGAATGCTCCCTCGAGTTAATGAAACGGTATAATAATGCATCGGCGCTCTGCTTTATTTTCAAAGATTTGTCAATAGTGTCTTCCCATGTGGCTTTTTTCAGATTTTGAATGACCGCCTTAACAAAATAATATAAATAGGTGTCGCTTCCGATTGAGTTTTTGCAATCTTCAAGCAATCTATCAATATTTGCGAAAGCATTTTTCTGAAGGTCAAGAAGCTGCTGAATCACTTCCTGGTATCCTTTTTCAGTATCGATCTGATCTATGTAATATAGCGGGATTAGGTATTCCGGTCTTTCCAGGGAAACTGTTTCACCGACATTTTTTGCTCTCTGATAATCTGATTTTTCCCAATTTTTCCAGAACAAGTCAACATTGGAGTCTATTGCGAAGGCTCCCGTGCCAAGAAGGTACAGAATTACAATATTTCCAAATAACCTCATCCTTTTCCCCTTTATCATAATTTTAAAGATAGGAAAAAATTATGATTTTCTTTATATATTACGTCAAGTTCTTTTCTGGAAACTGAGTAAAAAAAAGGGAACAAAGCTGATTATCACAATGACTCCAAGTGAGAGAAACCCGATACGATAGGATTCGGCTTTTAAGAATGATAACCTGTCCAGCATCAGACCCATGGCAACAGGAAGAAGAGCTGTACAAGGCATTGTAAGAAGCGGCGAAATGGCATAATAAGCGCTTGCATCCTCATGTCCGGAAATCCCTTTGACGGCCGGTCCGTACATCTGCAACCTTCCTGATCTGGAAAATCCCAGTAAAAAACTGACGGTATAAAAAGCAAACAGGCTTTGAAATAGAACAAGGATCATTATGCCTGAGAGTGTACATATTTTAATGAATAAATAACGCGCTTTAACCGTAATTTTCCTGACGAATCCTAGCGCAAAACTAGCGCAAACAGCACCTATAAACAGTGAAACTATAAATGCGCCACTGGCTTTGGAAGCCGGTACTCTGCAGCAATCGATCGCATACCTCGCATAAAATGTAACTGAAACAGCGGCAGCGGTAAATTCGATGTCCTGTAAAAGAAATAGAATCATGTTGCGATTTTTCAGAATATGGATGATATTATGAATAAAATAATTTATGAAATTTCCCAGTGCCTTTTTATCAATCTCGTCTTTGTTTTCCCTGGTAAAGAAATAGACAAGCGAGCCGGTGAGAAATACTGCCCCGGTAAAAAAGAAAAAGGCACCGCTGTAAGAGAGGTTCATACCTACCGCACCGGTAATAAAAGCCAGGATCATCCCGCTCATTAGTTTTGCCGAGTTATTTGCTATCATCATAAAGGAAATTCCCCGGAGACTGTTTTGAGGGGAAAATATTTTTACAATGAAATTCTGCCATACCGGGATAGTCGCTGAAAGGCCGACGGCGAACAGGGAATAAAAAAAGATAAAAACGGCGTAAGCAGACTCATTGATCCCGAAATACATGTAATAAAGGCCTAAAAACATAACGGCTGCCGAAGGTATGACCTGAAGCCAGACAGTGGATCTTTTTTTATAGGGCATCCTTGCAGTCATGTAAGCAGAGAATGATGGAACAACTGCAATTGAAATGCTGAAGATCATTCCAGTGACCCCGATTCTGGAATTGGAAACACCCATAGTAGTTAGAAAAACCGGAATGAATGTAGATTCGAGTATGACAGGCAGCCCGAGTCCCCATAAGAACTCGCCTGTTGAAATGGAAAGAGTATTTCTCAGGAAATACCTGTTAAGATCAATATGATCAGCCATAAAAATCCCTTTATCTGTTGAAATCACCATGAATTACATACAGTATTAGTATAAATATTGTCTTTACTTTAATAAAATTTTTCTGAGGTCTTCGGTGAATATTCTTTCCCCCTTTGTAATACTTTACCGATATTTGTATTTAATTAATAAATTTGTTATATTTAGATACGGTAGGGAGGATTATATGCCTGATGAAAACAATAAGAAAAATCATTGTCACCATCATGGAGGCGAGGGTTTTTGGGGCGGAGCTTATTTTCTTACTATAATAGGAGCAGCAGTATATTTTGTGGAGCATGCTGCCGGCTTCTGGGCTGGTGTTCTTGGAATTCTGAAGGCTTTTGTGTGGCCAGCTATAATTATCTACAAAATTCTTGAATCGATGAAATTTTAGCAGGGAGAATGGCACCCCCTTAGCATATGAATTCCTGCTTTGTCCGCTATTACGGAAACCTTAAAGAATTAACAGGCCGCGAAAAAAGAGAAAGACATGAGATATTATTTAACGGTTCGCCCGGTATTAAGGATGTTGTAGAATCAGAGGGAGTTCCCCATACTGAAGTCGGTCTAATCATAGTAAACAGCCTGCCTGCAGAATGGCAATACAGATTAAAAGACGGGGATGATTGCGCCGTTTATCCATTTTTCAGAGATCTGGACATAAGGAGTGTCAGCAGGTTACCGGCTCAGGATTACCCAGAGGGAAGGTTTGTTCTTGACATACACCTCGGGAGTTTATGCAAATATTTAAGAATGCTGGGCTTTGACTGTTATTATAACAGCGGTTTTAAAGACAGAGATATAATTACGGTTGCGAAAAAGGAATCACGCTTTATACTGACTCGTGACAGAGGTATTTTAAAAAACGGTGCAGTGCTTTGCGGCTGCCTTATCAGATCGATCCATCCTCTTGAACAGCTTCACCAGGTACTGGAAAGATTCGGTCTTTACAGCAAAATCCGGCCCCTGATTCGCTGCCTCAAGTGTAACGGTGTTATTGAAAGCATTCCTTCAGATTCTGTTACAGGGATGCTCCCTGAAAACACAAAAAAATATTACCATGATTTTTACAGATGTGTTTCATGCGGTACAATATATTGGAAAGGTTCGCATTACGAAAATATGATAAAAATGATTGAAGGCCTTTTTGCTCTGATTTTATAATTATGATATAATCTCCGCTTATATAAACAGGAGGATATCACGAATGCCCAAGGTTGTTGTTTTTGATATAGGTAATGTGGTTATAAAATATTCGCTTCAGAGAACCCTTGAAAGCTGGTCCAGAGTAAGCCGTATACCGGTTGAAGTTATTCTTTCTAAACTTCACTTCGATGATGATATATTTCACCGCTTTGAAAGGGGTGAAATATCGCCTACAAGGTTTAAAAAGTATATTTCCGAAAAAATCGGCTATGAATTTTCTGATATTGAATTCGAACAGGGATTTGATGCCATGTTCATAGGGATAATGCCGGAAATTGAGAATGTCATGCTCTCGCTTAAACCCGCCTACAGGATCGCCGCTCTGTCAAACACTAATGAGATACATGAAAAGTTCTTTCTCAAAAAATATAACAGGGTTCTTTCATATTTCGATAAACTCTTTCTTTCACATAAAATACGTTCAAGAAAACCTGAAAAAGCGGCTTATGATACCGTTGTTGATTATTACAAGGTGCTACCCACAGAAATTATATTCTTCGATGATAACCCTGAGAATGTCGGAAAGGCTTCCAGTATCGGGTTTAAAAGCATGCTCGTAAATTCAATTGATGATATTAAAAGAGGCCTACAAAGCGTTGGAATACCAGTATGAGATTTCTTTTTGGAGCGGGCGCCGTATTTTTCTGCAGTGTGACTTCATTTCCGGTCCAGTTTACCAATACTGTAATACCGCCTATCAAAAAGATCATATCATATAAGATCGTCAAATATTATGTTAAAAACTTTCCCTCCATTATCGTAACTAGGGAAATTAAGAAACACGGTGTTAATACCTTTTATTACTTTATAGACAGGGATAGCCTGAGCTACGGCATAACGGATGAATTGGGATCGGATGATTTCACGAATAATGATGATGGAAATGTTCATCAATTCAACACTCTGCAGAGGTTACAGTCGTTTAGACATGAGCCTTTTGGTAACGGTGCAGAAAAATTTTCCCCTGAAAATCAAGTAAAAATTGTGCTGACATCCGACCTCTGCCCTACTTCAAGACCGTTTGCCCGTAACTTCTACGAGTGCTTGACAAAATTCAGCAGACGTACTGGCAGGCCTGTGCCCATAGTGATCTTTTTTTCTGGCAGGTGGATAGAGAACCACCCTCTTAATCTGGAAGAAATAAAAAAATACCCGATCAATTTTATTGCAGGGAACCATACCTACGACCATCCCATAATCTCGGGCGGTTACTTAAAGGAATTATTAATTTCAGAGGTAACCAACACCGAACGGATAATGATTGAAAACGGAATCCTGCCCTCTTATCTTTTCCGCTTTCCGGGACTGATGCATACGGCCTCGGATATAGACTGCATAAATTCTATAAACATTATTGCCCTTGATGCGAATGTCTGGATGGGGGAGCATTTTAAAAATTGGAATGTACTGCTTGTCCATTCAAATGGAAACGCTGAAACTGAAGTGAATGCTTTTACAAATTTCCTTGAGAAGCCGGGAAAAATAACATTTACAGATGCTTTCAAATTTCTGGAACTCAGTCTCATCTCAACCAATAATTAATGTAATTTCTTATGACTTTTTTCTTACCCCCCTGTATAATATAAAAGCATTCAAGGGAGGCTTGACATGGATAAGCCCCTTATCCTCGTTATCGATGATGAAAAAAACATTAGAGAAGCCTTGAAAAGCGGCCTTAAGATGGAAGGTTTTGAAGTTTATGCCTCGGAAGACGGTGATGATGGACTTGAAAAACTTAAGACTATCGGTGCAGATGCCGTTATTCTTGATTTAAAAATGCCCAGGCTTGGCGGTCTTGATTTCCTTAAAGCCTCACATAATCTCGGAATTGAAGCTCCCATCATAATACTAACAGGTCATGGCGGAGTTGACGAAGCGGTCGAAACGATGAAGAGGGGAGCTTATGATTTTCTTACTAAACCTGTCAATCTTGATAAAATGGCCCTGCTGCTGAAGCGTTCAATAGAAGAAACACGCCTTAAGAAAAGGCGCGATCAGCTCGAAGAAATGCTCGATGAAAGATACAGTTTTTCAAATATTATCGGCACATCAAAATCCTTCTTGAAAATCCTGCAGATCGTAAAGCAGGTTGCACCCACAGATGCCGCAGTCCTTATCACAGGAGACAGCGGAACAGGCAAGGAGGTTATAGCCAACAGCATTCATTTAAACAGCGGGCGCAGGGGAGGACCTTATATCAAGGTTCACTGCGCTGCTCTTCCGGAGACTCTTCTTGAAAGTGAACTTTTCGGTCATGAAAAGGGCGCTTTTACAGGTGCTGTCGGGAGAAAGAAAGGAAGATTTGAGCTTGCGGACGGGGGAACAATATTCTTAGACGAGATCGGGGACATTTCGTTCAATATGCAGGTTAAGCTTCTTAGGGTCCTTCAGGAGCAGGAATTTCAAAGGGTCGGAGGCGAAGAGACAATAAAGGTTAATACGAGGCTGATTACAGCAACGAACAAAAATTTAAAAAAACTTGTAGCAGAATCCAAATTCAGGGAAGACCTTTATTACCGCCTCAACATTGTCAACATCTACCTGCCCCCGCTAAGGGAAAGACAGGGTGATATACCCCTTTTCTGCGATTATTTTGTGAAATATTATTCGCATAAGTACGGCAGGAATATTCAGGGTTTCAGTCCGAAGGCTCTCAGGTACCTGGAAAATTATCCATGGCCTGGAAACGTCAGGGAACTCCAGAACCTGATCGAAAACCTCGTTGTGCTCTGTAATAAAGAATATATAAATGAGGATATGCTGCCTGATTATGTGGCAGGCAGCCCTGCACAGAAAAACATAATCCTGGAAATAGGTTCCTCAATGCAGGAAATTGAGAAGAAATCCATTATCTCCACTCTTGAATTTACGGGAGGGAACAAATCCCAGGCTGCTAAAGTACTTAAAATAGGCAGGAAAACCCTTCTGCGAAAATTGGAGGAATACGATCTGGCTGATCCGGAGGATAAAAAGAGAGCCCAGAGCTATAACTAAATCGGGGGGCGTTATGGATTACAGAACTGATGCCATGAAGGTTGAGATATATACAAATTTTCTTTATCCGGGGATGATTCTTAAAGGCGATGGTTTTGATGAACATGAAAACAAGGTTATAGAAAAGGATATGCCGATCCCTGGAAAAGTAATAGAAGATTTGAAAAAGAGAGGAGTGCAGAAAATACATTACTCAAGGACCAAGCTGAAGATCAAGAAAAATCTGACAAGTTCTATGGTTTCAGACAAACACCTTGAAAAGGCAGTTTCCATAATTGAAGATATACAGGGCCTTATAAAAAACGAGGGTACGTCGAGCCGCTTCCCGACAGCTGAGATTGAACTGGTCGTTAACAATTTTATTTCTGATATAAGGCAGAACAGCGATGCTTATCTCAATCTTCTGGATATATATGATCTTGACGATTATACTTATACCCACTCCGTAAATGTATCTGCGATTTCCATACTTCTCGGGCTTTCCCTTGGAATGGAGGGAGATAAGATAAAGATTCTGGGTATAGCCGGGCTCCTGCATGATATCGGCAAAACCCTTATATCAGAAAAGATTATCGAGAAGGCCACACCATTAACTGAAGAAGAATGGAAAATACTGAAAAACCATCCAGTATTCGGATATAATATCCTGAAAGGTTCAAACTGTTTCGGCCCTGTAGTGGAAAATACTGTACTCTTTCACCATGAAAATTTCATGGGCGGAGGATATCCCTTCGGTATAAACAAGGAAAAGCAGACACATTTCTCCCAGGTTATTTCCATTGCTGATGTCTTTGACGCGATGACAAGTAAAAGGCCTTATAAAGAAGCCGTACCTTTTGCCGAGTCCTTTGCATATTTTATGGATAACTCTGGTAAAAAGTTCAACCCTGCCTACGCACAGATATTCCTTCGAGATATGGCAAGAAAACTCAATGAAGAGCCAATTTATCCTGAAAACGCCTTTGTTCTGCTGAATACGGGTGAAATCGCCTATATTGTTGGCCACAGAATGAGCCAGTTTACTCTAAGGCCGATTGTCAATATATTCCTATCTCCCGGTACGAAGGACCGTGGTATCGATAAACTCACAAAACACCCGATACAGGTTGATCTGGAGGGTGATTTTACCCGCTTTATTGTCAAAAGAATTATGGATGAATCCCAGATCGAGGTTTTCAACAGAATTTTAAACGGATCTTAGGGTGCGGACGGAAAAACTCCTGATAATCCTTGATATTTTAAAAAAAGAATACTCCTCATGGAAGGCTCCTATAGTAACGTATATTACAAATTCGAGGGGTACTCCTTATAAGATCCTCATATCGACCCTGCTCAGCCAGAGAACAAAGGATGAAACCACAGCCGGAGCGATAGATAGACTTTTTTCAGACGCACGAACCCCTGCCGAAATGGTCCGCATGGATGAAGAAAGGATAAGAAAGCTCATTTATCCCGTTGGTTTTTATAAGGTGAAAGCCTCGAGGATCATAGAAATTTCGAAAATACTCATGGAGAAATACGGCTCTGATGTTCCTGATGAAATGGATGAACTGTTAAAACTTCCGGGTGTCGGAAGAAAGACTGCCAACCTGGTTATAACTCTCGGTTTTCATAAACCTGGTATCTGTGTAGATACGCATGTGCACAGAATATCTAACCGGTGGGGGTATGTCAGGACAAAAAAGCCTGAAGAAACTGAACTCCGTTTAATGGAAAAGCTTCCTCGCGAATGGTGGATTTCCTATAATGATATACTTGTTGCATTCGGTCAAACCTACTGCAGACCTGCTTCGCCTTTATGTTCAATTTGCCCTGTTCAAAAGTACTGCCCGAGAATCGGTGTTGTAAAACACCGTTAATCAATATAATCAGCCGGTTTCCAGCAGATCTCTCAAATCTTTCCATGTCATACGGGAGATATATGAATAGCTTGGTGTGACAATGCTGTCGAAGACTTCCTTTTTTTGAAACTGGAGTATTCTGATTTTTTCTTCAATAGTCCCCAGGGTCAGAAGACGGTAAACATTTACGGTTCTGGTCTGTCCCATGCGGTGCACTCTGTCCACAGCCTGGCTTTCCACAGCGGGGTTCCACCAGGGATCGAAGATTATCACTGAATCCGCCCCCACTATGTTCAAACCTGTACCTCCAGCCTTAAGAGAAATCAAAAATACCGGAATATCGGCGGCATTGAAATGCTCGACAAGATCGAACCTGTTTTTTGTCTGGCCGTCGAGGTATGAATATTCTATTTCCTCTTTTTTCAGTTCCATCCTGATAATTTTAAGCATTTCGACAAACTGGCTGAAAACTACTATTCTGTGGCCGCTGTCGATTGATTCATAGACAAGCTCCATAAGAGCCTTGAGCTTTATCGAGATTTCATCTATTTCTTCAAGACCGGGAGAAAGAAGTGCAGGGTGGAGGCAGATCTGGCGAAGTCTTGTAAGAGCAGCCAGGATTTCAATAGCTTTACGCTCAGGAGAGTAGGCATCCCTGAGTCTGCTGTAAATCTTCTTTACATCTGCAAGAGTTTCTAGGTAAAGGGCCTTCTGTTTCTCAGTAAGCTCAAGATAAACTTCTTGTTCAATTTTCTCAGGGAGCTCCTTCTGAACAGCGCTTTTAGTGCGACGGAGCATAAATGGTTTAACGAGGGAATTCAGCTCTTTCAAAGCCTGAAATCTCTCCGGCGGATTAACGCTTGATATGGGGTCTAGGAACCTTTTCTTAAAACGGGATTGGCTGCCCAGAAAACCCGGCATAAGAAAATCGAAAATCGACCAGAATTCGGAAACTGAATTCTCAATTGGCGTTCCGGTCATGGCAAGCCTGTATTTTGCTATGATATTCTTTATGGAAAGCGTCCTTTTCGCCTTTTTATTCTTTATATGCTGTGCCTCATCAAGAACGCAGTAATAAAAAGACTTTGAGCCGTATTCATTACTGTCGGCATGGAGAAGGGGGTAAGAAGTGATTATTACATCGTAATTATCCATTACGGCTATCTTTTTCAGTCTGTCCTTTTTATGGCCGTCAATTACCATATATGTGAGCCTGCCGCCCATGAATTTCCGTATCTCGTTGACCCAATTATATAAAAGGGCTGATGGACAGATTATTATCGAATTTCCTTCATGGTTTCCCTTTATGGAAAGGAAAAAAGATAGTACTTGAACGGTTTTACCGAGCCCCATCTCATCGGCAAGAATCCCGCTGAAACCTGTCCTGTTCAGAAAAGCCATCCAGTAAACTCCAGTTTTCTGATATGATCTTAAGACACTATTGGGAGGATCAGGAATGATGATCTTTTTCAGCAATTTTTGTTTGCTTGAGGTATAATCTGAAAATTCACGGATTCCTGAAAGCACCTGGTCTATATTCAGTTTCAGCCCGTTATTGAGAAGGTATGCGATTTCATAGGGGCTTTTTAATAATCCACTGCCGCCTGAATCGTGGTTTAATTCATCCAGCAGGTTTCTCAGATTATCTGCCTCCTCAGGTTTCGGCGCTATTATGGCGCCGTCTTTTTCAATATAACCCTTCCTGGCTATTAATGAAAGTTCAGATAGAGTTAAAACGATATCTTCAATTTTGTATTTAAAATTCACCTCGAGCCAGTCTGTTCCTTTATGGATGTCGGCGCTCCTGGAATCGAACCCCCTGTCAAGGAATTCCATCCTGCCATCAGGACCCCATAATTCGGCCTCAGGAAGCACGGCGGGAAGAAATTTTCTGAAAAGGGCTTCACTGTCTGAAGTTGTAATTTCATTGCCGTTAAATTCGTTTAAAAGCTCATAAAAGGAGTCCCTGAGCGATTCATTTATTTTTCTTATCTTTTCATAGAACGAGCTACCTGCACGTGCAATGATAAGGGTGTTTTTTCCGACCGGAAAAAGAATATCCTCCTGCAGAAGGATGCTTTTCCTCAGTTCGTTAAAAGGCAGCGGGATTTCAGTTTCTGATGCGCCATTCCCCGCGGCCAAAAAGGCGCCCAGCTTGAATACTCCCTGTGAATTATGACTGTATCTTAATATAATTTTTTCGTTTTCAGCTTCTATGACCTCAGGCAGGTTGAAACGGCCTTCAATGAGTGAATTTTTATCTTGATCTAAGAGCTTTTTTTTAAGGCTGTATTCAGCACTCACGCTCCCTGAAACGAAGAGCTCCCTCAATATATCCCTGCTTAACAAAAAAGGAACAGAGCAGAGCTTTTTTTTGTCGGTAATATAATTCTCAAAAGTGGTCTCGATTAGGAAAAACCCGTTCATATTTTCAAGTATAAGGTTATCAAAAGTCTTATCGAAACCAATCCCAAGATGCATGTATCCCGATACGTCTTTCAGGGTAAATTTATCATTTCCCAGAGTAAATACACAGCCTGCTTTTATCAGCTCCCTGAAAAAGAGGGTATCCATTGGAGTATCGATCGTTAATTCAGGACCTTGTCTGTCTGAAACATTATAGGAATAGGTTTTGAAGAGAAGAATAAAATCGCGGATATTGCCTGGGACAGAGGTGAAATCGTCAACAATATCGAACCCGAAGAATTCCCCCTCCATATTAATGGCAAGGAGTCTCCCGTATAATTTGTCATTAGTTTCAACCCTGACGGTAATCCTTGTTATAAGAGAACCCTCTCTATGCAGTCTCGCCGTAATACTAAGTCCTGGCAGCAGGTCCTTCATTATCAAATTCCCTCTAAAAAGTGTTGTGATTTTATTATAAATCTCTGAGTCAGCTAATACAATATATTATGCATGCGGGTGAGAATTATCATAGCTCTCTTTCAATTTCTGAATAGAAAGGTGTGTGTAAATCTGGGTGGTCGAAAGGCTCTCATGACCAAGCATTTCCTGAATTACTCGGATACCGGCACCATTCTGAAGAAGATGAGTGGCGAATGTGTGCCGCAGGGTATGCGGAGATACATGCTTCTGAATCGATAGTTCTCTGATGTATCGGTCTATAATATAGCGTACCATTCTGTCCTGAAGTCTTTTCCCGTTCTTAGTCAGGAAAAGCGCTCCTGTGTCTCCGGCCGCCGGAGCAAGCTCCCTCCTGCAGGCTAGATATCTTTTCAGCATGGACAATGCACGCTCCCCTGTAGGCACGATCCGCTGTTTACTACCCTTTCCGGTTACAATGAGCACTCCTTCTCCGAAATCTATTTCCCCGAGGTTCAAGCCGGTGAGCTCAGAAACTCGAAGGCCGCTGGCGTAAAGAAGCATTACTACTGTCTTGTTGCGTATCGACAGAATACTGGATTCAGGGATCGAATCGATAAGAGCAGTTATCTCGGAGCTTTCAAGAACAGTTGGAAGCCTTTTGTCCTTTTTAGGAGATGAAATAAGGGCCGCAGGGTTTTTGCGGACGGCTCCTGTCCTGCTCATGTATTTAAAAAGCGACTTGATCGAAGCTATCTTGCGCTCTATCGAAGCCGGTTTGAGCCCGCTTTTGCCCAGACCGGAGATATAAAAATGAAGCAGTTTATAGGATATTTCATCTGCCTCGGAAACAGCCTGGCCAGTAAGAAAGGCTGTAAATTCCTCAAGATCATTTTTATAGGATATCACTGTATTGGGTGAACAGCCCTTTTCATAGCGGAGATAAGTTAGAAAATCATCTATATTCTTTTCAATCATATTCGTCAGTAACCGCCTTCTTTCAGTAATTGAAATCCACTCTGTATACGAATCCTATATAAAATCCCAGAGCCGTTATGTCAGAATAATAACTGGAGTTTCCGCTGTTGGTGACAGGAACGCTGCTATAAATGGACCAATAGAAATTGATCCTTGCCTCGATTCCAAAATCACCGAAAAACTTGATTACCCCCAGCTGTACGGGAGGGATATTATATTGAAAACTGCTCTGATAAGTCCCGCTGCTCGAGTTTTGATTATTGGCTGTCCAGATTACCTTATAGAATACAGGCAGCAAAACAGCGGATATATCGAGGTCGGCAGAAGGATCCCATGTAAGAAGCACACTGACGGGGACGTAAGGAGGACCCATTATCTGAAAATTTGTCCGCTGATAAGAGTCTATGTACAGAGTGCTTATATTCTGCTCCAGTTGAAAGCCAAGTCCTAGGGCGAATTTATGTTCAAACCATGGTAAGTAATATGAAAATCCGATGAGGTTCATTGTTATATTCATCTGAGAACCAAAGGTATTCGGATTCCAGTTATAAACAGGCAACGGAATGCTTGATGAGAAAATGTCGAGGCGCAAGTCCCAGAGCATCAGTGCCAGACCGGCAAGGAGGTCCGATTGCGGATACTGTCCTGAAAAGGAAATACCGGGTCCACCGCCACCGTTTCCCCCGCTGGATAAATAATTATTTCCCAATTCAGTATATATTCCAATCCTCGAATAAAACATCCTTGTAATTTTGACATTTTCCTGATTGAACACCATCTCCCTTTTCACCCTGATGTTCTCTTCATTTTCCTCGGTTATAGGAGGGATCACCTTTTTAACACTTTCTTTAAGATCGCCGGTCATGATGTCAATTGTATCGAAAATGTCAGCGCTGACCGTCCCCGTATAGATCTTTCGGAACGTTAACCGTTTATTAAGCACATCGTAAATCTCGACGATTACAGCCAGTTTTTCCCCCTGAATAAAATAGTTTCCGAAATAATAATACCCAGTTACGACAAAATCGGCACGGTTTGTGATCCCCAGCAGTATCGCATCTCTCGCATTTTCTGGGCTTACCATCCCGTTCGTCGCCACCAACACCTGGAAATTTCTGTCTTTTGAAAGCTGTTCAGCTATAGACTTCTTGATTAAGACTCCTATGGTCATGTTTTTACTGTTTGACAGGTTCCTCCAGTCGGCTATAAGGACATTCCACCTTTCAGCGGAATGTGCCGCGGGTGCCATTAACAGAAAGAATATGCATACTGATATGCCTTTCATCCTATAATTCATATGAAATTCCCAGTTCTATTATACTTTGGCTCAATGTGAGACTGGACAGATAATATCCGGAACTGCTGTTGAGCAGAGGGGAAGAATTATTAAAACCGTTACCGGAGTTGTAATAATTATTCACATTTAAATAAGTGAAATCAAGATTGAACATATAACCCGGGAAAAGCCCCAGGTTTATCCTGAATGAAAGAACAGGGGGGGTATTTCCGTTCAGTGTTAAGTTGTTGTAGACTGGATTATTAAAAACTAGATTTTCCTGTGCC
Organism: uncultured Brevinematales bacterium; assembly: GCA_964413265.1. Taxonomy (GTDB): domain Bacteria; phylum Spirochaetota; class Brevinematia; order Brevinematales; family JAOACQ01; genus CAVYGN01. The sequence continues at coordinate 75,816 of CAYPRX010000037.1, forward strand.
CAGAATAAACCGCCCGCTCTGAATTCCAGGGAATAATTTGTTGTGATGTTGATTTTAATAACTATGCCGGCCCCTCCGCTGTTGAGAAATACCTCTGGATAGAGTACCTGATAAGTAGTGGGTATCCCACTACCCCACGAGCTGTAACTGAAGTAACCTCCTGGCTGAATGCATTCACCGTAATAAATCCCCTCCAGCCCTAAAATAAGAATACTGCCGAATAGCCCGTAACCTAATCCTATCCTGAAATTATCGTTGCCTATGGGTAATCCTGCCGATCCTGCAGCGAAGAAAGACCATTCATGGTATTCCAGGAGAATTTCCGCGGCAAGAGAATAAGCATAGGCTGCCGGTGCAATACTGCCGCCTGACCAACTGTTACCGTTGGAATAAGTTGATATGCTGATACCTAAACCATTAAAGCTTATTTCAGGGCCCAGTGTAAGTTTACATAAAGGTTTTAAAGGTTCAAACTCGCTATAATTCACTACGACTTTTTCCACTTGGATAATTTCCTCTTTGTGCATAGGTTTGTAAGTGCTCTCAAGGCCCTTGATTATCTTGTCCCCAATATCGGGAAGGGAATCGACGATTTTATCTGGATCTAAAGGTATAGGAGTAAAATATGGGAGCTCTTTGCCTTCATTATCATGGAGTTCAATAAAAAAACCATTGGTGTTACTGAGGGTATTAAGGGTAATAATTCCGCTTATGTGCTGGAAGTTTGTCCTGTCAGTAATTCCGGGTTCACCATCGATCACGATAATATTTTTACCGTTTAACGGTGACGAAAGAGCCGCTTTCGCCAGCATAATATTGAAATTATAAAAAGCTGAATTATTTTCGGGAACAAGGATAACTTTCTGTAAAAACAAGTCAGAGGGATAAAGCAGTGATACGGATAAAACTAAAAATATTGCAAAAAACAATTTCCTCATGATTCATCCCCGGAAATTAGTAAAATAAGTATAGTATTTTAATTTTATACGGTCAATAATCAGCCCCTTCTGCTACCATAAATCTCATTGCTAACCATTCAGGAAAATATTCCGAAAATCATATGTAAGAAACGGAGGGAACATATGGGAAAAGTCATCGGTATCGATCTTGGAACTACTTATTCGGCAGTTGCATGCCTTAATAATAAGGAACCCATGATTATCCCCGATAGAAATGGCAACAAAACAATTCCATCTATAGTTACATTCACACCTGAAACGGTTCTTGTTGGATTTGCAGGGAAGGGAAGGGAACTGTCATCCCCTGAATCAGTTGTGAAGAGGATCAAAAGAAAAATGGGTACCGACTATAAATTCAACTTCGGAGGAAAGGATTATACTCCTGAAGAAATCTCTTCTTTCATCCTGAAGCACCTGAAATCCATGGCGGAAGAATACCTTGGATGTCAGGTCAGGGAAGCCATAATAACAGTACCAGCTTATTTTAATGATAATCAAAGGCAGGCAACAAAGACGGCTGGAAAACTTTCAGGCCTCAACATCAAAAGGATAATAAACGAGCCCACGGCAGCATCTCTTTCCTACGGGATAAACCCTGGCGAAGACCTGAATATTATGGTTTACGACCTTGGAGGGGGCACTTTTGATGTTTCTGTTCTAAGCGTCTCCGACGGGATATACGAGGTCATCTCGACGGCAGGCGATAATAACCTTGGCGGAGAAGATTTTAATTCACGAATCATCGATATTATATGTGAGAATTTTAAAAAGGAAAACGGCATAGAACTCAGGGATGATCCCCTTGCTATGGTAAAAATATATGATGCTGTCGAAAAATCAAAGATTGAACTTTCCTCAAAAAAGAAATCCAGAATCTCAGTTCCATTTGTTACTGCTGATGAAAAGGGGCCTAAAAACATCGATTTTGATCTTGTAAGAAGTGATTTCGAGGAACTTATTGGTGATTATATTGACAGGACAATAGAGCTTTGCCGGCAGGCGGTCAGGGATGCCGGCATGTCTATGGAAAATATAGACAGACTGATTCTGGTAGGCGGTTCTTCCCGGATTCCGCTGGTCAGGAAACGCCTGGCGGGACTTTTGGGGAAAGAGCTTAGCGACTTGCTGGACCCCGAACAGGTGGTAGCCTGCGGAGCTGCCATACAGGGCGGTATTGTTGAAGGCGATGTTGGAGGAATCGTGCTCATTGATGTTACTCCCCTGTCGCTTGGTATAGAGGTCGAAGACGGGTTTTTCGTCCCGATTATCGAGAGGAACAGCCCGATTCCCACTGCCGCCAAAAGAACCTTCACTACTGTTGCCGACAGTCAGAGGAATGTTGACATCCATGTAATGCAGGGTGAAAGCATGTACAGCAAAAACAATATCTCACTGGGTAAATTCAGGCTTGAGGGAATAAGGTCTGCCTTGAGGGGTGAACCCAGGATTGAGGTCAATTTTGAACTTGATGTCAACGGTATTCTTCAGGTCAGCGCCCAGGATATTGACACGAAGAATATGCAGCAGATAACTATTATGAATGAAAACAGGATGTCCGAACAGGAATTTTCAAAACTCCAGGAGGAATATTCGAATAAATTCGAACATGAAATTAAAAAACGTGAAATTCTGGACAGTGTTTTGATAATGCAGACAAAAGCAGAGTTTATGATTTCCAGGCTCACACATGCATTGCCCCCTGCTTATGAAAAGTCCCTTATAAAAGATGAAATCGATGAAATCCGTAAAAACCTCGAAGAATCAGTCAGGGAACTTGACCGCGGTAAAATTGAAAGGTCAATTCAAAGGCTGGATTTCCTGCTTGAGGAAAGTGATGCTGGAGCCTTTCGTTGTGGTGATGCCGGTGCATGAAAACTTATTATGATATTCTTGGCGTCCCCCGCAGCGCAAATATCAAAACTATTAGATCTTCATACAGGAATCTGGTAAAGAAGTACCACCCTGATGTAGTAAAAGATGAAAAGGTAAAGGAAAGATTATTTTTTGAGGATATAACAGCAGCTTACAATACTCTAATCCATCCGGATAAAAGAAAAAATTATGATCTGAAACTGGATGGAATGACAGGGGTTGCAGCAGTGCTTGCTTTCCCCTTCCGTGAATTCAGAAACTGGATTTCATCTTTTACTTTATATAAAATGATTTTCTCAGGTAAACAGGTTTCTAAACCGACACTTGCGGAAGATCCCATTGTCCAGTCGCTCTCTGTTGATGAACTCCTTCAGAGGATAATATACTCGAAAAACAGGCTCCTGCAGATCCACTCTGTCCGTGCCCTTCTGTCTAAAGAATCCCATTATGCTTTTCATGATCTATTAAGGCTCCTCTATACCGGCATTAATGAAGAAATCAAGGTTGAGATCATAAAAGGTCTTGATAATCCGCATAAATCCGGCATTGAAAGTGTTCTCCGTGAGATTTACGGACTTGATAAAAGTGAAGCGGTTAGAAGTGCCATCAAAAGCCGCATCAAAATTTAACCGGAAACTTTGTTATTTCAGCCAAATTAAATTAAAATATGCGTCGAATCCGCAGATAACAGGTTCATATTAATGTCTAGTATTATAAAATCAATTATAACATGGTATATGGGAAGCATAAATTATCTTTCAATAACATGCCTGATGGCGATCGAAAGCTCATTTTTACCATTACCCTCGGAGGTGGTTATTCCTCCGGCTGCTTTTAAGGCAGCGAGCGGCGAACTCAATATAGTTTTTGTCGTTTTATTTTCATGCCTGGGTTCCGTTATAGGCGCGCTGTGTAATTATACATTGTCAAGATATTTAGGAAGAGCAGTTGTCAACGGTCTTGCAGAAACAAAGATTGCACACCTGCTGTTGATCAACAGGGCCGGCATCGAGAGGGCGGAGAATTATTTCCTTAAATTCGGCAGGAGCTCGACTTTCATAGGCCGACTCATACCGGTCGTACGCCACCTTATATCCATTCCGGCAGGAATATCAAAAATGAAACTATTTGATTTTATCCTGTCGACAGCATTGGGATCTTTCGTCTGGAGCATAGTACTTTCGACCCTTGGTTATTTTGTTTACAGCCGGAAGGAACTCCTGGAAAAATATTTCAATCTTATCACTTATATATTTATTGCAGCTGCATTTCTGTTTATTGTTTATATCTTTTTAAAACCTGTTTTATTTCATAAAGAGGATGAGGATGGACAGCGAAATAATACATGATCGTGATGGATGTGAGTTTTACTGCCTCACTGAGGGTTTTAAAAGTTTTTTAAGCTATCTTGACAATGATCCTGCATTTCTTGATATTTACCATACTTTCGTTCCTCCTGAACTGCGAAACAGGGGTCTGGCGCAAAAGCTTATGGAGGCTGTTGTTGGATACGCACTGGAGACAGGAAAAAAGATCATAACCACATGTTCATATGCTGAAGCATTCTTTGCAAAGCATCAAGAATTGAAAGTACTCTTGTATAATAATCGAAATAACAATGATAAAGAGAGGTGAATTGTGTTAAAAATTGGTGTTGCCGGTGCAGGACATATGGGAAGGTATCATATAAACATTCTGCCTACAGTATCCGGAATCGAATTTTCATCGATTTGCGATATCGACCAGGATCTAGTAAAAAATCTTTCAAGGGAATACAATGTCAGGGGTTATACCGAGTATGATAAATTTTTATCCTCGGTTGATGCAGTAATCATCGCTGTTCCGACATTTCTTCATTACAGATTCGCCAGCAAGGCCCTGGAGTCGGGCAAACATGTCTTACTTGAGAAGCCTATGACGAAAACTGTTTATTTCGCAGAAAAACTTATCAAGCTAGCTGATAGCAAAAATCTTGTGCTGCAGGTTGGGCATGTTGAGAGATTCAATGCAGCAGTACAGGAGTTGAAAAATATCGTGGACCGGCCATTCCTCATACAGGCCCAGAGAATGGGGCCGAAAAGCAGGATCAAGGATATAGGCGTAGTTCTCGATCTTATGATTCATGATATCGACATAGTTTTATCGCTGGCAGGGTCAAAACCGGTAAGTATATCGGCATACGGCAGGAAAATTTACACCGGCTTCGAGGATATAGCCAGTGCCACCATTTATTTTGAAAATGGTGTGATAGCCATTATCACGGCAAGCAGGGTATCTGCAAATAAATCCAGGACCCTCTCAATCTCACAGGAAGGATCGTATATCCACCTTGATTATGCTACTCAGGATATTACTGTGATCCGCCAGCCGCTTACCGATTATGTCGTATTAAAGGAAGAATTAAAATACAGGCAGGAAAGCCTTGTCGAGCATGTGGCTGTATACAAGGAGAATGCCCTGAAGCTGGAACAGATACATTTTATCGAATGTATCAAAGACGGGAAAGAGCCAATCCGCGATGCAGATGCGGATATAAGCACCCTGAAGATCGCTAAGGAGATAACAGATAAAATATACTCGGGATGGAAACGTTAGAATTTAGTTTCGCCTGAGCTTTCGAAGATCCTCTCCATCGGTGTTACGATCTTTGTCACACGGACAGCGAAGTTTTCATCTATAACGACCACTTCACCCTGTGCGATGAGCTTATCATTTACAAGTATGTCGACCGGTTCGCCGGCCAGTTTATCCAGTTCAATAATTGATCCTTCGCCTAGTCCAAGTATCTCCTTTATTGTCATTTTAGTGCGTCCGAGCTCAACAGTTACACGCATGGGAACATCGAGAAGGAGGGCGATATTGCCCATGGCCTCGCTTGCCATGCCAACCTGGAGGGGTTCGAAACCTACCGACTTGATTGGAATACCAGTCTGTGTCGGTCCGACGCCGCCTCCGAATGGGGCAGCCATACTCGTCTTATTTAAAGCATAAGCCCCTGCAATGCTTCTTGCCATCGGCAGGGAAAGGAAAGCGTAAAACTTTGCCGTCCCTTTGTCCTGGACATTAAATACATAATTCAGCCTTGTGAAGTATTGTCCGCCGGAAGTGCTTATCGCTGAAGCGTCCTGGAGAAGGTCTATAGCAGGTGTTCCGGGTGAAACAGGTTTGGCTAATTTATCCGAAAGTATATTGACAAGAGCGCCTGTTGTTTGTGAAATTACTTCCCCGAAGGTGTTTTTAACCAGGTCTGTGATCTCTGCATTGTCTTCCTGGCCTATAAGTATGTTTGTTATCAGAAGAACGCCTTTTTCCGGCACAACATATACCAGCTCTCCGGTAATTCCGCCACTTAAGGTTACCTTGGCCTGTATGACCTTTCCCTTAATGTCTTTTTTCAGGGCTTCCAGAGATCCCGTGTCTATAAACGGAGAAGAAAAAGTGGTATTAATGCCGGTCAATGTCGATAATGCTGTTGCCTGCGCCTGTCCGATCTCTTTGAGCAATTCGTTAAGGTTTGATTTATCAACATCGGAAAGAGCCTCAACCTGGGTCGCCTTACCGCCGGTAAATCCTGATACAGGGGCGGTACCCAGGTTTTCCGTCATCATTTCATCTGTACCCTGCAATAATGCATCAATTTCATCTTGAGAAAGAGTTCCATCGCTCATCTGATGCCTCCTTTATGGGATTGACCCATCTTTTTATCGGCAAAAATTAAACATTTTTAACCTGCAAAGAGGAATTTTAAGTAAATTTATTCTTCCTCTTTCATAAGAATATCCTGCAGCATATCTTCTGTGATCGTTGAGAGCACTTCGCTTATCTGTATAGCCCTCTTTTTGCTGACCACTCCGGGTTTACCCCTGAACTTGACTCCATCTCCTATAATGACTTCGACCTTTGATTTTGTTGAGTCCTTCAGGCGTATAACATCCCCGAGCTGAATAGCTGCGATTTCATTAAAATTTAAAAAAGTTTCGCTGAGCTTAACTACAACGTCTATTGGGATATCCGCTATCTGGTCCTTGATCAGCGAAAGATTCTCGGTTGTTATACCTCGTTTGATGCTTGAATACCAGTACTGGGCGGATAATTTCGATATAATTGGCTCGATCGTCATATATGGAATACAGAAATTCATCATACCCTCGACATCGCCTATCTTTGTATCGAATGTTGTAAGAACAACCATATTGCTTGGCGGGACGATACCGGCAAACTGCGGATTTGTTTCAATATTGCCAAGCCTTGGCCTGAGATCGATCACATTTGACCATGATTCACGCAGGTTGCCAAGGAGCCTGACTATAATGCCTTCTATGACTGAAAGCTCTATATCGGTTAATTCCCTGTTAGTTTTCAGAGATTCACCCTTACCGCCGAACAGTCTGTCTATGATAGCAAATGTAATACTCGGATCGAGTTCGACCACAGAACTGCCCTTTAAGGGGTCCATATTAATAAGACCCAGTGTTGTGGGAGAAGGGATTGACCTTGTAAATTCCTCGTAGGTAAGCTGATCTACTGATACGACATGCACATGAACAAGGGTCCTAAGCTGCGCTGAAAGCGAGGTTGTTGTGAGCCTTGCAAACGTTTCATGCATCATCTGAAGGGTACGGATCTGGTCCTTGGAAAACTTGTCGGGCCTGCGGAAATCGTAAACTTTCAGCCTTTTCTTCTCACGCTTGGGGCCTGCTACAGTGCCTCTTCCGCCCACGCCGCCGGCATGTGCAGTTTCTGTGGGGATGCTCTCCCCGCTTGATACTGCAGTTAAAAGCGCATCTATTTCATCCTGGGACAGGATTTCTGTCATAAACATCCACTCCCTATGAAATTATAAATTGATCGTAATAAATATCAACGATAACACCCGTTGTAAGGACATTATTTATTTCCTTCTTTATCTCTTCCTTGAGTCCTTCTTTTGCTGATTCGGCGTCTAAATCCTGTTTTTCTTTTGAGTTTAAAATACTCATTATAATATCTCTGATCTGCTGAGTTCTTTCGGTAAGTTCAACAGCCAGTTTCTTGTTCTCTCCGTCGTATGCCAGCCCCAGCTTTACCCTCATAAAATGGGGCTCGTCCTTATCAGCAGTATTTACACGGAAATCATCCATAGGAAACACCTGATAGGGTGCTGGTTTCGGGGCCAGGGCAACTGTCTTATAAATTTCTTCCTGGTTTTTCGATTTCGTTGAAAGAATAAGAACATAAGCCAGTATTGTTGATATCACTACCGCTATAATGACAGGTATCAGATTGGACAAAAGCCACTCTATCAATTTTCCAATAGAAAAACCCGCTTTGGGCTGCTGCCCTTCCGGTGGCTGTTCTCCTGTTTCAACTTGGATTTCTTCAGGCTCTCCCATGCATAACTCCTCTAATTTTTTTTAAAGTTAATATAAATATCGGAATTGAAGAGATGTGCTTGATTTATTCTAACACCTTTTTATAATTTTAATCAAAAAAAATTAAAATTGCAAAAATAATAATCACAGGGATAAAGTGCCTTATAAATCAGGATGAAATTATCACTTCCCTTTCAGGCATAATTCCGCAGTACTTATATATCCTCTCCGAGATAGTTTCAATAAGATAAATAACATCACCTGCTTTAGCCCTGTTTTTATTAATGATGATATTCCCATGGTAAGGGGAAATCATCGCTCCGCCCTTTGACATTCCTTTTAAACCCAGTCTATCTATTACAGAGCCTGTAGGTTCCCCTAAGGCCCGGTTGTTCTTGAAGACGGAACCGCAGGACGGGTAATCGAAATGCCTTTTTTCCTTCCTGTCATTTTCGATCATATTAAAATAGGGAAAATATCTCCTATCTGTAATATGCCTGGCTGCTGTATGGAAAAATCTGTAGAAATTTTTAAGATTGGAGAACCTAACGGATTCTCTTTTCATCTTTTCGAATATCTTTCTTATAAGAGCAACGTTCCTCTCGCTGGACTCCGGAATCTCGATTTCAATCCCCAGGATTATCCAGTTTTTGGATTGAAAAATCGATTTTTTATATTCAAAACAGCATTCCCCTGGTTGTAAATACATTAATTCCCATGGCTTTTCACCGCCCCGGGAATATGATATCCTCGATAATATCATGGACATTTCGCTGTCATAGCACCTGGCGTTCATATAAACACCTGCCCCGATGGTTCCCGGCAGAAGATGGGTAAATGAGAGCCCCTCTCTTTGAGTAAGAGCTCCGCAAAGTGCCAGGAATGACATAGGCACTCCTCCGGAAAGAAACAGTCTGTTTTTTTCGGCTCTCATTTCAAAAAGATTTTTCAGGGTAATATATAAACGCCCTTTTTCTGGAAAATCAGGGAAGATGATATTAGCTCCCAGACCAAAAAGACTGTAAGCTATAGAATTTCTTGCTGCTTGTTCCAGTAGATAGAAGAGTTCTTCGTTTGACGATGGAGCGGCGAAATAATCAGCCATTCCGCCGATTCCATAAGAGGAATGTTCCGAAAGCTTCACGCCCCTACTTGTCAAGGATTCTAAAGATAAAGGCATGACTTTACCCCCCTATATATTAGCATAAATTTAATCACTTGTCTATTCAATATCCCCTTTTTTACGAGCAGGTAATTGCAATACACTTTGATTAATCACAGCTAAAATATTATAATAATGTTAATAAGGTAAAATTCAATGAAGCTTGCTTTGATATCAGGCTCCTGGCCCCCGGCTGTATGCGGTGTTGCTGATGGCATTTCCATTTATACTCGTTTCCTGCTGGAGGATGAAGCTCATAGTGCGGTTATAATCACAAGTAAGGGATATAATTCGAGTTATGAAAAGGAACCCAGACTGAGGGTGCTCGATATCGTCTTGAAATGGAAATTAAATGCTTTTGGAAAAATCCTGAAAGCGCTTATTTCTGAAAAACCCGATATTGTACACATCGAATATCCAACGAAAGAATACGGTAGGAATATATTCATTAATTTACTGCCAGTTCTTTTAAGACTTCGCGGGTATAAAGTTGTGATTACCCTCCATGAATACTCATTCAATTTAACGTGGAAGGGAAGGGTCAGGCTTTGCTTATCAATATTCGGCGCGCACGCTGTTCTTGTCTCTGATCCCGCCTATATAAGGGATATAAGAAAGGTCTTCAAAAGGAAAAGGCTTGATGTTATTCCGATAGCCCCAAATATACCGGCTTCAAATCTCGATATCAAAGAGAGAGAAGAATTAAGAGGCAGTGTAGCCCCTCTGCAGGGGACGATTATCCTTGGTTATTTCGGTTTTATCAATGCAAATAAGATTATTATCCCTGTATTAATGGCAGTGAAAGAACTTCGTGACACGTATGGGAAGAACATCATTTTCCTTCTTATAGGGGATATATTCGAACGAGATCCGTCAAATCCTCTGGTAAGAGAACTCAAATTTGAAATAATAAGACTTGGTATTGAAAAAAACTGCTTCATAACAGGATATATTTCGGATAAGAAAACGGCAGATTATCTGTCCATACTTGATTATGCTGTACTCCTTTATAAAAGCGGGATCTCTCCCCGAAATGCAACTTTCATGGCGGCGGCGGCTCAGGGTATTAAGATAATAACTACCTTAAACCCTTCATATAAGCCTGATTATGAAAATATATTTCTGATCGGAAGCGAAGAAAGCATGGCCGGAAAGATCATTTCAATTGTTATGGAACACAGCGACGGAGGAAGGACTGAAATACGGCCTGACAATCAGTATTACAGAACCAGATGGGGAGCGTTTGTTAAAAAACACCTTGAGGTTTACTATTCACTTCTCGACAGGTAGATCTTCACCGCTTATGAAGCAGGAATATATCGTAATTTTCACCGTTCACTGTAAAGTTAGTAACAGGTTTAGCTGTATAATGGGTCTTTAGATATGCCTTGTATTCTCTATGGCCTCCGCTTGAATTATCATTGTTCCTGTACGAATCGTCTTCAATATTGTAAAAATTAATAGAGTTCGTGTCGAATGAATGAGTGTAAGTAGAGGCATAGAAATCCCTTCCTATAAAAGCAAACCATTCATCGGGACTTCCAAGAACGGCGAGTCTGTCATTGGGAACATAAGACTTAAGTAAAAATATCTTTTTATTGAAATCGAAACTTCGGTTGTGAAGCATAGCGTATCCATAATTCAACGACACTATGAAGAAAAGGACTATAGGAGCCGCCCTGCGCCATTTCGTTCCTTCAAGGCAGAAAAAAGACAAAAACAGGAAAGAGACATAAAAATAAAGTGTATAATGATAATTATCGCGGTGATTGATAAAATTAACCAGGATTGAAAGAAGAAGCAAATAAACAATGAAGGGATAATCTTTCCAGCCCTTTCTTATGAGAAAGGCAACAAGACAAACCAGGAAGAAAATGAACACGAATATATGAAGCCGTGCGATAAAATGGAAGAAATAATCTTCAAGGACAGAGTAAGACCGGGAATTGGAAGCAATTTTTATGCTTTTATAAATTTCATCCAGGTAAGGGAAGTGAAGAACCAGGAAATAAGCTGTTCCACAAGCCAGACCCGCTATGAATAATGCCGGAAGTAAAAGAAAATTTTTTGAGAAATGAGAAAGAAAGTCATGATTTGAAATAAGGTAAGCCACAATAAAAATGAGGGCAAAAAGCCCCATCGGATGGTTTTCGAATGCTACCATGACCGATAAACCGGAAAGGAACGGTTTTTTATAAAGGAAAAGCATAAATGATAACGACACTAAAAAAAAGGTCAGGCTTTCCGGCCGTGCCAGATTAGCCTCCCTGAAAAATGGATCGCACCAGAGAATCATAAGAGCGAATAGAACAGCGTTGTATAGCTGAAAATTCAATTTCCTGGCTATTAAATACCACATTGCAGCTGCCGCAGCCATGAGGAATGAGGAAATCCAGTGGGCGTTCCCCTTTGTCCAGCCAGTTATATTAAGTAAAAAAGAGTAAATATACGCCTGCGTCATACCAAAAAAATGCGGGCTCGCCAGTCCTCCCCCGAATGTAGCTTCGGGAGGAATATGCCTGACAAGCAGATTGTAAAAAAAGGAAAGTGTCCATGCATCGTCCACATCTTCCCTCATGAAGCGGAGGTGAAGAAGAACATATGCTGAAAGGACTGCAAAACTTAAGAGGAAAATCAGGATAATATCCTGATTGATCCTTTTTCCTGTGCTCATTGATTTGCCGTTTTCATTCATAAAGTTATCTCCCGCTCACTCTGTAAAGCCCCATCAGGTCGTCACCATAAATCCTTACCATAGTCCCATTGTTGGTAAGGTTCACCTTTTTGTCTATGATGTACCTCAATACAGCTCCGGGTTTTTCATTCCATGCCCTGTGAAGTATATCCCTTGCGGTATGTTCATAAAAGAATTTTTCATATTCGGTTCTTATATCGAATGGCCTTCCGTTGGCGTCATCAAGCAAAGCGTTTATATACCCGTACTGCCTGGGCAGGCTGAAGGGGCTGATGACATTTACAAAATAATAAAGAGACAGAATCGAGCCCGCCGTAATGAAAAGAGCTGATGCGGCTGTTTTAAGATTGTTGAGTTTGCCCGTTGTCTGGCTGATTCGTCTGAATAGCAGAAGCATCGGGAAAAACGAGAAAGAATAAGCGGGATAATAATAATGTGTCGGGTAGGATGGTATGCCGAAGACGGTAAAGGCGAAAACAAGCCCTCCAAGAACAAGAAAGTAAAATTTTAAAACCTCCTTATCCAGTCTGTTTAAGTCCCTTTCCTTAAAGAGAGCCCATACACAATATATAAACGCTGATGTCGTTAAAACAAGGCTGATTATATAAACAGCGGTCAAAGGCCATAATGCATACCATGGGAGGGTTGCCAGGAAGCGCAGACCGTCGGAAATGTACCCGCTGATCATAAAATCCAGGCTCGGGAAAAGCAGAAGATATGATAAGACCGGAAATGAAGGTCCAGTGCCTTCTCTCATTGATAGAATGGCAAGGGTATTGTGAAAATGATTCCCTATTTCAGTGAAAAGGTAGGGAAGGTAAATCAGGACGGCCCCGATCGTGCCGAGCCAGAAATATGAGCTGTTCCTGCCCCTGTAAAAAAAGATAAAATAAACGGCTAATATCAGGGGAAGATAAAAGAAGGCCGTGAAATGAACCTGGGACATCAGTGCGCTGAGGGGAAGTAGCAGAAATAAAAGCAAGGGGTCATCCCTGCCAGAAAAGATCTCAATAAGAATCGAGGCGAGGATCAGGCTGAGCATTACTGCATAATATGGATTCCACATGCCTGATTCCATCAGCATCATTCTTGGACTGAAAAGTAAAAGCGATGCCAGCAGGAGCATAACGGAGGTTCCGTAGTGCCTGCTTATTGTAAAAAGAAAAAATGCTGCCGAGCATATCATCAGTACGGCTGAGTATATGAAAAAACCTACTGGTTGACTGAAAAGAAGAGCAGGGATTGAAAGTAAAAGGTAGTATCCTCCACCTGGAATATAGGCGCCGCGTCCGGCAAGGGAAGGACCCATTACGGGTATCGCCATATGTGAATAAATGACCCTAGCATCGAGAATATGGTTTACGTCATCGAGCATGAGATAATTATTGAACCATGTATACGACCTTGTTGCGGCAATGGCGGCGATTAAAAATAGAAACAGGAAAAATTCCTTTTTCAGGATGAACTTTTTAAGTGCCATTATCTGCTCTATCATCGAAAACCCCTTTGAAAAGGTCTATAATGTAACATGCGGGAAGAAAAAAAACAAGCCCTGTTTTTATCTTGGTCGATCTTTAAAAATAACAGCCAGGCCTCATAATAAAGGCCTCCGATAAATCCGGGTAAGTAAGGTAGGATAAGGGATCAAGTTTGCCAAAAAATGGCTGATAGTAATTGCCCCTGTATATAAATTCAAAGGGTTCGAGACGCATAATCTCGCTTGATAGAAGGGCTGGCTTTCTCTGCTTATATCTTGTAGAAGACTGTCTGACTCCTTGTCCTGATGTTCTGCTTTCCTCTATTACTTCCTGTTCCCCGATCAGCCTTGATATGGTTTCAGCAGTCGAATTATCAGCGACAGAGAAATATAAATGGCTCGTGCATGCGTTTATTATTGTCCTCCTGCGGCTTTCTCCATACACGTAGTCTATCTGGGAGAAGTCCTGTACAGCCAGCCAGGCTGAAGACCCCTTTGAGCGTCCAAGTGTTAAAAGATTGACAAGTGAATCTATCTGGTGAAGAGTTCCCATTTCATCGATCATTATGTATATTCTTCTATCAGGATCATCGGGCATTGCGAGTATACTGCCGCCGAGAAGATCAATAAAGAGCGTAAGAATGGGCTTAAGTATGTCCTGCATATCAGATTTGTTGACCACAAAAATAGTTCCTTCCCTCCCATCCGACAGCCAGTCGGTTATGGAAAATCCGTCTCCCCCTGAAAGGTCCATGTACCTGAGGAATTTAGTAAATTGAGTCAATGTGGCCATTATTCCGCCGGCCTGAGGACTATCGGGTGGTGAAAGAAAGTTTGCTGCATTGGCACATATTTTATGAGCACCAATTCTTGAACCGATTTCTGAAGGGTTTTTCGAAAGCATATCAAAGAGCGCTTTATTTGAACCATTTTTTTCAAGCCGTAGGCAGTTAAGAAGGGAGTTAAATACCTCCCGGGCTCCGTCTCTCCAGAATTTTTCATTATTTCCTGTTTTTCCAGGATTCTCAGGTATCACTGATGTTGCAATCCGTTCAGTCATTACCTCCTGAGCTGTTTCATTTCCCCTGAATTCGCTGAAAATGTCCCACCTGATGCTCCTCTTGTCGAGCGGATTAAAGATGAGGTCTGATTTTTCATCATAAAATTTGGAAACATAATCACCCTTAAAATCATAGATGACCTTTTTGCAGGGGAAAATACATTTTTTTAATTCGTAAATAAGATTGTAAAATGACAGGGTCTTTCCGGTACCCGGTTTCCCGGTAAGGAAAAATCCTTTAGTTTCCTCCGAAGCAGGTATGGGGATACCATTCAGGCTGATCCTGGAGGGGCTTTTTAATTTTCTGTTAATTAACTTTAGGTATATGTCTTTTTTCCCAAATGCAGCTCCTTTAAGATGCCTGGTTTTCAATTTCTTTCCGATCCTGAAAGTGATAATTAAATTAGCAGCCATTATAACAATAAATAGGGAAGTAAAAAATATACCCAGCCCTGTAAAATCCCGCTTAACCGGCTCATAGTCATTCACCACGGAGAAAATCTGATTGTAAAACATGAAAATGAACAGGATCTCTGCTGTTAATTTCATAAATATACTCTCAAGGAGTTTTATCAAAGCATCAGTTTTAATCATAGTTATTTTAATTAAGTAAGCTGTAAATAACCAATATTTTATTAAAAAGGTCAGAGCTACATGCCGATTTCCATTTGAAGGGACTGCCGTCTTTCATTCAACAGTTCGTATTTTATCGCCTGATATTCTCTATTCTCTGATTTCATGATTTCAATAGTCCTCTCTCTATCAATCTTATAGGAAAGTATCGCCCTGCTCAAATTGATTTTTTCCATTGTGTTTTTAACATAATCAATGTTGTTCGTATAAATCCTCGTCCCCGGTTTGATATTTCTCAGTGAATTCTCAAGTTCAGACCCAAAGTCTTTCTTTCGATCATTTGGGACCCTTAAATCAAGGAGGGTATTTTTCCCCTGCCCTGAATGAAAATAAGGTCCGGACGCGGCGTAAGCATGATCAAAATAATTGTAATTCTTATAATCAATGGTGATTGAACATTGATTTTCAAGAACTGCTTTTATTTCATTATTTTCTATTTTTTCGATAACTGCCTGTTCTCCCCTTTTTATTCCGTTTTCAACTGAACTTTTTAAAAATACTATCCTGTCACCGGTTCCAAATGTTGTTTCCCTGAGTTCTTCTGCCCTGTATTTTTTATAATCCATCCTGGGGTTAATGAAAACGATCCGGCTTGAAAAATCTACTGCCACTTTGACTACAGGATTGTCAGGGTCGATTCCTATAATGGTACCGGTTTCCCCCTTTTTCATTCCCCTGAAATTGGAAAGGGCTTTGATTTTGAGTCCTTCCTCATAATTTAAAAATTCTTTCTTTAAACTGACCTGGCCATGGAAGATATCCCCGCTTCTTACCGGAATTATTGCCAAATTAGTGACAGTCCCTCCTTTTTCTAGTCCCGACCTGATAAAGCGGTTTAAATCGTTTTTCTCACGCCATGATCTGGTGATAACTACTGTATTTTGAGGGTCCTTTAAATAATCCTTTCTGATTGAGTCAAGAACTTCATATGTATTAAAGCTTTTAATTACAGATCCCTTTTTTTCGAGTCTGGAAATCATGTTTTCTGATTCTATTAAACTGAATTCATGAAGTTTGGATAATTCCTCTGACGTAATCCTGAGATATTTTTTATGATTTGCTATGTTTTCCCCTTCAGTGAATTTATTAAAGGCATTGCAGAAATTTCTGAAATCCCTTCCCGCCTCTCTGCCTGTACTGTAAAGTTTCCCGGTGCAGATTATCTTGCTGAAAGGATTGTCAGCCTTTTCCATTATGTTCCCGATCTTTGCAGGGCCGATAAGATCAAGTCTGTCTGCAATGTACAGTGTCTTTTCCCCATTTTCAATCCTGTTTTGTGATAAAAAACGGTCGGGAGAAAGTGCTTCTATATTAAGATCGGTTTCAAGGCTTCTTGCCATCCTGCTGTCGGGTGAGATCAGTACTACCTCGTAGCCTTTTTCACTGAAAGCCCTTACTACTGCAGGTAAGATAAAATCGCACCCTGTATCTTTTCCGCATTTAAGAAGGTCCATCCTGTCATTTGACAGGAGCAATTCTCGGAGTATTGTTGTTTGTTCTTTTGTTAAGCAGAAATCTGCAGCAAGCCTACCCGCCTCGTCTTCTTTGAATTCGGGAATGAATCTTTGCCTTAAATTCAGGACCCGGGAAAGATTATTTTTTTCCAGTTCTATCATAGCTGGTGTTGTATACGTAGTGTGATAGCCGCAGCCGATCCTGATCTGCTTGTCAAGAATCAGGAGGTCTCCATTGTTATGAAAAGCCTTTTCTAGATTCCTGATATCAATCTCCGCCTTTGAAAGATTGAGTGAATGGCTCAATATGTCTTTTTTGCTGAAGAAACCCCTGTTTGCTGTAATTTCATCGATGGCTTTTCTTATGTATATTTCAGGGGAGATGCCGTAATTGTTCTTCAGCAGGTTTATATTTCGGGACCGGGGTATATCTTTCAAAGATTTTCCTGCTCCTGATAATTCGCTTTTCCAGTTATTTATAAGTCTTCCAAGGTCTTCAGCCTTTTTCGGCTTCCTCGTATAAAGCATTATAGAGTTTTCAAGCCCCCTTGTGTTCCCTTTACTTATCTCTTCGGTAGGATCCATTCCCTTTGAATTGAAATATCCTGTGAGTCTTTCTTTCATATTGACAGTTCGTTTGGAAAATATATCTATAAGATCTTTGCTGACGCCTGGGATACTTGCATAGCCTTCTTTAGTGATTGTAGCATCGAAACCTTTGGAACGGAGATTCCGGCATAATTGATTTTCGTATATTCTGCAGAGGAGTTTTCTGCAATCGTAAATATTTCTGTTCTCCATAGCTCTTATGCGGTCACCAGGAAGGCGCGTCATGTTGAAAATGATAAGATGGGTATGAAGTTGCGGATCTGATTCCCTGCTTGTATTGTGCTCAAACTCGGTATAAAGCATATTGCCGGTACTGATCCGCTCAGTCCCACCGCTACCATGATTAATTCTTGCCAGGATCAATTCTTTTTCAATATAAACTGTAATGCATTTTACAGCTTCCCTGTGAGCATTGATTATTTTCATTCTGTCATCTTTATTTTGGCTTAAATAGCATGAAATCGCCACACTTTTGTCGGGAGAAAGGACGATGTCCCTACCAGGATTATGAAAACCTGATATACCAGGTCGTACAAGTGTTTCACCTATTGCATTTTTCCCGGCTGTAATGCACTCAAAAGCACCCCCGGAAATATTCGTTAGTCCAAGTCTTTCAGCGAGCTTGCCTCTGAAAGCTATTTCAGGGGCATTTTTCCCAAGGTAATAATAGTCCATCTCATATTTTTTTAGTGTTCTGTACATTTTGGATATTGTAAGCATAGATATTCCCAATGCATCAATTATATAATAACAAATATATATTGTCAATTTTATATTGTCTATTTATTATGTGTTGAATATATCCATTCCCCATGCCGATAAATATTTTTCAGGATAATTAATATGCAAATAAGATCGTATGCTAAGATCAATCTATACCTTGATATTACAGGCCTTGATAAAAAAGACGGGTATCATTACCTCGACAGCCTTATTCAGGAGGTGACACTCCATGACATTATTAATATAAAGAAATCAAATTACGACAAGGTGGAATTCAGAAATGCCGCAATACCGGCTGATAACACGGTCAGTAAAGCATTAAGACTCTTCAAAGAGAAATTCGCAGTTAAAGATTCATATTCTATATCGATAAATAAAATTATACCTGCAGGGGCCGGCCTTGGCGGAGGGAGCTCAAATGCAGCGGCAGTCCTTTCTGCACTTGCAAAAATAAATAACAAAAAAACCGGGGATTTGATCAGCATTGGTGAAAAAATAGGGAGCGATGTTCCGTTTTTTTTTACAGGAGGCTTATGCAGGGTGATGGGTAAGGGTGAGACAGTCATAAAAATGGATTTTAAATTAAATAATATTTTTTTTATAATTGTATACCCCGCGAGACCAATTTCAACAAAATGGGCTTTTTCTCTTATTGATGATTATAATCCCGTTGGAATTGTTGAGACTGATCTTAAAACGCAGAATGCTGATATTGATTTTCTTAAAAAAATAATGTATAATAAGTTCCAGTTTTTTGTTTTTAATAATTGTAAAGAACTGACCGGTATAAAAACAAAACTGGATGACTTTCTTGATTCGCGACTCTCTTTTATGAGCGGTAGCGGGTCATCACTTGTGTATGTTTATACTGAAAGAGAAAAGGCCCGGTACATGTCCGCGGCAATCAGGAGTAGGTTCGGCTTTGATTCTTTTTTCTGCGAACCTTATTACAGGTAACCTCAGTAAAAAGCGGGTTAAAGCGTACGCTTAGGAGTACATTTTTAATTTTCATCAGGAGGATAAACTTATATGGAAATCACAGACATCAGAATCAAGAAAGTGGAAGGTGAAAACAAACTTAAGGCGTATGCATCGATTACTTTTGATGACAGCTTCGTTATTCACAATATTAAGGTGATCCAGGGCAATAATGGTCTGTTTATTGCTATGCCGTCCAGGAGAACAAGAAGCGGCGAAATGAAGGATGTGGCACACCCTATTAATTCCCAGTTTAGAGAGAAAATACAAAACGCTATATTGGAAGCATATCAAGCCGAACAATAAGGCGCTTATTTAAAGGATATAAATTTGGGGCGTAGCCAAGTTGGTAAGGCAGCGGGTTTTGGTCCCGCCATTTCGAGGGTTCGAATCCTTCCGCCCCAGCGTATTAAAATATTAAATCGAATTTATTTTCATAATTGATATAGTTAAAGTAAGCCCATAAGTATTTAAAAAGTCGTAAGGGAGCCTCAAGGTGTCTTTTTCCAATTTACGTTTGATATCCGGAAGAGCCAATTGGGAATTGGCAAAAAAGATATCAGGTTATATTGGAGTTGAGCTTGTAGATGTGATGATAACCGAATTTGCCGATAGTGAGATTTTCGTAAGAATCCAGGAAAATGTCCGAGGCAAGGATGTTTTTGTAATACAGTCAATGTGCAATCCCGCTTACAAGAACATAATGGAACTGCTAATTATAATAGATGCGCTGAGAAGGTCATCCGCTGAGAGGATCACAACTGTAATTCCTTATTTCGGGTATGCCAGGCAGGACCGTAAAGCTGAGCCAAGAGTCCCGATTACTGCAAAGCTTGTTGCCAATCTGCTTACCGTAGCTGGTGCCGACAGGGTTCTGACGCTTGATCTTCATGCGGCGCAGATTCAGGGTTTTTTCGATATTCCGGTCGACAATCTTTACGCCACGCCAGTTTTTTTAGAAACATTGAAAGATGTTAAAAATTTTTCCGACTATGTAGTCGTTTCTCCTGATGTCGGAGGAGTCGAGAGATCTAGGGTTTTTGCAAGGCAGATCGGTGCCTCTATTGCTATACTGGACAAACGCCGTGCCAGGAAAAATGAGACGGAAGTTCTTCACCTCATAGGCAGTGTTGATAGCATGAATGTTTTCATGATAGATGATATGATTGATACAGCTGGTACAATTGTCAAAGCTGCTGAAATGCTGAGGAAAAAAAAGGCCAGGTCAATCAGTGTTTATTCGACGCATGCAGTTTTATCAGGTCTTGCAGCTGAAAAGATCAGGGACTCGAAGATAGATAAGCTTTACCTGACGGACAGTATACCGATTGATGAGAACAAAAGAAAGATGATGGGGGACAAACTTGTGGTGCTGTCGGTCGCAGAACTTTTTGGGCAGGCGATAGAAAGGATACATCTGAATGAGTCGGTAAGCTCTCTTTTTATTACTGAAAAAAAAGTTTAAAAGTACAGAAAATTTAAATATAAATTAAACATGGGAGTAATAAGTATGGCTCAGAGTGATTTTGTTTTAGAAGCCGAAACCAGGCAGAAAGTCGGTAAATCGGTTTCTATGAAAATAAGAACGACGCAGAGGCTGCCGGGAGTAATTTACGGACCTGATATAAAGGAAAATATTTATATCACTGTGGATTATAAAACTTTTGAGAAAACTTTTAAGACCTTCGGTAGACATGCCGTTTTCGGCATTTCAATAGGCGGGAAAATTATCAAGGTAATAATCAAGGATTACAAAATTCATCCTTTAACAAGAAATTTTTTGCATGCAGACTTTTATGCTGTTTCTCCCAAAAAGCCGTTTACAACTGAAATTCCGATAAAATATACAGGTACTCCGGTTGGCGTAAAGGAAGGCGGTGGCCTTTACATCTTTACACGTCAGGTAAAGATCAATACTGATCTTGAGAATCTTCCTTCAGCGATTGAGGTAGATATATCAGCGCTTAAAACAAACCAGTACCTTATTGTAAGAGATATTCCTAAGGGTAATTATAAGATTTTGACGCATGAAGGAACAGCCTTAGTCGAAGTTAAATGATTTCTCCGGCGGAGGTTGCTTTTGAAGCTGGTTGTTGGATTGGGAAATCCTGGCGATGCATATGAAGGAACGAGGCATAATTTAGGTTTTATCGTTCTTGACAGGCTTGCCGTTCGACATGGTACGAGCATTGATGTTAAGAAAAAGAAGTCAATGATCGGCAGGTTCAGGCTCGGCAAGGAAAGAGTCATGCTCCTGAAACCCCAGACTTTTGTAAATCTGAGCGGTGAAGCCGTTTTATATATGGCCAGTTTTTTAAGGATTATGCCTGAACATATTATTGTCATATGCGATGATGTTAACCTCTCCCTCGGCAAGATAAGGATCAGGAAATATGGATCGAGCGGGGGTCATAACGGCATCAAATCTCTAATACAATTTCTACGTTCAGATAATTTCCCCCGTGTGAGGATAGGAGTAGGTTCTCCAGGAGATGAGCAGCGTCTTGAAAACTATGTGCTTGAAAAATTTACTCATGAGGAATTAATACAGCTTGACCCTTCAATCGAAAAAGCCTGTGATGCCATTCAGATGATAATAGAGAATGAAATTGAAAACGCTATGAACCTGTTTAATGATTAAATGAAAAAATACGATTTAACCTCGATACTGGAAAATCGTTTCCTTGCTGCCGTTTCTTATTACGGCCTTCTTGAACCAGGCGACAAGGTGCTTGCCGGTGTTTCCGGCGGTCCGGATTCGGTCCTGCTCGCCCTGTTTCTCTACAAGTACAGGGAAATACTCAATATCAGGCCTCTATTAATTCATGTAAACCATAATCTACGCGGTTTAGACAGTCTTGGGGATGAGTCATTTACAAGGGAATTAGCCTCAAAACTGGGGCTTGATTTTATATTAAAAAATATATACCCTCAAAAATATGCAAGAGATAAGAAGGTATCACTTGAAACAGCTTCAAGGGTCCTGCGCTACAGGGCTTTTGAGGAGGCACGAAAAGAATCCGGCTGCCGTAAGATAGCAACCGCCCATCATCTTGATGATCTAATTGAAACAATGCTATTCAGGCTGTTCAAGGGATGCGGAGTATCATCTCTTCTAGCGATGACTCCGTCAAGCAGATGCATTATTCGCCCCCTTCTCTTTTTTGAAAAAAAGGATATTTTGTCATATCTTGAAGAAAATAATATTGAATACAGGCGGGATTTCTCAAACTTGGATCTTAGGATTGACAGAAACTTTATAAGAAACAAGATCATTCCGCTGATAGACAGCCGCTTTCATAATTTCAGGATGAAAATGCTGGGCCTGTACAAAATTATACTCGGTGAAGAGGAAGTCTGGGATGAACTGATGAGAAAACTTGAATCCTCGAAAATCATAAAAAATGGTAAATTAATCCTGAATAAAAAATATCTCCTTATAGGGGATAAGGGAGAAAAATCCCTTTTAAAGAGGTTTTTTTACAGAGAACTGAGAGCTTTCTCCAATTTTGAGTTTAATCCAGATTCAGTGCTCCTGGAAAGAATGGTTAAATTTTCGATTCCAATTTCTGGAAACAAGATTATTTTCAATAACGGGTCAGTAAGGATCATTTCCTCCTATGATAGTTTGATCATAGATAAAACAGTGAAAAAATTCCCAAAAAAATCCATATATGTTAGAATTAAACGTTCAAGGTACATTAAATATGGTGATTTCCGCCTTAAAATAGATAAAATATCGGGAAGTGTTACCAGCGCTGATCTGAATATTCAAAGACCGGATTCATGTATTTTCAACATTGAAGGCATTGAAGGCTTTACCATAAGGGAAAAACTTGATGGTGACAGATTCGGGTTATCCGCTTCCGGAACAAAAAAAATACAGGATTTTTTTATAGATGAGAAGATAGGCCTTGACAGAAGAGAAGAAACTTTTATACTGGAAGAAAAAAGGGGGCATATAATAGCCTTTTATGTTCCGGGATACGGCTTCAGGGTTTCAGCTGAATTTTATGTTAAAAGAGGCTTTAAGAATGCCGTGAGGCTGAGTTTGGAAAGCTCAGGAATGCAATCCGGAGCTTGACGAAACCCCTTTTTATAGATATATTGATGAGTTAAACGCTTTTATCTTTTTTTTTGCATTTGAGGAGATAATAATGGATAAGAAAAAACCCGGTAGAAATAAAAATCCTATGATGCCCTTCTCTGATGAAAAACAGGGCAGATACTTCGGTATTTTTCTACTGATACTCTTAGCTCTCTTTGCCATTCTTCTCCTGACAAACTCTCCCAGAGAAAAGCCGATTAAATATACTGAATTTTTAAACAGGATTCAGGAAGACAAGATCGCCTCCATAAAGATGGAGGGTCAAACTGTTTCAGGAATTTATAAGCAACCGGTCGAAGATTCCAAAAATTTCATAACTATTGTACCGCTTGATGACAACGAGCTACTTCCCCTTCTTAAAGCCCATAAAGTAGAGATCGAGGTAGAAAAAATAAAGGACCCCTATGGATCGAGCTTCATATGGTGGATAGTTATAATTTCCATCGGCTTTCTTATTTTCTGGATCTTCCTGATACGAGGAATGCAGGGAGGTGATCCAGGTAAAGCGATGTCTTTTGGCAGAAGTAAAGCTCGACTGCATAAAGAAATAAATAATAAAGTAAAATTTACTGACGTTGCGGGCTGCGAAGAGGCAAAGCAGGATCTTCAGGAAGTTGTGGAGTTCTTGAAAACCCCGAAAAAATTCGCGACGCTTGGGGCGAGGATCCCGAAGGGTGTGCTTCTTGTAGGGGCTCCTGGAACAGGTAAGACTCTTCTGGCAAAGGCTGTAGCAGGTGAAGCTGAAGTCCCGTTTTTCAGCGTCAGTGGTTCCGAATTCGTTGAAATGTTTGTCGGTGTAGGTGCTGCAAGAGTGAGGGATCTCTTCAATCAGGGAAGAAAAAACGCTCCATGCATTATTTTCATAGATGAACTTGATGCAGTCGGCCGGTCCAGGGGGACAGGCGTCGGAGGATCGCATGACGAAAGGGAACAGACATTAAACCAGATACTTGTGGAAATGGACGGTTTTGATTCGTCAGACGGGCTTATTATGCTTGCCGCCACAAACAGGCCTGATATTTTGGATGTAGCTTTAATGAGACCGGGAAGATTTGATAGAGAGATTGTGGTTGATAAACCTGACGTAAAGGCACGCGAAGCCATATTAAAAATTCACACCAGAAAAGTTCCAGTTGAAGACAACATCGACCTGAATGTGATTGCCAGGGGTACTCCAGGATTTACTGGGGCTGATCTTGAAAACCTTGTAAATGAGTCAGCTCTTAAGGCAGCCAGGGAGAACCGGAAAAAAGTAATATTAGAGGATTTTGAGTTTGCCAAGGATAAAGTCATGATGGGTCCTGAAAGGAAGAGTGCTGTACTGACCGAGGAAGATAAAATGACCACCGCTTATCATGAAGCCGGTCATGCAATACTTGGACATATACTGCCGCTTGTCGACCCTGTTCATAAGGTCACGATCATACCAAGGGGTAGGGCACTTGGCCTGACAAGCTATCTTCCAATAGATGAAAAACGAAGCAATACTAAAGAACAGCTTCTCGAACAGCTTGAAGTCCTGCTGGGGGGAAGGGCTGCGGAGGAAATTAAATTCGGAAAGAATTGGATATCTTCAGGCGCATCGCATGATATTGAAACAGCCACAAAAATTGTTAATTCAATGGTATGCGAATGGGGCATGAGTGAAGTTTTAGGCCCGGTTACCTATGGAGAAAAGGAAGGGCCGGTTTTTCTAGGGAAAGATCTTGTCGCAAGAAAAAATTTTAGTGAAAAGATTCATGAGATAATAGATGAAGAAGTCCGGAGTATTATTTCTGTCTCGTATCAGAAGGCAAGAGACCTTCTGAGGGAAAACATGGATAAGCTGGATAAACTTGCGAGTCTCCTGCTTGAAAAAGAAGTTTTAAACAATGAGGAACTCAACGAGGCTCTGGGCAAGCCGGATAAAAAAAGGTTTCCGCTCCTGGAACTTATAGGGAAGAAACCACTGGAATTATTATGAAAGATAAACCTAAATTGAATTTTGTAACATATGTATTCATGCTGTACCAGTCCGGGTTGATAGCATTGGGCAAGCTTGAAAATCCTATTACAAAAAAAACAGTTGTAGATCTGGAGGAGGTTACTGGCATAATTGAGCTTCTCGAGCTTATTGAAGAAAAGACAAAAGGCAACCTGAACAGTGAGGAATCACGAACACTTTCAATGCTTCTGTCTACGCTGAGAATGAATTTTGTTGAAGAGGCAAATAAAAAGACTACCGACAAATCATCCGGAGAGATAAAAAATAACGGAGAGGAAAATCCGGAAGTTCATTGATATTGAGGAAAGATTTGAAAAATAGACTTTCTTTAGTAATTATTATAACCATTTCGTGTTTTCATTTCCTTTATACGAAATCACTTTGGGATAATGGATTAAATTTCTACAAGATCAATATCAAACCAGGTGATATTGTCAAGATCCGCTTTCTTGAAAAGACAATTATGAAATACAAAACCGAGGAGAGGCAGAACAATTACGAATCCAAAAAGGGGGTAAGGGGAAAGGGGGATATTTTCAATTTTTTCCCGGACATTGAAGTTAACGGCAACGATACAGTTCGCAATCAAAATAATCTGTCGGTCAATAATGAAGACAGTTTTTCAATAAATGCCAAGGTATTAACCATAAGTAACAATACAGCGACCATTGAAGGTTTTCATTCAACCCTTATCAACGGTGAGATATTCAAGCTCCAGATAAGCGGAGAATTTAATATTGATTCAGTGGGTTCAGGCTCAACAATTATGTCTACTGATATTTATAATCTGGATTTCAGAGTGATGAACCAGTCTTTAACCAATAATGCCATTTTCAGCCAGGACGATCTTGTATTTTCAACGAATTATACGGATATTACAACAAATCAGACCATTAGTTCTGACAATTTGACTAATATCGAGGTAGTAACAAATCAATCCTCTTTCAAGCTGGAATTCACGGGCATACGGGATAGTAAAAAAAAGGATTTGTTGATGAACTATCTGAACAGTATGATCAATCTTCTGTTCAGGTAATTGTCTGCTAAGGGATGAATTATGTTAGAATCCGTGAATTTTCCTGAAGACTTGAAAAAACTCAATTTAAAGGACCTTAGCATATTAGCCTGTGAGATTCGTCAATTTCTAATCGACAATGTGACCAGAACAGGGGGCCACCTCTCTCCCAACCTTGGTGTGGTCGAACTGACGATTGCCCTACACTATGTGTTTGATGCCCCGGCCGATGATATAATCTGGGATGTGGGGCACCAGTCATACGTACATAAGATTCTTACAGGCCGTAAGTCCTGTTTTGATAAACTAAGAATGAAAAACGGCCTTAAGGGGTATCCCTGTCCAGATGAAAGCATCTATGATCCGGTGCACACGGGGCATAGTTCAACTTCCCTTTCAATCGCAGCCGGCATGGCGCGCGCAAAGATAATAAAAGGTAATGTCTCTAATACTATAGCTGTAATAGGCGATGGATCTTTCACCGGAGGCATGGCTTACGAGGCTTTAAACACTATATCACATGATAACCTTCCTGTAATTATTATTTTGAATAACAATGGCATGTCGATATCTCACAACGTAGGAGGCATCACAAGATATTTTAAAAAACTTCAGACTTCCAGGTCATATCTGAGGTTTAAAAGAAACCTCGAATCGATAATGATAAGGAGGATACCGATGGTAGGCCGTCCGATTGTTGCACTGCTATATGGCTTGAAAGAACGTATTAAATCCATCATGATACAGAAAAACTTTTTTGAGGATATGGGCATAAGCTACTGTGGTCCAATTGACGGGCACAATATAAAAAAACTTATTGAAACCTTTAGGGAAATAAAAAATATAAACAAATCAATTATAATTCATGTGGTTACAACAAAGGGCAAGGGATATAAACCCTCAGAGGATAACCCCGGTCATTTCCATGGTATTTCAGGAATAACAGTAAACGGAGATGGGAGCATACCCATCAATAATGAAGACTACAGTTATTCCAAGGTTTTCGGAAATACGCTTATCCAGCTTGCTAAAAATGATCCAGCCATATTCGCAATTACTGCTGCTATGAAGACAGGGACAGGTCTTAAAGAATTTGCTGATCTCTATCCTGACCGTTTTACTGATCTGGGTATAGCTGAACAGCATGCTGTCGATTACGCTCTCGGGCTCTCTCTAAGGGGAGAAAAACCCGTCGTGGCGATCTATTCGACATTTCTCCAGAGAGGTTTTGACCAGCTTATCCACGATGCAGGAATTTCAAAAGCGAGGATACTTTTCTGCCTGGACAGGGCAGGCCTTGTTCCGGGAGATGGTGAAACGCACCAGGGTATATTTGATATATCTTTTCTGAGAATGATTCCTCATTTCACTATTATGCTGCCCTCCTGTAAAACAGAATTATGTATGATGCTGGAGTTTGCTTTGTCCAATTTAAATTCTCCAATAGCGATAAGATATCCGAAAGATATAGCGCAGGATTATTCAGGATATAACGCTCTCAAATATCCGATAGTGATTGGAGAAGGAATAAAAGTAACCGATGGTAAAGATGCTGTGATAGTGTCAACAGGTACTCTCCTCAGGGAGGCTCTCAAGGCCGAAAAAGCCTGTAAAAAAAATAATATTGGATTAGAAATAATTAATTTGCGTTTTGCAAAGCCAATAAGTTATAATATTTTACTGCACTTAGCAGGGGACGGGAGACCGGTGCTGATCATTGAGGAAGGTGTAAGCAACGGGGGAATAGCTGAATATCTGGCCAATGAAATTTTAATAAAAAATAATAAAAAAAAATTGGACTGTATAACTATTCCCGAAGAATTCCCTTCTGTAGGTACCAGGAAGGAACTACTTAATCAATATCAATTTACAAGCGGAGAAATTGTTAAAAGGATAGGAAAATTGCTGAGATGACCCATGTTTTCGGGGGGTAAATGAGTAGAAGAAAATTAGTCGGGCTTAAAAAACCTAGCATTCCCGAACTGCGGTATCTATATGTAAAGAAAGACAGGGCCATTAAGATAATCAAGGAAATGAGCGAATTCCTTAGGATTCTTGATCTCAGGGAAAGCGATATCCTGAAAACAATGATTGTCAGATTCGCAATAGAATCCGTCGAGGCCTCGCAGGGATCTTTGATCGTTTTTGATGAAACTAATAAGATTCTCCAATATCAGAATACCTATGTTTATGATTCAAATAATAAAATAGTCCTCGATTCAGGTATTTTTGAAGGATATAATGATCTCCTTAATATTCGAATAAAATCAGGTGAAGGGGTAGCAGGAAAAGCTTTTGAGATGGGTATTCCCATTCTTGTTTCTTCAATAGACGACAGTCCTTATGAAACGCCGATAATCGGTGATATAATGAAAATAGATGTCGGTTCGGTTATAGCCATGCCCCTGAAGATTAATAATGATATTTCCGCTGTTTTTGAAATAACAAAAACAAAATCTAAACCTCCTTTTACTAATGACGACCTTGAAACAATTACAATAATTGCCAACTTTACATCTACGATTCTTGAAAATGCGAGGCTTTTCCTTTGGGCTATTCATGACAGCCTTACCGGACTTTTTAACAATCATTATTTTTTTAAAGAACTTTCTGATGAGATAGAAAGGAGTAAGCGTTATGGAAGAATCTTCTCTCTCGCTCTTTTTGATATTGATAATTTCAAGGATATCAATGATACCTACGGGCACAATTATGGGGATAAAACACTTCAGAAACTGGCTTCATCTATAGAAAATACCATTCGTAAAGACATAGATGTAGCCTGCCGTTATGGCGGAGATGAATTTATCCTGCTTCTGCCCAATACGAGTGTGGAAAGTGCATACAAGGTTTGCGAAAGGCTTCTCAACCTCATACGTACTATCAGGTTTCATACGGATGATGGAAGGGAATTCGGTTTTACACTTTCAATCGGCATCTGCGAATTTCCCAAGGATGGGGAAGAAAACTATTATCTTTTCAATCACACTGATGAAGCGTTGTACTCATCGAAAAGAAACGGAAAGAACAGGATCACTATCTATAATCCCCTCTGAATGAGACCGTTCCTAATCATATGTCTATTTCAATTTGCGGTAATCCTATTTTGAATCCTGCCATAGTCCTGTCGCCCTGATTCCGGGGTGTAAATATTTTACCGTATGTTCCATAAAGGTTCCTGTTGGCCTCGATTATAAAAGCGCACTGAATATATCCCATCCCCGCCGAAAAATGTTCTTCAGAGGGATTTTCCTTTTTTTTCAGTGCCGCCCATAACTGCTGGTAACAGATGGCGAAATAAGGATAAAAAGACGTATAAGTCCCTGAATTTATGCAGTTAAAATAAGGAGATTCATTCCAGAATTCATTGAAATTCTGATTATTAGAGGCGTTCCATAGTTCATCAAAAGTATTGGCCGGATTTTCTCTCAGGTAGAATCCTCTGATAATTTCACTGCATTCTTCGAATTTTTTCATCTCAAATTCCTGTCGGAGATCGAAGAGCGCCAGAGCATGCCCCGTCTCAATCCTATTCTGGATCATAATCTGTGTCTTTTTGTCAATAAAACCATGATTCTCGATTTCTATATGAAGTTCATTTTCTTTGACTTTTATATAAACATTTATATAAATCTCAGGGAATTTGTCAAGCAGTGGGATCATTTCCCCTTCAAGGTAGTATTCCTCGTTAAGAATTTTTCTCATCAGCTTGAGGGGAGCGCACTTGATTTTTTCATCAATCAGACCAACTTTTTTTGCTATTAGTGTAATGTTCTCCTTTTCACCGTTCTTGATAATTTCTCGCAGAAGGGTGTCGATTTTTTGAGAAATGCCGGGTATGAATGTATCGCACACAGAATGGATCCTCTCGAAAACGAAAGGCGGCTGGGAGGAAAAAAAAGCAAGTTTCAGCTCTCTGTTTTTTTTGATGAGGTTCACTATTTCATGAAACCTGAAACTTTCAGGGGTTATATCGTTCAGAAGTATATTTTCATTACCTAAGCAGATTAGCATTGGAAAGCCGATTTTTTTTTCGATAAATTCTTTAAACACGTAAGCTCTTTTAATTTATTTAATTATTTTATAATAATTTGATAAATCCTGCAAAATATTTATTATTACAGGCATAAATAAAAATACAGGATTATTTAAAAAATATCGAATTTATTATATAATAGTTACCATAATTTCTTTGGCGGAGGATTATAGTGGCGCTGATTGTTCAAAAATTCGGTGGTACATCAGTCGGCGACGTAGAGAAGATAAGGAATGTTGCGGCTAAAGTTATAGGTACTAAAATTAAAGGCAATGATGTAGTGGTTGTTGTATCGGCTATGAGCGGGGCAACTGATTACCTTATAAATCTGGGTAAGCAGGTGACAAAAAACCCGTCGAAAAGAGAAATGGATATGCTCATATCGACGGGTGAACAAGTTTCGATAGCACTGCTATCTATGGCGATTCATGATCTTGGAGTTGACGCGATTTCATATAATGCAGCCCAGATCGGGATCAAAACAACCGCTGATTTCACAAAAGCTAAGATTCTGGATATAAATACGGAAAAAATAATGAAATCTCTTAAAGAGGGGAAAATAGTAGTCGTGGCCGGTTTCCAGGGTATTGATGAGGAAGGGAACATAACTACTCTGGGAAGAGGAGGTTCTGATACAACTGCTGTGGCGATCTCCGCCTCTTTGAAAGCTGATAGGTGTGATATATACACAGATGTTGATGGAGTTTATACGGCAGATCCCAGAATAGTGAAAGATGCAAAGAAACTTTCCCTTATTTCTCATGATGAAATGCTTGAACTTGCTTCAATGGGTGCGAAAGTTCTCCATGACCGATCGGTGATTTTTGCCATGAAATACGGCGTCCCATTGAGAGTAGTTTCGACATTTATTGAAAATGAAGGTACTTTGGTTGTTAAGGAGAATTTAGATATGGAAGATATGGTAATAACGGGTATAGCGAAAAAAACCGATGAGACCCAGGTCAATATATCGGGAATACCAGACAGGCCAGGGGTAGCCTCTGGAATTTTTAACAAACTCGGAGAATCCAATATAA
The DNA here is from genome assembly GCA_964413265.1 of uncultured Brevinematales bacterium. Taxonomy (GTDB): domain Bacteria; phylum Spirochaetota; class Brevinematia; order Brevinematales; family JAOACQ01; genus CAVYGN01. The sequence goes on from CAYPRX010000037.1 coordinate 106,969, forward strand.
ATGTTAATATGATTGTTCAAAGTGTAGGCAGGGATTCGAAAAGCCAGATTTCCTTTACTGTACTTTCAACTGATATCGATGAAACAAAAAAAATAATGGATGAACTAAAAAAAGAACTCAGTGCTGAGGAAGTGAGTTACAATCAGGATATTGCTATAGTCTCTGTAGTCGGAATTGGAATGAGGAGTCATTCAGGGGTAGCCGCATCCGTTTTTGATGTGCTTGCCAAAGCAGGAATTAATATACAGATGATTTCAACATCTGAAATAAAAATATCAGTTGTGATCATGAAAGACAGGGCTGACGATGCGATGCGACTTCTTCATAAGCGCTTTTTCGGTGAATAAAGCGGTTTTCTATTTTTTATGCTTATATGAACTTTCCTGTTCGGGCTGAGTATACTTATTATATAATTGCGGATATCAGAAACCTCTATCACCCTGCGAGGGCGTCTTTTAAGGCTTTCAAGTTCTTCAATAGATCTCGGCGGAGCGACGCCAGTCAGTTCCTTTAATTTTTTCTGTATAATGAATTCATCTGTAAGCGATGCGTCTCCAGTAATGGCAAAATAGACCGATGAATTGAATTTATAGGGAGAAGCCGTTCCGCATACTACAGCCGGTTCTGCTCCTGACCTTAAGCCCCGGTAAGTGTCGAGAGCCTTTACTCCGACGGCTGTATGAGTATCCATCAGGTATCCCTTTTCACTGAACACTTTTTTTATGTATAAGTATGTATCTTCTTCAGTTGCAAAATCACCGAATAAAATGCCGCTGATTCTTTGATGCGTCATCTCATCCACCTTGAATTCTCCGGTCTGGCTGAGTTCATTATACCATCTTATGATTTTCAGGGGATTGCTTCCCGAAATGTAGAATAAAAAACGCTCGAGATTGGAGGAAATCAGAATATCCATTGAAGGACTGATTGTTTTAAAAAATTCTCTTTTTTTATTGTAAATACCTGTCCTGATAAAATCAGTCAGAACATTGTTTCTGTTTGAAGCGCAGACAAGTTTTGAAACAGGAAGTCCCATCTCTCTGGCATAGAATGCCGCGAGAATATTCCCGAAATTACCAGTTGGAACACAGATGTCGATCTTGTCCCCTTTGATAATTGTTTTGTTTTCTACCATCTGGAAATATGCCCAGAAATAATAAACTATTTGAGGAGCCAGCCTTCCCCAATTTATGGAATTTGCGCTGGACAGTTCAAAACCTTTTTTATCAAGTAATTCGTTATAAGCAGAGTCTGAAAAAATCTCCTTTATTGCATTTTGGCAGTCGTCAAAATTACCTTTCACCCCTATTACATAGGTATTAGCTCCTCCTGTTGTGAGCATTTGAGCTTCCTGGACCGGGCTTACACCGCTATCAGGATAAAAAACTATAATTCTTGTTCCGGGTATGTTTTTAAATCCCTCCAGAGCGGCTTTACCGGTATCACCGGATGTAGCGACAAGAATAACGATTTCTTTACTTTTCTTGAGTATCTTCTGGCCGCCTGAGATGAAGTAAGGCAATATTTGAAGGGCGAGGTCCTTGAAAGCAGCTGTCGGCCCATGCCAAAGCTCAAGTACTGCTGTAATTTCATCAAGGTAATGAAGGGGGGTCACCTTATCCGAATCAAACTTGAAGAGGTTATAGACTTTATTGATATACTTGATAAGATCGGCTTCTGGGTAATCCGATTCAGAACAAAGCAGACATCTGAGAACTTCAAATGCTGTATCCTGGTATGATTTTCCGCTAAGGGAGCCAATATCGATATCAGATAAAATTTCAGGGACAAAAAGACCCCCTGTGGGAACCATACCTGTTAGTATGGCTTCAGTGCTTCTTACAGGGATATGATTGCCCCTTGTGCTTATGTATTTCATTCAGTTGTAATGTCCTTACTTATCTTGATTGTAGTATAATTTATATGCGGTAAAAGAGCAAAAGAATACAGGGAAAATACCTGCTTCTGCTGTATTTTAGTGTCTGGTAAAGATCTTTGACAATTCCTCTTTGAGATAATAAAATAGATATTCATCAGTCATAGCGGAGAAAAAAGATGAAATTATTGCCAAGACTTATTCTACTTTTAAGCATATTGGCTGCAGGAACTTTGGCGGACCAGACAACTAAGAGCCTGGCGAGGGAAAAACTTATACCGGGTAAGACAGCTTCATATCTTTTTGACACAATCAGGCTTGTTTATACTGAAAATTCCGGAGCGTTTGGCTCATTGGGCCAGAATCTTCCAGACATCGGCAGGTTCATTATACTGACAGTAGCCCCGGCTTTTATTCTTATTATATTGTTAATATATATAATTCTATCTAATAAGATCACCCCGGTTCAGACAGCCGCATTTTCCATGATCCTCACAGGAGGCGCCAATAATATATACAACAGGGTTTTCGACAACTGTGTAATAGATTTTTTAAATGTGGGAATCGGTCCCGTGATAAGGACATTTATTTTTAATATAGCCGACATGCTTATTACTTTCGGCTTTATAATTGTTATACTGCTTGTTCTGTTTGAAAAAAAGGGAGACGAAAAAAAAGCCACTCCGGGTAATGTTTAATATCTCCAGATCTCAAGGCCCTTATAACTGGACTTGAAGCCGAAATTAATAAGCACACCTCTATACGGGCTTTCGTTAGCCGCTATGCCGTTTATTCTTTCAACCCTTAGTGATGAATAAGGATTGAATTCCCTTGTAAGAAGGACTTTTATAATGTCAAGATATTTTTCAATCATTGCATGATCGGGACCGACCAGAAATTCCAGGTGTTTTCCACTCCTGCTGATGATGAGCACAAGCCGCTCACCATGAAAAACCATTAAATTTGACGATGATCTTTTAGGATACCTTGAGCTTATACCTTCAATGCCTGTACCACAGAGAGAAGCCGGATCTGCAGCTGAAAGCCAGTAAATCCTGTCATTGGGAAGGTTGACAAGGAGTTCGCGGTAAGCCTCTTGTGAAGCGAACTGAGGTCCGGGTATACCCTCAAAAAAATAACCCGACAGAATCTCACCTGAAAGTTCCATCAGTCGGAATGTCCTTATAAGACTGCCCCACCTGAATTCCGGCTCTTCGTTGTTTAAAATTTCCCTGAATATGATGCCATACCTGTCAAAAAGAATACGCGCTCTGCTTTTTTGAATTTCCGCCATACCGAGAAGATCTCTGCCGGTCCGGGTTACCTGAAGGGCATACCATTTACCGCTAAGGGGGCGGCTGGATTCCCATCTGCTCCGGTGACCCCGACGGCCTATTCCGGCCTGTTCCTTTATGCCTGAAGCTGTGAAATTGTTCAGGATACCTTTTCTGACCGGTTCGAATGAATCATTTGATATCAGTCCCTTCCATGCCATATTCCATATCTTCCCGGCAGCTTTCTCCGAGGTGGTTTTCATGATTTCAGCCAGTTCAAAAAAGCTATACCACCTTTTAATATCCGGGAATTCCAGAAATTCAATGGGATCCCTGGGCCCGAAAAAAAGTTCAATATCTTCCGGAAAAGCGAATGAAACCTTTTGTTTTCCGCATCCGAACCATAGCAGCTCCGTGTTTTGCAGGAGACTGTCAAGCCATGCGGGAAAATAGTGGGCAAACCTGGAGGGAAATATCAGTTCCTCCCAGATGGAAGCTTTCAGTGGGTAACCGAAAAGCTTTTCCAGATCAGTTTTAAAGCTGTCAATTGAGCTGTTTTTGCCCGTAAGCCCCAGGTGGTTTGCCAGGAAAAGCTGAAGAAAATCTTTTGGGAGTGCTTTGAAAACAGGGCTTCTTTTTTTTCTTAAAGTTCTGAGAAGGTACTCAAGGTTGGATCTCTCCGCTACAAAAATCCCTTCCGAACCCTCTATCAGTTTATCAATAATAATTTCACCAGATTTGGATAATTCCTCCAGTATTTCTGCAAGGTCAGCTTTTGACAGGCCTATCAAACCAGGGATAATCTCTGTATCGATAACAGGGTAGTATGATATCCACTGCAGAAAAAACCTTCCCCTGTCAAGCAGAGCTGATTCCGAAAGCTCTGATGAGAGTTTTTTATAATTATTCTTTATATACCCTTCGATTGATACATCCTGATTCATGGGAGAGATATCGAGTTCTTCCGGTGAAAGCTCATAGAATGAAGAAACAAGCGGAAGATATTCTGTGGCGCAAACGAGGCGGAATTTTGACAAAGGAGGCTTTATGGATATGATATCATCCCCTGCATTATCATACCAGCCGGTCAGTTCTGTCAATTCTTTCCATTCTAATTCGCCTATCAAAAGTCTATCTTTCAGCCATTCGAGGAGGTCTTTGTAATTCTGGGGTGCATAGCCAGGATAGGTTCTTTTTAACTTCTGATCCAGCAGCGATATGGTATCTGCCGGGATAAGCGGCCTCAATCCGCCTGATGCGAGCATTTCCCTGAATATATCTCCTGAAAGCCTTGAAGTTTCAGAAGGAATTGGAGTATCATCTTCATATACATATTTGTTCTTCTGATGCCATATGATATTTCCGCAAAAAGGGGATGGCCATGGAGTATATATTTCACTGATTTTTATTTCGCCGGTACGTATCTCTTCGATCAATTTTTTTAGATTTTCAAGCTCAAAGCTATCCTGCAGACATTCCCTCCAGGTCTCAATTGTGATCGGAAAGTCCTTGTAGGGGCTGACAGCTTCAAGCAATTTTTTTGATCTTAACCTGTTCAGCCATAGAGGAACCCTGCTGTTAAACCAATTTTTCGGAAGCAGCAGTGCCCTTCCAGCATTTTCCCGGAAGTGGGCCCCGAAATATCCTGTATTCTCAATGCTTTCTTTGAGAAGTCCTTCAAGGTCTGATGCATATAGAAGTTCAAGAACATCACTGAGCTTAAATTCAGGCGGGAGCATTAAGAGAATATTGTCATCGCCGGACATAACCTCTATGGGGTTGCCGTATTTATTCTGCCATGCTGAGGAAAGAATAAATGAAAAAGGCCGGTTTACTCTTCCTCCCCAAAAAGTGTGCAGGACGATCCCGCTATAATCACCTGAAGACTGATCCTTGATATGTTCAGCAATAATGAGGCTTCTGGAGGGTAGAGGTGATTTTGTGAACTTAACCTGTGATTTGAGAAAATCTGTAAGTTTCCAGGCGGCAGACTCGCTCATGGAATATTCGGATATAAGTAAATTAATAAAATCCTTTTCATTGTCAACCATGCTGGAGGCTTTTTCCAGAAATAATCCGACTTTTTCGAAGAAAAAGAACCCCCGGTCGGAATCTTCCGCTTTCCAGAATGGAATAATTTTTGGTTCGCCGCCGGCCGGGATTACAATAACGTCATTATTTGTGATATTCCTGATTTTCCATACGGATGGTCCTAGAGAGAAAGTATCCCCGATCTTCCTCTCCCAGACAAACTCTTCATCAAGTTCGCCGATTTTAGAATTAGTATCCTGGACACGAAGATTGTAATAACCTCTGTCTGGTATTGCACCACCTGAAAGGTATACCAGGGATGCAGAACCATCAAGAGCGCTAGCAATTTTCTTCAGATTATCAATCGATATTCGCGGCTTCAATTCCTTTATCCTGCTACCGGCGTATCTTCCGGAAAGTATATTTAAAACAAGAAGGTAATGATTATATGGCAGGTTCCTATAAGGGTAGATGGTTCTGATGAAATCATATAAGCTGACAATGTCCCAGTCTTCAGTTGTAATCATTGATAGAATGATCTGTGAGAGTATATCAAGCGGGTTTTCAACGGGTTTTAAAGGTTCAATTTCATAATCTTCTACAGCCCTTGCCATTACTGCAGCATCGATAAAATCCCTGTCATGTGTTGGATATAGAACCCCCCGGCTTATAAAACCCACTTTATGACCTGCCCTTCCAATTCTCTGAAGTGCGGAGGAAACTGATCTGGGAGAATCTACAAGGATAACCTGGTCAAGTTCCCCTATATCGATACCTAACTCAAGAGAGCTTGTGGCGACTATGGACCTGAGTTCACCTTTTTTAAGTTTATCCTCTACTTCAAGCCTCAACTCCCTTGAAATTGAGCCATGATGTGAATAGGCTAAGATTTCCGTTTCATTTTCATTCATCAGTCTTGCGATTTTTTCAGTCTGGCGCCTGCTGTTGGCGAATATCAGCGTAGATTTACGATTTTTTATGAGTCTTTTGAATTCCTCAATCAAAGATGGCCATATTGATTTATCATTAATCATTCCTGGGGAATACGCCGGGAATTCCACCTTTATCTCGTATTTCTTAGACCTGCTGGCTTCAACTATCTGGATGTCTCTTTTGCCGCCCGCCCAATCTGCTACCAGCTCAATAGGCCTTATTGTTGCTGACAGTATTATCCTTTGAAACTCTCCTGAAATTCTGGTGAGTCTTTCCACCGAACTGATGAGCAGTGTTCCTCTTTTGTTTCCGGCGATGGCATGAATTTCATCCATTATAACGGTTTTTAAACTTTTAAAAATAAAGCAGCTGTTTTTTGAAGTTAAAAGTATATTAAGGCTTTCAGGGGTTGTAATTAGAATTTCAGGGGGCTGTTTGAACATCCTGCGCCTCTCATCCGGGGGTGTGTCGCCACTCCGAACAAAAACACCGATATCTGCTCCTATCTGTTCAATCGGAATGAGAAGATTTTTCCTTATGTCGTTGTTTAGAGCCCTCATAGGTGATAAATAGAGAACAGAGGTTTCACCCTTTGGCCAAACACCGGTTAGAAGCTGATTGATCGCCCAGAGGAAGGCGGCCAGAGTTTTACCTGTTCCTGTGGGTGCACTCATCAGGATATGCCTGCCTCCAGCGATCAAAGGCCATGACTTTTGCTGAATTTCTGTTGGCGATCCGATCTGTTCTTCGAACCATTTTTTAATAGAAGGACCGAAAAGGTATAAAGGATCCATTTGTTACCCCAAGTTATTAATAGAATAGTCAGGTATAGATAAAAAAACAAATTTTTGGTTTTCTACCTTTTATTCACCCTATTATCTCTCTCAGATTAAAAACCACAGGGATTTTGACTTTTCTCCTTCCGGGAACTATTATAGTTGGTTAAGTTCACTTCAAATCATCAATGATACTGATAAAATAATAATTGGAGGGATATATGTCGACGATTGTTGACCTGCATGCAAGAGAAGTATTTGATTCAAGGGGCAATCCAACGGTTGAGGTTGAGGTATCCCTTGAAGACGGCACTATAGGAAGGGCTGCAGTTCCGAGCGGGGCTTCAACGGGGGAAAGGGAAGCTGTAGAGCTCAGGGATGGTGATAAAAAGAGGTTGGAGGGCAAGGGTGTGGAAAAAGCCGTTGAGAATGTGAACAGCATAATTTCCGAAGAGGTGGTAGGACTGGATAGTCTGAACCAGGTAGAGATTGATCAGGTCATGATCGAGCTTGACGGTACACCAACAAAAGGAAAGCTGGGTGCTAACGCTATTCTCGGGGTATCCCTGGCTGCAGCTCGCGCTGCTGCTGAATATATCGGCCTGCCTCTTTACCGCTATATCGGGGGTACCAATGCAAAGATTATGCCGGTGCCGATGGCAAATGTTTTAAATGGAGGCAAGCACTCAGACAATACTGTAGACCTGCAGGAATTTATGATCATGCCGATAGGGGCTCCTTCTTTTAAAGAAGCACTAGTATATATAGCTGAAACCTTTCATGCTTTAAAATCGATTCTGAAAGGGAAAGGCTATTCAACTGCTGTAGGCGATGAAGGAGGTTTCGCTCCTGACCTTAAAAGCAATGAAGAGCCTCTGGAACTGTTAGTTGAGGCCATCAAAAAGGCTGGTTATAAACCCGGAGAAGATATTTCATTAGCGCTTGACCCTGCTGCGAGTGAATTATGGAGTGAAGCGGAAAAAGACGGTAAAAAAGGATATAAATTCTGGAAATCTTCAAAGGAGATCTACAGCTCTGAGAAAATGGTCGAATTTTATGTCAATCTTGTACAGAATTATCCGATCATTTCACTTGAAGACGGTCTCGGTGAGAATGACTGGGACGGATGGAAAATGCTGACAGAAAAACTGGGTCGTAAAATACAGATCGTAGGTGATGATATATTTGTTACCAATCCCGCCATAATCAAGGAAGGGATTCAAAAAGGTATTGCGAATTCAGTCCTGATAAAACTCAATCAGATCGGGACTCTGACGGAAACAATAGATGCTGTAGAAATGGCGAAAAAAGCTAATTATACAGCGGTTGTATCACACAGAAGTGGTGAGACTGAAGATACGACTATTGCAGATCTTGTAGTGGCGCTTAATACTGGCCAGATCAAGACTGGATCTATCTCAAGAACCGACAGGGTAGCAAAGTATAATCAGCTTATCAGAATAGAAGAAGAGCTTGGAGATTTTGCCCAGTATAAAGGCAGGGAAGCATTTTATAATTTATATAAATAAATTTACGAAATATTGAAAGGGGGGTAGCAGCCCCCCTTTTTTGCACTTTGTAAAATCAACTTCAGTGCTGCTTGACTTTTTCAACAGCGTTTTCAGTGTCGTCGCTCTGGTTTTGGTCGTCCTGTGAGGCATCACTGTATTTCTCAAGTTCATCGAATACGCGCTTGATATTTCTTTTCATTATTTTGAGCTTTTTAAGGGTTGCTTCATGAGAATTCCTCAGGACAGAGAGGACTTCATCCTTATCATTCTTTACCCTGTTAATCGTCTTCTCCAGTTCCCTGTTTTCATCCATAGTAAGAGTTATTGTCTGATTCGATTCGGCTTCAACTGTAAGCAATTTCTGGACTTCTTCATCATTCTGATACTCCTCGGGGATGTTAACATTTCTTTTAATGCTGACTTTGCCGCTTGAGACTGAAACATTGATGTTACTGTCATCGGAATCGATTTCAAACTTCGTACCCCTGACAGCAGCATTAGCGACCGATGTCTCAACGGTAAAACTTTCACCCGGTTCCAGGCTTTTAGCTATATTGAAAATCGCATTTCCTTTCCTTATCTTTATCTGTTCAACCTGCTTTTTCAGTTCTTTTATCTGGATTGTTGTGTTATCCATAACCCGGAAAACTCCGCGTTCGGGCATCAGGATGTCGCAGTATGAGTTAATCCCTGTTTTAACAAGGGATTTTTCCATAAGTTCGAGTTCGGGGAAAGCTTTCATCCAGTTTGAGCCGTTGTTTTCTGAATATTTGACGATGCCTACGGTTACACTGATCGAATAAGCCCTATTAGTGTTGTTTGAAGCAGGGAAAAATTTCCCTGTCATCATGAATAAAAAAACTGTAAGATAGATGAAAAAAGATCTATTCATTGGATATCCTCCTTCAATAAATAAATATAGTTTGTAGAAAAGAGTCCGGTTTCAATTACTTAATACCTTACCCCCATTTTTATTAAAAATAAAGTTAATAACTTACAATTCAATTCTGAAAACCGCACCGGCTTTTCTCTGGTCTTTCCCGATATTAAAAGCGGTAAGTTTTCCACCCATATTATTTTCTATGATTACTTTGGACATGTAAAGCCCTATACCCGAACCGAATTCTTTTGTTGTAAAATAAGGGTCGAATATTTTATCTATAATATTTTCGGCAATACCCCCAGCTTCATCCTGAACTGTGAGGACAGACTTTCCATTTTCCTCTTTTAGAGTTATAATTACTGATGACTCAGGTATTTTTCTCTCGATAATAACATCTTTTACGTTGCTCATAAGGTTCATAATGGCCTGGCAGTATTCATTCGGATAGCCGAACCTGATTATTTCTTTTTCCGGCGTAAATTTTATCTCTATGTTATGGTCCTTCAGGCTTGATTCGACGAAAGAAATTGTTTTCTTTACGGCATCATTAATACTGAAAGCCTCTTTTTCCTTTTCCTGTTTAAAGAAATTCCTGAAATCATCAATTGTTTTCGACATGTACAAGATGACAGACATTGCTCTGCTGATGGTATCATCTAAATATTTTTTTGTGAGCATATTGTAATCGAAGGCTTGGCCAATATTCTGTATGATTATACCAAGCGCATTAATAGGCTGTCTCCATTGATGAGCTATATTTCCAATCATTTCCCCCATAGCGGCAAGCCTGGACTGCTGTATAAGCACCCGGTCCATCTCCCTATTTTTTTCGACCTCTTCTATAACCTTTTTATCAAGATTTTTATTAAGATCGGCGAATTCGGAAAGTGTTTTTTGCAGTTTTTCCTCAGCAGCCTTTTTATCTGTTATATCCTCTTTCAGCCCGATATAATGAGTTATCACACCGTCTCCGTTTTTGATCGGTGAAAGAGATGCTTCTTCCCAGTACAATTCGCCGTTTTTCTTTCGATTATGAAAAAACCCGCGCCATGTATCTCCACTTTTAATCGTATTCCACATCATTGCATAACTCTCTGGTGACGTATCGCCGGATTTTAAAATACGCGGGTTTTTGCCGATTAATTCCTCTCTGGAATATCCCGTGAGCTCCATAAACCTGGAGTTGATATATTCTATATTTCCCTCAGTATCTGTTATAACGATGGAAGAAGGGCTCTGTTCTATAGCGTAAGAAAGTTTCCTGATCTCATCCTGTTCTTTTTTTATATCCGTAATATCCGATACTACAAATATAAAGCCTGGGTCAGCTTCGGATAATAGAGGAGAACCGGTCATATGAACAAAAATGGACGACCTGTCCCTCCTGATCAGCCGGGCCTCAAAACTTAAATTTTTTCTGGATAATTTTTTCATGCCAATTTTCGGAAAATTTTTGATGTCTTCAGGATAAAAAAAGGAATAGAATTGTCTTCCGTTCATCTGTGAAACAGTAAAACCTGTTAAAGCGGCCATTCTTGGATTTGCAAAAGTAGTTTCAAAATTATTATTAATTGACCAAATTCCTTCTTCAGCCAGTTCTACAAGCTGTCTGTACTGTTTTTCACTTTGCCGGAGCGAATTTGCAAGCTTATTCTTCTCCGTAATGTCATGAATGACGATTAGATCCATAAGCTTATTACTTATTTCCATGGATGTTCTGCTGATATCGGCCTCAATAGTGGAACCGGCCCTTGTCATGATGGAGAATTCACCTCTGCCGATTTTATCAAGCATAATCTGACTGACGATATATTCGAAAGATGTTTGAGGTAAATTCAGCGGAATATCCGTTAAATAAACATCTTTGCGTCCGAAATACCTTCCAGCTTTTACATTATAATCCACACATATACCTTTATCATAAAGAAAGACAGCATCGTCGGTATTGTCGAAAATTTGACGGAATTTTTTTTCTGAATCAAGGATTCTCTGCTGAAGTATTCTTTTTTCAGTTATGTCCCTGAAGATCAGGACAACACCCCGTATGGCTCCGTTTTCTTCTTTAATCAGTTCGGTGTTTTTATCTATATATATTTTCTGTCCTGTCCTGGAAATGAGGATTTGGGTATTTATCAGGGTGTCACCCAGTGCTTTATTTCGATTTTTTAAAAGGCTGTAAGTAAGATCTTCGCCCGTTTTTTCATCAATTGTTTTAAAAACCTCCGTGATTTTTTTGCCTGTTGCCTCTTCTTTGCTCCATCCAGTCAATTTTTCAGACTGAGGATTCATTATGAGTATGTTACTGTTTCTGTCGGTAGCTATAACAGCATCGCCCATACTGTCAAAAACCGAAGTAAACCACTCCCCCCTGCCGATGAACTGTTTTTCAATCTGGTGCCTCAGGAGGGCAATTTCAATATTGTTATGAAGCTCCCTATCCTCGTATGGTTTTATGATGAAACCGAAAGGGGCGCTCTTTTCGGCCTTTTTTATCGTGGTCTCGTCGGATGAGGCGGAAATATATATAACCGGGATTGTTTGTGATTTTCCGATAATCTCAGCAGCTTCAATTCCGGTCATTGACCCATGGAGCGTTATATCCATAAGGATGATATCCGGTTTAAATTTAAGCGCACCCTCCACCGCTTCTTCTCCGGATGTAGCAATACCGCTAACCGAATATCCGGCATTAATGAGTTTAGTTTCGAGTTCTTTTGCTATGATCAGTTCATCTTCCACGATAAATATTTTAGATTTTTCCATGCTCCTCCATCAAGGATAGGCAGTTAACTTATTTTTTTACAAAGAGGTAAAAATGTCAAGATTTAGATTATCCTCTGATTTAGATTATCCTCAAATAATTCAATTGTTTTATTTTTCCACTTAATGCTTTATAATTAGCTATGGCAAAAGGTGGTTGGAAGGGGCTTTTTAAATGAGAGTATTTTTAGGTTATTCTTTTATTGCCCTGTCGGCTGTCCTGGTCCTCGCTCTTCTAAGTTTTAATCCGGGTGATTCTGCGCTGCTTGTATCCAGCATTAACCATCCCTCTATGAATATAGCCGGTTCTTTTGGAGCATGGATTTCTTCACCACTTGTCTTACTATACGGCAAATATGCGTCACTTGCTCTTGCCTTCGGATCATTCGTCGCCGGTATAAATATCATGGTCGGTGCGAAGATTGGAAGGATCTTTATCAAGGCAGCTCTGTTTATATTTGTGACCATAAGTATTTCAGTAATACTAGCTTCGGCTGTTTCAAAAGCAACTTACATCGATGCCGGTCTCCTGGGGCTTTCAATTTCGAAAAGTCTCTCAGAATTGATGAATCAGTATATTATCATCGGCATATTCTTCCTCCTTCTCCTCCTTTCTCTTTCCTCTGCGATGAAATTATTCAGAAGTATGACATACGGACTTGCTAAGATAATAGGATTGTTCATACTTTCTCCCTTTCAGATATTCGGACTTATTTTCAGCAGCAGAGAGGAAGTCCTGGAGAGAGGAGATATTCTGTCACTGCGTAGCGATGAGGACAACTTAATGGATGCTTTCGGCCCCAAAACGGAAGGAGAAAAATTTCCACCGGAGGCAGCAGAACCTGATTTTTTAAAGAATTCCCATGTCCAAAAAAACACGAATGAATTTCGATTGGAAACAGGGAAAGCCCCTTCATGGCTTGTGGACGAAAACGGGCATTTAAACGTATTGGCAGAAATCAACAATCAATTCGAAGAAGAAATTAAAGGGAAACTTAGCGGACAGTTAGATGAACAGCCTCAGGATATTATAGAAAGCGATTTGGAACAGCCTGATGATATTGTCGGAGAAGAGGATTATTCTCAGCTAGCACGCTCGAGGGAAACTGAAGAGGACGCTTTTAATGATGACCTTTTCTCTGAGGTAAAAGAGCACGGAACATATATATTTCCGGATAAGACGATATTGGAAAAGGGGATCGAATCATTCTCGAGGGCCGAGGAAAATGAAGAAATCGAAAGAGTTTCCAAGATCATTGAAAATACTTTTGCAAGTTTTAAAATTGAGATCAGGGTATCAGGACATTCTCGTGGCCCTGCGATAACAAGGTACGAGATAGTACCCCCGTCGGGTCTGAAATTGAAAAATATTGTCAATCTCACGGAAGACCTTGCACTGAACCTGGGAACCAGAAATATTCGAATAGTAGCCCCAATCGGCAACAAAAGCATAATCGGCGTAGAGGTGCCGAACAGATTCAGGAGAACCGTAGTGCTGAGGGAGATCATAGAAAGCCCCGAATTTTCCAGGACAAAAGCCAAGCTGCCGCTTTTGCTGGGCAAGGATATCGCGGGGAATATAGTAATAGAGGATCTGACGGAAATGCCGCACCTTCTTATAGCCGGAACAACAGGCAGCGGGAAAAGCGTATATGTCAATTCACTTATCGGTGGTATTGCATTTAATAAAACTGCAGATGAAGTTAAGTTTATTTTTATCGATCCTAAAATGGTGGAGCTCGAACTTTATAACGGCATCCCCCATCTTCTAGCACCAGTAATTACAAAGCCTGAAGAGGCGATAGCAGTACTTGAATGGACCTCATCAGAAATGGATAAAAGGTACAAAATGTTAAGCGATTTCGGCGTCAGGAACATGGATGATTATAACACTGAGGTAAGGAAGGGAGGGCCGGCTGAAGTAAAAAAGGGGGGGACATCATTTGAGTATTTTCCATATATAGTAATAGTCATAGACGAATTTGCGAACCTCATGCTAAGACTTCCCAAAGAAACTGAAAGGTTGATTACAAGAATCGCAGCGATGGCAAGAGCTGTCGGAATACACCTGGTAGTAGCCACACAAAGACCTAGCGTAGATGTCGTCACAGGCATTATAAAGGCGAATTTTCCTTCCAGGATAGCATTCCGGGTCAGTTCCCAGACCGATTCGAGAACAATTCTTGATAAAAGCGGGGCTGAGAAACTTCTCGGAAAGGGGGATATGCTGTTCATGACACCGAATTTTACTGATATGCTGCGAATCCAATCCCCTTATGTATCAAATAAAGATGTTGAAACCCTCGTCAGAGAGCTTAAGAGAAATGGCACTGCCGATTACTTTATCGATGTGGAAAACCTGATGTCTGCACCGGTCAGTGAAGCTGGTACCTCTTATAATGTGGATTACCGGGATGACCCGCTCTTTTCGGAAACTCTTAAAGCAGCAGTTGAAAACGGCGAGATTTCGGCTTCTTATCTCCAGCGCCGCTTCAGGATAGGTTATAACCGGGCCTCGCGTCTTATCGATGCTATGGATAGGATGAGGATTCTCGGACCCTCCACGACTTCCAGCAAACCAAGAGAGGTTCTTATAGGAATCGACGAGATGAACAGTTTATTAAACACAAGGCAGCAGTAACCGATATCACAAGGAGCCTTACTTGAAAAAACTTGTCTCAGAGTGTTTTACTTCCGAAGCGATTGATTATTTAAGAAGCGAAATTCTGTCTAATAGGGGACAGGAAGTTTCCTTCGTAGGGAATGTCGATCATGATGGAAAGATTTATGAAGCACAGGCTATGGCTTATGGAAACGATAATTCGGCACCTGTAATATTAATGGAAACTCTCCAGGGAGATGTACTTATTCATAACCATCCCGGAGAAGATCCGGATGGAGATCTTCTCCGGGCTTCTGAAAGCGATATACAGCTGGCCGCAGAATTAGCAAACAAAAAAATAGGTTTTTACATAGTCGATAATTCCCTTGATTTTGTCAATGTCATTTTCAAACCGGAAAGCAGAGTTTATCTGAAAAACGACGATGTTATGAATATCTTTGAAGAGGGAGGGATTCTCTCGGAATGCATATCGAATTTTGAACCGAGAGAAGAACAGATTCAGCTTGTAAAAAATGTTATAGAAGCTGTGAATGAGTCCAGGATACTTGTATCCGAAGCGGGAACTGGCACCGGTAAATCGCTTTCTTATCTGATACCCGCAGCTGTATGGGCCCTTGAAAACAAAAAAAGAGTCATAATTTCTACACATACTATAAATCTACAGCAGCAAATTGCAGGGAAGGATATGCTTATTGTGGAAAAGGTTATAAAAGCTTATCTTAAGAAGAATATAAATTATGCTGTCCTCATAGGGAAGGGGAATTATCTCTGCAAGAAAAAACTGTATGGCCTGATCAAGGATAAGGAAAAGCAGGATTCGCTTTTTGAGGAAAAGGAGCGTTTAAGAATAATTTTTGATATAGGGGAATGGTGTAAAAGGTGTGAAGAGGGCACTATTAGCGAATTCGGCGAATATGTAAATGAAGAGGTATGGGAGGAGGTAGCCTGCGATTCAAACAGTTGCCCCAGGCGAAAATGCGAATATTACATTGATTGTTTTTATTACAGGGCAAGGCTACAGGCCGAGAAATCCAATATTATCATAGCGAATCATTCACTTGTTTTCAGTGCTATTGACGAAATGAGCCGGAGAATAATGCTCCCGTTTTTTTCAGGAATCGTTTTCGACGAAGCTCACCACCTGGAAGATGTATCGATAAAGACACTTTCAAAGGATTTTTCAGTTCAGTCTCTATTATACCTTCTGAGGAAACTTCATGGCGAAAAGAAAGGGAGGGACTTCGGGTTGTTTGCTCTGCTCAAAAAAAGGGGAAATATAGATTCCTACGCAGAGAATTTTCTTGCATTTGAGGAAATGATTAAAATGCACAAAGAACTGACCAGACTGATCTCTGAATTTTTGTTCGACATGAAGAGCCTTCTCGGCAGGTGGGCAAAAGAGACTAATTCTATAGGTATAGATGATGAATTCATCAATAATCCGGATTTCTTAATTCTTTCTAATGCACTGGAGGGGATTTTCAAGAAGATAAACCAGTTTACGGTTCATTTCGAAGGTCTCGCTGAAAGACTTAAAGCTAATTCTGTCACAAGGGATATGCTGGAAATAATCCAGACAATAGGCTATAGAATGTCAGGCCTTTCTGAATCGAGGAATATTTATGATCTTATTTTTAACACAGAAAATGAAATTAATTTTGTCAAATGGATCGAGATCACGAAGAAGAATATTCACTTTTATTACAGCCCGCTTGAGGTAGGTGATTTTCTTGCTAATTCTATTTTTTCAAAAAAGGATTTCTCCATATTCACCTCAGCGACGCTGATGATCAATAAAAAATTCGATTATTTTACGGAGGGGGTAGGTCTGCAACTAGCCTTGAACAAGGGAAGGGATGAAGTCCGGCTTCACTCACCCTTCGATTACAGCAGACAGGCTGAGATATATATACTTGAGGACGACCTTGACCATGGCAATGTTACAGAAGAAAAAACTCTTCTTGTAAAAGAGCTTTCGATGATGAGTGAAGGCGGAGTCCTCGCTCTGTTTACCTCCTATACAAGGCTTAACCAGATGTATGAAATTCTCAGGGATGAACTCGTTGGAGAAGGCCTGTATCCTTTGAAGCAGGGAGAAGCACCGAGGGGTGAGCTTCTTTCCAGGATGAGCAAACACGCGAATGTAGTACTCTTTGCAACTTCAAGCTTCTGGGAAGGGATAGACATACAGGGTGATAACCTGCGCTGTGTCATTATTGAAAAGCTACCCTTCGATTCACCAGCAGACCCGATTTATAAGGCCAAGGTAAAGCTGATGGAATATAAAGAGATCAACCCGTTTATAAGCTACAGTCTGCCGCGTGCAGTCCTCCGTCTCAAACAGGGTATGGGAAGGCTTATAAGGAGTAAAAGTGATAAAGGTGTGATCGCTATTTTAGACAACAGGATAAAGACTAAAAAATACGGTAGCGTATTCCTGGATTCTCTTCCCCCTGCGAAAATAATCAGCGGGGGCTTAAACTCAATTCTCCGCGAAGCCGAAAGCTTTTTTTCTTCAAGGTTTTAATCTCAGTATTCTTGCATATCTTGTTTCTGCTGATGCCTGCTGTTATGAAGGACAGATGTGTACTATGACCCGGTGCCGCGCCAATAACTGTTGTTACTTGAAATGGAGAAGCTC
Source organism: uncultured Brevinematales bacterium (assembly GCA_964413265.1). GTDB lineage: Bacteria > Spirochaetota > Brevinematia > Brevinematales > JAOACQ01 > CAVYGN01. The sequence goes on from CAYPRX010000037.1 coordinate 124,277, forward strand.
CCTGTACAGACAGCGGAACAGGTACCGCAGCTTGAACTAATGCTGGAAATGCTAGTCACATGCTGCTTGCATAATGGAAATATTTTCATAAAAAGTATTGCATTTTTCATTTACATATGTAATAATATAATTTAGTAGTAAAAAAAATACTAATGCTGGTGATATAGCGCACAGTTAAGCACTGCCTGTGCATTTTGTGTTTGCAGGATTGGGAGGGGTTCCGTGAATAAATGCGGGGTATTATTACTATTCTCCTTTTTTTTATTCACTTCACCTGTGAACGCTCAACAGACAGGAGGTCCGAATATTCCTATTCCGACCCTCAATTTTAACATCGAGCAAGCCAAGACGCCCAGGCAGGTCGCTTTATCTCTCCAGATACTTTTCCTGGTGACAATAATAAGTCTCGCACCGACACTTCTTATTGTACTTACAAGTTTTGTGAGAATATTTATTGTTCTGTCATTTGTGAGCAGGGGGCTTGCAACTCAGAACATACCTCCCAACCAGATAGTGATAAGTCTGGCGCTTTTCATAAGCTTGTTCGTTATGTTCCCTGTATTTTCCAAGTCTTATAACGATGGGGTTAAGCCCTACCTGGATGGAAAGATCACGCTTAATGAGGGGTATGCGAAGGCTATACAGCCTGTCAGGGAATTTATGTTCAGACAAACTGCGGACAGGTATATATACAGGTTTATAAAGATGTCAAAGTTGGAAAGGCCGAGAAGCCCTGATGACGTGCCGACTTATGTCCTGATACCAGCGTTCGTTCTAAATGAGCTGACATTATCTTTTTATATGGGTATGCTTATCCTGATCCCGTTCGTTATCATCGATGTCGTTGTAGCCAGCGTCCTGATGTCAATGGGCATGATGATGCTTCCCCCCATAATGATATCATTTCCTCTTAAGATACTCTTGTTTTATGCTGTCGACGGGTGGGACCTTCTTGTTGAAAAATTGATCCTCAGTTTCAGAATGTAGGGAAGAATCATGAGTGAGGGATTAATACTTTCAATCTTGAACCAGACGATGTATGAGATTCTTTTAATGTCTGTTCCTCTTCTGGGAGCAGCAATGGTTGTAGGACTGATAATAAGTATTTTCCAGGCAACGACTTCCATACAGGAGCAGACGCTGACATTCGTACCCAAGATTATAATTGTTATAATAATTTTAATGGTTGCCGGTCCGTTCTTTTTAAACAATCTTATTGATTTTACTAAAAACATGTTCAATTTGATAGCTGTGGCTAAAATTTAAAGGGATTGGAAATGGATAGCCTTTACGATTTGTTTGTAAGATACTTCCAGGTGTTTTTGATTATAATGCTCAGGATGATTGGTCTTTTTTTAACGGCTCCTTTTTTTTCAGGCCAGGCCATGCCGCTCAGATTCAAACTAGCCCTTGCTTTTTTCACAAGTCTGATCGCTGTACCGCTTGTCGTACAGATGGGTTATAGGGAAGGATCTGATATACTTGAATTCGGCCTGAACTGCCTTTCCAGTTTTATTTTCGGGGCAGGAGTCGGGATGTTTACATATATTATCGTCTCTGCTTTCCAGGTTTCCGCCCAAATCTTCAGCATCCAGATGGGTTTGGGAATGAATGAAGTATTTGATCCAGTTTCAGAGACACAGGTACCGGCCATTGGTAATATTTTTGGGCTTCTTATTCTCCTTCTCCTGCTGCGGGCGGACGCGCATTTTTTTATGATGCAGATTATTGTTGAAAGTTTTAGAAATACGGCAGCGTTTTCCATTTCATCTGTTGCAGTTATTGTCAAGGGTTTTATCGGGGCCGTAATGACGATGTTTGATATCGGGCTAAAAATATCGTTGCCTATAATAGGGGTTACACTATTGATGGATATGGCAATGGCAATTATTGCCAGGGTAGCGCCTCAGTTCAACGTGATGATAATGGGCTTTAATATAAAGCTGCTGGTAGGTTTTTTTGTGATATGGCTGATACTTCCGTCGATTGTGGACCTGGGAGGGAATGTCATAAACGGAATGCTCAAGGACACGAATGAATTGATCCGGTTATTAAAACCGGCATAAAGGTATGATTATGGATAATTTTGAATTGATAGATTTAAAGGGTCTTTACTGTTTGGCCGAAGGGATTCAATTCCGATTCGACCTGCAGTTTTTCGCTGCCGAGGATGAGGGAAGGACTGAAGAGCCGACTGAATACAAAAGGAGAAAGGCCCGTGAGGAAGGAAACATTCCCAGGTCACAGGAACTGACCGCGATTATAGTTTTTCTGTTAGGTTTCTGGACTGTGGCACTTATCGGGGGATTCATATACAATTCATTTGTCCGTATTATGAGATATTATATGGAGAACATTCTTACCCTTAAACTAAGTAAGGACAGCATAGTTCCATTTTTCCTGGATATGCTCTGGCTTTCATCTTCAAGCGTTCTTCCACTGATGATCGCTGGTATTATATCTGCCATAGTGGCAAGCTTTCTCCAGGGGGGTATTATTTTTTCCACGAAAAAGATCTCTTTGAATTTTGGTAAAATGTTTTCAAACATCGGACCGAATTTCATGAAGATGTTCTGGTCCAGGGAAACGTTATTTAATCTTGCGAAATCGATTTTAAAGGTTATTGGCGTTTTCACTGTGGCATTCATATTAATAAACGAGAGACTGGCTGAAATGATAACGATATCGAGGATGGATCTCGTGGATGCTTTCAGCCTTATCTGTTCAATAATATTTCAGTTTGTAAGTTTTTCAGGGCTCCTTCTGCTGATTTTCGCAATAGGAGATTATGCTTTCCAGCGCTTTATTTATACTGAATCCCTGAAGATGACCAAACAGGAGATCAAGGAGGAATTCAAGGAAATGGAAGGCAACCCTGAAATCAAGGCAAGGATCAGAGAGATGGAAAGGAGACTCCTTTCAAGGAGGATGATCCAGGAGATACCAAAAGCAGATGTCGTCATCACCAATCCGACTCACATAGCCGTTGCCCTTAAATACGAGCCCAGCTTTATGAATGCGCCGGTTGTTGTTGCAAAGGGAGAAGGGCCCTTTGCCGAGAGGATCAAAAGTATAGCAAGAGAAAATAATGTATATATTCTTGAGAATAAGCCGCTGGCCAGGGAACTTTACAAAAAGGTTGAAGTTGGACAGGAAGTTCCTCCGGAGCTTTTCATGGCTGTAGCGAAAATCCTTTCACTGGTCTATCAGATGAGAGGTAGCGTGGCGGCCTGATTTAGGAGTAAAATATGGCAACTGCACCGAGGCGCAGTCTTTTCAAAATAACTCAAAATATTGATATATTGGTCGCAGTTTCTCTTATTGTCGTTGTTCTAATGCTCATTATACCGGTGCCGACCTTTCTTCTCGATATACTTATAATTTTTAACCTTGCATTATCCATGATGATAATTTTAAGCACTCTGTATGTAAAGAAGCCCGCAGATTTCTCGGCATTTCCATCCATCATACTTCTTTCGACCGTATTCGGTCTGGGCCTCAATGTTTCAGCAACTAGGCTAATTCTCACCCTCGGGCCTGCGTTTAATGGAAGGGTAATAAGGGCATTCGGAGATTTTGTGGTATCGGGTAATTATATAGTTGGCATAACGATATTCATAGTAATCCTGGCCATACAATTTCTTGTAATTACAAAAGGGGCTTCGAGAGTATCAGAAGTAGCGGCGCGTTTTACCCTCGATGCACTTCCTGGCAAGCAGCTTTCAATAAATGAGGACCTTAATGCCGGTTTGATTACCGAGGATGAAGCGAGAAAAAGAAGGGAAGAACTAAGGCTTGAAGCTGATTTTTATGGAGCAATGGATGGTGCTTCGAAGTTTGTATCAGGGAACGTGAAGGTTGCTTTCGTGATTACCCTTGTAAATATTGTAGTCGGGCTGATTACAGGGGTTATTGTTCATAATCTTCCGATCGGTGAAGCCGCTTCAATTTATACCTTGCTTACAATCGGTGAGGGTCTCGTTTCCCAGATACCGGCGCTGATGATTTCGACGGCTACCGGTCTGATCGTAACCAGAACAACGTCGCGTGAAAAATTCGGGAAAGATGTCGTCACTCAAATTGGAGCGACGCCGATGGTTCTATACATTGCAGGAGCCACAATTTTTATTATGGGTTTTGTACCCGGTTTTCCCATGACTTTCAACCTTGTCATCGGGGGCGGCATAGTGGCCATCGGATATTCAATGAACCGTTCGATCGAGATGAACATAAAGAAAAAGGAAGAAGAAACATCAAAATCAAGGCAGGCTACAGAACAGGTTACCACTGTTGAGGATATAGTCAGGATTGACCCGATGAATCTCGAAATCGGCTACAATCTGATACCCCTTGTGGATAAGGAACAGGGAGGCGATCTGCTCGACCGTATAAAACTGATCAGGAGAAGAATTGGACTTGACCTTGGTATTCTTGTGCCTCCTATAAGGATAATAGATAATGTCGGGATCGATGCTTCGGAATATATATTGAAGATCCGGGGTTCAGAAGTCAGCAGAGGGAAGATCTATGTTAACAGATTCCTAGCAATGAACCCAAAACTGGAACTTAGTGCTATCGAAGGAATTGAAGTCAAGGAACCGGCTTTCGGTCTCGATGCAAAATGGATTTTGAACGAAGAAAGGTCGAAAGCCGAGTCGCTCGGGTTCGATATATTCGATCCGCCTTCAGTTATTGCTACACATATAACGGAAGTCATAAAGAAAAATGCTGGAGAACTTCTGACCAGGCAGGATGTTAAAAGTATGATAGATGCCCTGCAGAAGGAGTATCCCGTAGTAACAGAGGAAGCTCTGAAAAATTCAAGTGTAGGTGATATTCAGAAAGTGTTACAGAACCTGCTTAAAGAAGGCGTCAGGATCAGGAATATGCTTACTATACTTGAAACAATATCGGATTATGGATCAACAATAAAAAATATAGATCTGATCACGGAATACGTTAGACAGTCCCTTGGAAAACAAATTGTATCCAGTTATGCTGATGAGTCGAACACATTGAAGGCCATTGTTATTGATCCCGAGGTAGAGCAGATCTTTACGGATTCAATCCATGAAACTGCACAGGGCCTTGTATCCACTCTTGAACCTGATGTAGTAAATAAGTTTATCACAGGAGCGAGCCAGGTTATCGATGGTGTTATAAAGACAGGGCGCCAGCCTGTGATATTATCAAGTCAGAAGATTCGCAGGCTTGTAAGGGAACTTATTGAAAGATCATTTCCAGGGATAGGCGTGCTTTCCTATTCGGAAATACCCACAAATTATTCACTTGACCAGATCGGCATAATCAGTATTAATCCTTAAAAATTGTGAGGAGAGCGAATTATGAAATACGCAATCTATGAGGGTAAAACGAAACAGGAAGCCGTTGATAAAATGTTTATGGCTGCAAGGATGGAAAACCGTATAAAGGAGACAATGCTTATAAGGACATATCCGGAGGAAAGGAAAAAATTTTTAGGTCTTAGAAAAGAAACTGTATGGATTGCCACCGCCTGTATAGATGAGGCAAGGATGCTTGACAGGGAAAAGAAGAGCCTCAGGAAAGATACCATACAGCCCACCCTTTTTGACGATGAGGATGCTGGACCTTCGTCCCAGAACGTCGCATACAGGAGGATGGTGAATTCTCCTGTGCTTAGAGGGTCGGCTGCTTCTATTGTCGCAGGAGCAGAAAAAAGTAAAAAACTTGAGGAGGAGGTCAAAAATCTTAAAAGTTCACTGGAAGAGATTCAGAATTATATAAAAAATGAGTTCGACGAGATCAAAGAAGGCTTGATGAAGACCAGCCGGAACGCTTCGCTTGAAAATAAAAAAAAGATTATGCAGGATCTAGAAATATCTCAGAAAAACATCCAGTGGGCTGAGGAATTCCTGAGAGAAAGGGAATTTCATCCGTTGGTTATACATGAAATCATTGAATATCTTAAGACTCAGAAAAATGAGATCCTGATCGACAAAGCTCAGATAATTGCAACAATACGTGATTTTTTTAAGACAAATATAAACAGGGAAGACATTTTATTGGAAAACTACTCAAATGGCAAGAATATACTTTTTGTGGGGCCGACAGGAGTAGGTAAAACAGTCAGTATTATAAAGATGGCCGCTCATATTGCCGTGATCCGCCAGAAATCCCTGCGTTTTATATCTATTGACAGGTACAAGGTCGGGGCGGATTCACAGTTAAAAACATATTCTGATCTGATGAAAGCTCCTTTTTACCCGATCAATAAAGAAGAAGAGTTTTACACAATACTGGAAAATGATGAAACCCATTACACTTTTATCGATACTGCCGGGAAAAGTCCAAAAGATACAATCGTTATAAAGGAGCTTTCAGACTGGCTGAAAAAAACAAAATTAAAATTCGATATACATCTTGTAATAAGCGCGACAACCAAACCCAGGGATCTTGACCTGGTTATTGAGAGTTATTCATGTCTTGATTTTTCTCATATAATCGCTACAAAGCTGGATGAAACTATGTACCTGGGTTCGGTTGTTTCATCGCTTTTTCAGACAAAAAAACCTTTATCATTTATTACAAATGGACAGGGAGTGCCTGAAGACTTTGAAATAGCTAATATCGACAGATTAATTGCCGATTCTTTAAAATAAACGCTGGCTTAGAGGTAGCATTATGTCAACTCTTTTGGGGCCTGATCAGGCTGAAGGTCTTCGCAGGATGATGGGGGAATTCCCGGGCACCAAAACACGTATAATCGCAATAACTTCAGGTAAGGGTGGTGTGGGAAAAACCAGTTTTGCTTTAAACCTCGGCATAAGCCTTGCCAATATGAAGGAAAACCCCAAAAAGGTCATAGTCTTTGATGCCGATCTCGGCCTTGCGAATATTCATGTGCTTATAGGCTTGATACCCAAATATAATCTTTATCATGTCATCAAGGGCCAGAAAAAGATGAACGAGATTATTTATAAGACAGAGCTTGGGGTGGACATTATAGGTGGAGCATCCGGGTTTACACAGCTTGCAAATCTGAATGACGAGGAAAAACAGAATCTTATCGATGCAATAAAAGAGATCAGTTATGCAGATTACATAATAATTGATACATCTGCCGGTATATCGAAAAATGTCCTGAGTTTCATACTTGCCGCCCATGAGACGATTGTAATAACAACCCCTGAACCGACTTCAATGACGGATGCATACGGTATTATAAAGGCTATAGTAACAGAATCTGAAAGCCCTAATATAAAACTTGTTCTTAACCGTGTGAGAACTATAGTCGAGGCCAATAAGGTTTCTAAAAAGATTATTGACATCTGCGCCCAATTTCTTAACATAAAGATCGATAATTTTGGATTTATTTTTGAGGACCCGCTTATAGGAGAATCTGTAAGAAAACAGACTCCTTTTACCATATATAATCCTCATTCGAATGTATCTCAATGCATAAACCACATAGCCAGAAGGGTTATGAACATGAAAATATCAGAAGACCATTCCGGCTGGCAGAAATTTCTGAACGTATTTTTTAAAAGCAGGGAATAAATATATCGGAGGTATAAATAAATCAGCTTATAATTTATTAAAATATTTTAACAAAAAAAGCCGACGATACCTTGACAGTAATTGAATTTGGTCTTAAATTATAAGCTGATATTTTTAGATATTTTTTAATAATTTGCAGGGGAAATTTATGTTGATCATTTTATTGTCGGCTCTCCCCTCTCTTTTGGTCGGCTGTATTGCCGGCTACTTCGTGAGAAAGCTAATCGCGAAGTTCCGATTGGAATCTGCTGAAGAAAAAGTAAAAGAAATTCTGGCGGCAGCGGATAAAGAAGCTGAGGCCAGGAAAAAAGAAATTCTTCTAGAAGCTAAAGACAGATTAATTGAGGAAAGAAAGCAGTTAGACAGAGAATTTAAAGAAAGAAATTTTGAGCTTCAGCAAGCGCAGAGGCGGCTTGTTCAAAAGGAAGATGCGCTGGATAAAAGATTCGAATCTCTGGAGAAAAAAGAAAGAGAGCTGGAGAACGAAGAAAAAGAGTTTAGAAGGACTGCAGAAGAGCTGAAAAAGGCATATGAGAGGCACTTGAGAGAGCTCGAAAAAGTAGCACAGATGACTGCTGCAGAAGCCAAACAGCAGCTGATTCATGAAATGACTGAAGAGGCGGAAAGAGAATCTGTTAATATAATCAAAAAAATAGAAGATGAAGCCCGTGATCAGGGGGAGCTAAAGGCCCGAGAAATCATAGTTTCAGCCATTCAGAGGAACGCAGTCGAGGTCACAGCCGAAAGAACAATTTCAACTGTTACACTTCCAAACGATGAGATGAAGGGCAGAATTATCGGCAGGGAAGGTAGAAATATCAGGGCATTTGAGTCAATTGCCGGTGTGGACCTTATCATCGATGATACGCCGGAAGTTGTGATAATATCTTCATTTGACCCATATCGAAGAGAAGTCGCTAAGCAATCCCTTGAAAAATTGATCATAGATGGAAGGATACATCCTGCAAGGATTGAAGAGATAACCTCTAAAGTTGAAAAAGACATGAATCTAGATATAATAGAACTTGGCAAGCAGGCCTGCCTGGATCTTAAGATAAACCTTCCAAGGGAACTTTATCCCTATATAGGAAGGCTTAAATACAGAACCAGTTACGGACAAAGCGTATATTACCATTCGATTGAAGTTGCGAACCTGGCAGGGATGATAGCAGGAGAACTTAAAACCAATATCGACCATGCCAAGATAGCAGGGCTTCTTCACGATATCGGCAAAGGAATAAGAACTACTGGTGAAGGTGTCCACTCACTTGTCGGCGCTGAAGTTGCTCATAAATACGGGATGCCTGATAATATTGTGAACGCGATTGCGGCGCATCATGGCGAGGCAGAGTTAAAGTCAGTTGAGGCTTCAATCGTTATGGCGGCTGACGCTATTTCAGCCTCAAGGCCGGGAGCAAGGCGCGAGTCGTTTGAAGAATATCTGAAGAGGCTCCAGAACCTCGAGAATATTGCGACTTCCTTCCAGGGTATATATAAAGCTTATGCTATTCAGGCTGGGCGGGAAGTCAGGGTTTTTGTTTCCAGCGATTCTATTACTGATGACAATGCCTACATTCTCGCAAAGGATATAGCTAAAAAAATCGAGAATGAAATGAAATACCCGGGCCAGATAAAGATTACCCTGATCAGAGAAACAAGGGTAGTCGAATACGCTAAGTAAAGAAACAAATTTTAGATTCAGGTGATAGGATGTCTGACTTTCCCAGACCTGACAGATTCCTGACATACCTTTCAGAAGCCCGGATCCGTTCATTGAGGAATTGTATTCCCGGCAATAGCCCCCCTTTTGTTGTGAAGAGAGAGAAAGACCAGTATATCTATGACATTGATGGAAATAAATATGCTGATTTCGCACTTCGAAACGGAGCTGTTATTTGCGGGCACAATTTTAAAACTTTAACGCAGTATATTAAAAATGCGATTTCAATTGGAACTTCTTCAGGTGTCATAAATAAATTTCAATATCCTCTCGTAAAACTCTTCAAAACAATAATTGATTTTGATTTTCTATCTTTTTATGGAAACAGCTCATCTGCTGTTATTTCACTTGTCAGAACACTGAGGGCTTCCAGGGTCGCTGTAAGCTCCTCTTATCTTCTTGAACTGGTAATGAAATCCCTTCCGGGCATAACTGTTGAGAAGGCGAGAGAGATTAAAGAATACGATCTTCTTCTGTTTGAACCAATAGATTTTGACAATAATCTGGGGGAATACAACTATCGGGCATATAGAGCAAAATGGAAATGTGCGGTTGAAAACAGGACCGCCTTCAGGATTAAAAATGGATTTTCTACGAATCTCGATGATGTACAAGTGATACTCTGCGGGGCTGTAATAGCCAATGGAATTGACAGTGCAGCTGTCATTTCAAAAATAAATGTCGAGGGGGAAAATATCCCGGCTTATAAATCCATCTCTATCCTTGAAACAATTAAATATTATTTAAGGGAAAACGATTTATTTAAAAGGAAGTTAAAAATAGAATCAGCGGGTGTGTCTTTTCAAAAGGGATGTATTTTTAAGATGGAACATCTCTATAAAACGATTGAACTCCTTAAAAAGGGAATCTGGCTGGAAGGTGATACTGGCTTCTTCTGTCTTGCTCATACTGATAACGACATTAAAAGGCTGGAAAGGGCACTAAACGAGAAAAACATGCTCTCATCAGCTAACCCTTGATCCGCTTTCAATGTCTGATTCAGGGGTGAGAAATATGACCTTAGTCTGTCCCTCGTCAGAAGCTGCAAGCATCATGCCTTCGGATTTTTCTCCCATCAGGGTAGCTGGTTTAAGGTTATTAATAATTACTATCTTTCTACCTGTAAGTTTTTGAGGATCATAATAGGGTTTAATGCCGGCGAGTATCTGTTTTTCTTTATCTCCCACACGGATCTTCAGCTTAAGGAGTTTTTTCGATTTTTCCAGAGGTAGAGCCTCGATTATCTCAGCCACTCGCAGATCGAATTTTTTAAAATCGTCTACTGTCACAGAAGAAAATTCATCCCTGTTTGACTTTTTCAAAAGGTGATCAATCTGGGCCTGTATGAGCTTATCATCAAATTTTGCAAAAAGGATCCCGCTTTCACCTGTTCTCTGACCTGCTTTAATTCTTGAAGAACTGAGTCTTTCCCATCTTTCCTTTGTAATGTCATCTGTTTCACCGATCATTTTCCAGAGTCTGACCGCTGAATCAGGCATAACGGGGTACATAGCAACGGACAGGACTCTTAAAATATTCATACAGACGTTTATTGAGGTATCCATCTTTGCCGGATTATCTTTTTTTTGTACCCATGGTTTTGAATCGTCAAAATACTTGTTCCCCAGGCGGGCGATATCCATCATTGTCTTAACAGCATCCCTCACATGGAACTTTTCAAAATTATTCGACAGTTCAGCTGTATATTTATCGAGAAGAGTGAAAACTGCCAGATCTTCCCTTCCGTAATCACCATCGGGTATAATACCCTTGCAATTGCCTTTTAAAAAAGTCAATGTCCTGTTGGCGAAATTGCCGAGTATATTTGAGAGTTCTTCGTTATTCCTTGTCTGGAAACTTTTCCATGAAAAGTCAGCATCCTTGGTCTCAGGAGCGTTTGCTGCTAGAAAATATCTGAGAGGGTCCGGTTGAAAAATTTCAAGGTATTCATCGACCCATACCGCCCAATTCTGGGAAGTCGAGAACTTTTCACCCTCCAGGGTCAGGTATTCATTAGCCGGTATTTCGTAAGGGAGCTGATATTCGGTTTTCTGGCCCATCAGCATGGCGGGCCATATAATGGCATGAAAAGGAATATTATCCTTCCCGATGAAGTGAATTATTTTTGAATCCGGGGAAAGCCAGTAATCTTTCCATCTGTCAGGCTGACCTATTTTTTCAGACCATTCCACAGTGGAAGAGATATAGCCGATCGGAGCATCGAACCATACATAAAGGACTTTACCCCGGGCCTCACTGCCCTTTATCGGTACGGGAATACCCCAGTCGATATCCCTGGTTATTGACCTTTCCTTTAAACCTTCCTTATCTATCCAGCCGAGGACAAAATTGCGAACGTTGTCTTTCCAGTTATTCTTTGACTTAATCCAGGCAATAAGCCTCTCTTCAAAATCCTGGAGTTTGAGATACCAATGCATTGTTTTTTTTATTACAGGTTTTTCTCCAGATATTATGCTTATAGGATTTATAAGATCCATGGGGTCCAGAAGGCGGCCGCATTTATCGCATTGATCGCCCCTCGCCTTTTCATAACCGCAGTGCGGGCAGATGCCCTCCACATAGCGGTCCGGGAGGAACCTTTTCTTTGCATTGTCGAAAAATTGTTCATCGGTTTTAGTGATTAGATGGCCATTTTCAGCCAGGTCCAGGAAAAATCGCTGAGAGATCTCATAATGTTTCGGCCTTGCTGTTCCTGAAAAATTATCGAAATTAATTCTCATTTTTTTAAAGCTTTCAGCCATTTCGTCATGATATTTATCCACTATGGCTCTGGGACTGACACCTTCCATTTCAGCACGTATTGTAATAGGCACTCCATGCTCGTCGCTGCCGCATATGTAAAGTACATTATCACCGCAGAGCCTTTTATAGCGAACAAAAATGTCCGCGGGCAGATAAGCTCCTGCCAGATGGCCAAGATGTATGGGACCGTTCGCGTATGGCAGTGCTGAAGTGACAAGATATTTACTCATAGAATCTCCTGCTAATAAAGATCATAATTTTTCTTTAACGAATCTGGCTATATCGTTCAGACTTATCTTACCTATAAGGTTATCGTTTTCGTCAAGTACAGGAAGGGCACTGACGGATTTTTCAATCATCAGATTCAATGCATCCCTTACGCTGACTTCGTTATAGACAAACAGGAGCTTCTGTCCTTCTATGAGTTTAGATACAAGCATTTCTCTTGCACTATCGGCTAAAAAAGTTATCTTCAAAATATCCCAGGCAGATATTATACCGACGGGTTTGGCTGTTTTATCTACAATTATTACACTGTGTTCTTTTTCCCGAAGCATCTTTTCTGCGGCCTTGGATACTGGCATATCGAGAGTAACGGTAAGAGGATTTTCAAAGGCGATTTTACCAACTTTAACATCATCTAGTTCGTTTGGCATAGTTAAAACCTCCTGAAATATCTTTATCAATGAGCTATCTTGGAAAACAACCAGAGCAGCGCAAAAGCTCCAACAAGGGTCGCCACGAAATCGACATTTAGAGAGTTCTTAACAAGAAATTGGGTAATTTCAAGACTTCCCAGGAAAAACCCTCCAAGAATACCGCCAAGAACACCGAAAACAACAGCTCCCCAGAACTGCCCAAACATGGGCTTCTTTATGACCTTTAAATAATAAAGGCCTGCGAGAGCCCCGACCACCATCTGGATTAGCAAAGAACCTAACAGAGACAATAGAGGAGACATCCTTCCCTCCTTAGTTTCAATATTTCTTTAATTAAGCGAAATCAGCAAGTGTAATATTGACAATTTCATATTTTTTTAATTCACCGTTATATTCAAAATCAATTTTATCGCCTATCTTCCTGTCAAGCAGGGCCTTGCCTAAAGGGGAATGATAAGAAATAGTTTTTGTGTTGAAATCCACATCCCACTGACCGAGTATCTGATAATCATCCAGGATTCCGTCAGGTGCTTTAATTGTCACTTTTACGCCCACATCAACTATAGACGTATTGACCTTGGTCCTGTCAATAGCCTTTGCCTGATTGATCTCAGTTTCGAGCTTGGAAGCCAAAGCCTTAAGTTGGTCCTGTTTTTCCAGGGCGGATTTATATTCTGCATTCTCCCGTAAATCTCCCTTTTCCATCGCTTCGCCGATAGCGCGGCTGTTTTCCGGGATTTCGGCCGACATAATTCTGGCAAGCTCCCGTTTCTTCGCTTCAAGCGACTTCTCCGTAACAAGGAAGGGATGTCTTATAAGGATTTTTTCCTGCTTGCTTATCTTTTTCAGCGACGGGTATAAGGCGATTAATTTATTTATATAATTCTCCCGTATATCACCCTCAAGAGTGAGGATTGAATAGAGAAGAGAGAGAATAGATTTTGCTGTAGCTTCGTCGGATTTCTTTATCAATTCATCCAGCATGTTCTTTTTAAAAAGAATGTCATATATTCCCTGGATGATCTTCTTATTCCTGGCTATATTCGTTTTAGCTTCAATCTCATCGTTAAGTATATCGATAAGTGAAAGAAGCCTGAACATAACCTCACTTTCCCTGACCCCTATCCTGTCTTTAAGATTTGTTGAGCTATCTTCAAATAAAACTCTTGAAATCCACAGGAATAATTCCGGATTTTCATGAAAACCGTTCATGGAAGTCACGAAAATATTGTTAATAACATCAAATTTCTCAAACATTTCAAGCTCGTTAAGCATGAACCTGTTCAGCTTGACAACTGAGGAATGTGTTATAATATCGGCGAATCTTAAATCCCAGTCCTTAAGCTTCTTCATAAGCAGCATAAGAAATGTTTTCTTGATCTCGGGGTCAAGCTTATCGTAAAGATCATAAAGATTTTTTATTTCAAAAAACTTTGAGCTGTCGACATCACTGTCACTGTATTTTTCGTAATTCGAGTATTTAAGAACTACTAGGGAAACAAGCTGCTTCTCATTGGATTCACTGGAAGCCTTGATGATTTCAGTGAAGTAATCAACCATTGCAGAGGCAGATGCTGAATTCACATTTCCGCCTCTTAGAATAAAATCTATAAAAAGTTTGATTTTATTTTCAAATGTTGTCGTTTTTTTAAACTTGCTGATGATTTCATCAACTACGCTTTGCTCATTATCCCGAAGTTCTATAATATTTCTTTTTGCCGGGTTGAGGACCACAGTTTCGCTCGTCTCAAGAAGTTTCTTAACGGCGAGCCACCACTTATTCCACTCGCTCTCTTTCATTATATCGGGTACGAAATAGTTCTTAATCTCTGAGGATGAGATTTCCCCCCTGTTGCTTTGAAGCACAATCTCTATGACCTTGAGGGGATCGTTTTTAATAAGCTCCTGCAACTCATCCGTCTTGTGTTTTTTCCAGATAATTATATTGTCCTGGTCAAGGATTTCAAGGGCTCTGAGTGCTATATCCAAGGACATTTCATGGTTTTTCTTCTCTTCAAAATCTATAATAACCTTGTCGTTTTGAATTTCCTTGATCTGGCCTATACCCCAGCTTTTATGAGAAACATAGCTCCCTTTATCAAATGCAATGTGGGTCTCGAAAATCCTGATCGCTTCTTTATGAGGTTTCCAGCTCTGCCCTATCGCGGAAAGCTTTAAATATTTCTCAAGCTGACTGTGATCCTTGTAAATATGTCTGTAGCAGTCTTCTATAGCTTTACGGAACTGTTTTTCAGTCTGCTTGAAATCTATGATTACCTTCAAAACCTTCAAAGCCTCTTTATATTTATCATTTTTTATAGCCTGCCTGATAAAATCATTAAAAACCATATCGGCTGTCCTTTCTTCGCCGAGAACATCAGTGATTTTTTTTGACATACTGATAACGAGGTTCGCATCTTCAGGGTAGAGTTTTATGACTTTGTTCCAAAGATCCTCGACCATTTTCACGCTTCGGGCCTTGATATAGCGTTCCATAGCCAGGCGGTAATAAAACATAGCCTGGTCCTTATCGCCTTCTTTTTCGTAATATTCACCCAGGTATTTTGCATTTGCTGCATCCTTGCTGTCTATAAGGACGAGTCTTTTTTTAATATTGAAAAGCTCATCCTGGTTCCCGTAATCCTCATAGACTGTTTCGAGGGTTTTAAGAGCGAATTTGTTTTCACGGTAGGAAAGTATCTTTTCAGCAAGAAATTCTGAGATTTTAAGCTTTTTATTATCCATAAACAGCTTTATTATCTGGGGAATATGAGTATCGTCAACTGACGATTCCTCAAGTGAGAGTACGCCTATGATGTATAAACCTACCACACTGTTTTGATAGTGTTTGAGATTTTCCCGGCAGAGGTTTTTGAGTTCATCCTTGAAGTTGTCATCGATGGACATACGAATGATGCTGTCGAGCTCTATAAAATTCCTCACACTGTAACTTTCTATTGCAGCCCTGGTCCACTTTTCTTCTTTAAGCTTTTCTTCTATATCAAGCAATATATCTTCTTTGTTTTTGATAATCGTTTCAGTCATCTCTGTTCCACTCCTGTAAGTTATTTACAAGCCGTTATTTTACGAAATTCATCAAGGCGCTTATTTATATCTTTTTTTGAAATTCCCTTAAGTCCGTCGACGCCATAACCTTCAACGGCAAAAGAAGCAACAACGGTCGCGTAGGCAGCCGCATTTTTCACAACAGCCTGGCTATAATTTAACGTGCCCAGTCGATCAAGATAGCTTATGAAAGCGCCAGCAAAGCTGTCCCCGGCCCCTGTGGGATCTGTAATATCTCGTAACGGAAAAGATGGAAGGGATACGATAAAATCCTTCCCGAATACCATTACCCCGTTAGCGCCCTTTTTTAATATGACCATCTTAAAATGAGGACGGAAAATTTTTTCAGCCGCCATGACAATATTTTTTTCACCTGTAAGCAGGAAAGCCTCCTCTTCATTGACTATAATACCGTCCACAACATTGAGAACAGCCGAGAGTTTTTCATAACTGCTGCTGATCCAGTAGTTCATTGTATCGAGAATCTTTAGAGTGCTCTCAGGGCTTTGTAAAACGACCTTTTTCTGGATTTCCGGGTCGATATTAGCGAGAAAAAGTATGAAAGGCCTTTTCCTGTATGAGAAAGGGACAACAGGATCAAACTTTGCAAAGGCGTTCAGCTCAGTGGTTATCGTTTCACGCTTCTCAAAATCCTCGGAATAAACTCCCTCCCAGAAAAAGCTCTTTTCCTCTTTTAATATGTCAATTCCTTCGATACTGCCGGCTTTTGACCTGATAAAATCCCAGTTTTCACTGCTGAAATCTCCGCCAACAATACCTATCAGGTGCGGTTTCGATAAAAAATAGGCCGCATTAGCGAAATGTGTAAGGGATCCACCCAGCATCCTTTCCCTTTTACCCTTCACAGTATTAATGCTGTCGAATGCCAGAGAACCTACAGCAACAATTGCCATAAACTGTCCTTATAAGAGGTCTGCCTTTTCAGCGCTTTTTTTTTGCTCCTTGTTTTGCAAGGAGGCCCTTAAATAAAATCGCAGCTCGACTGGCGAGTTTGTTTTTAGTTTCCAGACTGCAGTTCGAGATTCCTATCAGATCCTGTATCCTCCTGGCGACATTTTCCGCCGTTCTGTAAGCACCGAGCTGGTATATGTAGTAATCAAGAAGCCACAGGTAAAAGTTAATAAGCCTGGGAACAATAATATTCCTTACCTTTTTATCAATATTAAGCGATTTTTCATAATCCAGGATTTTCTCTTTCAATTCCATATAGTCGTTGTATTCCAGTTTTCTACGGGCTGTCAAGACCTCATAAAGATAGCCGTAAACAGCTATCCATTCGAGAATCTCATTATCCTGAAAACCGTCTTGCGCAACAGAAGAATGAAGCTTTTTTATAGCGGGAAATTCGATGTCGTCAATATTCACAAGCTGGGGAAACCTCAAAAAAGCCTCATTAAACATGACCATAGCTGAATCATTCTCGCCTATCTCATGATAAATATCGCCCAGAAGAATGTAGATCCTTATATCTTCGTCCCCTCTTGTCATGGACAAGGCATATTCAAGTGTTTCAACGGCCTTATCGAGTATGCCGATTTCATAAAAAGCCTCTCCCAGAACTATTAATGTTTCCCTTTCTGGAACTGGAGAAAGCCTGTACGATTCTATAAGGAATTCAACTGCCCTGCTATAAACATAATTTTTTATTGATAAAACAGCTTTTTTATTGTCAATCCGCTGATCGTTGCAAAATTCTAGAAACCTCTCCCATTCTCCAATCAGAACCTCACCGCCTCCCGCCTCGTAGTTAAACAGTTCCTTTCGGTTTTGCCAAAATTTTATAATCTTTAATATTTTTTCGTAATCCGGATTGTGAATATCATCTTCCATACCCTTGAGGGTCATCTCTTCCGCCGGACCCAATTCACCCTTCCGGAGGCTTTGATAAATATCCATTTTTAATAAGATGTTTTCCATGACCTCCTATCACCTCCGTCCGGGGCCGATAGGGCAAATATTAAAAAGCCTTTTATTTTAACAGATTTTGAGAAATAAATCAATTAGACTTAATTAAGCAAGGTCAGGTTAGGGGAGCTGCGTAGGAATTCCATCCTATTATGGCGGTTATGGATTTTTCCGGCACCAGCGTAAAGCTATCACGACTGCATGAGAGGCCTATTCTTTTGGCTTCAAGTAGCCTCAATATCGTAGGCTGTGAGTTTGTCTTTAAGTCTCCATAACCGGGGCTGAATCTTTTCGATGGCCAGAGACTTAAAAGAACCTTCTCCCTGGCGAGCAGGCCGTTAATATATTCGGCGAGGGCTTCAACACTTTCACTGGCGATGGAATCAAGGATCACTGCTCTCGACATTTCACCTTTTTCCGACAGTCCTGCTATCTCATCTGTGATTTTACTGCCAATTGTGCAGGCAAATATGGTAGCTGAAGAAGAGTTTTTCATGATCAAAGCAAGTTTTTTTGAATGAAAAACGATACCGCCGGCATTTACTGTTTCCTGGTCTGGCAGGAAAACCGAACAATCGCGGCTTAAACCCTCAGGCTTTATAAATTGTAACGAGTTATCAAGTTCACTTTTTATCAATTCGAGTGATCTTTCATCCAGTCTGGTTTTCTTTTTATTATAACCCAGACGTCCAAGAATGTTTTTAAGAGAGGGTTTTATAGTGGAAAGCGTGAAATATCTCGTTGTCATATTGGAATATTTTTATGGTTTTTCAAAAGTGGAAAGCCCAGATCTTCCCTCTTTTTTAAAAACGCTAAAGCGCATGCTGAAGCAAGCTTTCTTACCCGCAGGATATAGCTTTCTCTTTGAGTTACGGAAATGGCCCCCCTTGCATCAAGTATGTTAAAAATATGGGAGCATTTCATGGTAAGATCGTAAGCCGGCAGAACTGCGTCCCTATCTATTGCTTTAAAACATTCGGCTTCATAATCATCGAAAAGCCTCCTGTAAAGGCCGATGTCTGCTATCTCGAAATTGTACTTTGAAAACTCATACTCAAGCTGTTCGTGAAGGTCGCCGTAAGTAAATTCGGAGTTCCATTTTATATTCTTATAATGATTAACATTCTGAAGGTACATACAGATTCTCTCAGTTCCATATGTTATTTCAACCGGAACAGGTGAAAGGTCAATACTCCCAACCTGCTGGAAATATGTGAACTGAGTTATTTCCATACCGTCCAGCCAGACCTCCCAGCCTAGTCCCCATGCCCCGAGAGTTGGGGATTCCCAATCGTCATGAACGAATCGAATGTCATGCTCCTTCAAAACAATTCCAAGATATTCCAGACTCTTTAAATAGAGATCCTGTATATTATCGGGAGATGGTTTTATAATCACCTGGAACTGGAAATAATATCCAAGGCGGTTGGGATTCTCTCCGTACCTTCCATCAGTAGGGCGGCGAGATGGTTCAACATAGGCAACTTTCCATGGTTCGGGTCCCAGCGAGCGCAGAAAAGTGTCGGGATTAAAAGTGCCAGCTCCCTTTTCAAGGTCATAAGGCTCTCTGATAAGGCAACCCTGTTTGCTCCAGTATTCCTTCAGTTTAAATATCACATCCTGAAATGTAAGCATAAATCCTTCCTTGACTAAGTTTTGTGGATTGAATAAAGATCATTATAAGCTGGCAAGGGCTTTTTATCAATTTCAGATAACTTTTTTACGGCCATCTACTGTATGAATGCGTGTGCAGTTTTCATTTCTCCATGCTATAATATTGTTTAGCGATTTCTGTCGGGAGTTTACTTATGAACATAGCTGTAATAGGCAGCGGGGGAAGGGAAAATGCGCTTGCGTGGTCTCTATCAAGGAGTCCGGAGTGCGATAATCTGTTCATACTTCCAGGCAACGGGGGTAGTTCCAAGTATGGAAGAAACGTTCCGGTGGACCTCAGCAGTCCCTTCGACGATATTAAGGAGTTCATAAAGCTGGCAAAAATCGATCTGGTCGTAGTGGGGCCGGAAAAGCCACTTACTGAGGGAATTGCTGATATTTTGAAAAAAACCAAAGCAACTGTATTCGGCCCCTCTTCAAAAGCTGCAAGACTTGAAGGGAGCAAGGCCTATTTAAAGGAGTTTCTGGCACGCTATGGTATTCCTACAGCGAAATTCCGGATATTCGATAATCCTGGTATGGCATTAGATTATGTCAAAGCTTCCGGGAGGGGGTTAGTTGTAAAGACGGACGGGCTCGCTGCGGGGAAGGGAACTGTTGTCTGCGGGACAATGGAAGAGACTCATGAAGCTATAAAGAGGATCATGATCGATAGGGAATTCGGTAGCGCAGGAGAGAGGGTTATCCTTGAGGAGATGCTGGAAGGTGTTGAAGTAAGTGTTTTTATTATAACTGATGGGTATGATTTTAAATGGCTCTCCCCGGCACAGGACCATAAAAGGATATATGATAACGATCTCGGGCCTAATACTGGAGGTATGGGAGCTTACGCACCTGTTCCGTTTTTAGACGAGGATTCCAAGAAAGTCATAGAAGAAAATATAATTCGTCCGACCCTGATAGGTATGCAGAAAGATGGATGTCCATACTCTGGATTTCTATATCTGGGGCTTATGCTAACAGCCAGTGGTCCTTTTGTCATTGAATATAACATCAGGCTGGGAGATCCTGAAGCTCAGGTAGTACTTCCTCTTCTAAAAACAGACCTTATTGATATAATAACAGCTGCAGTCAGAGGCAAGGTTGGAAGGGTAAATGTCGAACTTGAAAAAGGTTATTGTGCGGGTGTCGTTCTTGCTTCTCAGGGCTACCCTGGAAATTATTCAAAGGGGTATGAGATCAGCGGCGATCTGGATGATGAATCAGGAATCTATGTTTTCCATGCGGGAACCAGGAAAAGGCAGGACGGAACTCTTTTAACTGATGGAGGACGCGTGATGTGTGTTTCGGCGCTCGGGAGCAATCTTACGGAGGCAATAATCAGGGCATATGAAAAGGCTACACGCATAGATTATCAGGGTGTCACTTACAGGAAGGATATCGGAAGGAAGGGGTTGAAATACCTTGAACAGAGCCAGTTGAATCAGGCATAATATCTTCTGAGCAGCCTTCTTCTCTGAACATAGATATATAAAAAACCGGCGATGATGCCACCAAAATGCACGAAATAGGCAACATTTGAACCGCTTTCATTCAAGACGCTTGAAAACAGGCCAAGAAACTGACCCGCAATCCATATGGTTATGTATATGAATACCGGTATTCTCACGGGCATTATAAAAAATCCCAGAAAAACAAGAGTGAGTATCCTCCTGTACGGGAAAAGCAGAATATAGGCTGTCAATACGCCTGAAATGGCCCCGCTGGCTCCAATAATCGGTGCGGGAGAATGACTTGTAAGTGCGGCCTGGAACAATCCGCCGCAAACACCCACCATCAGATAAAAAAGCAAATAACGTCCATGGCCAAGAATGTCTTCAATGTTTCCGCCGAAAATGAACAAAAAAAGCATGTTTCCTATAATATGGAAGTATCCCCCGTGAAGGAAAAGATAGGTTAAAGGTCTATACCAGTTGGAGAACGGATCATTAAAAAAAATTCGGGGGATAAGGGAAAATCTGTAAATCAGGTCATTATCCCTTGCTTCTGAAGATATCTGAAGAATAAAAACGATAACATTGGCAATTATTAGAATGCTGTTTACAAGCGGGAAGCTCCTGGGGGGGTTCTCGTCCCTCAATGGTATCATAAGGTATCCTTACTTGCTTCCGAAAATAAGTGAGGAAGGATTTGAACTGATTTTCTGACTGAATATCTCGAGATTTTTCAGGGTTATATCTAATCTCTCCCTTGTTTCCTTATCCCTTATAAGTGAGAGGGGGCTTGATTTGTCATATGAAAGCTTTTCGATATCTATGGAAAGGTTTCTCAGCTCAAAGCTAAGGGTCGTTACATTGCTTACAAGCTCACCGATCTGGTTCGGAGTGAGAGAATTCATACTGCTGTTTAGTTTCTTTGTGAAAGATTCTAGGTTTGCCATAGTTTGATCGACTCTTCCCATTATATCAGTGAAATTTTTAAGACCATAGCTTAGATCATGGATGCTCTCCCTGAGGTCGCCTTCATTTTCCTTAACTATCCTGTTAAGACCTGCGATGAGGTCCATGGTATTCTGAAAGGTCTGTTTGAGTTTATTTGCAACGTCACTGTTATTCGTTGAAAGCAGATTATTAATAGCAGATCCGGCAATTTCAAATGTCCGTGAGAAACCGAATGGCGATATGCCGATTATATATTCGTTGTTCGTAAAAAATTCACTTGCCGTGGAATCATAACCGGATACATTGATGTATTTTTGACCGACAAGACTTGTGGAGTAAATGTAAAAACTGGCCCCCCTGTTTATTTTGTATCTGCCATCAATAAGCACTTTGACAACAATATTACCTTTTTCAAAAGATATATCGTTAACATAACCTATTGCCGGCCCTCCTGCAACCCGTAGTTTTGCACCAGGCTGAAGATCATCAAGGAAATTATACTGAATGGAAAGGCTGTAGCCCCCTCCTAGGAGAAAGCTGAATTTACCGGCGAAATAGATAAATATAAAAAAGAGAACGATCCCTGCAAAAATAAAAGCGCCAAGGGTCAAATTATTGATTCTCTTACCCCTTTCCATAAACGCCACCTCTTTTTTTTGATTTTACATTATTATAAAGTATGCTCTCAAAAGCTGCATTATAATCATCTGTTATAGGTCCTTCATATCTTCCCTCTGTAAACTGTCTTACATAAGGATTATCGGTTTTTTCCAGTTCTTCCGGTGTCCCGATGAAAATAAGGTTTCCATCATAGAGCATGCCAATCCTGTCTGAATAGAATTTAGCACTTTTGATGTCATGTGTAACTATGATAAATGTAGTTTTGAGTTTCTGCTTGAGATGTTTTATCAGATCGTTGATATTGGCAGTTGTAATCGGATCCAGGCCGGTTGTCGGCTCGTCAAAAAGTATAATCGACGGTTCGGCTACCATCGCTCTCGCAAGAGCCACCCTTTTCATCATACCGCCTGAAAGGGAAGCAATCATAAGATTCTCAATCCCTGGAAGTTCTACAAGTTCAAGGGTCTTCAGCATAAATTCCTGCTTTTCCGACTCATTCAGATCAGAACGAAGGTGGTCAAGTGCGAAAAGAATATTATCTCCTACAGTCAGCGAATCAAACAGAGCCCCTCCCTGAAAAAGCATGCCGAATTTATGGCGGATTTCATCGGCTTTCTGAGAATTCTCGTAATCTATCTTTTCTCCATCTATATATATTTGACCATTGTCAGGGAGCATAAGACCAATAATATGCTTAAGCAGGACACTTTTGCCTACTCCGCTCTGCCCGATGATGGTGAATGTTTCACCCTCTATAATATTGAGGTTGATATTATGGAGTACTATTTTTCCATTCAGAGTTTTACTTAGAGATAATATTTCTATCTTATTGGCCATCAGAAACCTCCCCCATGAAACAGGAGGAATACTGCTCCGAGTATGTAATCCAGCAGGATTACTAAGAAGCTGCTGATAACAACTGACCTTATTGTTGATTCACCCACACCGGCAGCTCCGTTCTTTGTTTCGAATCCGCAATAGGTGCTTACGAGGAGGAGGAAGCCGCCGATTATCATCAGCTTTGAGAAAGACTCAATAACATATCTGATCTTCAGAGTGGCTTGCGCAAATTCTAAATAAGAGGTAGTGGATATATCATAGAAGAGGATCATCATCAGCCAGGAACCGATCATCGATGATGTAATCGAGATAAAGCCAAGGACAGGCAGGGCAAAAATACCGGCTATAAGCTTGGGAGTAACAAGGTATTCTATAGGGTTTACAGCCAGGGTTTTAAGAGCGTCAATCTGTTCAGTCACCTTCATCGTTCCAAGCTGGGCGGTAACTGATGAACAGATCCTGCTTACAACTATTAGTGATGTGAATACGGGGCCGATTTCCTTGACAAGACTGACGGAAAGAGCTCCGCTTATATACTGGGCAGTACCGGCAATCACCGCTTCCATAGCACCGCTTAACTGGAGGCCGAGGATAAGTCCTAAAAATAAACCTGTTGCAATTACGATAGGTACCGACTGGACGCCGATCGAAGAAATGTTCCTTAAGATTTCGGAGGGCTTTAACATGCTTTTGGGGACAAATTTTACCGCATTGAATGAAAAAATTGTGAATTTCGCTAAATCAAGAAAAAAGGACTTTAACCTCTCCATAATCAATACTCTAAACCTCTTCGCCCGCCACTGTGTTCTGTGCTTCCAGGTAACTTGAAAATTTGTCCAGATTATCGAACCGGACGCTTTCCTTGCTGAAGACTATCTGAATTTCTCCGGTAGGACCATTCCTCTGCTTCTGGAGAAGAAGATCTGCTGTGTTTTTTCTTTCACTGTTTTTTTTGTAATATTCCTCTCTGTAAAGGAAGGCCACAATATCTGCATCCTGCTCTATTGCGCCGGATTCCCTGAGATCAGAAAGTATGGGTTTATGGTCACCGCCCCTTTCATCCACCTTCCTGGAAAGTTGGGACAATACTATTATCGGAATTTCAAGTTCTTTTGCTAACGCTTTGAGGCTTCTTGATATATATGAAATTTCATTATTTCTGTTGACTATCATTTTATTCGAGTCGACAGTTGTGATAAGCTGAAGATGATCAATAAACAATGCCTTAATGTCGTATTTTGCCTTTACTCTTCTTGCCTTTGCTCTTATTTCGTTGAGCGAAATGCCGGGCGTATCGTCGATAAGAATTCTCATCCGTGAAAGGTTTCCTGCCGCATCGACCATCCTGTCCCATTCGTTTTCCTCCTTTATTGATGATGTTCTGAGCTGTCCCTTTCTCAGTCTCTGCATATCGATGCGGGATTCGCTTGAAAGCATTCTGAGAGCCAGTTCCTGATAAGACATTTCAAGGGAAAATATCATTACGGAATTGTTAATATTCATTTTTGCGATATTGGCGGCTACATTAAGCGCAAAAGCTGTTTTCCCCATTGACGGTCTTGCAGCTATGACTATCAGGTCGCCGTTCTGGAAACCGCTTGTTTTGTCATCCAGTTCGGTAAAACCGGAAGGGAGCCCGGTATAAAGATGCTTCGATTTTGAAATTCGCTCAATTCCTTTCAGGGTATCAGTGATTATATCCTTTATCAAAAGATAGTTCGAGCGGAGCTTACGGTTTGTGACATTGAAGATAAGTCTCTCAGCTTCGTCCGATAACTTTTCAATGTCTGACTGATCCTCGTACACATTGTCGATAATAGTCCTTGCCGCATTTATCAGTTCACGAAGCATAGATTTTTCAAGGACGATGCGGGCATGGGATTGAATGTTTGAAAGAGAAGGCACGTTTTCTATCAATTTAGCTATATAGGCGTTTCCGCCCGCTTTCTGCAGAAGTCCGGAAGATTCAAGCCTGTCCGTTACGCTTACGGTATCAACCGGCTGGTTTTTCTCGCTTAAATCGTTAATTATCCTGTAAATAATCCTGTTTTTTTCATCAAAAAAATCTTCATCTTTCAATATTTCCTGTATTACCGTGATGGCATTTTTCGACATAAGCATTGCACCGATACAGGACTCTTCAGCCTCTGGACTGTAAGGAGGTATCCTCTTTAAAAGATCGTCGAATGCCATAATTATTCAGCTAATACTTTTATTTTTACTGTTGCGATCACTCCTTCATCCAGCTTTATCCTTGCCATATGTTCACCGACTACCTTGATATGGTCAAGAAGTATTTTCTTTTTGTCGATATCAAAACCCTTATCAAGGAATAATTTCGATAGATCGGAACTTGTGATCGAACCGAATAATTTTCCCTCTTCCCCCGCCTTTGCATGTATCTCGATTTCTTCCTGTTCTATTTTGTCCTTTAATGATACTGCTTGTTCATAGTATTGTTTTGCCTTTTCCGATAAAGCTGAAGCTATCCTCTGAAGATGCTTTTCCTTGCCTTTTGTGGCAACCTCAACAAGCTTTTTAGGGATCAAAAAATTTCTGGCAAAGCCATCTCTTACACTTTTTATATCACCGGCCCTACCAAGCCCTATAACGTTATCAAGCAAAATTACTTTCATAGAAACCTCCTCATATTATAGTATTGAATTTTATTTTCTTTTTTGTGTAATCCATCCAGATATCTGTTATTCCTATACCGAGGAGAATGAGAAGGATATACAGTATGAAATTTCCCGATGCAATGATCACACCATAAACTAATATGGTTGTCAGAGTATAAGGCACTCTTCTTTTTTTCAGCAGATAATTTATGATTAAAAAACCATAAATAATATAAAAAGAAGAAAAATAGAGGCAACAGTTCAAAAGCAATATCTCAAGAAAAAAAGAAGCAAATAATCCGTTTCCAATAAAATCACCCAGGACCTCAAAAATCCAGAAAATGGTCCAGGAAACCACAAGCAGTATTATCTGTTTGTGGTTGAATTTGATCAGAAAACGGTTCCAGAAACTCGCATAGTGCCTGCCTGCTGTAATCATTAAAAAAAATGCAGCACCGGCTGCTATACAAGCAGGGTAAATAAACCGGAAAAATCTGGCTGCTATGAATACCAAATCCAGACTTGCAGCCGCCGGCAATGCCTTCCTGATTGACCCTGTATATAAACCCTTCAAATAATCCCAGATTTTATCTGCCGCGGGTATGTAAAAAAAACAGAGAAGTATGAGCCCGATAAAAAAAAGAATCTTCAACCCTGCATAAAAAAATTTATCTTTCTTTATAATTTCCCTGTACAATATAGCGCTTGCTACAGTCGTACCAATAAAAACCCCTGCAGTCTTATTCAGGAAAAAAAGCCCGATCGATAAGAACAGATAAATATAGAGCATTCCCTTCTTTTTTAACGCCGGTTTTAACAGGAAAATTACTGAGTAGAATGATAAGTAAACAGACAGAGTAATTAAAACAAAAAAAAAGGAAAGTTCCACTCTTTATCCTTGCTTTACCTGTCAAGAAAAGGCAGCAAAGCGATAATTCTGGCTTTTTTTATCTCCCTGACAATATTTCTCTGATGTTTTGCGCAATTTCCGCTTATCCTTCGTGGCAGAATCTTGCCGCTGGGCATAACATAACGCTTTATATTATCAATATTCTTATAATTTATCATTTTTTCATCGATCTGACGTGTACAGTATTTGCATACCTTTTTAGTATAGAAAAATTTTTTTCTATCAGACATTGCCGCACCGCGGCCGGAGCCGAAGTCTTTGACCTGCTTGGCAGGATTTTCAATCCCCATATCCTGGGCTGAGGCAGAAGGCGGCATTGACTCCATCTCCTGAATAGCTTCTGTTCCTTCTATCTGCTCTGTTTTCGTTTCATCCGACATACTGCAGTCTCCTTATAATTAATTATTAAAAATTAGGTTCATCGTTGGTATTATCCAGTTCTGATGATGGCTCGACCGGCGTTGGGTTGAAATCTGTATTGTCGTAGAAATTATCCTCGAAAGGAGTTTCCTGGGATTTGGTCTGCAGAGAGTTATCCTTTATGCCTCCTGCGGATTTCGCACCTGATGGAGGTCCCAGAAATTCAACTCTTTCGGCAATTATCTCCACTATACTCCTCTTTGAGCCGTCTTGAGTAACCCAGCTTCTCTGTTCAAGTCTTCCGTCCAGGGCGACCTGCTTTCCTTTCGAGAGGAAATTACTGCAATTCTCAGCGCTCTTTCCCCAGACAACAACATTAAAAAAACTTACGCTGTCAGAGCCGTCGGTTTTTGGCTTGCCGCCGACAGCTATTCCGAACCTCGCAACAGCTGTTCCCGCGGGAGTGTATTTCAGTTCAACATCGGCGGAGAGCCTCCCGACAATAATGATTCTATTAATGTCCCAGCTCATTTTATTCTCCGGCCAGCATCATATGGCGGATTATATCTTCATCGAATTTCATCAGACGTTCGAATTCGGGAATGTGTTTCGTATCCATCTCGATTTTAGCTATATGATAATAAGCCCTTCTGAAATCTTCACGATTGCGGTGGATCGGGTAAGCAAGCTGACGGGTTCCCATATCGCTTTCATTGACAATCTTAGCCTTGATTTTTTTGAAATAATCATGGATCCTTTCAACGGCAGCTTTGGCAAGCTCGCCTTCCTTGATGAGGAAAGCGATTTCATACTTCCTTAACATTTACTCCTCCTTATGGACTGATTGTCTGTGAAGACACGCCTGCCTTTGGGCAGGAAGGATAGCAAAAAATATTAAGAAAAACAGACCTTTTTGTCAAGTTATCTTACTAGTATAATTTACGGGCATAAATTTCAAAGGTGTCGCCCAGACCGATCAGTTTCTGGATTATTTTGATTATTCCTATGGAAGGCAAACCTGCCCTTTCCGGATGAAGACCGAAAAATTCAAGCCTTTCCAGATGAAATCCATTAGTTTTCAGGACGGATATCATAGCACCTGGAGAAGGTTCAAAATAGTGTTCCTCCGGCCTTTTCAAGTAATATGCAGTTGGATTGAAGCGCGGGAAAGCTCCTACAGAATTGGGGACGGATAATGCAATTATACCCCTTTCATTAAGAAAACTGCTGGCTTTTTTTATCCAGGAGAGAGGTTCCTGCATATGTTCAAGCGTAAACCATAAGCTGACAGCATCAAAATCGCCAGAAATTTCACTGAGATCCTGCCATACCTTTAATTTAAATGCCCGGCTTGAGAAATCACGGGCATAATCTGAGATTTCAACGCCTTCAGGCTTCAATCCCATTTTTACAGCCTCGTTGCAAAACAATCCCATTGCAGAACCTATATCCAGAATCCTTCCTCCAGGGGGTAGCATTTTAACTAATATCCTTAGCCTCCTCTTTGCAATTTCCCTGATATTCCACTCATCGTCTATATAAGTCTTCCCGTAAGTTTTGAGGTGTCCGGTTTTAAAATAATCCTCTTCATATGTGATAACCGGTTCACCATACCGTGCCTGGAAATTGGAACCGCAGTTTAGACATATATTAAGTGTATAAAATGAGCCATCGAAAACCTTTCTGCTCAACTCAGCCTGGCATAATGGACATTCCATTTTCGCTCCTTGCTCGATGTCTTTCAATAATTAAAAGGCTGCCTTTTTCAAGATGTACTATTTTAAAATTTTCTATATCGGCATCACCTGTCTCTTCAAGAAGTTTATCTTCCCTTCCCTTTAGCAGGTAAAATCGGGAACAGCCGGGCGCATGTTTTTTGCTCCATTTTATTATATTTGCCGTTGAAGAATACGCTCTAGAAATTATTACGCTCTCCTCCCTGAAAATAAAACCGCAATTTATATCGACCACGCAGGAGTTGATGTGGAGCTTTTTAGTAATGAATTCCAGAAAAGCAAGCTTTTTTGAATTCCTTTCAGTAAGGTAGAATTTTTTTGACGGAAGAAGGACGCTTAATGGAACAGCAGGAATACCACCACCGCTACCGATATCTATTATGTTTTGACAAATACAGTTTTCAAGAAACGGATAAAGTGCGAGACTGTCTTTAATATGTGTTTCCAGTAACTTTTCTTCTGTAGATCTGCCGATCAGATTAACTGTTCTGTTCCATTTTAAAAGCTCTTCTATATATGTATCAATAAGTTTTCGATATTTATCAGTAAACTCAATACCGTATGAAATCATATCAGATTATAGAACTGATATGGAAAATAATCCAGAGTCTGCGGTATCTGAACTTCACTTGAGATTATCTTTCTTTTTGAGATTTTTCATTTTTTATATCATAATTCAATTAAAAGGCGCATTTCTGGAGATAATATATGAATATAATGATTGCTGACGGTACTCATACTTTTGTGATAGATGGGATCGTCATTAAAGTTGCGGTTCTTAAAAATGTTATCCAGAATATCGGTCTGACCATGATGGGCATGGGTTATGATGAGAATACCGTTATAGAGGATTCCTGGCTGTCTGGTTATTTCAGGGATTTTCTCTATGGAAACATAACTTTTTTTGAGCTTGAATTAAACAGGACCGGACTTACTGATTTTCAAAAGGCTGTATTTGATGCCGCATTATTGATACCCTATGGAAGAACAGTTTCTTATCAGGAATTAGCCGAAAAGATCGGAGGTAAAAAATATGCCAGGGCTGTGGGTATGGCTCTGTCAAAAAATCCATTTCCTCTTGCAGTTCCATGCCATAGGGTCCTGCCAAAGAATTCCGATATAGAACATCCTGGACGATTCGGTGGAGGAACATCCCTGAAAAAGAAATTATTGAAAATCGAAAACGAAAACAAAAAAGATCCAATGATTCTTTTTTAAGGAGACTGAGTTGTTTGTATATGGAAGAAATTCGATTGAAGAAGCCCTTGCGGAAAAAATTTCTCTGAAGAGGGTAATTGTCGAACGGGGGAAGGAAGGAAAGTTTGAAAATTTAATCCGGAGACTTAAAGAAACAGGATCGCCCGTGTCTTATATGATCGGTAAAACACTTTTCTCACTTGCAGGCACATTCAAGCACCAGGGTATAATTGGAGAGATGGATCTGCCCGGAAATGTTATTGATAATGATCAAGTAATTATTGACTGGTCCAGCCTGGATTCCATCATCGCCCTTGACGGAATAACTGATACCGGAAATTTAGGAGCTATTATAAGGTCAGCTCTTCTTTTCGGATTCGATGCTGCCGTGCTTCCAAGAGACAATAGCGCAAGAATAACCCCCCAGGCAATTAAAGCGTCAGCGGGAGCGGTATACCATCAAAAAATTATATATATAAACAGCCTGAGCAATTTTTTACTCAAGATCAGAGAAAACGGATTTAATATAATCGGCCTTGCAGGAGAAGCCAGGTCTTCAATTCAAGAAATTGATATAAGGGGAAAAATCTGTTATATTATCGGGTCTGAGAGAAAAGGAATTCGAAAATCAGTGAAAAAATTATGCGATGAGCTGGTTTTCATCCCCACTACGGGAAAGTTCAACAGTCTAAATGCATCCGTTTCAAGCGCGATAGCAATGTGGGAATTTTACCGGAAAAGAATTTAAGAAACCCGTATTTTTTACCGATATTCTGTTAATTTTGGGGGCTTTCCGGGGGAATTTCGACAACTCAGCGGAGCATTATGGATATTCACTCTCATGGAAGACAGTCGATGGAGCTGTCTTCGTTTAAAAGTCTGAGTAAAAGAATTACCCTTTTAGTCTTCTGGATCTTCATTGTTATTTGTCTTGTTATAACGGCGACGCTTGCTGTCTACAGCCATTCACTGAATTTTACTGTAAATCAGGGCAGCCATGAAAAGATAGCATTGATTTCAATTCTTGTGATTGAGTTTGCTCTTGGCGGCCTCGCTTTCATTTTAGTAATATTGAGGTTTCTTAATGATCATATCTGGCGTCCTCTTTTAAGCCTTAACGAAGCGATCATCAGTATTTCAAATAAAAATCTGTATGCAAGAGCGGCTCATCACCATCCAATTGGTGAAATGGAAGTTTTGTTTAAAAATTTTAACATAATGACCGAAGCTTTGAATAAATTGATAGAAGAATCTTATTCCATCATATGGTCTGATATCATTACCAATCTTCCCAACCGGGACAGAATATTGATTGATATCGAAAGGACGGAAAAACCGTCGCTTATACTGGCAAATATCGACTTTTTTAAGGAAATAAACGACTGCTATGGCAATAAGATCGGCGATATGATTCTTAAGGAGACTGCCTATCGTTTTAAAAAAATGCAGGGGGAATTGAGATATCGCCTGTACAGGATGCCGGCTGACGAGTTTGCACTTCTTTTTGATTGCGATATTGACAGGGAAAGCCTGATAGATATTGTCAAACTGCTTTCAAATATTATAAATGAAAGGCCTTTTTACCTCAGCGGGCATGAAATCAATGTCAGAGTAACATTCGGCATAGCCCTCGGCGGCGAGATACGTGAGAAGGAGATTACAGAGGGCAAATGGAGAAAACTGGCAACTAATGCTGATATGGCCCTTAAACGCGCGAAGCGTTTGCAGAAAAATTTCATAATTTTCGATGAATCTATGGAAATTATAAAAGAATATGAAAACAATATCATATGGAAGCAAAAACTAAAAGATGCTATATATAATCACAGGATAATCCCGTTTTTCCAGCCGATTGTAAATAATGTCAACGGGAAAATTGAAAAGTATGAAACTCTTGTACGCCTTATAGACAAACAGGGTTCCATAGTCCATCCCCATAATTTTCTGGATCTAGCCAAGAAATCACATCTCTATGATAATATTACAAAAGCAATGATTACAAAATCTTTCGCGGTTTTTGAAAACCTTAATTATGAATTTTCAATAAACCTGACCGTTAATGACATTCTGGATGAGGAAATCAATAATTTCATCAAACAGGAATTGAAAAAAAACAAACCTATAGCTAAGCGTTTAGTTTTCGAGATTCTTGAATCTGAGGGCATTGAAAACTACAAGGAAGTCATGGTATTTATAGAGGAGGTAAAGGGACTCGGCTGCAAGATAGCCATTGACGATTTCGGATCAGGATATTCAAATTTCGAGCATATAATGAGGCTTGATGTAGATTATATCAAGATCTGTTCATCGCTGATAAAAAATCTTGCCAATGACAGAAACTCGCAAATAATTACAAAGACAATAGTTAACTTTGCAAAAGAACTAGGCCTGAAAACCATATCGGAATATGTACATTCACGTGAGGTTTATGAAAAAGGCGTCGAACTTGGCGTTGATTACTCACAGGGTTTTTATTTCGGTGAACCCAAAGAATTTCTCGTCTGATGTGCCATTATCTATGTCTTGACATCGAATCTTTCCTGTTATAAACTAAATCACTTTTCATCTCGTAAACTCCTGCAAGTGATGTTTATCATAAGTAAGCCAGAGGAATATAAAATGGCAAGAGGATTTTTCATAACAATTGAAGGCATCGAGGGCTGTGGAAAATCTACGCAGGCCCGTTTCCTCTATGATCACCTTATCAGAGAAGGGATTGATTCAATACTGACCCATGAACCTGGGGGAACCGAAGCCGGTATTATGATCCGTGATATTCTGCTTAATTCCAAAACCCTCTCTCCATACTGTGAGCTTTTTCTATTTATGGCTGACAGGAGCCAGCATGTTGAGGAAATTATTAACCCAGCACTTCTGCGTGGGGCGATAGTTATATGTGACAGGTATTATCATTCGACTTTCGCTTATCAGTCCGGGGGTAGAGGCATTAATAGCAAAGTGATTGAAAATCTTAATGATCTCGCTGTAAATGAGGCAAGACCGGATCTTACATTTTATATCGATATTCCTCCTGAAATTGGCCTCTCAAGAAAAAATTCCGCCAGTCTTTCCTTAGATAGAATTGAAAAAGAGGAGCTTGACTTCCACAGGCAGGTAAGAGAAGCATTTAAAAATATGGCTCTTTCATGCAGCAATATCGTTTTAATAGACGGGGATAGAGGAATAGAGGAGGTCGGCAGGGAAATAATCGATATTTTCTTTAAGAAATTTAACAAGACAGGTTAGTCATGGAAAATATTGTCATTCTTGGAGCGACAGGTTCAATAGGTTCATCAGTCATCGATGTAATCAGGAGTTATCCATCGAAATTTAAACTCGTCGGTGTAAGCGGTCATAAAAATCTGGTTAAACTCAGTGAAATAATAAGAGAATTTTCCCCTGAATTGGTATGCCTCCCTGAAGAAAATCCAGATTTTATTAAGCAATTTCCCTCACTCACATTTTCTTTCGGTGAGATTGGTCTCATTGAAGCGGCAAAATTGTCGTCAGCCGGAATAGTAGTTATAGGCATATCCGGAATTGCCGGCCTCTATCCAACCCTTGCTGCTGCACAAGCAAGGAAAAAAATCCTCTCAGCCAATAAGGAATCTATAGTTGCAGCAGGAGAAATCATTAATAAGGCCTTAGAGGATTCAGGGCTTTTTATAACTCCGCTGGACAGCGAGCATAACGCAATATTCAATATTTTTTCAAGGATTCAGAGAAATTTTATTAAAAGTATCTGTCTTACCGCCTCGGGAGGGCCATTTCTGAATAAAAAGATAACAAGGGATTTAAGCAAGGAGGACGTTCTTAATCATCCGGTCTGGGATATGGGGAAAACAATTACAGTTAATAGCGCAACTCTGATCAATAAGGGATTTGAGGTCATTGAGGCTCATTACCTTTTTAAAATGGATTATGAAAGAATAAAAGTGCTGATTCACCCTCAATCACTTGTTCATGGCATTGTGGAGACCATAGACGGTTCTCAATTTATGGCCTGTTCCCCCAGTGATATGCGATATCCCATAGCCTTATCGCTCTTTTACCCTGAAATTCCGGAACAGAAATTTCCTGCACTTGATCTCGCCGGCAGAAAACTGGATTTTTCGGAACCTGACTTGGAAAAATTTCCTCTTCTTCGTTTATCATACGAAGCGGGCATTGAAGGAGGGGTCATACCTGCTGTTCTGAATGCGGCAAATGAAACAGCTGTCGAGTTTTTCCTCAATGGGACAATTGGTTTTCCTGATATACCTGTAATCATAAGACGAGTAATCGACATTTTTTCAGCAGGTAATATAAATAAAGACTCACTGTCACTTGAGATGATTCTTGAAAAGGACAGGGAAGCAAGGCTTACCGCCAGGAAAATAATCGAAAGCATCTAAAAATTATTCAGAGTTACAGCAGTCGGCTTACCATGCTGGAGGCCTTTTTTGCCGATTCCTCGATTATCGTAATATTTTCTTTCAGAGTTTTATCATCTATCCCGCCGGTACTGTCATGCACAAAGCGGAGAATGGAAGCCGATCCAATTATACCAGTAAGAATGTTGTTGAAATCATGAACCAAACGAGTATCGGTGCGCCTGCTCTTCCAAAAATATGAAGCCAGGAACATTATCATAGCCGCAGCGATGGAGCACCACAGAAATAATCTTATTTCGATAATCTCATTTTTCAATTCTGATCCTATCAGACCTTGTGCTATCATTATATTTATTCTTTCTTCAATTGCTGCTAATAATATGTTATTTATGATAAATAGTATCACCAGGCAGATGAAAAGTGCTGAAATGATAAATATAAGATTCCGCAATTTCATAATGCTTAATCAGTAATATTGAAATTTTATCTATTTGATAAGAGGAATTTATAAACCATATCTCCAAGGCCTATACCGCCGGATCTTGATATTAATTTTGAATATTCACTGTAAAGCATATCTTCAAAAATATCTTGTTTTAGACCGCCATTCAACCATTCGTCCTTGGGAACAGTATTTCTCATTGATTTGAAAAGCTGTTCAATGAAAAGGGATTCAAATTCCTGGGATGTTTCTTTGATTTTTTTTTCATCCATTCCTTTATAATTTCTTTTCTCGAGTGAAGTTACCAGCCCGTTTTCAATATATTCCCGGGCCCTTAACATACTTTCGCTACCTAATTCCATATAAATTCTCCCGCTTAATTATCGGTGGAAGATATTTATTCTTTAGGGAAGCACCCGGTCTTTTTTCCCTGTTTCATCTGCAGGCTTTTCAACATTTATGGGTTCAAAGAATAAAAAACCGGATCTCCTTGAGTATTTTTCGACATTCTTATCCCAGCTTACCCTGAATCCTAGAAAATTCTTCTTGCGAAGAAAAAGGGTACTGTTTGTGCCTATCTGCAGTGAGACACTAAAGTTCACTTCCTTTCCAGGGAGTATTTCCTTGACATTATCATTCCTGGAGATTAATTTTCCGGCATCTGTAAGGTATTCAATTTTGAAATTATTAACCTTTTCGGATGTCGTATTTTCAACTTCGACTACCAGTGAGATCTCTTTCTTGTCGGGAATAAAACTCTTAGAAGTTATTTTAATAACAACCGGTTCGGCACTGTATGACTGCTTTAGCAGGTAAACGATCTCTCCCACGCCCAGCATCCATTCGTTTGGAGTGTAAGGCCCCCTTCTTCCAAACATGATCTTATAGAGATCGTTAATCATAATGCCGTTAGCTATCTGCGAACTTGAACCGTTTTTTAATAATTGTAAATTCGCTCTGACAAAATTTTCTATGGCACTCATCTCAAAACCGTTTACATCCATATTCTGGTAATCAAAATAATAGGATATGATAAGCCTGTTTAAGTAATTCGAGATAAACGGGTTTTTACTCAACCCTTCAAGACTCTCCGGTATTTTATCGTAATTTATATTAAAATCAATAATAACAAAATCTACACCAGCCGATAAAAGCGCCGGAAGTATTAAAGGATTTTCCATCAGCAGCTTATAATCCATTCTATAAAATATGGGTTTTTTATGACCAGTTTTTTCGACTATATCCCGTATGTAATCAGCGGTAAAATAAAGCTTCCAAATGTAAAATCTGTTCTGTTCGGCAGGTACTTTCATCCTGTTTCGAATAAATTCGAATTTTTCATTAAAATCAAGTGTTTCCCATTTAGCGGGTACACTGATGCCGCAGTCACTAAAATAATTATCAATAAGCTCTACACCATAATTACCGGGCATGAATATATCGGACATTCCGACATATGCGATATTTTCATTGGCCATCGCAGAAGTCAGCAATTTTATGATGCTTTTCTTCCGGTTATCATCTAAAATTGATATGCAGCTGGGGTCTTCTTCATAACCATCACCCTTAAAATAAGATACTGTCTTATAACCCATTTTTTTCGTGTCAACTCCCTCTACATTCAGGCACTTCGCGTAAACTCCAAAATGCTTTTCCCTTTTCCCGATCATTCCAGCAAGGGCGATTGATTCATTTATTTTATCTATATCCCAGGGGGAATCAAGAGTTATATCCTCTTGAAATGTTTTCGTTATTCCGGAGAGCATTATTATGCCATCTGCTGAAATAAAATTAACCCACTCAGGGATGTAATTCCAGTCAACCTCCTTCCCCTCCACGGATAAGATGCTTCTCTTTGAGATCCTTTCAAGTGAATCGATCCCCATAAAAACCTGTCCCTTGTCGAGAACAAACTTTGGACCGGTTTCGTTAATTACAAAACTGTTTTTAGAGATCACAGGAGCTTCTGGATTATCAATAAAACCTGAGGCTGTAATATCGATCTTTCCCTCAATCCCCGGGTTTTCAGGGAAATAATAACCTATCCAGACCTGCTGATCGCGATAATAAACAAGTGTAACCCTGTCAGCACCGTCGATATTCCTGATTTTAGTCCCGTTGTTGTAGAACTCGGCCTGAATAACTGTATTTTCGGGAATTTTCTGGTCTGCTTTTTCCACTATCCTTGCAAAAAGTTTAATCTTTTCAAATTTTAGATAAACTTTTTTATCAGTTTCAATTTTCAACTGATAATCGGTGTTGTACTGCTCATTGAGCTTTGTCAATTCATCATTGTTCATTTCTATTTTAAGGAAGTTCGCTTCCAAAAACTTACGGATAGGCAAATAAAAAATATTGCAGGCAATAAGTATTACGGTGATTAAACTCAGGAACACTATTGATAAATTACTCAGTATTTTCATAAAGGCCGCCTTATTTCTTTTCCATCAGAGATTTTATGGGAAGATATACGAGGGCACCGACTATAATACCAAGTATGAATACTGCAGGATAGAGTGTCAGGATCCTGTCGGGATATAACCTGAAGAAGAAAATAACAAAAAGAGAGGCCAGCAGGAAGGCTGCCCCATTCTCTATCATTAGAATGAATAATAACCGTTTGCCCATAAAATCCTCCTCGTAATTCTCATTTTATTATAGATTGCAGGTAAAAAAAATTAAAGAAAGATGATTAACCTATGTTGTTCTTGGGAATAAAAAGTGTTAATTTGAATAATTATATACATTATTTTATACTTCTTATATCTGCAAAAGGAAATGCCATGAAACCTCTTATAGCCATTGTTGAAGATGAAGAAGATATTGCCGAACTGGAGTCAATGTCGCTCCTGCGTGAGGGTTATAATACAAGAATATACAGGACAGGGGCTGATTTTCTCAGTGAACTCGAGAATGGAATGAATAATCTGGATATGATCATTCTTGATCTTATGCTGCCGGAAATTAACGGAACTGAAATACTTAAACTCATAAAAAACAATCCGGCATTTGAGGCCTATAAAAACATACCCGTCATAATAGTGTCAGCAAGGAATACTGAACTTGACAAAGTTCTCGGACTTGAATTCGGGGCTGATGATTATATTTCGAAGCCTTTCAGTCATGGAGAATTAGCGGCAAGGATAAAAGCCCTCTTGAGGAGATCTTCCGGTACATTTCAGTCAAAGCAGTCTGGAACTCCACCGAATAAAATAACAAGGGTCGGCAATATCGAAATCAATGAGGACAAATTCCAGGTTTTTATAGATAGTAAAGAAATAAAACTGACTTCGGTAGAGTTCAGGATACTGGTGATATTATCAAGGAGAAAGGGCTGGGTATTCGATAGGAACAAGCTTATGGACCAGATCTGGAGTGGAGAAAAGATAATCACCGGCAGGACAATCGATGTTCATATCAAGCATCTGAGAGAAAAACTTGAACCTTATGGGTCTTATATCAAAACCGTGAGGGGTGTCGGATATAAGATTGACGACAGGTTTGATTAAAATAATATCCTCCTTAGCATTTCTCTGTGAGCTTCATCTAAAATTATCATAAAATTCATCTTTACTTAACAATAATTACCTAATATATTGCGTGATAAAAAATTGGGGGGAAAAATATTATGGCAAAAGCTGATTTGCATGTACATT
Organism: uncultured Brevinematales bacterium; assembly: GCA_964413265.1. Classification (GTDB taxonomy): domain Bacteria; phylum Spirochaetota; class Brevinematia; order Brevinematales; family JAOACQ01; genus CAVYGN01. The sequence goes on from CAYPRX010000037.1 coordinate 162,758, forward strand.
CAAAATTTTCCAAACACCCATCAGAATGGTTCCTTCAAAGGATCGGAACTGCGGAATCCTACACTGAACCGGCTTTAATTTATGCAAAGGCAAAAGAAAATGGAATGACATTTGTCACAATTACAGATCATAATACTTCTGAAGGGGCATTTTTTTTAAAGGCAAAACATCCCGCTGAAATAATTATTGGAATGGAAGCAACCACTTATTTTCCGGAAGACGGCTGTAAGATTCATATACTTATCTACGGAATGAATGAGGCTCAATTTGATGAGATAAATATAATAAGACAGGATATATATAAGCTCAGGGATTATATAAAAAAGGAGAACCTGGCTTACTCAGTCGCTCATGCCAATTATTCAGTAAACCGGAAACTTAAGCAGGAACACCTTGAAAAGCTAATCCTCCTTTTCGATATTTTTGAGGTCCTGAATGGTGCAAGAAATAAGCGTATGAATTTGGACTGGCTCGGCCTCTTGACTTCCCTTACGAAATCGGATATAGATAAGCTTTATGAAAAGCATAAAATTGAACCCTTCAGCCAGGATCCATGGATAAAGGGCTTTACAGGGGGGTCTGATGATCATGCTGGCCTGTTCATAGGTAAAACTTATACAAGTGCTGAAGCTGAGACTGCAGATGAATTTTTAGACCAGCTCAAATTAAAAAAAACATTATCAGGAGGCAGGCATAATAACTTTCAAGGTCTTGTTTTTGCTATATATAAGATAGCCTATGAGTTTTCAAAAACAAAAAGCAGGGCTATAACAAATAATTTCGTAAGCCAGCTGACTGATTTTATATTTGATAAGAAGGATATCGACATCAAAGGGAAGATGGTATTCTCTCATATGAAGAAGAAGAAAAAACAGACGCTGCCTTACCACTTGATCGATGATCTTATCAAGAGTGTAAAATTCAACAATTACACTAATATTGATGACACTTTAAATCTTGTCTATGAAAAACTGGCCAACATATCGGATCATTTTATATGTTACTGTATTGAGTCTATCAGGAAAGACCTATCAAAGGGAAATATAGTCTCCCTTATGCGTGATTTTTCAATCTCTCTTCCCGGGATTTTCCTTTCAGTACCATTCTTAACTGCATTCATGCATTTATTTAATAACCGCAACCTTTCAAAAGAACTGTCTGACTCTCTGAACAAGGGAAATGGAATATTTTCGGATAAGAAAATCCTCTGGTTTACCGATACGCTGATGGACCTGAACGGCGTGTCGGTTGTATTAAAAAAAATAGCATATCAGAGTACTCTCAGCGGTAAAAACATGAAGATAATGGCCTGCCTCTATGAAGAAGAAAAGGATGAAAAAATACCCTCTAACGCCATCACCTTCGAGCCTGTATATTCATTCAAAATGCCGTATTATGAAAGTCTCAGGATAAGGATACCATCGCTCCTGAAAATCTTACAGGAGGTTTATAAATACGACCCTGATGAGATCTATATTTCAACACCGGGTGCCATGGGTCTTGCAGGACTATTGATAGCGAAGCTTTTAAACGTCAAGTCTGTCGGTGTTTTTCATACAGATTTCACACTCCAGGCACAGATTCTGATGAAAGACTCCGATGCTTCTTCAATGGTTGAAAACTATCTAAGATGGTTTTATAACAATTGCGAAGAGATTAAAGCACCTACAGCTGAATATGCCTCTATCCTTGAAAAAAGGGGCTATCTGAAGCATAAGATCGGATTATTCCGGAGAGGATTCGATTCAGGTTTATTTAAACCACGTCCGAATAAAAGTCATTATTTCAAAACCTGGCATTCACTTAAAAAGGGGATTAATCTTCTATATACAGGTCGCATCTCGAAAGATAAAAATCTTGATATTCTAATTGAAGCGTATGAAAAAGTGTTAAAAAAGAAAAAGGATATTAACCTGATTTTTGTCGGTGACGGTCCTTATCTGGAAGAATTGCGTAAAAAATTTTCAGAAGAAAGCAGGATTCTCTTTACCGGTGAGATACCGCATGAAGAGCTTCCGGAAATTTATTCTGATGCTGATCTTTTTGTTTTTCCCAGCACGACTGATACTTTTGGAATGGCAGTCCTTGAGGCCCAGGCCTGCGGGCTTCCAGCTATCGTTTCTGAAAAGGGTGGTCCGAAGGAAATTATCCAGGAAGGGTTAACCGGTTATACTGCAATTTCGGATGATAAAAAAGACTGGGTTGAGAAGATAGAATATATGTATGTGCTGATAAAGACCAAACCGCACCGTTACGGAGAGATGTGCCTGGCGTCGTGGATGAGAATGTCAGAAAATTACAGCTGGGACAATCTGATCAGCGACATGTACGAAGAAAAACACAACAGGAGAAACAGCATCATCCATATCAAAAAGGCGGGGAAAACAAATGAAGCCAATTTGCAGCCCGTTTTATAAATGGGACTTTTATGAAAATAGCGGGCATCAACAACAAGGGTTCTTGGATTAAAGAAAGCGGGTTCAGGGTCTTCAGGAAAGTTAATAATCCGCCGGTTCAAAGAGAAAACATAGGAAAATTAATTTCAAGCTTTTATTATGTCAGAGAGGATGAAAAGGTCATAGATCTTGCTTCAGATCTGGATAAAAATAGGCATATCCAGGCTGTCGGTGTTACAGACGGCAGGGACAATATTAAGGGAATAATATTAAAAAAAGATTTATTTGATGTTCTTGGTAAACCCTATGGACAGGACATTTTAAAACATAAAAAAGTTGACAGATTCAGGGTTACAACCATGAAGTTCGGTTTTGACAGGAGCATATTGTCTGTGGCAGAGGAGATTCAACCCTTTCTCAGTAAAACCGATCCAGAATTTTTTCTTCTTTACAGAGATGAGAACAAATATGCAGGAATTTTCAACTCTATCGATATGATGATGTATTTATCACTGATGACCCAGAGGGATATGCAGCTTGCAAGGAACCTGCAGAACAGGATAGTTAGAGAAGATCTCTTTATAAATAAAGAAAATTTTAAATTGAGCTGCGCATCCAGTATGGCAAAGGGGATTGGAGGTGATTACTACAGCGTTACTAATTATGATAACGGAAAATGGTTTATTACGATATGTGATGTCTGCGGAAAAGGACTTGCTGCTTCGCTCGTATCTACCAGCATCGCGGGGATGCTCAATATTTATGATTTTAAAAACGGACCTGAAGGATTTATTTCCAAATTGAATTATTATATATGCAGAACATTTGATTTTGTAACGGCTGCTTTTATCGATTTTGATGAAGAGAGCGGTTTACTCAGGATTTTTGATATGGGCCATTCGTATATTTATCTTTTCAAATCCGATAAATTGTACAGACTCAAGACTTCTGGAGGTAATATACCTCTCGGGATACATGAAAACGTTATTCCTGTTGGAGATAATTATAAACTGCAGTACGGCGATATGTTTATTCTGATCACAGACGGAATAGTCGAACAGACAAACTCGAAGGGAGAAGAATTCGGCGAAAAGAGATTCTATCGAATTATCAAAACACATAAGAATTCAGAGATCGGAAGGATCAAGGATAAACTGCTTGAAGAAATAGCATCCTTCCGTGCCCCCCTTACGCAAAACGATGATATCACGGCAGTATTACTCAGCTACAGTGGTATCTCTCCAACTTCCTCTAAATAAGGTTCATGTCTTTTAAATGGAAATTCTTCACCGTCATCGAGGTTATATGTAAGGCTTATCTTTCCATATGGAAATTCAACTATCTCGATTTCAACTATGGATGGTTTTTTAAAATAAGGCATCCTTTTTTTATCACTGATTATCTCGCTTATTACCAGCGGCAGATCGGGGTTATGACCTACAAGGAAGATCTTTTCAGCACTTTCCGGCAGACTTTTTATCAAATTTTGGAATTTAATGAAATCAAAACCGGGATTGAGGATTTCATTGATCATATAATGACGGGGCTTTATCTCTTTTTTGATAAATTCCGCAGTTTGGACATTCTTGACATAGTCGGAAGTTATCAAAAAGTCAATATCATGCTTATAAAATTTCAATAACTGTTGCGCAAACCTCCTAGCCCTGAAATTTCCGGTCTTGCTTAAAGGACGCAGACTGTTGTCTTTTTCCCAGAATTCCTTTTCCACGGCTTTGGAATGCCTGATAAAACCTATTATCACAAATCACCTCCTTCTGATAACAAAACATCAAAATTTTAATCCCTATTTGTTAAGGATAAATTAAATTATAATAAATTTTCAGTAAAAATTGCCTTTTGGGCTAATCGCTTCCCTCAAGGACCCTCTGGCTGAATGTTATGAAATCAGAGATCGGCGCAAGTATCAGTAGCCTGTCTTTCGGTTTGATAACGGTTTTCCCGTTTACAGGGAAAAATATACCATCCCTGTAGATGAGGATTATGAGGATTTTCTCGGGAAGGGCAAGGTTCATTACGGCTTTATTAACAATAACAGAATTTTCCGGGACTTCAACCTCATTTAACTCGCCTTCAATATTGCCAGTCTTTTCAAATTCAATGGGATACTTTATATTTGAAATTCCCTTATCGTAAAGATTCAGAATTCTGGCAAAAAATGGAATTGTTGTACCCTGTAAGAGCACCGACACGATTACAATGAAAAATACTATATAAAACATATCGTAAGAACCAGTTATCCCGGCAAGAAGGGGAAAAGTCGAAAGGATTATCGGGGCCGCACCCCTTAAACCAACCCATGAGATTAGCAGTTTTTCTCTGATTGAAAACTTTTTGGTGAATGCAAGGCTTAAAAAAACACTTGCCGGCCTGGCAAAAAAGATCAGGAACAGAGTGGCTGAAATCCCTTTGAGTGACGCCGGAATTATTTGAGAGGGATATATAAGAAGACCCAGGCAAAGGAACATGACAATTTGGGACAGCCAGGAAATATTATCATGGTACCTGAGAAGATTTCTTTTATAAAGTATATCGCTGTTGCCAAGGTATAGGCCCAGTAAATAAACCGAAAGGAAGGGATTTCCCCCGAGCGTATCGACCAAACCGTATGTAAATAAAACAAGTCCGACAGTCAGCACAGTGTAAACACCTTCATACTCGAGCCTTATGAATCTCCTGAGAAGATATACTGACACAACCGATATTAATAAGCCTAATGCTCCGCCTAACAGAAATTGTTTGACAAAAAAAGCAAGTATACCTGCCAGATCTATGGAAGGGTTCTTGATAAAGATGATAAGAGCGAGGGTCAGTGTAACTGACATAGGGTCGTTTGAAGCAGATTCAAATTCAAGAATAGGTTTCAGATTTCCCTTCAAAAGGACGTTTTTAGAACTTAATACAGAGAAAACGGAAGCGGCATCTGTTGCTGATACTATAGCGCCTATCAGTAAAGCGCTGATAAGTGGAAAACTGAGACTGTAATAAAGGAAAGCTCCTACCAGCAGGCATGAAACAATTACCCCCAGAGAAGACAGAAGAATCCCCTCTGTAATCACGGGCCTGATGTTTTTGAACTGGGTACCTAAACCGCCGGAAAATATGATGAAGGCAAGGGCGATAACGCCTATACTTTTTGCCAGTTCCGGCGTGTTCAATTTTATTCTGCCGAATCCCTCGGGACCGGCGAGTACACCGATGACAAGGAACAAAACCAGTGACGGGACTCCAAGCTTATCGGAAGCCAGGCTGCCCACTATGCTTAAAAATAACAGAATGGATATAATAACAATTGAAGCATCCATACAATAATATCGGGGAATCAGGCCTGTTTATTTAAGCCGGTTTGTGCCATGCCTCGACTTTATTTATCCATTCTTTATCATGCTTGGAATGCATAATTATTTTTCCTTCCTTGATATATATGACTTCCTCGCATATATTTGAAGTCACATCGGCGATCTTTTCAAGGTTTTCGGCTATTCTTATCAGCTGGATAGAAGCATCTATAAGTGTGGCGTTAGAGACCATATAAGTTATAAGCTCTCTCAGGATCTGGTCCCTGTAATCATCGACGATATCATCGTGGGGAAGTACTTCAAAAGCCAGTTTTGAATCCTCGTTCAAAAAAGATAGAATACTGTCGTCAAGCATTTTAAGAGTTTCTGCAAGCATATGCGGCAGGTCAATAAGTGGTTTAACCGGCGGGCGATCGATTAGATAAACCGAGCTTTCAGCTATGTTGACGGAATGGTCACCCATTCTCTCCAGATCTGATACCATTTTGGAGATCATCATTACTATTCTTAGCTGTTTAGCTTCAGGATGGAAGCGGGCTATCATATTTATACATTCCTCATCTATATCAATCTCGGCCTGGTTGACAAGCGGTTCAAGCTCAGTTATGACTCGTTTAGCCATCGGGGCATTTCGAAGAATCAAAGACTGGAGTGAATGATCAATCATTTCACGTACTATGGCCGCCGTTTTGGCGATCTTTTGTTTTAATTCATTTACTTGCTGCTCATGCATAAGCATCTCCTATCCGAATTTTCCGCTCAGGTATTCCTCTGTTCTTTTATCCTCGGGAACTGTAAATAATTTTTCAGTAGTTCCGTATTCAATCAAATCACCAAGATACATAAATGCAGTATAATCCGAAACCCTGCCGGCCTGAGCTATGTTATGAGTAACCAGAATGATAGCAACGCTGTTCTTCAACTCAACTATCAATTCTTCTATATGCAGAGTCGCTTTCGGGTCGAGAGCTGAAGTTGGCTCGTCAAGAAGAAGAACATCCGGGTCCATTGCAAGGGCTCTGGCTATGCATAATCTCTGCTGTTGTCCGCCTGATAAAAAAGTTCCCCTCTTATTCAGCTTGTCCTTGACTTCGTTCCAGAGGGCACTTTTTGTAAGCGATGCCTCAACTATTTTATCGGCATCCGATTTTTTTAAGTGAATGCCGTTTAATTTATATCCTGCTATGACGTTGTCATAAATTGTCATTGTTGGAAAGGGGTTCGGGCGCTGAAAAACCATTCCTATCCTACGCCTGACTAATATCGGATCTATCTGAAGAAGGTCTTCACCGTTTAATAAAATCTTTCCTTCCACCCTGGATTCCGGGGTAAGTTCATGCATTCTGTTGAAACACCTTATAAGAGTGGATTTTCCGCAGCCGGACGGCCCCATAATTGCATGGACTGTTTTTTCATAAAAATTCATTGTTATGTTATTAAGCGCCTTCTGGTCGCCATAATAGACGCTCAGGTCCTCAACATCAAGGAACGAGTTTAAAATTTTACCTTCCATCTGCTTGCCACCACCTTTGCTATTATATTTAAAACGAGAACGAAAGTCACGAGAATTAAAGAAGCACCCCATGCAATATCCTGCCAATCCGTGTACGGGCTTGTAGCGTATTTAAAGATTATATGAGGTATTGTTTCCATCGGTTTTAATGGATTTACCTCGCTAAACGGATTGCCGAAAGCTGTAAAAAGAAGCGGGGCGGTTTCGCCTGTTATCCTGGCGGTCCCTACAAGAACCCCTGTAAGAATACCTGATAAGCCTGCCGGAATTACAACCCTTAACATGACCCTGTAGTAAGGGACTCCGAGGGAATAAGCGGCTTCTTTTACCGAATAGGGTATAAGCCTCAAAGTTTCCTCAGTGTTTTTTATAATAAGAGGCAGCATCATCATCGAGAGGGCTATACTTCCGGAGATGGCTGAAAAACCTTTCATGGGAATCACGATCCAAACATATGCTATAATGCCGAGAATAATGGAAGGGACGCCCTGAAGAACATCAACGGCTATGCGGGCGAAATTTCCCAGACGGCTGTCCCTGTTTTCTGATAGATATATCCCGGAAAGAATACCGATTGGTATCGCAATAATTGAGGAGAAAAATACGATTATTATGGAACCTAGAATTGCGTTTACGATTCCTCCACCAGTCTCACCGGTGGCCTTGGGCAGTTTTGTCAATAGGTCCAGGCTTATGAACGAAACACCATTTTTCGTAATATAAAAAAGAATAAGGACAAGGGGTACCAGAGTTACGAGAGACAGGGCGATAATTATGACAAGAAACGCCCTGTCTTTAATGACATTGGTCAGAAATTTTCTTTTTTTATTTTCACCGATACTCATCTATTAATCCTTGACGCTGGTTTTTGTTATAATATATCTTCCAGCGATTCCAAAAATTATCGTAATTATGAAAAGCACAAGTCCCATTTCTATCAATGAGGAAACATAAACGGGATCTGTGGCTTCAGTAAATTCATTGGCAATAATACTGGCGATAGTATGGCCCGGTCCGAAGATATTAGTCGGCATAAAATATGAATTTCCTATGACCATGGTTACCGCCATTGTTTCGCCGAGCGCCCTTCCGAAAGAAAGGAGGATTCCAGCAATTATGCCTGAGCCTGCATATGGTATTACGACTTTTTTAATAACTTCATAACGGGTTGCTCCCAGCGAATAAGCAGCTTCTTTGAGATCATTTGGGACCATCCCTATGACCTCCCTGGAAATTGAAGCTGCAAAGGGTATTATCATGATCGATAAAAGCAGGGCTGCGGCGAAAATTCCGACGCCAAGCGGCAATACCTTTATCGTGACTTCAAATCCACGTACAATCGGGACAAGGGCGAACAGCCCCCACATACCGTATATTATTGATGGTATTCCGGCGAGAAGTTCCATAGCGGAATTAAGAACAGTTGCTATCGGTCCTGATGGAAAGTATTCACCTAGTATCAGTGCTACCGAGAGTGAAAAAGGTATGCATACGATTAATGATATAATTGATGTGAGCAGTGTGCCGAGAGCAAAGGGTAATGCACCGAACTGGCCGTTAAGTGGGTCCCATATTGTAGCACCGAAAAATAAAAAGCCGAATTTCTGCAGAGAAGGCTGAGCTGAAATAAAAAGGCTGATAAAAATTGCAAGGAGAAGAAGGCAGACAATGATAACACAGAAGAGGACAGTTGATGTAAAAGTTCTGTTTAAAAATAATAACATGGGGTGGGATCGAGTTCCCACCCCATTTTCTGTTGAAAATGTTTTACTTGTTGATTTTCGAGCCATTATAAACCACCGAGTCCAATAGATCTTCATCCAGTTTGACCACCTTTTCAGGAAGTCTTCCATAAAAGAGAGGTTCATTGTACTGCTGTCCTTCATGGATCATCCACCAGATTAATTTTACAACTTCTTTCGACCTGTTTTGCGGCCTTCCGCCGTAAGCCTGTTCCTTGTATAGAATGATCCATGTAAAGGTGCAGATGGGATATCCGTCTGGTGCAGATGTATCAACTATGGAAACTTGAGCGTTTGCCGGTATCTCAACATTGGCCGCATTCATTACCGACTTTAAATCAGCTGAAATGAAGTTACCGGCTTTATTTTTAATTTTGCCCATCGGCATCTTGTTCTGAACTGCGTAAGCCTGTTCGACATACCCGATGGCTCCAGGTAGTTGTTTGATGTAAGCAGTCACACCGGGGTTTCCCTTTCCTCCAATCCCTACGGGCCAGTTAAGGGATTTCCCTGTCCCTACCTTGCTTTTCCATTCGGGGCTCACGGTAGATAGATAATCTGTAAAGGTGAATGTCGTTCCGCTTCCGTCGGAACGGTGGACCACTGTTATTTGAGTATCGGGCAGCATGACTCCCTTATTGGCCTCCGCTATTTTAGGGTCGTTCCATTTGGTGATTGTTCCCAGAAATATTTCTGAAATAATTTCCGGAGAAAAGTTTATTTGAGGGTCACCGGGCAGGTTGTAAGTAAGAACAACCGCTCCCAGGCATGTTGGTATATGAATTACCTCGGCTTTGGCGGCTTTCTTTTCGTTGGCGTTCATAGGGGCATCTGTTCCCCCAAAATCGACAGTTTTACTTACCAGCTGCTGGATCCCCCCGCCGGAACCAATAGCCTGATAATTCACCTTCATCTTCGTGAAATTATAGTATTCCTCGAACATCTTGGAATAAAGAGGATAGGGAAATGTAGCTCCAGCCCCCAATAAACTTTCAACTTTCGGCTCTGCTGTAAAGCCTGCTGAGATGAACAGAAAAATAGCCGAAACCCAGAATAATAATTTCTTCATGAATTTTCCTCCCATTTGATTAAGGGCAGACCATTTTATGATCCACCCTTTAATTATAATATATTTTTTTTAAAATGTCTTACTGCCAGATGGTAAAGTTAAGCTTGTAGGCGAATTCAACCCATACTAGCCAGTCACCGCTTGGCTGGCCGTTTTCTGTAAGGTACTTTCCAACAAGGGGCTTGAACGTCAGGTTGTTCTGATCAAGTTTTATGCTGCCTCCAAAGTAGAGGATCGAACTGGATACGTCCTGAAAGCTGCCGCTTGAGTTGGTTGCGCCTGTCCATGGATTCAAATAATCATACCTGATCATAGGCTCAACGGCCCAGTCCGCGAATCCGTAACCCAGTGAAACTGAATAAACTACGCCGTTGAAATTATTGCCGCATGGGTCTGTTGTTGTAACGCCTGAACTCCAGTTATTGGTAACGTTTTCGTTAATATACTGGAATACGAAATCAATAGGAATGCCCATAACGTTTTTCGCCGATACCATTAAGTCCAGGTATGTCTCATTGTTGCCGTTGTCGGCATAGTCGTAGGGATTTACCCTGTAGGACCCTCCTATTAAAGTGCCATCCAATGGTGAAAGAAACAGTGAGAACTGGTATGTTAATGTGTTGCCGTATCCCCCGTTACCTGCATTGATGTTGGTTGCGGCATAGTAACTGTTGTAAGGAGCTCCATTATTGTTAAGGTAATTTTTGTAGCCTTCGCCGTTCAGAAGTTGAATATAATAAGAAACAAGAGATGAAGTTACGCCTTCGATTGGAATGATCCTTCCCGACAGCATCAGGCCTAAATCTGCAGAGTCGCAGACTTTTAAGCCGGGCTTATAGTTGGTCTGCGCGGAACTTGCTATCGGTCCCTGCTCGCCGTAATAATATTCTGAATCATTTTTGTAGAGTTCGACGGCGTCCTTAATTGGAAGGGGATATTGCCAGAAGGAGATATTTCCGAAATAGACAGGGACTATTCCCGCCGAAAACACTATGCTTTTAAGTGAAGTCGTGTTGGTCTGAGACATGTCGTCGCTCATTGATGTGTAGGTCGTCTTAAAAAGATCATAATCGAAGTACGCATACTTGATCAGGCCGGCTGCGTTGCTCAGTGCTGCATTGGCGAAATCAAAAGTTATCCTTTCATAGATAGGGTCGCCGTAAAAATCCGTACCAAGGTCACCGGATAAAGTGAGATAGGCTCTTCCAATGAAGAACTGCCCGCCGGGATTAAGCTGTGCGTTTGTGTTGATGTTCTGGGAAGCTGTGCTGCCGTTCGGGCCCGTAACAAGAGTGTTGTAGTCGAACCATGTTTCGGTTGAAAGATTGACCGTCGCGCCTGCGAACGATGCAATCGAACCAAGAATCAGACATAATGTCAGAATCCTTTTCATATTCTTTACCTCCAAAATTGATTTTTCATAGAATTTAGGATAAAAATCGCGCATATTTTAAGGTGCAGGTATGAATACATGGTGAAGGAAATGTTAATTTTGGGTTAATAAAATATTTTATTGAAAACTATTGATTCATAGATTGATATTGTGTCTTGATATCCTTATAATGACTATTCAGTTCCTTAAGGAGTTGATCATGGATAAAGCTGTTGTCGGTATATTAATGGGCAGCGATTCCGACCTGCCAATTATGAAAGAAAGTGCTGAAATGCTTGCTTTTTTCGGTATTTCTTATGAAATGACTGTTATATCAGCGCACAGGACACCTGAGAGGGCGTTAGAATATGCCAGTTCGGCCGAAGAGAGAGGACTTTCGGTAATAATCGCAGGCGCTGGAGGTGCGGCCCACCTTCCTGGGATAATAGCGTCATTTACTCCGATCCCTGTAATAGGAGTTCCCATCATTTCAAAAAGCCTTTCAGGAATGGATTCTTTGTTATCAATCGTGCAAATGCCCAAGGGAATACCGGTGGCAACAGTGGCACTTGACGGAGCTGCAAATGCTGGGATACTGGCGGCAGAAATTCTGGGTGCCGGTGATAAAAAGATCCGCGATCGAATCAGGGACTACAGGGATAAATTAAAAAAAGAAGTGGCGGAAAAAGCGAAAAAGGTCTAGGAAAGCTCAATTCGACTTGTCCTTATCCGCTCTTTAACTCTTCATCGAAGAAGGCAATCGTCTTTTTAAGTCCATCCCGCAGAGGCACTTTTGGTTCCCACCCCAGTTTTTCTTTAGCAAGAGCGATGTCAGGTCTGCGCTTTAGGGGATCATCCGCGGGAGGGTCTTTACGGACTAATTTTGAACGGGAATTGGTCAGTTCAAGGATGATATTCGCCAATTTTATGATGCTGTACTCTATGGGATTTCCAAGATTGACGGGGCCGATAAAACTGTCATTATTCATCATTTTCAGGAAACCGTCGATAAGGTCATCAACATAGCAGAAGCTCCGCGTCTGTTCACCATCACCGTAAACCGTGATATCCTTGTTTTCAAGCGCCGCAACGATAAAATTGGAAATAACCCTTCCGTCATTGGCAAGCATCCTCGGGCCGTATGTATTGAAGATCCTTACGATCCTTATATCGACTTTATTCTGCCGGTGATATTCCATGAAAAGGGATTCAGCAATCCTTTTTCCCTCATCATAACAGCTCCTCAGGCCGTTTGGATTAACATGACCCCAGTAACTTTCCCTCTGAGGATGCTCGAGTGGATCGCCGTAAACCTCGCTAGTAGATGCCTGGAAAATCCTTGCCTTAAGCCTCTTGGCAAGTCCGAGCATATTGTAGGCACCCATGAAATTTGTTTTTATAGTTTTTATAGGGTTGACCTGATAGTGAACCGGGGAAGCAGGGCAGGCCAGATTGAAAATCCAGTCAACTTCAACCATTAAGGGTTCGATTATGTCATGCCGGATGACCTCGAAATTTTTATTTTCCTCCAGGCGGGCTATATTCTTAATTCTTCCCGTGAAAAAGTTGTCCACACAGATGACATGATTCCCCATTTTCAGCAATTCTTCACATAAGAAATTACCGAGGAAACCGGCGCCTCCAGTTACAAGTACATTCTTCATTTTAAGCCCCTATAGTCCAGGATTTCATCATAACTTTAATTCTTATAAAACTGCAGAGTTACGGCCACTCCGTCAATCGGATGTGTAAAATCGTATCCGAAAATTGCTGACTTTGAATTCTGCCAGTGAAAATCACTGTTTTTACCCTCGACCCATGCATCCGAAAAATATGACAGTACCTTGTTTGTACCATTTTCATTTCCGAAATCGAAGCTGTTAAATAATCCTATATTTCCATTGTAATCTATCCCTTCAGAATATCTGCTGTTCGTATAAATTCTGTAGAAAACGGGCATAAAAAGGTAGGTGCCGTCTCCATTATTCACCGGCTGCCATCTTATGATGTCGATTTTCGAGATGTCATAAAGCGTGATCATTTTTGGAGCTTTACCGGTTTGTGTTCTGTTAGTTATGAATAGTTTGAGGGTATTTGTGAGATATAATGTCCCGTTTGAGACAGATCCGTCTGAAAAAGTTATTGCACCTTTTATCATTAAAAGATATGGGGGTTTTTCCACAGGGGGCATATCGGTAAATGAAATGTTTGAGAAAACAGGTTCATTAACAAGGGGCTGATAAGGTTCTTTTGGAGAATCCTGTGAATAAACCGGAATAAAAGCTGATAAAACCAGACATAAAAATAAAATAACCGTCAGTTTTATGAAATTTTTCATGCTTCTCCCCGGCCTCTTAGTAGTGTATGTTAATTTTATCGGCAGTGTATAATTTTAAATAAAATCAATAATAAAAAACTGGAATTATTAAAAAGTGGTACAATTCACCCCGAAATAGAACAGTTGCTTTTGGTGAAATTTTGCTGCATTTACTTAAGGGATTGGAAATTTCAAGGCCAGGCAAGGCCTGTACAATGTATATATCGTATTGAAATATATAAAGGCATAAATGAACACTTTATATTTTATAACAGGGAAAGACTGCACCAGGGCCTTGAATATAAACTGCGGGATCAATTAATTTTGTATTATCGATAGTTGAACAATAAACAGCTTTTCGGAAAAAATGGTTCTGAAAGACATCTCGGAACGACAGAAGCAAAATATTTTTAAGGTTTTGCAATAAAATATAAATTAATTACATTATTAATATCTAAACGTAAATATTAAAAGAAAATTTGTTACGGAGTCTGGAAACCGAGACTTTATAAATCTATGTATTTAATGGGAGGAGGCCTTCATGAAAAAAGTTCTTTTTGGAATAATTGCCGCTTTCATAATTTTCACGATTTCATCCTCTGTAAACTCACCGCTTTCTTCAAGTTCTTCTAATGCTTCTACTTATCCTCATACTCCTACGGTTTACACTGCCGGGCAGAACGATGCGGGCCAGGCCTGCTACTGGACGGGGTCAAGCACAACACCTACTGTACTGGATACAGCAAGTGGTTATTCTTATGCATATTCCATTTTCGTACAATGAAAATATACCAGACTTCAGTAAGGGGAAGAGCGGCCTGTCCGAAATCCATGAATAATAGAATAAAAATTGGTAAATATTTCAATAAAATTCCATCATAATTTAATTGATTTTCTGTCCTAAGATGAGAGTGCACTTGATGGCTGTCAGTTCCATTCTTTTCGTTATCTCAAGTTCTATCATGCTTTCATCCATTTTTCTTCTTGTTGCTGCTATAATATTTTCAATTGGGCATTTGTTTAATTCAATATGAGTTAGCGATCGCCCGGATAGGGGTGATGTAAGGGTGATTACACTCCCTGCTTAAATGGATCCGTTACAATAGACTTTTAACCCATTCTCTTTTTTCAATAAGGGCGCAGCCTGAAACTTCGCTTAATTTTTCATGGCTCTCCCTGATCCTTCTCAGGAATACTGATCTCAAAGCATCTTTCAGCGAACTTTTTTTCAGGTTTGAATCAGAAAAAGGAGAAAAGGGGCAGGGTTCAAGCGAGCCGTCTGCGCTAATGTGAATAAAACCCCTCCCGGCTGAAAGACAGCCTCCATACTGCTCTTCTTCACCGGGAAATTCGATGAAAATGCCCGGTAATGATTTTCGAAGGCTTTCAACTCTCTCAAGAAAAGCCGTTTTATCATTTTGATTTAAGGGGGTGAAGGATTTGCTATCATCGAAGGGCTGGTATTCTACAAATATAAAAACACGAGCGCCATTATTGTAAAGATCTCTTATGAAGGATAATTCCGTCAGTAATTCAAAATTTTCAACTGTTGCAGTCATGGAATGACCGAATAATATTCCTGATTTATTGAGTATTTGCGCCGCTTTTTTTACTTTTTCATAAACACCATTGCCTCGCCTGTAATCGGTTTCGATATTCCCACCTTCAAGGCTGAGAATAGGAATGATGTTTTTCTGCTTTTTCCAGGCTGAGGCATGCTTTTCATTAATCAATATTCCATTTGTAAACAGGGGGAAAAGAATCTCAGGAAAATCGATTGTAGTCCCGAGAATATCCTGCCTTGTCATCGGTTCCCCACCGCTGATAAATACAATTCTGGAACCGATCTCTGTTGCCTCATAAAGAATTTTTAAGAAGATCTCTCTTTCCATGTCATTACCGGAGGTGTTTTCCCTCTGGCTGTTATAGCATCCAGAACATTTCAGATTACAGCGGTTAGTAATACTGGCTATCAAAACAGGTGGTACTTCAAGCCCTCTTTTTTTCCAGTATCTTCTCTGCCTGATTCCTTTAACCTGGCTGAGCAGAGTTTTGAGTGTAAAAGGGAGATAATTCGGTAAGGTAAAGGAAATACTGATCAAATTCCTGAAAAATTTGATAATATTGTTATCGAGGGTCCTCTTATAGTCCATATGATTCTCTATTAAAGGGCATATTAAAAATCTCCTGACTATATTATGCCATTTTTTTATTACATTTTCAAAAAAATTGATTGTCTCAGCAAACAAATCTGGCATGCAGTCCCGCCGGAAATTCAAGAGTAATCCGGGTACCATTTGCACGCTCGATTCGAACTGTCCCGTTTAACTGTCTGGTCAGCATTTCCACCAATTTTAAACCCATACCATTTGAATATTCAAAATTTATTGATTCGGGTATACCTTGTCCGTTATCTTCTATGATCAAGTAAATGCGATGATCTTTTATAAAAGCTGAAACCTTAATTAAACAGTCTTTTTTATCGGTAAAAGCGTATTTCATAATATTTGTTAGAAGCTCATTGATAATGATTCCCATAGATTGGGTCCTTTTTGCATCCAGAATTAATTCATTGATTTTAGTTTCAAGTTTTATGTATGAACTGTTCGGGAAATTACCGATTATCTTATCAATAAGAGACAGAATGTATTCTTTTACCGGAATATCATTATAATTAGGAGATTTATACAATCTATCATATAAAACTTCCATATTCTGTACCCGATTTTTGACATCTATTATAGCCTCGATGACTTCCGGTTCTTTCACAATTGCCTGCTTAAGACTTAGTAGACCGTTTATAGTGTTCAAATTATTCTTTATACGGTGATGCACTTCTTTGAGTATAAGTTCTTTTTCATTAAGGTTTAGTTTCAGTCTTGTTAATAAAAAAATAATGAAATTATACATTAACAGTTTTGTCGCTATATTGATGATAAAGATGATAAAATCCTTGTCAGCTAAATAAAAGTGATACTTTATTGCCGACCATTCAGCAACGCAGAGAATTGACAGCAAGATTGCGTAATACAAACCTGAATACCAGCAAACTGCCACTATGGGAAGCAGATAGACAAGTGTGAAAGTGATATCCGGTCCAAATATTTTGTAGTCGACAAAAAAGATCACTAAAGATGTGATTATTCCTGAAAGAAAGATCATCAGCCGGTATATAATATTATTGTTTTTAAAAATCTGCATAATTAAACCCCTTATTATTCATATTATTCATATCCTATACCAATAATATTTTTATTACGGGAAAAATGTAAATTCGAACTTATAAATTTTAGAAGAAATTTATATTTTTTGATCAGGAAAATTTACTGAATTTGATATTATGACCTAGGGAATTTCAACTGATTTTTTCAAAAATCATAAGGTTTTATTACTTATTTGGATTATTGAAAAGAATATAATGCTTCATAAATCATGTTTATAAATAATCACCTCTTTTGTTTAATTTTTTTTTAATTGTCCGATATAAATTAATGCATGCCGGAAAATAATTTTTCTCGCCTGCGTTTAACAGGGATGTTAAAATAATAACCAAGGAGGGTTAATATGGGACCGGCAATGGATTACCTCAAATCTTTCAAGGAGTTATTGAAACTCGAGTCAAATTATCTATCAAATCTGGTTTCCCAGGAAGAGGATAAGTATGAAGCTTTAAAGCAGGTCGATGTCGAGAACCTTATGAGGATTAACAACGAGGAGGAAGATATTCTTCACAGGCTGGCATCCGTCGAAAGAAAAAGAAAGGAATTAATTCATACCCTTTCAAAGATTTTCAAATTCGATCAGAACTTAACGCTGACTGAACTTTTCAACTATATCTGCGGCGATGGAGATGAAGCTATAAAAAAGGATCTTATGAAGCTCAGGACATCAATAAAACAGGAAATCGAGAAACTCCAGATTTCCCTGCAGGAAAATTCTCATATTATACAGGCCAATCTGGAAATTATCGGATTAACATTAAATTTCGCCAACAGAAATGCTCAAAAGGAAACTTATGATTACAGGAACAAAAAGGAAAGCAAAGAAAGCATTTATTTGATCAACCAGTTGGCATAGGAGTAAATTATGCTGTCAACATTCTCCGGTATCGAGATCGGGAAAAAGGGTCTTATCGCAAATAACGCTGGTCTGGAAGTCACCGGTCATAACCTTTCAAACATTGAAACTGAGGGCTATTCACGCCAGAAGGTCAATCTTACTACTTTCATCCCCATCTACGAACCGAGTGCTAATCGTGTAGAAACTCCGGGGCAATACGGTACAGGTGTGGTAGTTGAAGACATTCAGAGGGTAAGGGACCAGGCCATTGACGACAGAATTAATTTTGAAAAAGGCGGTCTTGGGTTCTGGGACATGAAACAGCAGTTTCTGCATCTTATAGAAATGGTCCACAATGAACCTAACAGGCCTAATATCAGAACAGTTATGGATGAATACTGGGAAAGCTGGCAGAAAGTTGCTTCCGATCCAACGGAAAGGGCTTCAAGAGAAGAATTGGTTCAGAGAACAAAATTACTTTCAGAAACTTTCAAACACACATACGAATCACTTTCCGATCTGAGAAAAAATGCGAACAACCTTATCGATCAGAGGATAAATGATATAAATCATATGGCCAGGGAAATTGCTTCGCTGAATACCCAGATAGTTAAGTCCGAGACAATGGGGGATAAACCGAATGATCTGTATGATAAAAGAGACCTTTTAGTTGAAAAATTGTCAAAAATCGTCGATATCAGGGTTGAAAGAAACAACAAACATGAATTAATCGTTTATATTGACAGTGAAAACCTCGTTCAGGGTGATATCTCGCATGAAATTTCCGGTGTTGGAAATCCCGCTAATGAGGGATATTTGGATGCAGTCTGGGATGACGGAAGGAAAGTGAAACTCGGTACTGGTGAACTTGCAGGTCTTTTCTCTGCTCGTGACGATGATCTGAAAAGTGCAATACAAAACATTGATTCACTTGCCATAAACCTGACCGACGCTACAAATGAAATACACAGGGACGGCTTCGGTCTTAATCTATCTACTAACAATGATTTTTTCAAAACCCTTCCAATCTCTCCCTATGCGAACGGAAATTATGATTTCAACAATACCGGACAGGTTAATGGAACTGCATTATTTAAAGTCAGCGGAACTGAAAAGATTAACGAATCAACTGTTATCGGAAGTTCAGGAACTATTAATTTCGGACCTTCCGATGTTAACGGACCTGATATCACGATAGACTATAAACCCGGCGATAAGGTCAAAGATGTGATGGATAGGATAAATCAATCTGATGCAGGGGTTGTCGCATATCTTAATCACAGGAATGAGCTGACCTTTAAGGCGAGATACCCTCATTCAGATAATTATCCAGCTTTTACGCTCAGGCATATTGAGGACAGTGGAAATTTTCTTGTTGGAATAACAGGGATGCTGTCGGCTTCTGGAAATACTGGAGCCTTTGATTTTCACACTATAGGTGATATTGTTAAATTTAATGTCCCTGCTTTCAATATTTCACTGACACCTGAAAAACATCCATCGGCCTGGATCAATATCGATGATAAAATAACAGCTAATCCCGACAATATAGCTGCTTCGTCCGGCCTTGATACTACAGGTAGCGGCAAGCCGGATAAGATGAACGGCATAAGCGATAACAGAACCGCCCTAGCAATAGCTGGACTCAGACAGAAGCCTGTTATGTTTGAGACCCATTCTACCATGGGTGATTTTTTAAAATGGATGATCGGAGATATTGGCACGCGTTCGGAATCGGCTAAGATAAATATGGATAAAAACGGGGCTGTTGTGAACAGCCTGGTAAATCTCAGGCAGGAAATCAGCGGGGTTAATATTGATGAGGAATTGACAAAGATGCTCATGTTCCAGCATGGATATAATGCATCTGCAAGGCTCGTCAGCACAGTTGACAGGATGCTCGATACTCTAATCCATATGGGAGCTTAGGAGGCGTTTATGATAGGAAGAGTTACACAGGGATACATGGTCAATGATTTCAATAATAATCTACATGCAAGAGAAGAAGAACTTCAGAAAGCACAGAATAAGTTATCAAGCGGATACAGGGTAAACCTGCCTAGTGAAGATCCAGTCGCTACAATAAACTATATGGACTATGACAGCCGTCTTAAAGAGATCAGCACCTATCAATCAATAATTAACAATGCAAAGGCAAAAATCAACATGATTGATTCGTCTCTTGAGAGCGTAACTTCCGTTATCCACAGACTGAGGGAACTCGCTGTTCAGGGTGCAAACGGCATATATTCAAAAGAAGAAAGACAGAATATGGCTGTCGAGGTTGATCAGCTCCTGAGGGAAATTCTCCAGCAGTCAAATTCGTATTATAAAGACAATGCACTCTTCGGCGGCACAATGACCGACGAGGCACCATTCAAGGCGGTTACGGGAACAGATCCTGAAACTGGAGAAGAGTTTCTCCAGGAAGTTCGGTATATCGGCAACAATCAATCCCAGATAGTCGAAGCGGACAGGGGAGAAAAGATCGAAATTGATCAGCCTGGAAACCAGATATTCTGGTCTGATAATATGCAGATCTATTCAACTGTATCATCATCCGGTTATACTGCAGCGAGAGACTCGAAAATTCTGATTGATGGAAATACAGTAGAAATTAAAACAGGCGACAATCTGGACATAATAGCCGATAAGATAAATAATTCAGGTGCAGCGGTCAGGGCTTCAATTCAGACAAAGGGTGACCAAAGTTATTTTGCAATTGAAAGCAATTCCCCTCATCAGATATCCCTTATTGACTATGAAGGCGGTACAGTCCTTCAGGATCTGGGTTTAATTGATCATGGAATGATTCCTCCTTATAACTATTCACCATCAGCCAGGGTTTTTACCGGCAGCATTTTTGATGCTGTGATACAGTTCCGTAAATCCCTCCAGGCTGATAATATTTTTCAGATCGGCGGTACGGCCTTAGCACAGATTGACAGTTCACTGGATAATATTCTTAAATTCCGTGCTCACATGGGAGCAGTATCTCAAAGGCTAGATTCAATTAACGATAGATTCGGCAGCGATGAAATATATCTTACAGACGCGAAAGATAAATCGACAGGGACAGATATTTCCCTTACCATGACTGAGATGAAAATGCTTGAATTCTCACATGATGTAGCTCTAAATATAGGGGCAAGGATATTGCCTAGAACACTGCTGGACTTTTTGAGATAATTTGATTTAATTAAAATATAAATTATTGATGAAAAAAGCTGTTTGATTTTTTAGTCATTAATCCTTTAATTATTTGTATATTTCAATCAAAAGTTTTAAAGTATAATGGTTATAAACGGAGGAAACCGTGGAAACGATTAAAACTAAAGCTTACGGTGAAATCAAGGTAGCTGAAGATTCTGCGATCAACTTTAAACGAGAGATCCTTGGTTTTGAAAACTACCAGTATTATTATCTTATAGAAATGGGCGACCTTCCAAACTTTTACTGGCTGCAGTCAAAGGATGAATCCGAACTGGCCTTTATTGTCGTCAATCCAAGGTTATTCAAGGCGGATTATAAGCTGGAAATCGACGATATTGATAAAAGTCTTCTGGAGATAGAGGAAGGAAACGATTTAATAGATTTTGTAATTGTCAATATACCTGAGGACATCAATAAAATGACAATGAACCTTCTCGGCCCTATCGTGATTAATGTTAATAAGAGGATTGCCATCCAGGGCATTTCCCTGAATAATGACTATGGAACAAAAGTCAGGATATTTAACACGGAAGATACTGCATTATCTCAGGATGGTCAGGAACAAGCAAAAGCTGCCAAAATATAAGAAGGGGATAAAGGGTGCTGGTTTTATCTAGACGTGAAGATGAATCTATTATCATAAATGATGATATTGAAATTAAAGTCATAGGCGTCAAACAGGATCAGGTTAAAATCGGAATAGTAGCCCCTAAAAATGTAAAAATATTCAGAAAAGAGATCTATGACGAGATACAGAGTGCTAATATAGCTGCGGCAAGAGCAGCCGAAAAGGTTGTAAATTTAAAAGAAGCACTGTCCCAGAAAGAAAAAAAGGGGGAAATATGATCAGCAAGGAAAAGCTGGCAATGCTTCAATTTTATAATAGAGGATTGGAATTATACCGGCAGAGGAAGTTTGTAGAATCCAAGGAACTTTTTAAAAAATGTCTTGAAATATTGCCGGGTGACGGACCATCGAGAATTTATATTGAAAGGTGTGAAACTTTTATTAAAGACCCTCCTCCGCCGGACTGGGATGGGGTATTTGTAATGACAACAAAATAAGGAGGAATTAATAATAAGGAGGGATCAATATGCCTCAAAATATAGATCCATATAGGGATTATCCAACTACAACCACTCTCAGCAATACTTCTCTTTTTGATGGAATAATCCATTTCAAGAACTCACTGCGGATCGATGGGGATTATAGCGGCAAGGTCGATGCAGAAGGACTTCTCGTTCTCGGCCCTAAGTCAAGGATGAAAGGAGATATAATCTGCGACGAAGTAATCATTGGCGGAGAAGTCAGAGGCAATGTTATTGCAAGGAAACGCCTGGAACTCCTGGAATCGGCAAAACTTTATGGAGATATAAAAACAGCTAAATTAAAAATAGCGGACGGAGTTATTTTTGAGGGTCAGTGTGAAATGGTCCAAAAATGATCAATCAGCTCATGATAAGTTTCAGAGGCTATTTGACGGCATCCCATATTTTTATGTTATTAACGGTGGAGAATCCTCCAAAGTCAGCTTCGAACCCAACATAGCCCTTTTCAAGCCTTTCATCTTCCATTCCTGCAAGAAACTGGTCGTTCATATAGAAATCAAACTTTGATCCGTATGCAACTATCTTGAAATGATTAAGACCAGTGCCGGTGTTTATAGCGGGAGTTCCCTGCAGCGGCAACAGATTGAAAAGCTGTCCCAGATAATAGAGATAAATGCCGTACTGGCCCTGGCTATGCCAGTAAAGAGAGTAGCTGAGGGATTGAATATACTCACCGTTACTGCGGAAGAGAACCTCGAAACGGTTATATGTCGAATTGATCTTTTTGAATTCTATATCGCCTTCCATAATAAAGTTCTGCAGGTTATTATAGGGTAAAGGATAAAAGGTATATACGTGTCCGGAATTTATATTTGTTGCACACAGGCTGAGCTTGCCGTCTACATAACTTTCCCCGCAGTTGTATGTAACTGACAGGTATTTTTTCTTCTTCATATCGTCATCAAGAATCAAATTTCCCTTTTTTACGTCCTGCAGAAGCGGAGTTTTCGAAATCTGTGTTTCTCTTGCCGGGATAGGTTCCGGTGATACAATATCTCCCTTCTGAATAACTATGTCAGGGTTTTCGAGGGATTCTACACTTGTTTTAGACCTTCCACCCATTGAACCGGTTACCCTGAGAATACCCAGACGTTTTTCCTCCTGATAGAGTATCTCTTTATTATCCCCATATGTTATATCGTTTCTTGCGAGAAAAATTCTCTCCCCAATTTTTATACCATCATTTTCACCTAGATTAATTATGATATTATCGCCAGCCTTGCCCAGTACTTCACCGAGGAGTGGATACTTGGCTATTATCTCCGCTGCACAGTAACGTCCATCCGATTCGGCACTGTAGTTTAGAAATGAAATTTCTCTGGAAATTTCAACCTGAGAGGTCTTTACATCGATAATCTGGAAAAAAATGGCAACCTGATTTGATGCTTTCAAATATATCTTGGAAGTTATGAGTTTATCTGCACTGAGGAGCTCTCCGATTTTCATAATATTGTTCTTATTTTCCACAAGACCGGAAAGTTCCAGTTTATTTTCCGATAGAATCGTGTTCAGTCTTTCGCGGTCCACTATATTGAATTTTTTTGAATTGACAAGATTACCGTAAAAGCTGTTAAAGCCGGAATCTGTTTCAAATTTGCTGACACCCTCTTCAGACATCGGAAGCATAACAAAGGTTATTTTCGCAAAGGATATTCCGGAAATAACAATAAATAACAATGACAATAAAAACATTTTAAACATCTGATTTCCTCCTCATTTATAAGCGTAAAAAATGGTCATATAACAGGAGATTATATATAATAGAAAAAATTTCCGCAAAAAAATACATACACTGTCCCTATTGCGTTTTTCAGGCGGCAAATTATAATTACTCATATGGTATTACTGAATGGCTTACTTGGGTAAATATTTTAAAAAATATGGTTTTAGTTTTTTCTGCACTCTTTTTATTTTAGCTTGTGAAGCAGCCTGCGACCTTTCCCTCCCGACATTGATGGCCAATGTAATTGATAAAGGCATTGCAAAACGTGACTTATCGGTTGTTCTCGGACTTTGTAGCCTGATGCTTTTCCTTACCGCACTTGGTGCTGTAGCCGCTTCAATGAGAAATATATTTTCAAACCATATTTCACAGCGATTCGGCCGGGATTTAAGGTCGGATCTTTTCCGTAAAATTATGAGTTTTTCTTTTGAGAATGCCGACCGGTTCGAAACAGGCACCCTAATTACTCGCACAACCAATGATGTGACCCAGCTGCAGAACTTTTTCAACGGTATTATGAGGCTTTTTGTTAAAGCGCCGCTGCTCATTATTGGAAGCCTTGTTATGGCATTGTCAGTGAATCCTGGAATGGCCATTGTCCCGGCAGTTATCATTCCTGCAGTCATCGTTATAATCATCTTTAATTTACGTAGAGCATACCCGAGATTCCGGCAGGTCCAGTCGGCTCTTGATCGGCTGAACGGAACAATGCGTGAATTCCTTTCGGGTGTACGTGTTGTCAAAGCATTCAACCGCTCGGAATATGAAGAAAACCGCTTTTCCTATGTTAACCAGGATTTATCCGGAGCCTTCATCAGCGTTATGAGGGTTATGGCCGGTTTTATTCCATCTGTCCTTCTGACTATAAATCTCGGTATACTTGCAGTACTATGGTACGGAGGTTTCAGGGTAAACGCGGGAGAGATGAGAACCGGGCAGATTCTTGCTTTCGTAAATTATATGACACAGATTCTTTTTTCTTTGATTATGCTCTCTTTTATATTCAATATGCTGGTAAGGGCAAGAGCTTCTGCTGAGAGAATAGGGGCTGTTTTCAATACTTCAGAAAAGATGATCTATAGCCCATACCCGATACTGATCAACAGGGAAAGTCTTAGAATTGAATTCGAAAATGTATCATTTTCCTATTCTTCAAAAGATAGAGAATCTGTGAGAGAACAGGTGCTGCAAAATGTATCATTCACCTGTATGGCTGGAATGAGTTTCGGGATAATTGGAGCTACCGGTTCAGGCAAAAGCACTCTTGTCAGTCTAATTCCGCGGTTTTACGATCCTTCGTCCGGACATATATTTGCTAACGGCATTGATATTAGAGATGTGGATATCGGTTCCTTTCGCGGCAATATCGCCTTTGTACCTCAGAAAAGCGTTCTGTTTACGGGAACAATTATGGAAAATATACGCTGGGGAAATCCGGAAGCTTCAGAATTTGAAGTTTTTGAAGCAGCTAAGACAGCACAGGCGCATGATTTCATTACAGAATTTCCGGAGGGATACAACTCAATCCTTGGACGCGGAGGAGTTAATCTCTCCGGAGGACAGAAACAGCGCCTGGCTATAGCCAGGGCACTGGTCAGAAAACCTGTGGTCCTGATAATGGACGATTGCACGAGTGCCCTGGATGCTGGAACTGAAACCCGGCTGCGTGAAGCTCTTCGCGAGTCTGCAAGGGGAATGACCTGTTTTACCATCAGTCAGCGTTTGACTTCGGTCCTGGAATCAGATGTAATTCTTTTGCTGGATTCAGGAAAACAGGCAGGTTTAGGCAGACATTCTGAGCTGCTTAAATCTTCCTTACTTTACTCTGAACTTTATCACTCACAGATCGGTTATGAGGTGCCTGAGGATGCCTGAAGAACGGATAAATCCGAGTGATGCTCAGGTTAGACCAGCGTTCAGTGGAAGACCCGGATTCGGCGGAAGACCTGGTGGAAGAATTGGGATACCTTTGGAAAAACCGAAAAGTTTCTGGCCATCCCTTAAAAGGTTAGGGGGATTTTTTTCAGGGGAACGCAGGCTACTTTTCATTGTGTTTTTGCTTGTTCTAGCAAGTGCAGCTGCCGGGCTTCTCGTTCCATATCTGACAGGCCGGGCGATCGACTCCATTGCTCCAGGCCGGGGAAAAGTACATATGACTGCCCTGGCAATGACAGCCATTATCCTAGGGGCTGTATATCTTGCCGATATGTGCTTCAATATAACCCAGGGCTTCATGATGGCAGGTATTTCACAGAGGATCGTGCAGGGGATAAGGACCGCCTTATTCGGCAAGATGCAGAAATTAACTCTTTCTTTCTTTGACACACATTCGCATGGCGATCTCCTGAGCCGCCTTACGAATGATATAGACAATGTCAGCACGGCTGTTTCTCAATCCACAACACAGCTCTTTTCAAGCGTAACTCTTATTGCTGGTTCACTGGTTATGATGCTTATTTTGAGCCCCCTGCTTACACTCGCTGCATTGATAACAGTCCCGATGGTACTTTTTCTATCGAATTTCATCACATCAAGAACGGGCAGGCTTTTCAGGGAGCAACAGGCGATTCTGGGTAAATTGAACGGGCATATCGAGGAGTCAATATCAGGAATCGGAGTTGTGAAAGCTTTCGGCCGTGAAGCAGTTACAGTGGATGATTTCGACATTCTTAATCAAAAACTGTGCGCTGTCGGTATTCAGGCTCAGATCTGGTCAGGTTATATTATGCCCCTTATGAACGTTATAAATAATATCGGTTTTACGGCTGTTGTCTGTGCAGGGGCCCTTCTTGTTCTTAAAAACCTGGTAACCATTGGAATTATTGCCAGTTTTATCGGCTATTCACGACAGTTTGGAAGGCCCTTAAATGAAATAGCAGGCATTTTCAATATTCTCCAGACTGCTATTGCCGGGTCTGAAAGGGTTTTCGAGATACTGGACGAATCGGAGGAAGAGGAAGATCCCTCTCATACAATAGATCTTATAAATCCCTTGGGGCATATCGAGCTCAGGAATGTGACTTTCGGCTACCGGGAGGATGTGAAGGTCCTTAAAAATATCAGTTTTGAGGCCAAACCTGGAAGCAGGGTAGCTCTTGTTGGTCCGACAGGTGCGGGTAAAACAACTATCGTCAACCTGCTGACCAGGTTTTACGATGTTACCTCCGGTAGCATTTTTATTGATGGAAGAGACATAAGGGAGTACAGCCGGGAAAGCCTGCGAAATTGTTTCGGAATAGTCCTTCAGGATACTTATCTCTTTACGGGGACTATCCGTGAAAATATCCGCTATGGAAAAATGGAAGCTTCCGATGCAGAAGTTGAGGAAGCGGCAAAGATCGCTTACGCTGAAATGTTTATAAGGCACCTGCCGGAACAGTATGAAACTATCCTTACTGAAAGCGGCTCCAACTTAAGTCAGGGACAGCGCCAGCTTATCTCCATTGCGCGAGCCGTTCTTGCTGACGCATCAATTTTAATCCTGGATGAAGCCACCAGCAGTGTTGATACTTTGACTGAACAGCATATTCAGCAGGCCATGCTAACACTTATGAAAGGCAGGACAAGCCTGATTATTGCACACCGTCTCCGAACTATTCGAGACGCTGATACGATCCTTGTAATTGAAAACGGGATCATTGAAGAATCAGGAAGCCATAAAATCCTGCTGAGAAAAAAGGGTGTATACTACCGTTTTTATCATCCAAAAAATCTTTCAGGCTTTTAATACTTTATTACCCCTTGCAATAGACAGAAATACACCGGAGACGCATAAGCCGGTAAAAAAGCTGAAACTGTTCCCAAAAACTTTTTTTCAGAAGAGTTTTATCTCCAGAGCAGATAATCCAATGGCTGAAAGCCGCAGCCAAGATTGCATTGGATGTGGAGAAGACCAAAGCTGCTCCAATTCCCTGAAGAACTCTGGAAAATATAAACATCCAGCCTGAAAAGGATACTGCCGATAGAAAAGAGGAGAGATTATAAAAGACAATACCGCCTGGGAAGATATTTTTTCTTCCCGCAATATCACTTATTTTTCCGAGATGGATAAGGAATATTGCAGTGGTCAGTAGAAAAGAAGTTGTGATCCACCCCAGGGTGACGGCATCCATCTTCATTTGCTTAATTATAAACGGGGAATTTTATTACTACAACTTCAATCCCTTCGAGATATTTGAAATTTCCTTAATCATACCGATATTATTACAGAAACAAGGCGGGAAGTATATGAAAAAATATTTTATAATGCTTTTTATTTTTTTTGGTGTATGCCTGACATTCTCAGGTACCCCCCCTCTTAAAATAAGCATGCTTTTAAACGGCGTGAAGACTAACGAGATCTGGTTTTCCCCCTGCAATGGAACTCAGGATGACATCGCCATAAGTCTCGAGATCAGGAGCCTGAGATTAGTCATGGGCTGGTCGGTTTCAATATTCAACTCTTCCAATCAGATTGTTTGGCTTCGCAGCGGAGAGAAAAGCAGGGATGTGCCTCTCGATCCGGGTGAGTTCTGGAAAAAACTTTGGACAAAAAAAGAGAATGTGTCAGTCCCAGATGCCATAACATGGGATGGGATGTCCGACAGTGGGGTCGTTCTCCCTGAGGGCAGGTATTTTGCTGTTGCCTCGGCTTGGGATGAAATGAAAAATACTGCAGTGTCTGAAACTGACTGCATTATCCTGGAGATTACTCCTCCCCAGGGGTCTCTTTCCATTAACGATAATATTTTTTATCCAAACGAAACTGGAAAAAGGAGACTGTTTTTCATTACACAGGATCTCTCTACCAATGGTTTCTGGAGAGCTGAAATAAGGAATGAAGAAGGAGTTGTAATTAAAAACTGGGAATGGGGCTGCACCCCGCCGAAAATGCTCGAGTGGGACGGCAGGGGTAACGACGGCACTTCTCAGCCTGAAGGCTCATATGACTACATTGTTTACGGCTGGGATCAGGCTGGAAACAAGACCATAATACCGCTTTCCGGGATATATCTATCAAGGAAGGTCTATTACGTATTTCTTACACCTGAAAGGTCTGAATTCTCACCAGGGGCCGTCAAGCCGCTTAATGAGTTGAGATTTTTTCCTGCTTTGTCAGTAACGAATGGGTTGTTATCATGGAATCTGATAATAAAGGATAAAAATTTAAAGATTTTGAGGGATTTGAGAGGGGAAACACTGCCCCCGGTTATTATATGGGATGGCAGAGATGAAAAAATGAAAACAATACCTGACGGTTCATACAAATGCTTTCTCTCATGCAATTACGCGGAGGGAAACACTGTTTATTCGGAGGATAACTGCATAACCGCAGTTGGATCTAATCCTGAATTGTCAATATCAGCAGCACCCCTCCCTTTCTCACCTGACGGGAGCGGTATAAATAATTTGCTCAATATCAATTTTATCACGAAGAGCCATGCTGCTTTAAAAAAATGGAAAATAGTAATTTTTGATCCTGAGGGAAGGCCATTCAAAACATTTGAGGGCCAGACAGAACCTTCCTGCATCATAAAATGGAATGGCCGTTCAGACAATGGTGAACTGGTCGAAAGTGCTGAAAACTACAGATTATCGGCGTATGCTTCGGACGTTCTCGGCAACCAGGCAGAAAAAGAATTGGATGGTGGAATAAATGTCGATATTCTTGCGGAGAAAACAGATAGGGGATATCAAATCAGGATTAATAATATTGATTTTGATTTTGCTAAAGCAGGTCTTAAAAAAAATAAAACTTTCATACTTGACAGGGTTGCTGATATTCTCCGGAAATATTCCAATTACAGGGTTGAAATCCAGGGACACACTGATAATATAGGTTCGATGAAAAAAAATCTTGCTCTTTCAAGCGAAAGAGCAAGGAATGTTTACAACTATCTTATTGGAAAGGGGATCTCAAAAGACAGGCTCACTTATAAGGGCTGCTCATTCAGCTTTCCAATAGCTGATAATTCAACCGGTGAAGGGAGAAAAAGGAACAGAAGGGTTGAATTTATTTTACTTAAGGAATGAATATTTTTTAATTTTGTTTACCCAATCCATTGTATTTCCGTCCTCAAAAAAATGTCGGCCTATTACCAGAAAGTCAGCTCCTGCCTCAAGGGCTTTTTCATAGTTTTCACGGGTAATTCCACCATCGATTTGTATTATTATTTCCCTGTTCCCGATTATATTCTTAAGTTCATTAAGTCTTTTATAGGAACTGGTCATAAAGGTCTGCCCGGAATAGCCAGGTTCAACACTCATGAGGAGGATCAGGTCTATCATATCGAGGAAAGGCAATATCTCTTTTATATCAGTGTCCGGCCGTATCGAGAGGCCTGCAGTTTTACCGCTTTTTTTTACTAATTCAAGGAATTCCGGAATTGAATTGCTAATTGTTTCGGCGTGAAGTGTAATATGCTGAACAGGAAGGCTGATAAATGGAGATAATTTTTCCATGTTTTCTAGAGTAATCATTAAATGGAGATCAGCCGGCAGGCATGTCCTTGAGATTATATCATTTATGACTTTTGGGCCGAAAGAGATGTTTGTAACAAAGTGATTGTCCATCACATCGTAATGTATCATATCAACATGCGATGATTCGCAGATCGTTATTGCCCTGGAGAGATTGTAGAAATCAGCTGCAAATAAAGAGGGCGCAACCATCGGATCCTTTTTATTCATACGGTATTTCCTTTACAAAATTGTTATCTACAATGAGAGTGAGCTTAGCTTTGCCTAGCGTCTTGAAGCAGAGTATGATATTATTTCCGTAATTCTGGGTCTGGTTATATATTTCCTTCTCGTCGTTAGCCTCATCTGTCAGCATAATTTTGACGTTAGCCTGACTCTTATTTAAAGAATCGTCCTGTGAAGGCCCGGTTTCATTAGATGAAATGGTGGACATATTTTCAAGTTTGAAACTGAAAATTCTAAACCTGGTTTTCTGCCTTTTAACCGCATCATCTTCGAAAACTCCGACTTGAAGATGAATCTCTGAATTTCTTGGTATTATCGAATTGGAGAGAATATTCTGGCTTATTATCAAACCGTCTTCGTCGGGGTTCTGGACAGGTTCTTCCTGAATAACAGGCTGTATGGAATTTGCGATCAGAGTTTTTGCTACCAGTTCGAGAGACTGTCTGGAATAATCGGCGACCCTGAATTGGCCTTCAGCAATATCGGAATTAACAAGCAGTTTCATTTTTACGGTTCTGTCAACCTCCTGGTTGGGTTGAATGTCCTGGCTGATCACGGTATCGACGGGATAATCATGGCTCTGGATTACAGTTATATCATAGCTGATATTGAGCTTTGTCAGGGTCTGTTCCGCCTCTTCCCTCTTCAAGCCGGTCAGCGAAGGAACGATATACACATCCTTACCCATACTTACAAGAAGTATGACTGTCCGGCCTTTTCTGACCGCAAGTCCCTGCTGGGGTAATTGTTCTATTACGGTAAATTTGGGGGTATTTGTATCAAATTTACTGTCGATTTCAACTGAAAGACCCTTTTCCTGGAGAGCGATTGAAGCGTTTATTACATTCAGGCCGGTAACTGAAGGAACTTTAACGATCGGTCCTGCAATACTGGATATGAATAGGACAATAATGGCTACGATAACGGCGGTGAGACATGCGAGAATAAAAACAAAAAACATTCTCCTGACAAATCTTGTATAAATATCAGCTCCTTTGGCGCTGAAATAGTCCCTCGTTTTCTTCTCAAATTTAAAAATTGTTATCTTTAGGGTCTGAAATAACTGCAATGGTGCTTTTGCTTCATTCATTTTTATTCTCCTTAAAAGATCCTGCCGATTACCGGCCTGTAACCATTAATAAAGCTCTTGTAATCCATTTCTTTTTTACCCCATGGTTTAAGTTTCAATAGTGATAAAAAACCTTCCCTGCATTCTACTATAAGTCCTTTTTTATCTGCGGAGCATATAAAACCAGGCCGGCCCTTAGGCCTGCCATGAGTAGTTTTATTGATCTCAAGGAGAGTTATATTTATCCTGCCTGATGTTCCGTTATACACTGTAAAAATTCCCGGCCATGGAAAATAGGCTCTCCATTTGTTATATATTTCTGTGGACGATTGTTTTGCGAAATCTACAAGTCCATCGTTTTTTTTCAGCATCCTGGTGAAACTTGCAGCCGAATCATCCTGTCTGACAGCCTTAATATTTTCTTCTTCAATGCCCTTAACGGCTTCCAGAAGCAGTTTTGCTCCCTCCTGAGCTAGCCTTTCAGAAAGAATTTGATAATTATCTTCCGCTCTGATATCGATCCTTCTTTGAAGCAAAATATCTCCCCTGTCTACTTCCTTGACCATGTACTGAACCGTTACCCCCGTGACAGTATCACCGTTCGCAAGAGCAGCCTGAATAGGTGACGCACCGCGGTATAAGGGAAGAAGAGAGGCGTGAAGGTTTATGGAAGAAAATTTTGGAATTGAGAGCAGGTATTCGGGCAGGATCATACCAAATGATACAACTACGGACAGATCCGGTTTAAGGCCGAGCATTTGTTCCTTGAATCCTTCTTCCTTTAAGCTTGCGGGCTGAATTATCGGAATATTATGAGCTATCGCAAATGACTTTACATCAGTTTCGCAGACATTTTTCAAACCTCGTCCGCATACTGAATCCCTGTTAGTGACGACCGCTGCTATATCATACTCAAGGCTTAAAGCCTCAAGAGAAGGAATTGAAAATTCAGAACTTCCCCAAAAAAGGATCCTCATAGGCAGATATCCCCGAATTTTTTTCTGTTTTTATCCAGTATTTCCTCAATTCTTTCTTTATTTTTATTCCTGTCTTTATGTTCAAGATAATCAATGAACAGTTTCCCATCGAGATGGTCCATTTCATGCTGAAGAACCCTGGCAAAATAATTTTCTGCATCAATTAAAATGGACTTACCGCCTGGCAGTGTCCCTCTCAATTTTATCGATTTAGGTCTAGATACCATGCCCCAGACATCTGGAACCGACAGGCATCCTTCTTCATATTCAACTTCCTCGAAGGATCTGTATATAATAGAAGGGTTCAACAGGGTGATCTTTTTTTCATCACCAGTTTTTGAGAGATCAATAAGCATGATCTTTTTAGGAATTCCGATCTGGGTAGCCGCAAGCCCTACGCCGCCCTCATCAAGCGTGTCAATCATGTCATGAACGATCTTCATTATATCTTTATCAACTATCTTGATTTCTTCGGCCCTTTGCCTCAAAACAGGGTTTCCATATGTAACTATTTCCATTTTCGCCATTACTGCCCTACCTCTTATCTTTTGAAGACATATATTTTAAAGAATAAGGGGCTTAAAGCCAATATTTGAGACTATAATTTTTTATCAGGCCAGCTTAAAATAAAATAAGTAAAAATAAAAAAATGAAAAACTAAGGCATTTTCTAATTCTGCCGATTTTTAAGTAAGATTATCAAAAGTAGGAGCGCTCTCATGAAAAAGAAACCAGCCATATACTGTATGATATTTTTATTCTTTTGTATGACTAATGCGAGTGCGGTGATAACCAGAACTCTTATTGATTTCTCTAAATATGATGAAAATGTGAAGGCGCAATTCCCTGAGCCGGAGGAAAGTTATATAACAAATGTCGACGGTTTTCCAAAGGTTGTTGTAGGGTATAGAGATTATATGCTCGAAAACTGGAGGGTAGAATTGAACGAGTCTGCCGATATGATAAATAACAGGATAAACAGTTTTTGTAAACCGGTGATGAGCCAGCGTTTCAGCACTACCCTTGGCGTCAGGGTACATTTCCCTGGCTGGAATAACAACAGTTATGCTGTAATAAAACCGCCTTTCTTCATTAAAATCTACGATACAAACGGTCAGTTCGCGAATGCTGAAAACGGTGTTATGCCCAACGTAGCGGAAATCAAAAGCCTCTCAATATGGGTAAACGGCAGGAATTACCGTGTCGGGATTGCAATACGTCTAAAGGACCGATTTGAAAATATACATGAGTTCTTCTTCGGCTGGCTTTACTTTGACGGATGGAGAAAGCTCATCTACACAAATCCGAATTTCACGGAAAGGATTTCATCCAAGACACTTTCCAGGGAACCTCTTTATCCGTTCGATATTCCTTACTATTCGCTTGATTCGATAGTTGTATACCGTCCTGCTGGCCAGCTCGGAGGGGATTTTGTTACTTATATAAAATCGGTTGAAATGGAATATACGCCTTATATAGTTGATAGTGAAGTCACTCAGGATATCAAAGACGAGCAGGTGTGGGGAATAATAACTGCCAGAACCAAAAAAAGGATGGATATAGAGAACATGAAATTCACGGAAGATCTTTACCTGTACCAGCAGGAAAAGAAGAGAATGCAAATAAGCAACTTGTCTAATGCGATCAACCATGTTGCGACTAATGCATCCTCATCCTCGTCTGCGGCATCGACCAATAAATAGATTTCTGAATTGAACATAAAAAGGCCCCGCTTCAAGATCAGGAGTGGGGTTTTTTTAAGCCTAACCAATGCTGACACAATCTGTAAAGACTTTTCTTGATTATACATTGTGACGGGATTATAATCTTGGGCGGATAAAAGTGTTATCGGCAAGGAAAAGTCGATGAAATGGCTGCAATTAAGGTATATTTTACTTTTATTATTGGTGCCGCTGTCTGCTGCGGCATTTTCCGGTGATCCGGCAGCCGTGAGGGGCGGTACGCTGACTATCAATAAGCAGGAATTTCCCAAATCTTTCAATTTATATATAAATCCCTCCGTCGATGCATCCGATGTTTTCAACCTGGTCTACGATACCCTTCTCGATATAGACCCCGATACCCTTGAATTCGAACCCCTCATCGCCAGATCATGGACAATATCGGCGGATAAAAAAACATTCATTTTTAAAATTGATAAAGGGGCCAGGTGGTCGGACGGAATGCCCATAACCGCCTTTGATGTCAAATTTACCTACGATGTCATCATGAATACAAACAATATGACATCAGTCCAGAGGATTTTTTTTTCAAGGTTTGAAGAACCCATCGTGCTTGATGATTACACAATCAAATTCAGGGTAAAATTCGTACATTATCTTAATTTTTCAAACCTTGCCGGACTGAATATCCTGCCGAGACATATTTTTGAGGGTAAAGACTTTAACAAGAGCTTCAACATGGTTCTGCCCTGTTCAAGCGGCCCGTATGAGCTTACTGAAGTAAAAGAGGGCCGTTTCTATATTTTATCAAAGTCTGCTAATTATTGGGCTGAAAATCTGCCCAGCAGGGTCCATATGTTCAATTTCGACAAGATTGAATATAAAATCATCAGGGATAATAATATCTCTTTTGAAGCATTCAAGCGTGGCGATTTCGATGTTTATACGAGTACAGGACCAAACCAGATCACACCAAAGAGATGGTTTACAGAGACAGACGGTGAGATATTTCAAAAAAACTGGGTCATAAAGCAGAAAATTTATAGCCATTTTATCAGGGGATTCAGGGGACTTGCGCTCAATATGAGAAGGCCTCTTTTCGCCGATTTAAGGGTGAGGACAGCCCTCTCTATGCTTCTGGACAGGGAGACGATTATAGATAAGATTCTTTACGGGTTTGAGAAACCAATCAATTCATACTGGCCCAGCATTAGTGATAATTACCCCATCCCTTATGACCCCGCCAAAGCGGAAGAACTTCTTACCCTGGCAGGTTATGACAGACTGGACAGGGATGGCTACCTAATAAATAAAAGGGGGTCAAGGCTCGAATTCACAATACTTTCCAGGCAGGACGATGAAACGGTAAAATATCTGACTCTTTATGTCCAATCCTGCAGGAAGGCGGGGGTAAAAGTCAATCTTGAGCTCACCTCATGGTCAAGCCTGCTTAAAAAAGCGGATGATTATAATTTTGATGCTGTCAATATAGGCTGGCAGAGCTCTATATTCGACGATCCGGAACAGCTCTGGCACTCAAGACATATAGTGGACGTGGCCGGAAACAATCTTCCTGGCTATAAAAATTCCAGGGTGGATGCTCTCATTGATTCTCTTGCCGGAATTTTCAGCGTCCGGGTCAGGAATTCCGTAATAGCACAAATAGACAAAATAATTTATCCTGAATCTCCGTATATATTGTTCTGGGATTACGATTTTTATCCGCTTTTTTATAAAAACGAGTTCGGAAAGCCGAAAACCGTCGTTTCCAGAATCGGGAAATTTTATTACTATAATATTGACATACAGATAATAAGCTACTGGTGGTACGATCCAGTGAAAGTGAGAACTCTTAAGGATGCCGAAAAAATGGGTAAAGCTCTGCCACCTGAACCTCTTTTGGTCCGGTACGACGAACTGGCGAAAAAATAAAATTTTATCGGAGGAGTGTATTGTGAAATACATTTTGATTTCGGTAATAACCCTTTTCATTGGAGTCTTTTTGTGGAGCGAACCGGTGGCTGTTAGGGGCGGTGTTCTGACACTGAACACACCCGAATTTCCATCCTCGTTCAACTCATTTATCAATAATGAAATTGACGTCGATCTGGTCACATCGCTGGTTTATGATTCCCTTCTGAATATAAATCCAAATACCCTTGAATTTGAGCCGCTTATAGCCAGTTCCTGGCAGGTTTCTACGGATAAAAAATCCTTTACTTTTATTATAGACCCAAGGGCCAGGTGGTCGGATGGTTTTCCGATAACCCCGGAAGATGTGAGTTTCACATATGATACGATCATGGACAGCAATAATCTTACTTCAGTCTTAAGGCTCTTCTTCGACCGCTTTGAAAAGCCTGTAATTACAGGTAAAGACAAGATTCAATTCATAGCAAAAACCGTCAATTACAATAATTTTGTAACACTTGCCGGAATGAATATACTGCCTAAGCATCTTTATCAGGGTAAGGATTTTAACAAAAGCTTCAACATGGAGCTTCCGGGTTCAAGCGGTCCTTATGCCCTCACTGAAGTAAGGGACGGCAGGAGCTATGTCCTTACCAGAAGAAAAGATTACTGGGCTGATATTCTGCCCAATCGTGCCCATATGTTTAATTTTGACAGAATAATATTCAAGGTTATCCGTGAAACTGATGTTGCTTTCGAGGCATTTAAAAAGGGAGATTTCGATGTCTTTCCTGCTACACCATGGCGCTGGGTCAATCAGACAGACTCCGAGAAATTCAAAAAGAACTGGATAGTAAAGCAGAAGATACATAACCATACTCCGATGGGTTTCGTTGGTCTTGCCCTTAACATGAGAAGACCTATTTTTAAAGATATCAGGGTCAGGAAGGCCCTCTTCATGCTTCTGGATAGAAAAACAATTATCGATAAGCTGCGTTTCGGAATGGATGTCCCATTGAATTCTTATTTTCCTAATTTGAACGATAACGCTTTCTTGCCGTATAACCCTGAAGGTGCAAAGAAACTTTTAAGGCATGCAGGATACGACAAGCTTGACAGGGAAGGTTATCTCGTCAATGCCGAGGGGAAAAGACTTGAGTTTTCAATACTCTCGGTGATAAATAACGATGCTGAAAAATATCTTACCGTTTATGCACAATCCTGTAAGGAAGCAGGGGTCAAGGTTGATCTAGACCTTACGTCAATAGCCACCCTGACAAAGAATGTGAACGAATATAATTTTGACGCAGTGAGGATGGGTTTCACGGGTTCTCTGTTTGAAGATCCTGAACAGCTCTGGCATTCCAGGCATGCGGACGAATTAAACGGGAATAATTTTCCCGGCTATAAAAACCCCGAAGTTGACGCTCTTATCGATTCACTTCCTCCCATCTTTAATGCAGCTGAAAGGAACAAGGTGATCCGCAGAATCGATTCAATAATATATTCGGATGTTCCGTACATTCTTTTCTGGTGGCACAATTATTACATGGTGTTTTATAAAAACGTTTTCGGTTATCCCAAGACCTGTGTATCGAAATACGGTTCATTTGATGTTGAAAGCGAGATAATCAGTTACTGGTGGTATGATCCGGCAAAGCAGAAAAAACTTCAGGATGCCCAGAGAAGCGGGGGACCCCTTCCTTCGGAACCTGTCGATATTTATTACGACAAGCTCTCCAGCGGCAAATAGGGGGTGCGATGGGTCCATATTTTCTTAAAAGGTTTATCCTGATCTTTCCTACCCTCTTTGGAATAACTATTGCCTGTTTTTTGATTATGCAGGCAGTTCCGGGTGGACCAATAGAACAGGCGCTTGAAAAGATTAAAAAAGCTCAGCAGGAATCCGGTCAGGGCGGATTGCAGTCTTCTATGACGGCGGAGGAACTTGAAAATATCAAGCGATATTACGGTTTTGATAAACCGGTTCTGGTTCGGTATTTTACATGGCTGGGTAAACTCGTTCAGTTTGATCTGGGCGTATCATATACATACGAGAAACCGGTAAGTGATGTGATTTTCAGCCGACTTCCTGTATCACTTACGTTCGGTATTACCAGCCTTCTCCTCACTTATCTTATATGTATACCACTGGGGATAAAAAAGGCGCTCTCCAACAGGCAGACATTCGATCAGGTTTCAAGCGTTCTCATTTTTACAGGGTATTCCATTCCTCCTTTCGTGCTGGGAGTAATTCTCATCGTATTATTCGGAGGAGGCAGCTTCCTAAATTTATTTCCAATAAGTGGTTTTGTATCGGATAATTTTGATCAGCTGGCGTTTTTCAGCAAAATCTGGGATGTAGTCTCTCATATGTTTTTGCCTGTAGTTTGCTATACTATAGGGAATTTCGCTGCGCTATCCCTGCTTATGAAAAATTCAATGATGGAGCAGTTAAGCCAGGATTATATGAGGACAGCTCTGGCAAAGGGCCTTTCGTACAAACAGGCAGTATTGCGCCATGCCCTTCAGAATTCGCTGATTCCTATAGCTACTAATATCGGCACTATTATAGGAGTGGTGCTGTCAGGGTCCATATTCATAGAGACGATCTTCACAATAGACGGGATGGGGCTTCTAGGGTATGAATCCATAGTCAACAGGGATTATCCGGTCGCTCTGGGGATAATTGTAATATCCAGCCTTCTCTTCCTCGTAGGCAGGATAATATCGGATTTCTGCATAGTTGTCGTGGATCCCAGGATAAGATTAGGGGGGAGGTCCGTATGAAAATATCCCCCATTACAAAAAAAAGGCTTCTTAATTTTATGAAAATGAAGAGGGCTTATTATTCATTTCTTGTGCTCGCGGTCCTCTTTATAATATCGCTTTTTGCAGATTTCATTGCCAATGATCAGCCCATAGTAGTTTTTTATAAGGGGAAGTTATTTTTCCCTGTGCTGAGATTTTATTCCGGAGATAATTTCGGGTTGAGAGCAACGGATGTGCCTAATTATAAAGAAATAAATTCTAGTCCTGCCTTCAGGGAAGATGGACGTAACTTCATAATCTTTCCAATTATTCCATATGGTTTTAACGAATCCCTGCTTACTCTGCCGGGCAACCCGCCGACGCCTCCAACCTTGCAAAACCTTCTCGGAACTGATGACCGTGGAAGGGATATCCTGACACGACTTCTGTACGGCTTCAGGATCAGTTTCAGTTTCGCCCTGCTGATCACTTTCTCCAGCATGGCGCTTGGAACTATAATTGGTGCGATACAGGGGTTTTACGGCGGAGTTTTTGACCTTTTAATGCAGAGGCTTATAGAAATAATATCGGCTCTGCCATTCCTTTACATTGTCATTATTCTAGGTAGCTCTCTCGGCCAGAGTTTTGTCATCCTGCTGATAGTGTTCACAATTTTTGAGTGGATTGACATCTCATATTACCTGAGATCCGAGTTTTACAAATTGAGGGAAATGCCGTTCGTTGAGGCTTCTAAAGCCCTCGGCGCGGGCAACTTTTATATAATGTTCAGGCATATTTTGCCAAACGCAATGACGCCAATTGTCACTTTTTTCCCATTTACTCTGATAGGTGCGATTTTTTCACTTTCAGCACTGGATTTTCTTGGATTCGGTCTTCCTGCCCCTACCCCCAGCATCGGGGAGCTCCTTCACCAGGGATTGGGCAATATTTTTTCTTACTGGCTGTCATTATTTCCGGCCGCATTTTTGTTTTTTATACTTCTCCTTACAGCTTTTGTCGGAGAAGGGGTAAGGGATGCCTTTGATCCCAGGGAATATTTCAAACTTAAGTAATAATTACGGCGGTTATTTATGGTTGTTAATTTACTTGATATAAAAAATATTTCTGTTGATTTCAATACCGGCCAGGAACCTGTCAGGGTAGTAAACGATCTGTCGCTCTCAATAAAGAAGGGTGAAGTCCTGGGACTTGTAGGAGAATCGGGATGCGGTAAGAGCACCACAGCCCTTTCTATACTAAGGCTGATTCCTTCTCCCCCGGGAAGTATTTCAGGTGAGGGTATTTTCTGGAAGGGGATGAATCTGCTCGGGCTTACGATTGAAGAGATGCTTGATATAAGAGGCAAGCAAATAAGCATGATCTTCCAGGAACCGCTTTCAAGCTTTAACCCTGTCCTTAAGGTTGGAAGACAGGTTGAGGAGGTTCTGTTGATACATGAAAAATCCGGAAGCAGCAGTACTCAAAACCATAAAATAATATCGGAGATGTTCGATCATGTCGGCCTTAAAAATCCAGAGAACATTATCGAGGCTTTTCCGCATGAGTTGTCGGGAGGAATGAGGCAGAGGGCCATGATTGCAATGGCTTTGATACTTTCACCGGAACTGCTGATAGCAGACGAACCGACCACGGCTCTCGATGTAACAATCCAGGCACAGATCCTTGATCTTCTTAAGAACCTTCAGGAGGAATCAGGGATGTCTATGCTTCTTATCACTCATAATCTTGGCATTGTTGCGCAGACTTGCGGACGGGTTGCAGTCATGTATGCCGGGAAGATCATTGAAAACTCCCCTGTAAACGGACTTTTTGAAAAACCACTTCATCCATATGCTATGGGACTTATTAAATCTGTACCTAATCCTTCAGTCAAAGGGAGGTTATATGCCATACCCGGAAATATCCCTGATCCCAACCGCCTGCCGGAGGGATGTACATTTCATCCGCGTTGTCCCTATGTAATGCAGATCTGCAGGGAAAAATTTCCTGAAACCAAGGAAGTAGAGCAGGGCCGTACAACGGCATGCTGGCTGTATTAGGAGGGCGGTCATGAAAAGAATAATCGAGGTTAAAAATCTGAAAAAGTATTTCAAGATCAGGTCCGGTAAAACAGAATACTCAAACAGGTATGTAGCCGCTGTGGACGATGTCTCTTTTTCTATAGAAAGGGGGGAAACCCTCGGTCTGGTCGGCGAATCCGGCTGCGGTAAGACGACAATCTCAAGGTGCATATTAAGACTTTTGGAAGCGAGCTCGGGCAGCGTATTTTTCGAGGGAAGGGAAATTTTTGGCTTAAGAGCCACTGAAATGAGGGAAATACGAAGGAATATGCAGATCATTTTTCAGGATCCGTATTCCTCGCTTAATCCTAGAAGCGTGATACTTGACATAGTCGGTGAAGGGCTTTCCATTCATAAAATGGTAAAAACCAGAACGGAGATGGCAGAGAGAGTGAGCGAATTAGTTAAAAAAGTTGGGCTCCAGCCTGATATAATCTACAGGTATCCGCATGAATTTTCAGGAGGGCAGAGGCAGAGAATAGCTATTGCAAGGGCCATTGCCCTTTCACCATCTTTTATAATATGCGACGAACCGGTCTCATCACTCGATGTTTCCATTCAGGCGCAGATAATGAATCTTCTAATTGATTTTCAGAAGGAGTTGAGCCTGGCTTATCTCTTTATCGCCCATGATCTGGCTGTTGTTAAACTAATCTCCCACACGATCGCTGTCATGTATTCGGGGCAGATCGTGGAAATGGCGCCGACGGAAGAACTTTTCCAAAACCCTGTCCATCCCTATACTATCTCGCTTTTATCATCAATCCCAATCCCCGATCCCCGAATCAGTCGGAAAAGGATTGTTAGGGATGATTTTTCAAATGGGAAAGGGAAGACTTCCAAAGGTTGCTTGTATGCATCTGTCTGTGATAAGGCCGGGGAAAGATGCTTTGAAAATAAGAATGATGATGTTTATATTAACAGTTCTCACATGGTTAAGTGCATAAAAGCTTTTAAATAACGATGAGCTTCAGAGTCCTGCTGATCTGATCCTCAAGAGCCTGCCTTGTCTGAGCCCCTAAAATAGAGGAAGAAATGGCTCCCTTATCAAAAATCAGGATAGTTGGGATCGATGTGAGGTTGTAATCGGCTGATATTTGAGGATTTTCATCAACATTTAATTTACCGTAAACAACCCTCCCCGCATATTTGCCTGCCAGTTCTTTTATGATCGGCTCCATCACGCGGCAGGGAGCGCACCATTCTGCCCAGCAGTCCACAACGAGGCGGGGGTATTTTTTTACGGCTTCTTTGAAATTTGCATCTCCAAGCATGATAACGCTTTCGGGATTATCGCGCAGGATCATAGCCTCTCTTTTTTTCCTTTCCTGGGCTTCCATGATTTCCTTGTATGAATTCGAACCATGTTTAAGAACTTCCATCAGAAATTTAGATTCGGGCTGAACACCCAGAAGTCTTTGGGCCCTGTCGTCGTTAATGATCTGTACCGGTACTGATGATATATCGAGTTCTCTGGATATTTCCAGGTTTTCTTCTGCCTCGATTACCTCGGAAGTTATAAAACCGGCTTTTGCCACTGCGAACCTGTTAGCCATGGTAGCCGCCTGAGGACAATAGGTGCATGTTGTTGTAACAAAGGTCTGGAGTTTAACAGGTTTGTCCAATTGTTTTAAAGCCTCAAGCGTCTCGCTTGAAAGTCCGGAATCTCCAGCGGATACCATCTTTATGGTTTCAATCAACGTACTTGCCTCATGTCCGGCCGGTGTCCCGCTGAAAAAGATGCGATATCCCAGATCTTCTCCAAATACGATATAGGGATCTGTAAAAAAACCGAGTTTCCTTCCCTCATCAGTTCCAAAGATAACAACGTTTACTCTTTCTGAAATAAGGGCCAATTCTCTCAAAAACTCTGAAGTAAATTCGGCAAATTCCCCCTTCTGTGAAGAATACATCTTTATATCTACATTTCTTAACATGGTTTTATTGAAAATATTCTTTAATACAGCTGTAGTGGCTTCATCGATTAATCTTTCCATATCCGTCTCCCCTTCAATTA
This sequence comes from uncultured Brevinematales bacterium, assembly GCA_964413265.1. GTDB lineage: Bacteria > Spirochaetota > Brevinematia > Brevinematales > JAOACQ01 > CAVYGN01. Next base: position 205,759 of record CAYPRX010000037.1, read on the forward strand.
TAACAAATATAGCAAATAAAGGAGATATCGTAAATAGGACAGACTGGAATTCAGAAGCTATATGTAAATTTTGTGTAGATCAAACTATAATCCTGCATCATGGCCAGGGTGGTAGAACCAACTCCGCCGAATTCATAAATGCCGATCTCGACATTGAGATCGTCGACAGGCGTATAACTTATCATAAATTGACCCATTATGCCGTAATTGTTATTCAAGTAATTAAAAAAATTACCTGAATTAAAGGCAGCGGAAAAATCATTTACATCATAGAAACCGGTCACGGCTAATTTCAGTTTGTCTGAAAAGAACTTCTTCTCCAATCTTAGGACCAGATAATCTTCAAGTCTTTCCGGGCCATAATTTCCTCTCTCGTTAAAAAAACCATGATTGTATTGAAAATTTATGTACCAGCTGTCTCCAAAGGATTTATCGAAACCTATGGTGTATTTTACATATACCTGGTTGGACAATACAACATCCTCGATGTTTGTGACCTGGTTGGCAATGTTTCCAATGCCATTAACATAAATATGATTTGTGACAGTGGAATAGGAATCGATTTCAGGCTGAAAAGTCACGGAGGCCTCACCCCAGAGAAGGATAAAATTGAGATCCTTAGAGAAATCAAAGCCGATTACATTTTCCCTGAAATAATTCAAGTTGTAGCTGGCATCATTGAGTGTGACATTGGCTGAATAAGGTGAAGTCGTGACCTGTCCGATCGTGCTGTAATAGAGATTTTCGTCAGCGGATATGCTCTCTATTTCCGGGATGTCATTGACGCGCGAGATGTAGCTGACAGATAGGTCAAAGCCTGCTATGGTACCTGAAAGCCTTGTTCCTATTGTAAAATTGGATGCATTGACAGGAGGAGTGTTTACTATTCCGTTCCAAACTGTTGATGAACTATTGTAAGAACTGAAGTTCGTACTCAGATTTGATGTAATGCTCTGTGTAGTTACACTCTCCATAAGGCTGTTCAGCCTTGCAATGGGAGAATAGGGCTCATATACTATTTGGATGTTGCCTCTATCCGCTATTTCGTAGTTCAGGTTTACAGCAATAGTTGGTATCTTTTTTCCGAAATCAAAGGGGTCTGAGAAATCATTCGCATTCAGAAGATCAGTTGGATTGAGCTTATCGGCTGTGCCCCAGGCGATCCTCTGTTTACCGGCGCTTAAATCCAGTCTGTCTATAATAAAATCCTTATAAGTGAAATATGCCTGGTCCAGGCTGAGTTCAATAGGCTCTACGGAGTATATAAGATTAAGTTCCTGAGCGCTCAGAATGGAATTATATGTTGTCTGACCTATCGGGTTATTGTAATATCTGTATCCCAGCTGGGCCATGCCGTAAAGGTTTTCTCCGGCCTGTTCAAATTTAAGGGAACCGCTTTCCTGATTGAATAATAAATCACCATTTGAGATGGAAAAACGGTCTTCCATTGTAAAATTTCCCGTAATATCCATGCTGAAAACCGCGGTGAAGGAAAGAATAGCTGCAGAGATTAAAATTATTCGTTTCATTTTAGTTTCCTCCTATTATGACCAACTATTTAGTTTAAACCAACCGTTTATTTAAACTAACTGTTTAGTTAAATTATATAGAGTTAATTTTAATAAGTCAAGAGAAAAATGCAATAAAATGACTTGACTTTAGAAATATTTTTAATTATAATTAACTAAATAGTTAGTTTAAACTATTTAGTTAAATGAATATAAGAGGCAAAAGGATTGAGGATTTTATGAGAAAATGGCTGAATAAGTGGATCGATAGCTACCTGAATTATATTGTAAAAAACCCGAAAAAGGTCATAGGTGCAGTAATTGTTTTTGTAATAGCAGCGGGATTAGGCATCACAAGACTGTCAATAGACTGCGATATGCTTCACTGGTTCGCTAAAAACAGCAGGTTAGCCAGGCTTCAGTATTACATTAATGATACATTCAATGTTAATAATCCAATAATAATAATGCTGGAAACAGGGGATGTTTTTACTTACGATAATATTGAGCTTATCCGGACTCTTTCAAGAAAAATAAAAGAAATCCCAGGTGTAAATGAAGTTCTCAGTATTACAGAAATTGATGATATTCAGAGCACCGCCGAGGGTGTCACCATAGGCAAGCTTTTCCCCCCGGAAATACCGAAAGATCAGAAAACAATAGACGCTGTGGGAAAATATGTTATGAGCCTTGAGAAGTATTCCGGGACTTTCGTATCATCAGACGGTAAGTCCGCTGCCATTGTGATCAAGCCCATGCCGGATGCTAAAAGCGATCTTGTGGCAAAGAATATTAAGGATTTAGTAAACAAATACCTGACTGATGACAGGAAAGATATCAAGGTTTATTATGCAGGTGTTCCTGCTATCATGAATTCTGCTACAGATATAGTACTTGAAGATATGGGCCTTCTTGTTCCCCTGGTAGCACTGGTAATTCTTGTGGCCCTTTTTATTTCCTTCCGGCATCCGTATGGGACGCTCCTTCCTCTGATAACCGTTTCACTGGCTACGGTGGCATCAATGGGAATAATGGGATATTTAGGAATGCCTCTGACTCCGATAGGCATAGCGATCCCTGTTGTGATGATGGCCATAGGTAATGCTTATGGTATATATATCGTTAATGAATATCATGAGAAGGCCTATGATTACAAAAGCAAAGAACAGGTCGTTTTTAATGCGACAAAAAGACTAATTGTTCCTATTTCAATGAGCGGACTGACCGTTTTTGCCGGTTTTATGTCCCTTGTTACAGCCTCAGGCCTTAGTGCCATAATAGATTTCTCAGTTGTGAACGCAATCGGAGTTGTTCTCTCCTTTGTTTTCACATTGTCTTTTATGCCGGCAATACTGATCCTCCTACCGCAGGCCATACGCCGCTTCAAATCAACAGGTACGGACAAAGAAAGCGGTACGCTGAGATCTGTCGCATTATTGATTGAGAAGAACAGGGTTATAGTGTTTGCTTTTATCCTGATTATAGCCGGATTAAGTGCATATTATGCAACTAAGATAACCAGTGATTCTGATTATCTGAAGTATTTCAGAGAGGGATCGGAACCCAGGGTAGTTTCTGAAAAGGTCAGCGAGGTGTTTCAGGGAACGGGAGAAATGATTCTATATTTCAAGGGGGATGTAACTGATCCGAAGGTCCTCAAGACTTTGACGGTTATTGAAGAACAGGCCAGGTATTATGCTGGCTCAAAGTCAAGGGCTAATTCTATCGTAGAGATGATAGCGACCCTTAATGCCAATATGACCCAGGTGAAAAGGATTCCTGATACCCAGGCGGAAGTGAATAACCTCTGGTTCTTTATAGAAGGTAATGAACAGATAAGCAAAATGGTGAGCCGTAACAAGAATGAATTTATCTCAAGCTTCCTCCTTCCTTTCCTTAGCTCCTACGACCGCTACAGCATGCTTTCAAATATTGAAGCTGACTTAAAAACCAACAGCAGGGTAAAATTTGTCAGAAATACTGATGATCATGCGCCGGCTGTAAACCTGTCTTCCCTGATGCTTTACAACAGACTGCAGCGCAAGGAAATCAAGGTGCCGCTGCAGACCATAAGGAATACAATCGGAGACCTGATTGCAGGTATTGGAAGTGAAGAATATGGATCAATAATTTCTAGCTATATGAAACAGAAATACTGGCTTGATAAGTTAGAGAAAAAAGTCAGAGTCGGTCTGCTTAAAGGTGATGAAAGTATATCCAGGGAAGACCTCGTTTATTCTCTCTCCCCCCTTGTGTGGAATGAGACGCCTGTGCCGGATGAGAACGGCCTGGCAATCTTCAGTCAGAGCGGTATTAGCGGTATCGTTAAACTATTTTCAGATATGGACAGGATTGTTGTTGATAACCAGATTACTTCCATAATAACTGCCGTGTTGATTGTAATGGTTTTGATCGCGCTGATGTTCAGGTCAGCATTGACGGGAGCGCTCTCAATTCTAACCGTTGTCTTTACTGTGATTATAAATTTCGGATTTATGGGACTTACAGGAATTAAACTCAATTTTGTAACTGTTACTGTCGCTAGTATTTCAATCGGCGCCGGGATCGATTATACAATACAGTATATGGCCAGGTATTTCCATGAGATAAATTACTCTAAATTGCCGCCTGAAGAAGCGTTTATTAAGACTGTCTCGACCACGGGTCGTGCAATACTTTCTAATGCTATGGCCGTCGGCTTCGGATTTTCAGTTCTATGCCTGTCAAATATTGTACCGCTGAGGGATTTCGGTTCGCAGATGTTTGTGACTATGTTCACATCCAGCATTGCAACCATAACCTTAATGCCTGTAGTGCTGCTTTATTTTGCAAGATTTATTCATACTAATTCTATAGAATAAAAGGAGATAGGAGGTTTATTATGAAAGAAATCGGGCTAACCCTGCTACTTATTATGTTTACAGCTGCAGTTGTTTTTGCATCAAGCGGGCAGGAGGTTCTTGATAAGGTCGAGGCTGTTCTGACTGCTCCCAAGGATATGGAAGCGAATTATGAGATGGTATTGGGCAGTACAGGTGATCAGGGGGGCATGGAAAAAAGAACGCTTAAGATATGGACAATGGGGATAGACAAAAGAGTGGTTAAATTCATAACACCTTCTTCAATAAATAATATCGGTGTTCTTGCCCTGAATGACGAAGAGATGTATGTTTATCTTCCTGCCTACCAGAAAGACCGGAGGATCCAGGGAAATATGCGTGACAATGATTTTCAGGGTACAGATTTTTCTTACAGGGAAATGGGCAGCTATAATTATTCGAAGGATTACGATGCAACAGTTTCAAGTGAAGACAAGGATGCAATTGTCCTTGAACTGGTCCGTAAACAATCATCCGATGCCCCCTATGATAAGCTTGTAATGACTGTTGATAAATCGAACTACCTTCCTGAAATTCTCGACATGTATTGCGGGAATGTCAAAAAGAAGGAACTTAAGATTATAGATGCGGGAAAAGTAGGCGATTACTGGACATTTAAAAAGATCAGGATGGAAAACTTTTTAATTAAGCACTATACTGAAGTTACCATGAAGGATATCAAGTTTGACCAGGACCTTGTCGGGAAGGGGGTTTTCACTCAGCGTTTCCTGAAAGAATATGTAAAATAAAAAAAGGGATGCCTAAAAGACAGCCCAATTACAGGAATATTATTAATAATAGACTATCAGGAACCTTTTAAAGGCATCTATAAACTTCTTCTTCACTATATCCCACGAAGTATTGTAGAACTCAGACCATTTTTCACTGATAGAGTAAAACACTATGAGGGGAACTGTGGTAAAGAAAAACATCTGGCAGAGAAACTGGATTTTATCCGGAATTTTTCTCCCGGTTTCCTTTATCTTCTCCATGGCCTTCTGATAAATAGGATCGAGCAGTTCATACAAAAAAACATTGCCGGTTCCCATTTTCAATCCTTCTATTGTAATAATCCTCAGAATATTTTTTTTTTGTTCAACAAACTCAACTATCCGGTCAAAAAAGCGGTTGACATCCTCTGGCTTAAAAGTATTGAAGTCGTCGAATAGCATTTCGACATTTCGGGTGGTTTCTTGAATATATTTTCGAATAAGTTCCTTGAGCAGGTCGTCTTTACTTCTGAAATAATAATATAAAAGCGCCTTGTTGACGCCGGCCTTTTTAGCGATTTCATCGACTCTTGCGCCATCATAACCCTTTACGGCAAATTCAATTTCGGCAGCCTCCAGGATCTTTATTTGAGAATTTTCTATTTTCTTTTCAATCTTATCAACAAAATCCTGAAAAATCATTAGCCCTCTTTTGTATTACCAGCCCTTTAATTTATAAGAAAAACACATTATATGATAACATTTTTTTAAAGTATTGTCAAAAAGGAAGGATTCTCAGCAGTAATTCTCGTTATTGAGTGCCTTGATTCAGTAAGCTTTAGCTTGAATGCTTAAAAGCGCTGCAAGTGGATCTCTTCTATTGTGAGTAAAAAGGGGGGATAGTTGAATATAACAGCTTGACCCTTATCAAATTTTTAAAAGTTGAACGCCAGATAAGCTGAGAAATCCCAGTCTCCGTCCAGAGCCCCGTATTCTGCGGCCAGATTTATAAATAATATTTTAAAGCCGCCAATCAGCCTTATATCGAAAAGATTATAGCTGTCTGGAGCAGTGCCGCTTAATGTGGGAAATATGACAGTTCCGGGAATACCGGCAACTGAGCTTGTGAATGTATTATTCATTGAAAGGGATGATGAAACACTTCCGAGATTCATATTAAGTCCAACTCCAAGGAAGGGACCACCAAAGTATGGAATATTAATGCCGGCCATCAGCTTCGTTCCTATGGAAATACCGCCCCACTGGTAACCGAAACTGACCGTATAATTATTGGTTCCAACTGAGTTGACGTTATCCCCATTAGTATATGCCAGACTGGCTCCGCTGTAGGAATAATTGATTGCCCCCGAGTCGTAATCAACGGATACCCGCCAGTCAGCCTTTATCCAGTCGCCGAGATTCCAGATCAGATATCTCGACTCAGCCCCGATGTGGAATTCACCGAATGAAACGGTCGAGCCTGTACCTGTTGAAATACTCGTTGATGGAACTAGACCGAGCCTTAGCCCCAAATCCATCGGCAGTCCCGGCAGACCAAGTTTAAAATAAGCATCATCATAAGGAAACGGTACAGCACCTATGGCCGTTCCCACATTGTTAAAAGTATTATTCATCGGGTTCGACGATGCATTTGTTAAAACATTTTGCCCGCTGACCATTTCAAAAAATATCGGAGAGAAGTTGACTCCGAAACCCAGTCCGAAATTTATGCTGAAATCCCCTGAGGTATTTACAGGTGTGACGTTACCGGAGCCTGTATAAAAACCCATATGTTTAGCCATCTCAAGGGAAATCGGGTTTAAAGCATTTGTTAACACACTGTTAAGGCCGCTAGATACTAGGTTTGTCAACTGGTCTATAGTTAAAGCGAAAATACCGGAGGAACACGACAGTGTTAAAATAAGAAAAATTATGACTTTCTTCATAGTACCCTCCTTTAAACGGGAAATGTACCGGATGAATTATAATTGATTTCATAAAAAAATCAAGAAAGATGATTATTGGAACTTTCCATTATTATATCGGAGTTCCTTCAGACATAACCTTAATCTTGAATTTTTTTACCAGGTCCTTGGTGATCGGACCGGGTTTGCCTTTCCCTATAGTTCTTCCGTCTATTTTGATAACAGGTACTATCTCAGCACCGGTTCCGGTCAGGAAAACTTCGTCTGCTATAAACATTTCCATTCTTGAGAAAAATTTTTCTTCGACTGAAAAACCTGAATTAGCGGTGATTTCGATGACCGTGTCCCGCGTTATTCCCGGCAGAGCGCCGGCGATAACAGGAGGCATGTATATTTTATTCTTCTGTATCATGAATATATTGTCTCCGGAACACTCAGCAACATAACCCTCGTTATTTAGCATTATGATTTCCTCAACACCGGAGTTTTTACCCTCGATCTTGGCCATAATATTGTTGAGATAATTGAGAGATTTTACAATCGGATTTATAGATTCGCTTGAATTTCTCCGCGTCGGGACGGTTATAAGAGACATTCCCTTATCATAGAGTTCGGCAGGATATAATTGAATTTTGTCAGCGATTATTATTATTGAGGGGTTCTTGCATTTCCATGGATCAAGCCCCAGATCTCCGATCCCTCTTGTCACAATCGGCCTGATATAGCCATCCTTGATTTGATTGGTTTTGCATATGCTGATCACAGCTTTTTTAAAATTATCCCTTGAAAGTGGAATTTCGAGCATGATAATTTTTGCAGAATTATAGAGCCTTTGTATGTGTTCATCGAGCTTGAAAATTTTACCGCCGTAAGCTCGTATTCCTTCAAAAACGCCGTCGCCATATAAGAGCCCATGGTCTAAAACAGATATGCTTGCCTTTTCTTTTTCAACGATCTTTCCATTAATGTAAACGTAATTGCCCATGTTAATCTCCCTTTTTAGAATTTGCCCGGATTGACCCTAAATCAATAACCCTATCGCATTTTGCAGCGATTTCCATATTATGAGTAGCGATTATGAAAGTCTTATTGAATTTCTCCTTCAGGCTCCAAATAAGAACCTCTATGTTTTCAGCATTCCGCCTGTCAAGGCTGCCTGTCGGTTCGTCGGCGAAAATAACAAGTGGTTCATGAATCAGGGCTCTTACAATTGCAATTCTCTGTCTTTCGCCGCCGCTCAGTTGGTCAGGATAGTGGTACTGGCGGTTAAGAAGGCCGACACTGTCAAGCAATTCACGGGCATATTCTTTTACAGGTTCGTCAATTATGACACCCTTTATCCTTAAAGGTATGAGGACATTATCAAGAGCAGTAAAATCCTCGAGCAAATAATGATGCTGAAAAATAAAACCGACATTTTTATTCCTGAATTCTGATAATTTCTCCTCATCAATATTATCGATTCTGCTATCATTAAATATAACTTCACCTGATGTGGGGCTGTCGAGGCCGCTTAAAATGTTCAGCATTGTGGTCTTCCCCAGCCCGCTCTGACCAATTATTGCAACAGCCGACCCTTCCTCTATTTTTACGTTCAAGTTTTCAAAAACGGTAATACTGTCGAACATGGTCCTGTATATTTTTGTCAGGTTCCTGGCGGTAATAATTGTCTTAATCATTTCTAAGAACCTCGACCGGCCTGAGTCTGGAAGCATTGATTGAGGGCATTATCACAGCTATGGTGGATAGAGAAACTGATAAAAGCATCACAAAAATAATATCCTCGAAAATTATTTTTATAGGGAATTTATCAATATAGTAAACGTTTGAATTAAAAAACTGGAATCTGGCGGGCGATTCAACCGGCAGTATCATCCTTGCTAAAAAGTAGCCTGAAGACGATATGAAGTTTATTACGATTTCTATAAATTTTAATATATCATTGAGTGTAACTGTGATCAGCAATCCGGCGATTATACCTACGAAGCTTCCTCCAACGCCGAGAAGAAAACCGTCCAGCAGAAAAACCTGTTGTGTACCGCTCGGCTTTAAGCCCATCGCCTTTAAAATACCAATTTCTTCTTTCTTATCAAGAACCATTGCTATCATTGTGCTTAAAATATTGAACGCTACTACAAAAAAGAAAAAGAAAAGAATTATATTTATTAGCATTTTCTCGTCCTGAAGGGCCGCCAGATCATTATGATGAAGATCTTTCCAGCTGTAGATATAGAACGGCGCTGCCATTTTCAATTGCGGTACATATTTTTCAATATTGTAAGGATCTTCAACCTTGACTCGGATCCCGTCCACGTAATTCCCGGCATTGAAGATTTCCCTTGCATCATCCAGTGAAATAAAAGCAAGGGATGTATCATAGTCTTTCTGTCCCGCAGTAAAGATAGAAGCCACCCTGAACCTGTATTCTGTAGGAATGAAATCTTCCCCGTAAACCATGAGACCGAGGGTATCGCCTATCCCCACCCCGAGGTTTATGGCAAGATTATAGCCGATGCTTATTGATTTGCTATTTTTAAAGTTAAAATCGCCTACTTCAAGTTTGAACTGTTTCCGAAAATCCCTGTCGTTTTCGTATACAAGAGGGGGCATTCCCACAACCATTGCACCCCAGACACTGAAACTTCCTTTTAATAGTGCCTGTTTTTCATAGTAGGGAAAAACTTCGGTGATCCCCTTTATTTTTAATAGCCTTTTGCTGATATTCTCGTAATTCGCGATGCCCCTTCCAGGACCCATTATTACTGCATGGAAGTCTCTGGCCATGAGTTTCTGCATAAAATTTTCATGAATACCGTTGGCTGCTGAGAGAATTACAATAGCGGCTGCACAGCTGATGACTATTGTGAGTAATGCAATTACGGAAATGACAGATAAACCCCTTTCACTTGCCTTGAATTTTAAATATTTGGTTGAGAGATATAGTATGATGTCCATTCAAGATAATACCTGCCTCTTCCGATATCATTACCAAAGATTATAATAAGTTTTAGTAATTAAGTAAATAAAAGCATTGTGAGGCGGTAACAAGGACAAAAACATTAAAAATTGCTGTTTCAATTGTAAATAATTATAATTATACGTGTAATTAAAAATGGTTTGTATTGATTCGAGGTTTTTATGAATCCTGATGTGAAAATTGAAAGCACCTATATAGTAATAAAAGGAAGATTCCGGGCTCCTGCCTCAAGTTCTTTTGGTGTATTTGTAATCTTTTTGGATAATGTCACGAAAAATATTGACAAGTATGATGTCGTTTCCTCTCATTTCAGTACTCTCTATGAAAATAATGTTAATATGCCATGGCATGAATTTGAAGATATCATTTCAAGGCTCAAATGGCGTGGTGAATTTGCAACAAGTCTTACTCATGACATTCAAGCTTGTTTTGACGATATCTTCCAGGCCGGAACAGGGAGAACCCAGGATATCTGGGCCTATGTAAAAAAATCACAGCTGAATAAAGTAACTGAAATATTTGATGAGATGCTGGGCCGTCCGACGGCTGATAAGGCGGTAAAGTGTGAAATAGCCATCGAAAATATAATGAAAAGCGAAATTGAGGAAGCTAAAAAGTTTAGAAGTGAAAGGGAAGCCAAAGAGATGCTTTCAACAACTGATAAAGACGCCCAGGCACAGCAGGCAGGTTCTATGCCATCACTTGAAGAATCTGCCGTAGTCCTTGAAGTATCTCTCGTCCTGTCGCCCATTTCAGGCATTCCTATCTATGACCTGAAAGAAGGTGACAAGATCTTTATAAAGATAACGGAACAGTCAAGCCGCGGCCAGTATTTTATAGATCTTCTGAATGCTACGGAAGATAATGAGATTATTCCGATTCCGGCCACTGTAGTCAGAATGACAAAAGAAGGAAAAATATATACAGTTCTTGTCAATGTGGGCCCGAGTATTTACGGCAGGTCTCTTGACGAAGACACCGTGAAAGTAAAAAAATACGATCCTGCCGAAGACAAGAGAAAGAAAAAGCCTGTAGCGGAGGAAGCTAATTCAGCTCAGGCTTCCTCTGACAACTTGAGTGAAAATAATAAAAAAGCCCTGCTCTCGATGAACATGATGTTCGTCCTTATCGGAATAACGGCTTTCATTGTAATTATAATACTTATCTGGCTATTATTTTAACCATCAAGCAGTTTATCTGATGTTATTACCTTAACTCCATTTATTCTGAGCTCTTCAAGGGCTTTATCCGAATCATTAGGTGATATATTGACAGCCCTGCAGGCATCCTGAATTACGTAGGTCTTGAAACCGAGGGAATTAGAGTCGAGGGCTGAATATCTTACACAATAGTCGGTTGTTAGCCCGGCTATATAAACCTCGCTTACTCCCCTGGCCTTCAGATAATCTCCAAGACCCGTATCTTTTTTATGGCCGTTATCGAAGAACCCGCTGTAACTGTCAAAAGTCCTGTCTGTTCCTTTTCTGAAAATTTTTTCTATTTTATCTTTTCTCAAATCGGGATGTAATTCCGCTCCATTGGTTCCCTGAACACAATGATCGGGCCAGAGTGTCTGATCGAGTCCTGAGAGCTTTATCTTATCATAAACGGGTCTTCCGCTCACGCTTGCAAAACTGCCATGATCCTTTGGGTGCCAGTCCTGTGTAGCCAGGATGAGGTCGAATTTATCCTCCAACCTGTTGATTATCGGAATTATCTTGTCGCCGTCCTTAACTGCTAAAGCACCGCCCGGGCAAAAATCATTCTGAACATCTACTATTAAAAATGCCTTCATAACAAACCTCCTTATCGATCCACTCTTATTGAAAGAATCATTCCTGTCCTCATATCGAATAGAGATTTTTCAAGACCTGCAGGATATCTATGGGGATTTATAAACCTTTTAATTCCAGGATGGAACTTTCTCAGGTTCTCATATGTCTTTTCACGAATCTTGTCAATATCAATTTTAGGGTATACCCTTTTGCCCTTTCGAAAAACCGGTTCGAGCAGGTCTGTAAAGAGTGTATTTTTTTCAATTGTCTTCCTCCGTGTATGGTCCTGAGGGTCAATTATTTCACAGCCGTCACTCAGGTCTGTTCCGGTATTATAAATACAGTCGGCTATGTTTTCACCACCGCTTTCATAACGCCTTATCTGTAAAATACCGGGATTCGTTATCTTTGCTGCCTGCTCTGAGAGTTTTATCCTGTATTTCCAATCTTTATCAGGTTCCCTTACTGCCGATAACTTGTAAACACCGTCAAGTGCCGGTTCATCATAAGCTGTTACAAGCTTTGTCCCTACTCCCCAGATGTCAATTTTTGCTCCCTGTTCCTTCAGGCTAGAAATTATGTTCTCATCCAGCTGATTTGAAGCAAGAATCTTTGCATTCCTGAAGCCATTTTCATCCAGTATTTTTCTTGCTTCGTTTGAGAGATAAGCAAGATCGCCGGAATCAAGCCTTATTCCCACCATATCTGATCCCTGTTCCCTCAGCCATAAGCCGGCTTTCACGGCTTTTCTCACTCCCTCAAGGCTGTTATAGGTATCGACGAGAAAGATACAGTTATTGGGCATGGCTCTGGCATATTCCATAAACGCCTGTCCTTCATCATCAAAAGACATAATCCAGCTGTGCGCATGAGTTCCTCTAACAGGAATGCCCAGAATCTTTCCTGCCAGCATATTTGAAGTTGCCGAACAGCCGCCTATGTAAGCCGCCCGGCTGGCTGCAAGCGCCCCGTCAACTCCCTGCGCTCTTCTCAGTCCGAATTCTATTACTGTATCTCCTTTCGCGGCGAGGATTACCCTGGCAGCCTTGGTGGCGACAAGGCTCTGAAAATTTATTATATTCAGAAGAACTGTTTCCAAAAACTGGCATTGGATGATAGGACCTCTGGTTCGTATGATAGGCTCATTGGGAAAAACAATTGTGCCCTCCGGCATGGCATCGATATCGCATTGAAAATTGAAATTCACAAGATAATCAATAAAGTCTTCCTCGAAGATTGGTTTACCGTCATTTCCCTTTAAAGAAGCCACATAGTCAAGATCGGATTTGTCAAAGTAAAAATTTTCAAGAAAATCGGCTACATATTCCAGGCCTGCAGCAATAGTAAAACCCCCTCCAAACGGATTTTTCCTGAAAAAAAGGTGAAAAACAGTCTCTTTACCGCTTGTCCCGCTTTTCCAATAGGCATAAGCCATTGTCATTTGATAAAAGTCGGTAAGAAGAGAGAGAGACTGGTTATATGCAAGCGTTTTAAAATCCATAAAAACTCCATTTTTTAATATAATTTAACGATTTTAGATAAGTTAATCAAGATATTATTTTTAAAAATATTGTTCTTTAAGCTTTAATTTTTTCGGAGCTTAATATCGAAAATTTTAAAAAAAAACAAAAAGTAATTATATTGCTTTTAACTTGCGCATTTATTATTATTATATGCGTAGAATTAATACATTAGGGATTAGTACAGGTATTTTTTATGAATTATGCCGGTACGGTTAAGATTAATCCTGAAATTCCAGAGAATATTAATAGAATTAAAGAGTTGGCTTATAATGTCTGGTGGTCATGGAAACCTTCCGCACTGAGATTATACCAGTTCATCGATGAATATCTGTGGGAAAATGTTAATCATAATCCGATAAAATTTCTTCTCTACGTCACACAGGAGAAACTTGAGAAATCCTCGAAATCGAGAGCTTATCTTGATACCTATAATAAAGTAATGGAAGAATTTGATACCTATATGGCTGCTGAAAATACATGGTTTCATGAGGAACATCAGGCAAATAAAGAGGATCTTATAGCGTATTTTTCAGCCGAATACGGCATACATGAATCCCTGCCCATATATTCAGGGGGACTTGGCATATTGGCAGGCGATCATGTAAAGAGTGCAAGCGATATAGGTCTCCCATTTGTCGGCATAGGTCTACTGTACAAGCAAGGCTATTTCACACAAAGGATCTCAAATGAGGGGTGGCAGGAAGCTGTTTATTACAACCTGGATTTTTCACAGATACCTCTTAACATGACACTGGATCAAAACGGAAGCCAGCTTACAGTGGATGTGGATCTGCCGGGAAGAAAGATATATGCTAATCTGTGGTACATACAGGCTGGCAGGGCAAGGATCTATCTGCTGGATACGAATATAGATAAGAATAAAGCGGAAGATAGATGGTTCACATCACAGCTTTACGGCGGTGATCAGGAGATGAGGATATCGCAGGAGATAATACTTGGCATTGGGGGCGTGAAAGCAATGAGGGCTCTTGATTTGAAACCGACAGTATGGCATATGAATGAAGGGCATTCCGTTTTCCTCGGACTGGAAAGAATCAGAGAGCTTGTCTCCGAAGGGCTTTCTTTTGCAGAAGCTCTTGAATTGGTAAGGGCTAACACTATTTTTACAACTCACACTCCAGTACCTGCTGGAAATGATATTTTTCCCTTTCAGTTAATATCAAAGTATTTTCGCTATTTCTTTGAAAAAATTAAAATCAGTGAAAGCTCTTTTCTTGACCTGGGTAAGGAAATAGAACCCGGCGGTTCCCAGGTTTTCAGCCTGACTGTTCTTGCACTGAAAATCGCCGGAAGGGCCAACGGCGTCAGTGAACTCCATGGTCATGTCTCAAGAAAATTATGGGAAAAGAATTGGGAAGGAGTTCCTTTTGAAGAAAATCCGATAGATCATATTACTAACGGGGTTCATACCAGTACTTGGATGGCTGAAGAGATCAGCAGTTTATTAGGAACCCACTTGGGAGGGGAATGGATCAACCGCTTGAATGATGAAAAATACTGGGAGAATATAAAAAATATCCCCGACAGGGAATTATGGAAGGTCCATCAGGCCCTCAAGCTTAAAATGATCGAGTATATAAGAAAAAAAGCCGTCGAGGAATGGAAGAGATACGGTGTGATGATATCGGAAATCTCAGCGGATGCCGACAGGCTGTTGGATCCCGATTGTTTAACCATCGGGTTCGCCAGACGCTTTGCGACATACAAGCGAGCAGTTCTAATATTCCGGGATATGGAAAGGCTTAAAAAAATACTTAATAACCAGGATAAACCTCTGCAGATAATATTTTCAGGCAAAGCCCATCCTAAAGACAGGCCAGGTCAGGAATTTATAAAGAAGATTTTCGACATTGGCAGGCAGGAAGGATTTAAAGGCAGGATATTCTTCCTTGAAGATTACGATATGAATGTAGCAAGATACCTTATACAGGGTGTAGATGTATGGCTTAATACTCCGAGGAGACCTTATGAAGCAAGCGGAACAAGCGGTCAAAAAGGGCCCATAAATGGTGTAATCAATTTCAGCGTCCTTGATGGCTGGTGGAGGGAGGCTTACAAAATTAATATGGATTCTGGATGGTCAATCGGCATTGAAAGGGATTATCCGGGTACAGAGATACAGGACCAGGAAGACGCGCTGGATATATATTCAAAGCTTGAAAAAATCATAATTCCGCTTTATTACGACAGGGATAAAGACGGTGTGCCTGTCAAATGGGTTAAAAAAATGAAACAATCTATGCAGACTGTCATCCCGCATTTCAGTACTGACAGAATGGTAAAAGAATATACAGAGAAGATTTATCTGCAAGCAGCGAACCTTGGCAGAGATTTTTCAAAAAACGGCTATGAGCAGGCAAAATCAATAGCCGCGTTTAAGAACAGGGTATTATCGCAGTGGCACCAGGTCCGCATTGAAAGAGATTCGATAACCAGGTCCGGTGAAACAGGGGAAGCTTTACAGGGTAAGGGCTTTGGCATTGGTATAAATATAATGCTGGGACAGTTGAAGCCGCAAGATGTAGCTGTTGAGATATATTACAGGAAGGTAGACGATATGGGGAATATAATTGAAGACAATTTAGCTTCAGGCATGACTCAGTCTGAAGACCTTGGCGGAGGACGTTTCCATTTTATCGGGACTCTAAACCCGGCTAATGGAGGAAATTATGAGTATACCGTAAGGGTTTTCCCTTTTTATAAAGGAGCGTCACATAAGTTTGAGATGGGTTTAATTAAGTGGCTGGATTAATCCTGATCAAGCAGGAGGAGAAAATGATAAATATTAAAGATGAATTCGAAAAAGCCAGAAATTTGTATAAACAGCAGGAATATGAGGAAACG
>CAYPRX010000038.1:0-19017 GCA_964413265.1 uncultured Brevinematales bacterium
TTATGCAGTACCAGGAAGCATGGAATTGGGCAGGAACATATCCCGTGTTTTTGAAAAAGGCTTTGATACTGTCCTTCTTGAAAATCATGGCGTAGTCACAGGTGGCGATTCGCTTTCCAGGGCCTTCCAGAGGTTTGAAACACTTGATTTCTGCGCCAGGATCGCAGTTAAAGCCGGCATCATCGGCAGGGTGAAAACACTAACTGAAGATCAGATCAGGATCACACAAAAAGACAGTTTAATACTGCCGGAATTCTCACCGGATACCCATTCCAGCGAGGAAAAAGAGCTTCGCGACAAGATATGCGAAATGGTGAAAAGAGCTTACGGACAGCAGCTCATGATCTCGACTGAGGGAACGGTTTCGGCACGCCTGGATAAGGACAGTTTTATAATTACCCCCTTCGGAGTGGACAGAAGATACATTCAAAGCTCCGACATTGTAGTCATCAGCCATGGAAAAAGGGAAATCGGAAAAATGCCCAGCCGTTCCGTTACATTGCATATCAGGATCTATGAAGATCATCCGGAGATTAATGCAGTTGTCATCGCTCAGCCTCCCAACTCCCTGGCTTTCGCCGTTTCCGACAGGACCTTCGATACCAGGTCCATACCTGAAAGCTATATAGTTCTCAGAAATATTCCAAAACTTCCGTTCGGTGTCACGTCTTCAGATGAAGCAGCTGTTTCAAAAAGCTTCAGTAAAAAGAGTCCGGTAGTGCTGATTGAAAACGACTGTATAATTACAACGGGAGCCTCTCTTCTGCAGGCTTACGACCGGCTGGAAGTAGCCGAATTCAGCGCAAGGTCTTTGATATATGCGGAGTCTGTCGGAGAACTTAAGCCTATCAGCGGAAAAGAAATAGAGGAAATTGAGAATGCATATCCGGAATAAAGACTTCAGCAGGTCAAATGAAGGACAAAATTCGTTGATTTGTCGTTAAGGTGCTTTACGGCTTCCGGGGTACTCATTGTAATAAGGGCAACCCCTTTATTCCGCGCTTTTTTAATTACCTCGTCCATTACAGGAAGACTTTCACTTTGTCCTGTACCGATGATCAGAGTTTTGCAGTCCCATGGAATATTTTCATCAGGCGAAAGGGGAGTATGGCCGAACATATCACGATACTTTTTCGAGGAAGATTTCTTCCTTTTCCTGATTTTCCCGTTGTCGATGATGATGTCTTTTTCGAATATTTCCCCGTCGATATTGATTGAGCCGAATGAAAGTGATTTTACTGTCATCGGGCGCCTCCTGAGAACTGTTTATTTTTCCAAACTGGATATCCGAATACCAGAGAGATAACACAACCGGTCATGGTCATAATGAGGCGGTCATAAATTGTGCAGTAATCACATAGATTTGTAAAGAAGCTTCATCAGCAGCGTATCGCCCTCGATATTAGGGCTTTCAACAGTCAGTACTCCTGCAACATTAAAATCTTTCAAAGCCTTCGCAAATTCCCTGTAGCGGAAATCGCTTAATCTCAGGTTTACGTGCTTTTGTTCGCCCTTAGGGGAGTAAAGAATGCCTGAAAAATGCATATGCATATTTTCAAGTGCGGTTTCGCCTAGCTCTTTACCAACGTATTCAAATACCCTTGCGAACTCTTCATAACTATTGTACCTGCCTGTTCTCGCATGCAGATGCGCAAAATCTATGCAGGGGCCGATCCATCCTCCAGCTTCCCTTGAAAGCCTTATAATTTCTTCCAGCGTGCCGAATTGAGAATTTTTGCCCATTAATTCCGGACGCAGCCAGACCCTGAGTGATTCTTTATGCGCTATAGCCGCTATATGCTCCATATGAACCTTTATATGGTTATAAACTTCATGCGGTTTTGCTCCCAGATTATATGCAGCGTGAAAAACCATGCTGAATCCCCCTGCAGTGTCAAGAGCCCTTGCCGTATCAAGAATGTATTGATAACTTTTATCGACCTTTTCCTTCTCCCTGGAGAAAAGATTTATATAATAGGGTGCATGAGCTGTCAGTATTAGTCCGTTTTCTTTTGCCACTTTACCGATATCCTGCATTTTCGGAAAATCGACTCTAATACCCCGGACAAACTCAATCTCCATGCCGTCAAGTCCGAGTTCCCTGATACGCAGGAGGCCGTTTTTCAGTGTCTTATTGGGTTTTGAGGAATGGGGAATTCCGGGCGTAAGAAAGTTGAGTTTATCCATTTTTTGATTCCCGAAGTTCTTTCTGCAGATAATCCTCAATTGCAGTCACTACCATATTATGATCTTCTTCCTGTGCCAATCCGGAAACAGTAATCGTTCCAATAATGCCGGTATCCTTGATTATTATCGGGAAAGCACCCCCATGAGCAGAGTACTCGAATGAATCAACAAAGGATTTTTCTTCAATTGTCCTGTCTTCATCAAGAAGAAGAATTCCAATATGCAGCGAACTTTTATGGAATCTGTTTACTACCCTGTTTTTTCTGATTATCCATTGATCATTGTCAGGCGAAGTACCGTCAAAGGCATAATGAAAAAGCTGATGGCCGCAGCGGGTTATATCAATAGCGATTTTTTTATTGTCTTTTTTCGCCTTCTCAATAAGGCTTAAACCGATTTTCAGTGCGCTTTCGCTTGTAAAGCGGGTAAACTGCAGATCTTCCTCCTGCCTGGCAAGTTTTTTAAGAAGCTTTTTATTGCCATTCATCGAATTCCTCCTTCTGTGTTTTACCTGAACGATTCCTTTAATTTATCCCTTATATTCAAGGCAGTATTTATTTTTGCCGCTTTAATTTCAGATCTCTCGGTTTTCCCCTCGTAGATCTCTATCATAGTTTCGATTACTTCCTCATTAAGGAACCTTGACAGCTGACCGTAGATGTGATTGTCGGAGCGTGTCTTCGGTTTTAAATAATGCTTTTTCGGATATAAGACAGATAGATAATCTTTTGCCCTGGTCATTGCTACATACAGGAGCCTCAACTCCTCATCTAATTCCTGCCCGCTGCCGGCTGACAGGTCTGAAGGGATCCATCCATCCGCTGCATGAATAATATAAACGCAGTTCCATTCAAGCCCCTTTGCCGAATGGATAGTCGACAGGACAAGATAGTCTTCATCCAGAACCGGCTTTCCGGCAATGTCGCTGGTAAACATCGGAGGATCGAGTATCAAATCAGCCAGAAAAAAAGAGAGGGTTTGATATCCCGATGACAGGCCGGCAAGCTGCTGTATATCCGAAAGCCTTTGATCCGGATTGTCGTAATTTTCCTGAAGCAGGGGCTCATAGAAAATTAAAGCATGTTCGATTATAAACAGAGGATTCAAATTCTTTCCGTAAACAGAGCTGAAATAATCATACAGCCTGACAAGTCCGGCTCTTACATCAGGAGATGCTTTGAATGAGGGAAATGATAGAGGGTTGTATCCGGCCAGTTTGACATGTTCAATGACATCCGCGGCCGTTTGCGGCCCTACGCCCTTTATTAACTGCAGCACCCTGAACCAGCCGCGCTCGTCTTTCGGGTTTTCGGTAATTCTCAGCACTGCAATCAGATCTTTAATATGCGAGGTTTCAAGAAATCTAAGTCCCCCGTATTTTATAAAGGGTATTTTATGCCTGGCCAGTGCTATTTCCAGGGATGCGGAATGAGATGCCGCACGGAACAGTACGGCCTGCCTGTTCAAACTGATCCCTTCCTCCCTCCGTTTCAGCACCCTTTCAATAACTGCATTATCCTGAAAAGATTCGTCCATGCAGATTACGAGTTCGGGTTTTCCACCGGTCTTACGCCCGGAAAACAGGCTTTTGCTGTAATGTTCCGGGGCCTGGGATATTAAAATATTTGATGTATTCAGAATAGCCTGTATCGACCGGTAATTTTCTTCAAGCGTAATAATCGAGGCGCCGGGAAAATGCTTTGGAAAATCCAGCATATTCCGGATTGTGGCCGAGCGGAAACTGTAAATGGCCTGTGCGTCATCACCGACTACGGTGATATTTTTGTTTATCCGCCTCAATTTTCGAAGAATATCCGACTGAATAAAATTCGTGTCCTGGTATTCATCGACAAGGATATGATCAAATTGTGACTCAAGGTACTGCGAGTTATCAGGATCATCTAAAAGATGATCCCAGAAAATAAGAAGATCGTCATAATCCAGGACATTTTGATCTAATTTGCTGTCAATATAGGCTTGATATAAAGATGATAGTCGATCTTTCCATTCGATGCACCATGGGAAATGATCTTTAATAACATTTTCAAGACTGTCGTTCGAGTTCATCTTCCGGCTATAGATGGCAAGGCATGTCCCTTTTTTAGGGAAACGGCTATTTGTTTTATCAAGGTCCAGTTCATTCCTGACAAAATCCATTAAATCCTCGGAGTCGGTCTGATCCATAATTGTGAATTCTTCAGGCAATCCGGCCTGGCCCGCATAAATCCTCAGGATTTTATTGGCTATCGCATGAAATGTTCCGCTCCAGACTTTGCCTGTGCTGCGTCCGATCCTGCTGATAAGGCTGTCAGCTCTTTTCAGCATTTCTTCTGCAGCCCGCCTAGTGAATGTAAGCAGAAGGATCCTTTGAGGATCGACGCCGGATGAGATAAGATAAGCGACCCTGGAAGCAAGGGTTTTAGTCTTGCCGGTGCCGGCTCCCGCTACTATTATTAAGGGTCCGTCGCCGAAAGACGCAGCTTCTTTCTGGGCAGGGTTGAGATCCGCAAGCAATTTACCGACCTTGTCATGCATTTCCGCCATATATATTCCTTATTAGCCGTAATGCTAAACAATCATAGAGGCAAATCATGAAAAGATCAAGAACATCACGAGAGTTGAGGCTGCAAGAGTACCTTCCGGATTGATTTTATAATCGACGCTTTTTATAATGACATAAATTATTCTAAAGATACAGTGAAGGGGATATGATTGAAGATTCTTAAAAAAGCTCTGCTGATTCTGGGGTCTATCCTGGCACTGCTGATTTTAGTTTATGCCGGCTATGGCTGTTTCATAGTCTCGAGAGTAAATCCGATGCCTGAAGTGAAAAAATTTACTGATAGGGCAGGTATGAAAATCCGGGATGAAAATTACCTCTTTATGGATAAATACGGCGATTATATAATCCTGCCGGGCATGAGAAATAATAATGAGGGTGTAATAATCTATCCGGCAGCCTTCACAGATTACAGATCTTATATACCTGTCGCTTATAAAATAGCCGATGATGGATATGCTGTTTTTATTGCAAAGATGCCTTTCAGGCTTTCAATCCTCAACACCGAAAACGGCCTGAATTACATAAAGAATTACAAAAATATAAATAAATGGTATATAATCGGACATTCCCTGGGTGGCATTGCAGCATCTGTTTTTGCGTCGAATCATGCCGATAAAATTTCAGGGCTTATTTTATGGGCATCAGGGCCATTGCCCGATCTGAAAAAATCAGGGATAAAGGTTCTTCTTGTCTGCGGGACAAGAGACGGTTTTTTCAGCAGGGATGGTTTTAATGCGGCGAAGAAAAGACTTCCAGCTGATGCGAAGTATTATATAGTTGAGGGTGGTAACCATTCACAATTCGCATGGTATCCTGATATGCCGGGAGATTTGAAGGCCGGAATCACAAGAGAAGAACAGGAGAGGCTGGCAATCGGGGAAGTATTGAACTTCATGAAATAACGGGAGGCAGTTATGAACATAGAAGTCAAAAAAATTTCTGAAGAGGAATTGAAAAAAATGGGCGTATTCAGCTGGCCTGTCTGGACAAAGGAAGCGTCAGAATTTGACTGGCAGTATGATGACAAAGAGACCTGCTTTATCCTCGAGGGGGATGTTGATATTAAAACAGGAAGCGGGACAGTGCATTTCGGCAAAGGCGATTTTGTGGTTTTCCCAAAAGGTCTTTCATGCGTCTGGAAGATAAATAAGGCTGTGAAAAAGCATTACAAATTCGGTTAATTCTTTGAGAAATCCAATGAAATATATATTGGTTATCTTCGCTTTCTTTCTGCCGATGACAATATTTGCCGATAATGGAATGAATATCATTGACCTATGGAATGATGTAAAGATTCCTGAGAAGGTTGAACCTATACCGGTAAAAGTCGATCATTCATCAACAGCCCTTCTCATTCTTGATTTAGAAAAGAGAACTGTTCCTCAGCGCCCCAGAGCAGTTGCAGCAGTTCCGAATATCAAAAAACTTCTTGAATGGGCCAGAACAGGCGGGATTCTCGTCGCTTATTCGATTACCAGGGCTTCGACCCCGGACGCAATTCTTCCTGAAGTAAAACCTCAGGAGGACGAACTTGTCGTTCAGGCCGGCGTCGATAAATATTTTGGGACAGACCTTGAAAAGCATCTTAAAGATCATAATATAACAACTGTAATAATAACGGGAACCGCTGCAGAGGGTGCAGTTCTTGCTACAATGATAGGATCCGTCATAAGAGGCATGAGGGTGATACTTCCGGTAGACGGCATGCCCTCATCGGAACTCTATGCAGAGCAGTACGTAGTCTGGCATGCTCTTCATGCTCCCGGGACAAAGGGTAATGTAACAGTCACAAAAATAAATCTGATTTCTTTGCAGTAATTCTGCCTTAAGCTAAGGAATCAACTTTATTGAGCAGTCTGACCTGGATTATAAGAATTTCCATTACCGTCAAACATATCGAAGGACTGGTCGTTAAGCTTTAAGATAATCTCAAGAGGCCTTCCGTTTTTCGGATCCGAAAACATCACATCCTGGACGCCTGAGGCCAGGTAGACAGGGTTAAAGGAAGGCGGATTTGCAGAATCATAAAGGAAAGCATCCTCTGTGTCTGCAACCACTTTTACAATCCTTGTACCGTCCGGACTGGTATAGTTATGCGTATTGTTGTTATCCGGCACAATGACTGCAACATTATCCTCGGCAGAGTTGCATGGAATATAACTGGCGTCATTGTAACAGTAAAGGTCTCCCATGTGATATGGATCCTGCCACCACCAGAAGCCGTTATTCCAGAAACACCAGCGGTCATAGTCAACATCATACCACCACCATCGGTTGTTGAAATTACGGATCCAGAAGTATTTATTGCCAAGATACCAGCCGTACCAGTGATAGCCCGAATTATCTATAAAGTGGCAATACGTAAAATTTTTATCGTTATGCCAGTAATAAAAATTGGGCCGGTTTTCAGACTGATTGAAGGCGCGTATCCTGTCAAGCCATTCGGAGCTGCCGACAAGAGACATATGTGCCCGGATAGCCTGATCGTTGAAATGCCTGGAAGAAAACGCCACGGCGCTGATTGGACGGTTGTCGAATCCTGCTTTTGGATAGGCGATAATGGAATGTTCCCTATCGGTGTGGATAACCTCTTCTCTGTTTACAATGTAGCCTGGTGCCGAGGTAACCCCGAGTTTTTGTAATTTCTTGCGTACATAATTCGGTTCATACGGGTGGTGATGGACAGCGCTAGCGATATTGCCTGCGGGTTTTACCGGCTTCACACCTTTGTTACTGGGCGTTAACTGCAATTTTCCATAAACAGGAGACTGTTTTTCCTGCGGCTTGACATTTTCCTGCTTCTGCTGTGTCGGGAAATTCTGGTTATGCCCGCCGCTCGAGGGACGGTTCATGTTGATTATAACAGGCTGATTAGTCGAGGTTGTTTTTTTTACCTGGGTATTCTTCTGGCTGCTCGTCTTAGACGGAGCAGTTGTTTTCTGGGGTGTGCGCTGGTCTGCAATAATATAAGAAGCAACGACTAAAACTGCTGCAAGGAGCAATGCCATTATTCGTTTCATGTTTTCACCTCGCTCGTATATTCGAATATCGAAAAGATTATAATAAGTGTCAGCGAAAAATGCAATCAGATATTAAATTCCAGAGTGCACTGAGTACCATTTTCATCCTTAATTTTGCCGATTGCAAAAGTTCCGTTAATTTGTTCGCTCAGTATTTTTACAAGCATGAGACCGAAACCTTCCAATTTGTTAAATTCAAAACCATCGGGCAGTCCGGTACCGTTGTCCTGAACTTTGAGCGTAATATGATTTTCTTTCTTAAACAATAAAATCCCTATATAACGGTCGTCTTTGCCGACGAATGCGTATTTTATGGCATTGGTTAGAAGTTCATTGATGATAATACCGACCGGAAATAGCACTTTTGAATTAAGATTAAAATCATCAATTCTCTTATTGATCTTAATAGGCTGGTTATTTGTAAAGACGTTAATAATCGTATCTATTAGACTTTCCAGATAATTTCTCACTGATATTTCCTGATAGTTCTCGGTAAGAAGTAATTTATCATAGATTACCCGCATGCTTTTAATCCGGCTTATCGAATCCTGCAGCGCTGAAACAACCTCAGTATTTGTTGTCGATCGCGACTGGAGTGTCAGAAGACTTTCGATAGAAGCTATATTGTTTTTTATCCGGTGGTGGACTTCCTTGAGAAGGACCTCTTTTTCCAATAATTGATGCTTGATTTCATCTTCCGCCCTCTTTCTTTCGCTGATGTCAAATGAATAGCCGGTTGTACCGATAGTTTTTCCATCTCCATCAACGATAGGGGCTTTAAATGTTTCGAACCATTTAATTTCACCCTTGTCTGAAATGAGTTCTTCAACTATGAAGGGCTTTCCGGATTTAATTACCCTGATATCGTCCTTAACATATTTGGAGGCAAGCTCATGGGGCCAGATATTAAAATCCGTCTTGCCTGTAAGGAGTCCGGGATTATCAAGTCCGCATGATACTGCAAATTTAGTATTTACGGCAAGAAACCTGCTATCCAGATCTTTCAGCCATAAAAGTCCTGGCTGGTTTTCGATAATGGCGGATAGATATGCTTCTCGAAGCTGCAGAGATTGTTCCGCCTCTTTACGCTCGGTAATATCTCTCCCTTCAGGAACAAGCTTGATGACTTTACCATCGTCACCGAAAAGAGGCTTAATTGAAAAGTCTGTAATTACTCTCTTGTTCCCGGAACCATGAATGTCTGTTTCAAAGCGGACAAATCTGCCACCGGCAGCCTCTTTTACAGCTTTTTTTATTTTATTGATAACTGTTTCATTCCCAGCCCACCACGGGGCTTCCCAAATCGATTTGCCGGCCACATTTTCAAGGGTAAGCCCTGCAAAATCAAGAATCGTTTTATTTATTTCGATAATGATGCCTTCCGATGAAAGCAGTCCGGTGAATTGAAATGTAGAATTGAATAAATCACGAAACTTTCTTTCATCATCGCAGATTTTCTGATATGCTTCAAAAAGTTTAAAAGCCGTTTTTATGGATGCACTGAGAAGTGATTTTCCCGAATTCTTGTCAACATAGCCGTAGGATGTAATATATTCCGTTTTTGCGACAGGTTCCTGTTCAATAAGGCTGGTTAAAAATATTATTGGAATTTCACGGATTTTCAAGATTAACCCTGCAGCTTCGGTGCCTGACATGCCTTTGCCCAGATTTATGTCCATAAGGATCAGGTCAATCAGACTGTTTTTTTTAAATGTTTCTACAGCATTTTCACCCGTGTATTCTACGATTACACTGTAACCGAGTTCTTCGACAGAGGTTTTTTCAGATAGTGCTATGAGCGCTTCATCTTCCACAAGAAGGATTGTTTTTTTCCGTTCAACTCTCATAATTGCTCCCCCGGCAATTACGCTTTTCCTTTCGACGGCAAAGACTAATGCTTTACCAAACACAGTGGTGCAAAGAAACTGGAAATTTTTGATTTTTTAATTAAGAGTTGATTGAACACATTATATCAGAGGAAATCAGATATGTCAAAACTATTTGATCGAAAAAGTTAGATAAATAATATATGTTTACATAAGCATCTTCGTTTCAAAATAGGAAGTATTTTTATTTCAAATCATCAAGCGCAATGTTCATTTTCAAAACGTTAACGGTCTCCCGGTCCCAGAAACCTAATACAGGGGTCTTTTTATATCTGTTTATTATCTTTAAGACAGCATCAAGTGGTATTTTACGCGCAAAAGCAATCCTCTTCGCCTGGATAAGAGCATTCTGCACGCTTATATCGGGGTCGAGCCCGCTGGCTGAAGAAGTAACCATATCTGATGGTATAATTACACCGGGGGATATGTGATCACTCTTTTTTACATTTTCAATATTATTGCTCACTGCGGATATCAGATTCGAGCTTGATGCTCCGTAATTATCGGCTCCTGAATTAGTTGCGTCATAATTAACCGCCGATGGCCTTCCCTGGAAATACATATTGTTAGTGTAGAGCTCGCCTATAAGCTCTGAACCTATCACTTTTCCGTCCCTGACTACAAGACTGCCGTAAGCCTGGTTCTTAAAGACAATTTTTCCGATAACGGTAATAAACAGCGGGTAGATAAGACCTGTCAGTATGACGAAAAAAATGAATATTAAAATTGTCTGCATAAATAATTTCATAAATTGCTCCTATCTGAAAAATAACCTGGTAATCTGGTCAATCAGCCAGATAGCCGGGAAAGGCAATATCACACCTCCGATGCCGTAAATAAGGAGGTTCTTTGTCAGCATTGAAGAGGCAGACTGAGTTCTGTACTTGACCCCCCTCATGGCAAGCGGTATGAGAAATGGAATAATCAGTGCGTTAAAGATAACCGCTGAAAGTACGGCAGACTGGGGACTGTAAAGCTGCATTATATTCAGGAGTTTCAAAGCCGGAAAACTTGCTACAAACATGGCAGGTATAATCGCAAAATATTTGGATACGTCATTGGCTATGCTGAAGGTAGTCATGGCTCCCCGCGTTATAAGTATTTCCTTCCCTATTTCAACAATATCCAGCAGTTTTGTCGGGTTCGAATCCAGATCGATCATATTGGAAGCCTCCCTGGCGACCTGAGTCCCTGCGTTCATTGCAACCGCCACGTCTGCCTGAGCGAGTGCTGGAGCATCATTTGTACCGTCCCCTATCATGGCAACAAGATGGCCCTCATCCTGGTATTTTCTTATCATTTCCAGCTTAGCTTCTGGTCGAGCCTGAGCAATGAAATCGTCTATTCCGGCTTCGGCGGCTATTGAGGTGGCTGTAAGCTTATTATCCCCTGTTATCATAACGCTTTTTATCCCTATCCTTCTCAGATGTGCCAGCCTATCTCTGATCCCGGTCTTCAGAATATCCGAGAGTCTTATCACGCCGAGAACATTTTTCCCTTCCGCAACAACGAGAGGCGTTCCTCCCTTCTCGGCGATGGAATTCACATTCTCTTTAACATCGGAATCTATGCTTCCGCCTTTCTTTTTCACAAACTCTTCAACAGCCTCGAAAGAGCCTTTCCTGATTTCCTTACCTTCCATATCTATACCGCTCATCCTCGTCTCGGGTGAAAAGGCTATAAACTTCGCATCAGGCGTGGTTTTTATCTCACGTCCCCTTATCTTCAGAGTTTCCTTGGCGAGTGTAAGTATGCTCCTCCCCTCAGGGGTTTCATCAGCAAGGGAAGACATCATGGCCTTCATCGCCAGTTCTTCCATTAAAACCCCTTTAGCGGGCAAGAAACTTTTTGCCATTCTGTTCCCAAGCGTAATTGTCCCGGTCTTATCAAGCAGAACGACGCTGACATCTCCCGAGGCTTCAACCGCCCTTCCTGAAAATGCTATTACATTCCTTGTTATAAGCCGGTCCATCCCCGCTATTCCTATGGCCGGCAGAAGCGCGCCGATAGTTGTCGGCATCAGACAGACAAGGAGGGATATCAGTATCGGTATGGTTATATCAGTTCCGGAATATGATACCGGTACCTTTGCGTATAAAGCATAATATGCAAGTGTAACCACAATTACGATAAAGAGCGCAGTAAGAGAGATAATAAGTATCTCAAGAGCAATCTCGTTAGGCGTTTTTTTCCTTTTGGCGCTTTCAACCATCGATATCATTGTATCAAGAAAGCTTTCTCCCGGGTCGCTCGTTATCCTTATTCGGATTGTACCCTCAATTATCATAGTTCCGCCCGTTACACCGCTTTTATCGCCACCGGATTCCCTTATAACCGGGGCTGATTCTCCTGTTATTGCTGACTCGTCTATAAGAGCAGTGCCTTCGACAATCTCGCCGTCTCCTGCAATCAATTCTCCTTTACCTGCCACTATATAATCCCCCTTTTTAAGATTAAGGGCCGGGGTTTCTGTAATTGTCCCAGGTTTTGCAATGGTGCCCCTATCCGAAATTTTTCTTGCAGTCAAAGTGCTTCTTGTACTTTTCAGTGCTTCAGTCTGAGCTTTGCCTCTGCTTTCAGCAACCGCCTCAGCAAAATTTGAGAATAGTACTGTAAACCAGAGCCACAGCGAAATGTTGAGGTTGAAGGCAAAAGGCTGGCCTGCCCGAATATTTACTATTGTTATAATCGTGGTGATGATCGCCCCTACCTCCACAGTCAGCATAACAATATTTCTCCTGAGAATAAAAGGATTCAGCCTTATGAACGATTCCTTAAAGGCATTAAGAAGAATAGATGTCCAGTCTATATATTTAAGGTTTTTACTCTCTGTCATTTTATCCTCCCGAATTATCAATATAATGTCCCGGCTTTCATGAATATATGATCAAGGACGGGGCCCAGAACGAAAGGTGTAAAGAAAGTAAGCCCTCCGAATATCAATACTACCCCTACTAGAAGGATAACGAAGAGAAGCGATGAGGTGCTGAAAGTGGAAGCCGATTCGGGGACATGCTTTTTCTTTGCCAGTACCCCTGCTATTGCAAGACCGGGAATTACCGTTGTAAACCGGCCGATGAGCATAGCAACAGCACCGGTATAATTCCAGAACGGTGTGTTTGCATTCAAACCGGCGAAAGCCGAACCGTTATTGCCATGATATGAAGCGTAAGCGTAAAGTATCTCGGAGAACCCATGCGGCCCGCCATTGTTGAGGCTTGAAAGTCCGGCAGGAATAGAACAGGCTACAGCAGTAAATATTAATGCACTGAAAGGTGCTGTAATGAGCCCGAGTATCGTCAGAACCATTTCAAATATACCGAGCTTTTTATTATATATTTCAGGGGTTCTTCCTATCATGAGACCGGCTATGAACATTGACATGAATGCATAATAGAGCATACCCATCAGGCCAACTCCGACGCCGCCGAACACAACTTCACCAATAAGCATGTTGAAAAGAAGAGGTATGGCTGTAAGAGGAAGCAGACTGTCATGCATGGAATTTACGGAGCCGTTGGCGATAGCTGTGGTATTAACCGCCCAGAACACCGATTCAAAGATCCCGAATCTCGTTTCTTTCCCTTCCATGTTCTCGCCATTTGTAATCCCCAATTTTTCGAATCTGGGATTGCCCCTGTATTCATAATAAGTCGAGAATATAAGCCCCATCAGGAGTATTATGAGCATGGCAGCGAAAATCGCAACTCCCTTTCTTTTGCTTTTCAGCATGTACCCCAACATAAAGGGGATGGCGACAGGTATTAAAAGCATTGCTATGTTCTCGATAAAATTAGTCAGCCAGGTAGGGTTTTCATATGGATGGGCTGAATTCGCGTTGAAGAAACCGCCGCCGTTCGAGCCGAGCATTTTGATTGCTTCCTGGGAAGCCACAGGTCCCATGGCGATGACCTGCTTGTTGCCCTCGAGATTGACGGCATTAATATAATGCGAAAGGTTCTGCATAACTCCCTGGGATAATAATACAATTGCAAAAATGATCGAGAGGGGAAGCATTATGTAAAGCTGGGACCTCGTAAGGTCGACCCAGAAATTGCCGATTGACTGTGCGCTTTTCCTTGTAAAACCCCTTATCATTGCCACAGCTGCAGCCAGACCGACTCCTGCTGAAACAAAATTCTGAACCGTCAGTCCGATCATCTGGCTGAGATAGCTCATTGTGTATTCCCCGCTGTAAGCCTGCCAGTCAGTATTGGTCATAAACGATACGGCTGTATTGAAAGCCAGGTCGATGCTGAGTGGTCCGAATTTTTGAGGATTTAATGGCAGTCGACCCTGAATTAGAAGAAGGACAAAGAGGAAAATAAGGCCTGCTGCATTGAAAAGGGTAAAGGAAAGAGCATACTTTTTCCAGTTCATCTCTTCAAGAAGGTCTATCAAGCATATCCTGTAAATAAACTTTTCAACAGGATTAAGTAATGGCGTTAGTATATTCTTTTCACCTGAAAAGACCTGCGCCATGAATTTGCCCAGATAAACCCCAAGAATTGTGATTAATCCAAAAAAGATAAGAATGAATATAATATTTGCTGTCATGCTTAAAAACCTCCTCCAGCCATAGTGGTAAGTAAGATTTAATGATGTTCATGCGAAAACTATTTCCATAGTTTAATCACATAAACATCAACCAGTACAGAGGGGTTTCAAACAATATGCATAACAGCATAATACTAAAGTTCGATTTTTAATATAATATAAGGATTTCAATTTGTCAAGTGGAGGTAAAATATTTTGGAGGTAAAATATTTGCGGGGTGAAATATTTTAATTAACGTATCTTCAAAACTATAAATGCTCTGATTGCTATGGCCTTGATAGGTTTGAAGTAAAAATTTTATCTAAAAAATCCTATTGACTTTTATAAAAACATGAAGTAGTATTTAACAAAAATTGTTGAAAATAGTGCAGGACAGAACCCGTACAAGAGGAGGATGTAAAATTATGAAAAAATCTGTATTTTTCGTATTGATTTCACTTTTTTCATTAATTTACGGCTGTAATACGATCAATATCAAAGGTACTACTTATAAGGATACCTATGGTGACCCTCATTCTGAAGCTTTCAATAAATTTATAGAGTCTAAGTTTGCTGTTAGAAGTGATAAAATATTATTCAAGAATATTGCCGATATTACGTTCAATGTCAGCAGCATAGATGATTATGAACTGTCAAGGATCAATCCTTTCAGTATCATCCAGTCCTTTCATGGAATAGTAGCCGTCAGTCAGGACTATTTAATTTTTATTACTCATGATAATACGAAAAACACATATTCAGATCTTTTTCGAATTGAAACTAAAAAAATTAAGAAAGCTACTTTGGAAGAATTCGGACCTAATAATTTTTCAATATTAATAAATGAAGAAAATCCATCAAACAATAATCTGATACAGATCATAAATGAGGAATCACAGATAGTTGACAGCGATAGATCACATGCCTTTTTTGATTTACTTGAAAAGCTGATATAAAATATAAACACCCCTCCGCGTTCACAATTGCCGTTCAGCTAATCACTGATTATATTAGGTTAATATCTGAAAATTTAATTTAATAAGGAGTGTCATATGCCTGGAGAAATCAAAGCCATACGATTCCATAAGTACGGGGGTCCTGAAAACATGATAATGGAAACCATACCCCGTCCCGTTCCAAAGGCCGACGAGGTATTGATCAAGGTTCATTTCGCGGGGGTAAATCCAATTGACTGGAAACTGAGAGCGGGCTTCCTGAAGGAATACATGCCTCTTGAACTGCCTTATGTGCCCGGTATAGATGTTTCCGGTACTGTTGAAGAGCTCGGTTCGGATGTGAAAACGCTTAAAAAAGGACAGGCGGTATTCGGCATAGCAGGCGGAACTTACGCCGAATATGCAATAGCATCTGCCGGAGACGTCACAGCCAAACCTGAAAAAATGAGTTTCGAGCTCGCAGCATCCATACCTCTCGGGGCGCTGACAGCATGGCAGGCCGTAGAGGATGCCGGGATAAAGGCCGGACAGACTGTCGCCGTGATGGGAGCCGCAGGAGGAGTCGGACTTTTCGCTGTCCAGTTCGCGAAGGCAAAAGGGGCGAGGGTGATCGGGACGGCCTCCGAAGCCAATCTGGACTTCGTGAAATCCATAGGTGCGGAAAAAGCCGTGGATTACAAGAAGGGTGCCCTGGAGACTGAAATCAAAGATGCGGATGCAGTAATCGACACCGTCGGGGGGGAAACCCTTGAAAAATCGTATGACCTCCTGAAAAGAGGGGGAGTTGTTGTAACAGTAGCCGGCCAGGTATCTGAAGAAAAAGCCAGGGAACATGGCGTGAAAGCCATAAGTTCAGGAAGGGGTCCGACAGATAAATTGAAGGTAATAGCCGAAATGGCTGAGAAAAACCTGCATGCCGAAGCAGGAAAGATTTTCCCGCTTACCGAAGCAGCGGCTGCCCATTTCCTGAGCCAGTCAAGGCATGGAAGAGGACGCATACTATTAAGAGTGAGCTGAACGACCGGGAAATCTCAACAAAGGCAAAAAACGGCATTATCCCCTTTGTCCGGTTATATCTGAGGCTGTTACTGAACCCGACAACCAGACCGGAAGAATTAGTCAGGCTCATTTCTGGACTTTGGAAAATAATATGAAGCCGAAAGATATTATACATCTTTAAAGATAAGAGGAGCCTAAAGCTTATATCCTGTGCCTTTAAAAAAGGTGTAGCAGAAAACACCATCTTTCCAGGACGTTCTGTATAAATCTTCAATGCCTTTATCGATAGTGTCTCTGGCAATGATAGAATTTTCAACAGCCTTATCCCTTATCCCTTCTATCATAGCCGTAAAAGTGTTTTTTGTGAAGCCCTCCACAAGATCCGGTTTGCTTGAATCGACATATACTACTCTCGGCGATACCCGGCAATTTTTATATGATGAATTGAGCAGGAGAGGATAAAGCTGCCTGCCTATAAGTGCATTGCCGCCGAGACCTGACTGCAATTTAACCTGGGCATTTATAGCTTCCTCTGCATATTTGCTGTAAGGGTAAAAATAAGCAGAGCCATGGTCCCCTTCAATCAAAGTTATCGACCCGCCCTTTTTAAGGACTCTTTTTACGGATTTTAACGCTTTAAGCGGCTCCGGAAGATGCTCAAGAACAAAGCAAATAAGAGCATGATCAAAATATTCATCCGGATAATGCAGATTTAAAATATCACCTGGTTGAAATTCTACATTATTTATATTTAAAGACTTAACGGCATTTCTGGCTTTTTTTAAAGATTCTTCCGATATGTCGATAGATATAATTTTTGATCCGGGATTTTTCGGCGCAAAAATTACCGTCTGCGCTCCCACACCGCAGCCGGCTTCAAGGATTAACGATTTTTTCGGGAAAACAGTATCGTTATGAAGCAATTCACCCAGACAGCTGGCCTGATCCGTTAAACGAATGGATTCCCTGTCCATATAACCATGAACATATTCATTCTTCATTATTAATAATTCACCCGCTTAATCCCGCAGTATATGGCCTTTTAAAGAATAAGATAGATCATTTAGATCTTGTTCGTGTGCAATATACACGACATTTCCTGTTTTTACTTCTATCATTTTTATCTCATAATCGTATATGTAATAATAGCCCTTATCATTTTGATTCATATATTCATAGCCTACAACCAGGTAATCGACTTTAGAAAGAGTTCCGATTTCGCTGAACTTTCCCTCTTCCATGAGTCCGCTGATAGAAAATTTTTGTTCTTCAATAACTGACTCCAGATGGGATCTGTCTACTACGGTTACCTTTGAATCGAGGATTTGTCCGGCCACTCTGTCTGCGGCTTCATCATCGTAGCAGTTAGTGCTTACATTAAATGGATTATTTCCCGATTTGTCGACCATTTTGAAAGGCAGGATCGAAATGGAAGTTATATTTCTAAATGAAAAATCTTTTTTTATACTTTCTTCAAGGCATCCGTACGATAATAATAGTACAAAGCACATAAATATTGTTCTTATTTTCATTAAAGCCTCCATCTCCTTTTCATAAACTATTTTGATTTTTTTTGATTGATAGGATATCTCCCTCGCATCATCGCGAAATGAGGCTTATCCGTTCCAGGCAACTTTCCGGCTTCAGTTATTCTGAAACCGAAATGTTCATAAATAGCGAGGTTTTTTTCGTTATGCGTTTCAAGATAACAGGGAATATTAATACTGTCAAAGTATTCAAGCATGGGTTTTATTAGCAGGCTGGCGTATCCCTGTTGACGGTATTTGTCGCTGATACCGATGGCCATTAGATACCAGTGAGGAAATGGTGCGTTTCTAATGTGGATTTCGTTTGAATAATTGCTGTAATTCAAAAGTCTGGTGAAAAATTTAAAACGTTCTGACAGGTTGCGCGGGAAAAGCTGCCTCAGGATCAGTCCGCCTCCCTTAACAAACCTGATAGCCCCTATGTGAGTACTTCCCGGGGGAAGCCAAACAGCTGCCCCCTCAATATTACCACTGGATGCAAAAACATTTCCGTATTTCATTCCGTAGCGAACTGTAAATTGTTGAAAATAATAAAGTTTATCCCTGCCATAATCACCGTTCATTATGTATTTAAAGAAGGGATCATTTAGAAAAGCCTCGGTCAAAACCCCGGCGGTTGAGAGTATGTCCTTTTTTTTAACCTTGTAAATTGAGGCGGGCGGGAAAAGGACATCATCTTTTATTGTTTGCATATATTGGCTTTATAAACAGAACGGATTTTATTAATCATATATCCTGCCCTTCACCTTTCAATAAAGGCACTACTGTCATCCCTGCAGGGATAGTTATACAGCATCGCTTTTAATGACCCACTCTGTAGATACAGCTTATTATCTGTTCCTACTTCAGCCTTACCAGCACTTCGTTGTCGTTGCCTATGACCTGAGGAGTCTGATCAAAAGCCTTGAGAATATTAGCCCTCTTCGGCACATTCTGTTCAAGATATACCCTCATTTCGGCAAGGGTGATCTTTTTGTCCTTATTACTGTCTGCATCTCCGCTCAAGCCTTTAAGAAAATAATATGTGAATAGGCCATGACCCATTTCAGGGTACCAGACGGAATAGTCATTACCTGAAGTCGCCGCATAGATAGAACCGATATTATCTGCAGTCAGAGGGTTATCGACTTTCATAATGACAGGAGAAATGTTCTTGACCAGTTTACCGCCTTCAGAATCCCCGCTGAAGCAGGACTCAAGTATCACTATTATATGCCTTACTCCTATTTTCTTAAGTCTTGCGATATTTGAGTACAATAGGTCCAGAGGATATGCAGTTCCTTCTACATTATCTTTGTCAACATCCCCCGGTGCAATATATCC
>CAYPRX010000039.1:0-3531 GCA_964413265.1 uncultured Brevinematales bacterium
AATGATGGACAAAAAAGGAGTCTGAACATGAAGACGAATTCTCCAGATCATAACCCCCCTGTTATTATGATCGTTGATGATACTTACCCCCTCCCCAAAATTCCAAAATTTAGTCCACATGATATGTTAGTTTATAATATATCAGGAGGACACAAAAATGGCAAATAGAAAATTATAGATTGTGCCTATCATTCTTATTACTTCAATTTTTTTTGAAAAAATCTGTATTTCACTCTGTCAGCTATGTGTCAGTGAAATTATTTAAACTTTTTGTATCTTCATATCCTGTATGATATTCCGATCCCCCGGAATCCCCCCTCCTCCGGTCCTTTTTAATTCTATACATATCAATGAGTTACGAGATAATTTTGGCTGGATTGGCTTGTTTGGCTGAAATTTTATAGATCTTTCACATTATAATGCTCGGTATATCTGTCCAGCACTTTTTTAATCATATTCTGATAGGGCACATGATGCTTCTTGGCAGAATTTTTGAAGAAACTCAGGCTTTTTTCACTCAAATTTATCGTGATTTTTCTTACTTTTTCTTTCAAGACCAGTTCATCAGGTGATGGTAAAAAGTCCGCTATTATTTTGGACTTTTCAATGGCTTCAGCGACATCTTTAGGCGCATTTGAATATTTAATTGTTTTTTTGTTCATAAACTTTCCTCCCTTCCCGCCAGGCCCCGGCGCCAAAGATTCTGATATTACCTTGGCGGATTGTAAACCTCACGGTTATAACAATTCCTTCTACTTTTCCAAAACAAAAAATCTTTTTTCTGATTTAAGGCGGTGTTTTATATCTTCAGCGATAATTCTTTATTCATCCAAAAAAGCCAGTTGTGCTTCTTCGAAAGAAATTCCATGTTTCTCAATATTGCTTTTACTCTTATTCTCATCCCATTCAAATTCCATAAATATAATATAACATATTATTATACATATTTCAAGCCTTACAACAAAGTGATACGTGCTGTATCTCCCGAAACATCCCCCACCGATAGAGTTATTTCCTTATTTTTCAATGAATTCCTTTGGCTGTTTTGGTTCATTTTGGTGAAAATTGTCAGTAATAAGGTGCAGAAAATAATTATATATTGTGTTATTACTAAACCGTTGAAATAACTTACTTTCTGGGGAGAAATGTGCTATGACTACAGCAACAGCACTTGACAATGCAGCAACAATGTTGCTACAAATAATCGTGGAGGAAATATGATCAAATCAGATTCAGTCCGGGCCAGGATAGCCCCCGGCCTAAAGAAGAACGTAAAGAAAATTCTTCAAAAAATGGGCATGACGACATCTCAATACATAAACCTTGCCTTCAAACGTCTTGAGCAGGAGCATGACATACCCTTCGGATTAAACGTTCCCAACGAGGAAACCCTGGAGGCAATCAGGGAATCGGAGAATATTGAAAATCTTGAAATCTTCGAAAGCGTAGATTGATCTACTTGCTTCGCATGGTGTAAAAAGAAACAAGAAACATACTAAAAATTAAACAGACTAAAAAATTTAAAAGTGTAAAAAATTGGAACTATAAAACTGCTTGATATATATTATTAAATCTAAAACTATTTATTAGGAGATCTGAATTTTGAGATTAAGGGAAGCTGTTGAAAATGATTTGGTTGGATTAATTGAATTGTACAGGCAATTAAATCCAGATGATGAAAAAATAACTGATGAAAATAAACTTTATTCAACCTGGAATAGGATTCTCATTAATAATTCCATAATGAAAGTATTTGTTATCGAATCGGACGAAGGGTCAATAATATCATCTTGTGTATTGGCGATTATACCCAATTTGACAAGAGGGATGAGACCCTTTTCAATTATTGAAAACGTTATAACACATAAGGATTACAGGAATAAAGGTTATGGTTCACAGATAATCAGTAAGGCTATCGAGCATTCGAAAGAAAATAACTGCTATAAAATAATGCTTCTCAGCAGTACAAAATTGAAAGAAGCCCATAAATTTTATGAAAAAATGGGGTTCAATTCAAAGGATAAGATAGGTTTTAACAAGTATCTATAAAATTCAAGTTAAGAATTTCCCTTTTAAATACTTCAAGGTATATAGTATGAAACGATTTTGGATTTTAACTGAAATCTTTTTAGACTCCCAAACTGGAATTCATAAGAGGGTGTTAGAAATTTTGTGGATAACATATAATATTTTTCGCATATTTTAAAAAAGATAATAAAAAATCCGGAAAAATCCCTATTTCAATCTGTCAGCTATGTATCAGTGAAATTATTTAAACTTTTTGTATCTTCATATCCTGTATGACAATCCGATCCCCCTGAATCCCTCCTCCTCCGAATCATATAACTCATTGCAATAAAACGAATTAAGAATCGTTAATTCGCTCGGCTTACTATTACCCTGATCTGCATAAAATCCATATTTCACTGCCTATTAATGAAATGCGTCTATTTTACTCATTTTTTATCCGGAAATCTTCTGGCTGGTTTGGTTAATCTTGGTAAAAAACGGCTTTTTTCAGAATTTCAACCAATCTAACCAATAAAATGATTTTTTGCCAGTCAGATGCCAGTAGATTATAATGAACTAGGTAATTTAATGGCGACTGGCAGGAATTATTAATGAATGAATTAGAAGATCTAAAGAATCAGATTCAAGCTCTGGAAAAAGAAAATAAAAAATTATATATAGAAAATAATCGACTCATGAATTTGTTGCCAGCCAATTTGAAAGCAAAGACTAATTTATTAGTAACGATTGATTCTAATAATAATGATACGAATTTAAATCCGGATAATACAAAAGAACTTGTAAATCAACATTCCTCGAATACAACAAAGATTAAGCTCTTCAGAAGTCTTTTTAGAGGGCGGGACGATGTTTATCCTGCCCGTTGGGAATCACAGAAAGGAAAATCCGGATATTCTCAGGTTTGCACCAATGAATGGGACAAAAAATTCTGCAAAAAACCACTAATAAAATGTGGAGAATGTGAAAATAAAAAGTATGCCTCAATTACTGACCAGACAATATCGGATCATTTATCAGGAAAGACCACGATCGGTGTTTATCCAATGTTGCAAGATGAAAATTGTTTCTTTTTGGTGTGCGATTTTGACGATAAAGAGGCCCGTCTTGATTGGCAAAGTGATGCTATTGCATATTTGAAAACCTGCAAGGGGATGAATATTCCTGCTTATCTTGAGCGCTCCCGTTCAGGCAAGGGCGGACATATCTGGATATTTTTTGAAACAAAAATTCCTGCATTTCAAGCAAGAAAATTAGGGTTTATTATTCTTTCACAAACAATGGATAACCGCTACCAGATCGGTTTATCGTCTTATGACCGTTTCTTCCCGAACCAGGATACGATACCGAAAGGAGGTTTCGGCAATCTGATAGCCCTGCCTCTTCAGCATAAGCCGAGAATTGATGGGAACAGTGTTTTCATTAATGAATCCGGAGAACCATTCCCGGATCAATGGGATTTCCTGTCCCGAATAGTTAAAATGCCACAATCAAGAGTTAACG
>CAYPRX010000040.1:0-1933 GCA_964413265.1 uncultured Brevinematales bacterium
TGAGAGTGGCGTTGCCTGTGGTCTCAAATATTGAGCGGTAGTTTTTTTCGGAACTGCTTATAGTTGCGTAGGCCGCCTCGAGTGCATGTTTGGATTCGTTAAGTTGATCCTTTTGTATCGACAACTTTTCATAAAGTTCATTTGTCCTTTTCTTCTCTTCGTTGATCAGCATGTTCTGGACAAAGGAAATTCCCTTCAGGCGGTCAATGGTGTAAGAAGCGAAAAGGCCTACAAAGTTCATCGACATAAGAAAGTAATTGTTGAAAAGGATATCAACAATAGTTCTTTTCATTAAATAAATTTCCGTGATTTCGTAACAGACAACAAGAAACATGCCGGCAGTCAATGCATACCTGAAACGGAGTGTGGCGAACGTATAAACAAAATACAATACGATCGCAGTAGTCCCCATGATATAAACGGGGCTCGCATGGGAATACAAACCCATGGCGAAATGGCCTAACCCCGGAACTAAGACGCACATCATCGTTATTGCTTCCATATGGCGTAAGAAAAAGTGTCTATTTAAGCTGATGATAAAGCTCGCCAAGAGATACGGTGTGACGATAAAAAGCCTTATGATAACCTGGGATGAAAACGCATCCGGCATGATGATTTTATCGAGGGATAAAAAGCCGGAATAGAGGAGGACTCCAAGAATCATCGCAATGCGTCCCCAGACTACGCGTGCTTCTTTAAAATGCTCATGGTATTGTTTTTCCAGTTCCCTGTCCCGAAATGAAAGAAGCAGTGGATGTCTGGAGAATCGATTTGGATCATGCATTCTGGATTTTCCCTCCGTGTGCTAAGTATAGGGAACGGTTGTCAATGCTCAGAGCGACATTATTCTATTTATTCTTTGTTCGCATTTTATCTAATAAATCATCTATTAAATCTTCGTCAAATAATTCACTATACCCGATTCAGGTTTGATATGTGCCGAAATAATTTCCGCTGTTTGCCTTGCTCTGGTTTTCCCGCTATGAACAATCCCGGAGACGGGAATATTATTCTCAGCGGCCTTCCTCGCAATACTGTCAACGGTCTTTTTCCCCTCGTCGGATAAAGGACGTTCAGGATCGATTTCTTCAGGCAGGCTCTTGCCGTGCTGGACTAGGTACAGAGACATTATTCACCATCCTTTATTCATCTCAAAAGTCGTGTAGTATTCGATGATTTTTTTAATCAGTTTCTTGGTGAATCCGGAGAAGTGCATTGGAAGTTCCTCTTATGTCAGAATACATATAAGACGCAGTTATAACCGCCGTAAAGATTCAAGTGTCGTATCTCACAAGCCGGATCGTCCTTCCATCTGCCATCGACGATAAAGCGGTATTCATAGTTTCCGGGAAACAGGCTTACAACAGTCGACCACTTTCCTTCCTTATCCTTTATTAAAGGATTTGCTTCAGAATTCCAGCCGTTAAAAGTTCCAACCAGAAAAACTGCCTCTGCTTCCGGTGCATAATACTTGAAGGTGATCTTTTTCTTGACAATTTTCTCAGGCATGGAGTCACCTCATTAAATTTCTACATTTGAATTAATGACGAATTATACAGAAATTTATAGTATATGTCGAAGTATTATAGGATGTCTTTTAATAGCATACTGATAATCTTAAAAAAATATGATTATTTTACACTGTGCTTTTTTGCTGAAAATTCTTTTCAAATGACCGATCTTCGTTTTTTGCGATAGATTTCTCTCGTAAAAGAATGATAGTAAGAAAGATACTATAATACCTGAATCAATTAAAGCAATGTGAGGCTCGGTGAATGACAGGAAAACTCTTATCACTGCCCATACGCATCCAGATACTATTCTTAGTATTGGTTTTGGCTATTCCATCCATGAGCCTAATAATCTATTCGGGAATAGCCGAGCGAGACAGAGCAATAAATCATGCTCAAATGGAATGCCTGAAATTTGTCAA
>CAYPRX010000041.1:0-109289 GCA_964413265.1 uncultured Brevinematales bacterium
TTGGACTAATGTCAGAAATGATCCAAATGCAACCAAAAGTTTTATCGATTTTGCCGAGAAAATTATCGCCAAGCCTAAAATTTTGTTTTCAAGAACTCTGACAAAAGCAAATTGGAATAATACAATTCTGATAAGTAATGACGCAATCAGCGAAGTAATTAAACTTAAACGGCAGGAGAAAAACTTATCTATTGGCGGTATTGATATTAGTAGGGAATTGATGCAAAACGGGCTTATAGATGACATTCTATTATTAGTCCAGCCAGTTATTTGGGGCAAAGGGCGGCGCTTATTCAATGGAATTGAAAACAGGATGGATATGAAACTTGTAGAAACTATGAAATTCAAATCGGGTGTTGTCTTATTGCATTATGCAATATAACCCAAAATAAAAAACGTTAGTTTTTGGAACTGCCCTTTTATCTTTTAACTTAAAAAATATTAAATAACAAAAAGATAATCAACATCCTGTGCTTATTGACAGCCCTACTGAAACCTTTTTTTCGGGTAATCAGAAATGATCGGAGAGAGCGGGATTCGAACCCGCGGTACCCTTATGAGGTACAACACCTTAGCAGGGTGCCCCTTTCGACCACTCAGGCATCTCTCCATGCCAAATGCATTGTTCTATTATAATCCATACGTACTGAACTATCAAATTTTAACCTTTCGGACATCTATTCCCCTTTTTCCGCGACATATGAAGTAAGCGTAGATTTGCTAGGCGAAAAAATGCGAAAAGCAAGTTGTTGTCCGAGCACAGACCCTGTTAATCAATCAAGTTAATCGTAAAATAATAACATTTATAAAGTTAATATCTTTCAGGGTCTGTGTAAGTTCAACTTGCAGCAGTTTTGAGCCTTAGCAAATCAAGCTTACTGATTCAAGGCGCGGAAAAAGGGGAATTTAACCGGACCCTCTTATCGGGCGAAAGCCATAATCAGGATGCGGGCGCCTGCAATGGCCAGGGCGCCTGCCAGCCCTCTTATGATCCAGGTCCCATGAATGAGCTTTGACAATTCAGCCCCTGCCTGCGCACCTATCAAAACTCCTGCCGCCAGCAAGGCTGTCAGTATTGCGTTTTCCCTGAAGATGCCCTGAAAAAGATGGACAAGAGATCCGGAAAATGACATTATTCCGAGGACAAAATGGGATGTTGCCGTTGCGATGTGCACCGGAAAATTAAGGAGCTGAACCATAGCCGGCACATGTATGATGCCTCCACCTATCCCGAGAAGGCTTGACAGATAGCCTGTGAAAACACTGATGATAATCCCCCTTAGCGGATAGTATGAATACTCATATGAATTACCGGCCGCATCTGTAAGCCTGCGGAGAAAATACCCTCCCGACAGGGCTGCGCCGCTCCCGCCGTTTCTTTCCGGCTTTATGAATAAATAAGACGAAAGTGCTATAAGAAGAAATCCGAATATTCCGTCGAAGACCCTTCGCGGGATGAAGCCTATGGTAAGCGCTCCAAGTATTGAACCCGGTATGGCGGCCGCTGAGAAAATCAGGCCTGATTTATAGTCTATCCGCTTATCTCTGGCATAAGCAATAGAACCTGATAATGCATTAAAAAACACAACCGCCAGTGAAATGCTTGTTACAGTTTCCGGAGTTTTATCGGGATAAAGAAGGATAAGCACGGGGACTAATATAAACCCTCCCCCCGCGCCTATTATTGTTCCAAATGCTCCGACGACTATACCTAAAGGTATAAGCAGAAGGATCAGGTTCTCCCTCCCTATTGAACAGATGAAGGTAAGGTAGACATATAACTTATTTTCCGCTTAAGCTTCTTCCTGAAGTTAGATGAGTTATCTTCAATTATTTTATTCAGGTATTCTATATTCTTGGAAATTGCCGTCATATAAAGGTTCCTGTCGATGCCAAACCTCTCCCTGAAATGAGCCCGGCAGTAATCATGAACATTGAATAGGTCTTTTGTCAGTCTCTCAAGCGTGGCGGAATAAAAATCCGCGGTATTTCTGATTA
Source organism: uncultured Brevinematales bacterium (assembly GCA_964413265.1). GTDB lineage: Bacteria > Spirochaetota > Brevinematia > Brevinematales > JAOACQ01 > CAVYGN01. Next base: position 1,999 of record CAYPRX010000041.1, read on the forward strand.
TATCATATTCAGTTTCATAACCTTCAACACCGGCTTCCTTATACTCGTTATAGAGGAAAAGCAGCTTTTCAAGATAGAGTCTGTCAGCCATCTGTCCAAGCAGGTCAGCAGAACCAAGGATAGCTCCGGCTATTTCCTCTTCATGATTATTGAAATTAATATCATGCAGGTTCTGCTTGGAGCTGGTACAGGATATTATATTGGATATTATATTTTCCTCACCGGGGTTTAAACGAAGATTGATGCTGTTTTTCTTGATGAATTCAATGCTTCTCTTTACATGGACCATTGTGTATTTCGCGCCTGTACCGCTTGTGTCCCAATCTTCCTTAATATAACCGGTATCATGATAAAGACTTGCAAGCAGAAGAGTTACAGCAAGGTCCTGATCCATTTTCCCAACTGAAAGGTTATAGCCGTCGATCATGCGAACCGATGCAAGCATCACATCAAGCGTATGACTGAGATTATGGTACTCGGTGCTGCACTTCATGTATCCCGGAAATTTGCCTTCAAAAAGGCTGACAACAATTTTGAAATTGCTGAGAATCCTTGAGTAAAGCTGGCTGGAATATGAAAAATTGAAAATCTTTTTAACTTCAGCAATTATATACTGAGGAGCAGGGTTTTTCAATATTTTAGAAAACTGGACGGAATTGCCATTTTTGTTCATTGTGACTATCCTCCATGAATTTATTTTCAAAAATAAATTTTCAATTATCCATAAATATATTAGCACCAGTCCTATTATTTTTCAACTACTTGGCGGTGACTATATTGAGGACCTTGCCTGGTATCGCAATGATCTTTATTATTTTTTTCCCTTCAAGTATTGCTGATATTTTTTTGTTTTCTCTCACAAGTTCTTCCATACGTTCTTTTGTCACATCTTTAGGCATGTCGATCGTATCCCTCAATTTTCCGTTCTCCTGTATGGGAATACGGATCACATCCTCAGTTATCATAGAGGGATCGTATTTCGGCCACTTTGTAAAAATGATAGAAGGCATTTCTCCCAGGGTTTCCCATAGTTCTTCAGTTATGAAGGGCGCAAATGGATGAAGGATAAGGGCAAGGTCGCGCAGGAGCCCCCTGTCAAGGGTTTCTTCTTTCTGCATGGCATTTACAAAAATCATCATCTGACTGATCGCCGTGTTGAATTCCAGGGTTTCGATCTTATCAGTTACGATTTTAATTGTCTTATGCCTGAGCCTGTCGAGTTCTTGAGGCACTCTTGATCCTGTGGATTCTATCCTGTCGTAAAGTCTCCAGACCTTATCGAGAAATCTCTTTATTCCTATTATGCTTTGAGTGTTCCAGGGCTTGTCGGCGGCAAGAGGTCCTAAAAACATTTCATAGACCCTGAGAGTATCCGCGCCGTACTCTGCCACGACATCATCAGGGTTCACTACATTTCCCCTGGACTTGGACATTTTTTCGTTATTCTCACCAAGGATCATACCCTGATTCCTCAGGGCCATGAAAGGCTCAGATGTATTTACAACACCTATGTCGTAAAGAAATTTATGCCAGAACCTTGCGTATAAAAGGTGCAGTACGGCATGCTCTGCGCCTCCGACATAGAGATCAACAGGAAGCCAGTATTTTATCCTGTCCTTCCTCGCAAGTTCATTTTCATTATGAGGATCAGTAAATCTTATATAATACCAGCAGCTCCCCGCCCACTGGGGCATGGTATTGGTCTCCCTCTTAGCCTTGCCCCCGCAGTTCGGGCATTTTGTATTCACCCATTTCTCTATCGAAGCAAGTGGGGATTCTCCATTGCCTGTAGGTTTGTATGATTTAACGTCGGGAAGCATCAGAGGCAGGTCACTCTCATCGAGGGGCACTATGCCGCATTTTTCGCAGTGGACGACCGGTATTGGTTCTCCCCAGTATCTCTGACGGGAAAAGATCCAGTCCCTCAGCTTATAATTGATTTTCAGCTTTCCGAGATTCTTCTTTTCAAGCCAGGCAGTTATCGCTCTCTTGAAATCAGCCGTTTTCATTCCGCTCCAATCGCCGGAATTAACAGCGATCCCGTCACCGGTCTCAGCCTCACTCATTTCGTAAATGCTGCCGTCCCGGCTCACAACCTGGATAATCGGAAGACCGTACTTTTTAGCGAATTCGAAATCTCGTTCATCATGCGCCGGTACCGCCATTATGGCACCTGTACCATAACCCCAGAGTACATAGTCGGCGATCCAGATTGGTATTTTCGCATTGTTGACAGGATTAACTGCATAGGCACCGGTAAATACTCCGCTCTTTTCCCTGTTCAATTCCGTCCGCTGAAGTTCCGATTTAGAAACTGTCTTTTCTATGTACTTTTCAACCTCATCCGCCATATCCGGCGAGGTTATTCTTTCAACAAGGGGATGTTCCGGTGCCAGAACCATATATGTCGCCCCGAACAGAGTATCGGGTCTTGTTGTAAAAATCCTGACAAGCCCTTCTCCTAGCTCACCATCAACGGAGAAATCGACCTCTGCACCCTCGCTTTTTCCGATCCAGTTTTCCTGCTGGAGTTTAATAGGCTCCGGCCAGTCAAGAATCTTGAGTTCATCAAGAAGCCTGTCCGCATATGCCGTAATTTTAAGGACCCACTGCCTGATCCTTCTCCTTTCGATCAATGTTCCGCACCTGTCGCAGCGGCCGTCTTTTACCTCCTCATTTGCGAGGCCTGTGCCGCAGTTAGGGCACCAGTTTATCGGCATTTCAGCCTCGTATGCCAGGCCTTTTTTAAACAGCTGAATGAAAATCCATTGGGTCCACCTGTAATATTCCGGATCGCTCGTCGAGACCTCTCGCTTCCAGTCATAGCAGAAACCAAGAGATTTAATCTGGTCCCTGAAACGGTCTATATTGGCATACGTTGTAATAGAGGGGTGAGTCCCTGTCTGTATGGCGTAATTTTCGGCAGGGAGACCGAATGAATCGAAGCCCATCGGATGAAGTACGTTGAAACCCTGCATTTTCTTGAAACGTGTATATATATCAGTCGCAGTGTAGCCCTCTGGATGCCCGACATGGAGACCGGACCCTGACGGATAAGGAAACATGTCCAGGACATAGAGACGTTTATCTGCAGGGAAGGACGTATCTTCTTTTACACTGAACGTTTTGGACCTTTCCCAGTAATCCCGCCATTTCTTTTCTATGTTTATAAAATCATAAAACCTCTCCATAGGTCCTCCCTCTATTATTTTATAACAGGGGGGTTGAACTTTCAACTTAACGGAAGATGAATCGGCCACTGGAAAAGTCATTTTTGAATTAGTTGATTAATTCCAATTATCTGCGTAAAATAAGACCAAAGGAGTACTTCTTGAAAATTGTCGACCTGCACATTCATTCAAGCTTTTCCGACGGCTTGTTAGACCCTGAAAAAATTATAGATATTGTTGTGGACAAAAATCTTGGAGGATTTTCACTTACGGATCATGATTGTTTTGAAGGTGTTCTAAAATCCATTGACATAATAAAAAAAAGAAAACTCTCAATCCTGTTTATCGCCGGATGCGAATTCTCAACTTATCTGTCAAACCCCGGGGAAATTCATGTGCTTGGATATTTCCCGGGATTCTCTTTTTTAAGAATGAGCAGTCTAATAAGCGAATATATAAAATCGAGAATAAAAAGGGCTTACAGGATAACTGACTGTCTCAAAAAATACCATATTTTCATCAATCTTGACAGTCTGCTGAAAAATTCCAACACACCCATCGGGAGAATGCATATAGCCAGGGAAATGACAAGGCTTGGCTATACTTCAAGCACCCGCGAAGCCTTCGACATATACCTGGGTATGGATTGCCCCTGTTATATCCCTAGAAAGGAAATAAATACTTATGATGTCATTTCTTCAATAAAGGAGAATAACGGCCTGGCCGTTATAGCCCATCCTTTTTTTTTAACATCCCGATATAACTGGAAGTACATTTATCAATTTATTTCATCAGGCCTGGACGGGATCGAATTCTCCCATCCGAGAATACCTGCTTCACTATCAATGAAAATTCAGGGGACATTCTCAAAAGAGCTGATAATGACCGCCGGAAGCGATTTCCACGGCGATGAAAAGACTGAAAAAATAGGAAGTTACGGTATTGACCTCGAAAGCGCGGAAAGGTATTTTCAGGGATTCGGCGTATTTAATGAAAGAGGCTGAAAATTAACGATAAAATTAATTTTATGTTATAATCAACACCATAATATGCTTTCCATTAACAATACTGATGTCTTATTAATTAAGGAGGGTTTTTTATGCCGCCAAAAGTTGAAGGGCCGCTTAATTCAATGATCGGGGAAGGGTCAGTATTCCAGGGGAAATTCTTAGTCCATGGGTCATTCCAGATTGACGGTAAATTCGAGGGAGAGATCAAGTCTGAAGAACAGCTTTATGTCGGTGAAACCGGAAAGATCAAAACGGAGACCATACGCGCGAAAAGGGTTACAATAGCGGGGATAGTCCTTGGAGATATTGAAGCTCTTGAGGAAGTACGTCTCCTTTCCACCGGAAGGGTGCTCGGGAATATAGTAACTCCTCAGATTTCCATTGAACCTGGAGTGGTAGTAAAGGGCAATATAATAATTACCGCCGGTCAGAAAAAGGATGTCGATAAGATCATTGAAGATGCTTACTCAACCGGCCCTGCCGTCAATTTTGACGCTTATTTCGAAGAGGAAAAGAAAAAACTAAGCGAATTAAAAGTCAAAGAAACTCCAGCCAAATAAAAGATGATCAGAATAAAAAGCAGTATTGAAATTGAATACATAAGAAAAAGCAACCGAATCATAGCTGAACTTTTTGTTCAGCTGAAGAAAAGTGTAAAAGCAGGCATCAGCACCAGGGAACTTGACGCGATCTCGGAGGATTTCATTCTTTCCAGGGGCGCCACTGCCTCTTTTAAGGGATATACTCCGTCACCCAGTTTCCCAAAATTTCCTGCGGCAACCTGCATCTCCGTTAATGAAGAGGTCATCCACGGAATACCTGGTGATTATATTTTGAAAGACGGAGATATCGTAAGTATCGACGTGGGTACTATCCTCTCCGGATATTACGGAGACGCGGCATACACATACACAGTGGGAAGTGTTAAACCAGAAAACAAAAAACTTGTGGATGATACGAGGACAGCGCTGATGCTGGGCATCGCCGCCGCCAGGGAGGGTAATTACCTCAATGATATAGGTAAGGCAATTTTTTTCTATCTCAATCCAAGGGGTTACGGCATCATACGCGATTACTGCGGTCACGGCGTTGGAAAGGCGCTCCATGAAGAACCGCCGGTAGTCAATTATTACGATCCCAAGCGTAAAGGTCCAAAGCTTAAAAAGGGGATGGTGCTGGCAATCGAGCCTATGATCACTCTTGGAAGCCATGAGGTCAGGATCCTGAAGGACGGCTGGACTGTAGTCACAGCTGACAATTCCTGCGCCGCTCACTGGGAACACTCCATAGCCATTACTGACGGCGAACCCCTTATTCTTTCCAGCCTGTAATTTCAGGAGGTATAAATGGAATACGACGTAGTTGTCGTCGGCAGCGGGATCGCCGGTTGCGTCAGCGCATACTATCTTGCCAGCGACGGCTTTTCAGTCTGCCTTATCAACAAGGCTGAAAACCTTTATGAGAGCAATACCTATCAAGCACAGGGCGGAATAGTTTACAGGGGAAAAAAAGATTCTTACGATCTGCTGTTCGAGGATATAATAAGCGCCGGGGGCGGCATATCCAATCCTGAAGCCGCCAGGATAGTGGCTCAGGAAAGTGAAAGTGCAGTGGAAGAGGTACTGATCAATAACTTCGGAGTCGAATTCACAAAGGATTTAAAGGGACGTTACGATCTGACAGAGGAAGGGGCTCATTCGACCAGGAGGATTCTTCATGCCTTTGACTGCACCGGAAGAATCATAGAGGAAAAAGCCCTCAAAGCCCTGGAAAACTGTTTTAATCTGACATTTCTAACCAACCATACTGTAATAGATATAATTACCCTTGACCACCATTCCACAGATAAATTCCGTAAATACAAGCCGATCACATCTATGGGTGTTTACGCTGTTGACAATAAAAATAATAAAGTCCTGAAGATTCTTTCAAAGATTGTAATACTCGCTACAGGGGGTTTGGGACAGATATACCTGCACACGACAAATCCACCCCAGGCGACAGGAGATGGCTATGCGATGGCAAATCGCGCCGGCGCAAGGCTGATAAACATGGAATATACCCAGTTTCACCCGACAACTCTCTATCATCCCAAGGCCAATAATTTCCTGATATCCGAATCCGTAAGAGGGGAGGGCGCAGTAATCATCGATAAAAACGGCCGGGCTTTCATGGAAAAATACCATCCCATGAAGGAGCTGGCCCCAAGAGATATCGTTACAAGGGCTATTCTTAATGAGATGCTCGAATCAGGCGAAAAATTCGTTTACCTCGATATCACGAAGATTGGGGAGGATAAAATAAAACTGAGGTTCCCCAATATTTACGGAACCTGCCTTGAATACGGGTTTGATATGGCCCTTGAGCCTGTTCCGATCGTTCCGGCCTTTCATTATTCCTGCGGCGGAATCCTTACGGACATGAACGGAAGGACGAATATAGAACGCCTTTTCGCAGTCGGTGAAGTGGCATGCACCGGCCTTCATGGCGCAAACAGGCTTGCAAGCACATCTCTCCTGGAAGGGATAATTTTCGGAAAAAGAACCGCCACCTTTATCAATGAAAATAAAAAAGATTATCTGACAGACCTGGGTTTTTCAAAGATCCTCGACTGGATCGATACTGGAGTAACCGATAAGGCCGATCCTGCCCTGATAAACCAGGACTGGAACCTCCTGAAAAACATAATGTGGAATTATGTCGGCGCGGTGAGGGGCTCGAAAAGGCTCAGGCGGGCGATAGTTGACCTGAATAATCTCAATGTTGACGTTGAGGATTTTTACCGCGATACAAAGGTCTGCAGGACCATTATAGAACTCAGAAACGCAGTCCAGACAGGCCTTCTTGTCGCAAGGCAGGCCCGCGCAAACCGCGAAAGTATAGGCGCTCATTTCAGGATAGATTAAGGGGTCATATTATGATTGAATATATCACATCAGGCGAATCACACGGCAGAAGTCTTTCCGTCATAATTAAAGGCATACCATCCAATCTTAAAATCGATGAAATTTTCATAGACAGGCAATTGTCGGCAAGGCAGAAGGGTTACGGGCGCGGATCGAGGATGAAGATCGAGAGCGATCAGGCTGATATTATCTCAGGGGTTATAGACGGCATAACTAACGGTGCGCCGCTCAATATAATGATCTGGAACAGGGATTATGAAAACTGGAAGGGTAAAAAAGCGGAGAAGGTACTGCGCCCCCGCCCCGGTCATGCCGATCTCACCGGCGCTTACAAATTCGGAATGACAGACGATATAAGAAGGGTTTTAGAGCGTTCGAGTGCCCGCGAGACTGCCGCAAGGGTAGCAGCAGGAAGCATAGCGAGGCTTTTCCTGAGGGAATTCCATATCGAAATTTTTTCTCATGTTGTCAATTGGGGAGGGATCGCTATCGATACCTCCAGGTTGACCATAGAAAAAATCAAGAAAATGGCGCTTGATTCGGATATCAGGAGCGCATGCGATAACGAAACTGCAGAAAGGGTAAGGGCGTTGATCGACAAGACAAAAGCAAACGGTGACACTATAGGAGGGATAATAGAGACAATCATAAGCCCCATTCCTCCCTTCCTGGGAAGCTACCAGACCTTCGGTGAAAAACTCGATGCGAGGATCGCCGCCACCGTGCTGGGATTACAGGCCGTCAAGGGTGTAGAGTTCGGTTCCGGATTTAATTTTGCCTCGATTACTGGAAAAATCGCTCATGATGAGATATATTACAGCAAAGAACTGAAGAAATACTACAGAAAGACAAATAATGCCGGGGGATTCGAGGGAGGAATGACCAATGGCTCGGCAGTCGTTTTCAGATCAGTGATGAAGCCTATTCCTACCCTGATGACCCCCCTTAATTCCGTTAATATAAGTACCAAGGCAGCGGAAGGCGCGCAAGCCGAAAGGTCGGATGTTACGGCAGTAGCCGCCTGCGGAGTTGTTATTGAGAATATCACGGCCATTGATATTGCAAACGCTCTTATCGCACGTTACGGCGGGGATGATATGGAACTTATAAAACAGAATTTTAATAACGATCCTGCCCTGAAGATGTTTAAGTGGGAGTGACGATGAAAAATTTAAAGATAAGGATTATCAGCTTAATGATATTTTTATTCCCGGCGGCTTTTCATGCCGACTGGGAATATATGGATGAAAGCGGGAAGGTCCAGGGTATTTCTATCAATAGCGGCTGGCTCTGCAAATATTCCTCCGGAGGCCTCAAGTTCGGAATTTTAAATGAAAATGCGAAAATCCAGGGTGTAATCTGTCTCAAGGGATCGGAAATTTCATTTTATGAGTCAGGCAGCCTCAAATCATGCGTACTGGCCGGAGAATCCCAGATAATTGGACGAAAGTTCAAAACCGGCACCGCTGTTTTCTTCTATGAAAATGGCAAACCGGATTATGTCCTGCCAGGTTCGGAAACGATAATAGATTCCATCCCCTGTAAAGCCCTGGCCCCGGTGAATTTTCTCCCTTCCGGAGCACTGGCATCGGCAGTTCTTGCTGAAAGCTCCAGGATAGAGAATATCGATATACCTGCTGATTCGGAAATCGGATTCAGCGCTTCAGGAAAGCTCGATAAGGTATGCCTGGGATCTGATGCCAGGATCCAGGGCATACTCTTCAAATCCGGGACTTATTTGTATTTTGACAAATCCGGCGTTTTGATTATGCCTGAAAGCCTGGATCTGCTTGAAAATGCAAGGATACAGGGATTGGTTTTCAAGGGCGGCACGAAGGTATCATTCGGTCCTTTCGGGACAGTAAGGGAAGGAACCCTCGGTGAAGACGCCGCAATAAATAAAATCGGCCTGAAAGCAGGGACAAAAGTCAAATTCTATGAGTCAGGAGGCCTTGAAAGTGCCTTACCTTCGGACGATACTCTTATACAGAGCTATACCTTCAAGGGGGGTACCGAAATAGGATTCTATGAAACAGGGGAACTTTCTTCAGGTACACTGGCTCTGGACATAAGAAGCAGCGGACTTTTACTCAGAGCCCCCTCGAAGATCTCGCTTTATCCGTCCGGAAAAATCTATACGGCTGTCTCAGGAGAAGACACTTCAGTCTCAGGCGTAAAGATTACAGCCGGGGTACAGTTATCTCTCTACGAAACGGGAAATTTAAAATCAATAAAACTGACCGAGGATTCTTCATTCGGTGGAATAAAATTCCAGAAGAATACTTCAGTTTCGTTCTATGAAAACGGTACAGTCAGCGGCGGTACCCTTGGAGAGAAACATATTTTTTATAAATTCACTCTTGTTGCTGTCACTCTTGATGCCGGTACCTATATAAAGCTTGATAAAGACGGGGCTCTTATTTCTTCAAAGCCTCCAAAGGCCCTGACGGAAGTCAAATATGACAGTTCCGGCAACATTATTAAGTAGAGGCGGTGCATTTTTATGAAAAATATTATATTATCAGCTGTATTTTTATCGTCCTTTGCCGTTTTATTTTCCTTTGAGGGAAAAACTATAACGGTACAGAAGGACAGGACATATCAGGGTTTTTTCCTCAAAGAGGGGACCGAGGTTGCGATCGACTCGAATAAGAACCTCATTTATATCAAACTTATTGAGGATTCGGAAATCCAGGGCATAAAATTCCATGCATATACTGAAATTTATTTAAAGAACAAAAAGATCATCGGAGCCAGACTGGACTCAGATACCCTGATACAGGGTGTCCTTTTCCCTGCGGAACTGACTCTCCTGTTTGATACGAACGGCAATGTCATTCTGCCTGAAAAAATGGAACTGGTCGAAGACACGGTTTTCAATGAAATACCGTTTAAGGGGGTACGTGATATCTATTTTTATAACTCCGGCCGGCCTTCCTGTGGAACATTGGCTCGTGACTCAACAATCCAGGGAATAAGACTTCCAGCGGAGACTGAAATCCGTTTCTATGAATCCGGTAAAATCATGTTCCTTACTCTCTCGGCTGACACTCTTATCAGAGGAATACCTTTTGGAAAGGGAAGTGAAATCTTCTTCGGGCAAAACGGCTTCCCGTCCTATCCAGAAAACATCGAGCTTCAGAAAGACACTCTTATTAATGGCATACCATTCAAGGGAGGAAGCGAGGTCACTCTATATGCATCCGGAAACCCCAAAAGCGGCATACTGGCTGACTCTGTAAAATTGCGGGGTTTGAAACTCTCTGCAGGGACAAGGATAAACCTCTCTAAGTCAGGCCAGTTGATCCTTCCCGAAAGTATGGATCTTTCGGATGATGCACTGATCGATGGAATAAGGTTCAAAGGCGGTCATCCGGTCGGTTTTTACAAATCCGGGAACATTTCATTCGGCACTCTTTATGATCAGACGAACATTGGCGGAATCAGCTATATGGAGGGGGAGAAAATTTCTTTCGACGATAAAGGCAAGGTTTCATCCGGAACACTCCTCGATAAGACAGTCATAGGCGGATGCACATACAGGGCCGGGACCAGGATTGAATTTTACAGCCCGGCAAAAGTTAAAACAGGCACTCCAGATACGAATATTGTTATTGGAAAGAGATCATACGAAGGCGGTTTTGAAACATCTTTTTACCCTGATGGAAGCATGCTTTCAGGTACTCTGGCAGAAGATTCCCTGATCCAGGGAAAGACGTACAGGGGCGGTTCGTTCGTGCGTTTTTACCCTGATGGAAGCCTTTCAGGAGTACGAACATCCGAATCTCTCACTATCCAGAATATAACCTTCCGGCCTAATTCCGAAATAATCTTCTATGCTAACGGAAAAGTTTCAAGCGGAACTCTCTCTGGCGACCAGGAACTCATGAAAGGATACGCTCCCCTGTTATTCAAGGATGGAACAGTAATTTCAATGTATTCCAACGGGGTAATATCCAATGCTGCACTCGCCGAAGAATCAGAAGTCCTGGAAGGGATCAGCTTCAAGCCTATGATAAAAACGGTCACAAACGAACTTGATACAAACCTCCCGCCTACCAATATATATTTGCCCTGCATCTCGTTTTATGAAACGGGCGAAGTTGAAAGCGCTGTTTTATCGCAAGAATTAACAGTTGGAAATCTAAACCTTACCGGCAGGATAGCTTTTTACAGATCCGGCAAAGTGAAAAATGGCACTCTTGCCGGTGATGAAACACTCATGGATACTGAATTCAGGAGAGGTTCCCAAATTACTCTATATGAAAACGGGAATATTTCCAACGGTATGCTTTTAAATGATTCTTATCTGAAGGGAGCAGGACAGGATATCGTTTTCAGAAAAAACAGCTTTGCGACTTTCTACAGTTCCGGTAAGCTTTTATCGGGAACTCTCAGGGATGATACCGAAATTAGGGGAATTTCATTTCAAAAATGGACCACCCTGACATTCTATGAAAACGGTGCTTTAAAAAAAGGCACCCTTTCGGACGATACTAAAATCGGAGGGAAGAGATACTCTGCAGGAACTGTACTGGAGTTCGACCTGAAAGGCAATGTGACGGGCTACTGATATCATTCACCAGACATATCTGCAGTTTGTCAGGCCTGTCCATTTCAGGGCATTGCTGCATTCATAAATGATTTTCACGGTCTTTATAAGAAACCCCGCGCTGAAAAAGTTGGAAATAACCACTTTTTCTGCAGTCATAAAGGATGGAACGAAAACAGGCTTTTCTTTTTCCATTATGATATTATAATCCCCGTCCAGGCATAAATACCTTGGATTTGATACCAAGCCAAAGAAGTCGCAGTCGAATATGCGGAGAATATTATTATTTTCGCCTGTTAATACGATCCTGTCGAGTATCTTCGGGTTTTTCTCTCTGTAATAATAAGTCTTTACCGCTATAATATTCCCGCTTACATTTTGCAGCTCCTGAAAACTTATTGTTCCAAATGCGTCCGGAGGATTAAAAAAAGTCACCTCTCGAAGTTCTCCATAAGCGGATACTGAGGAAATGGCGGAAACTGTTAAAAAAATTATTCCGAAAAACAGAATTATTTTCATATTTTCCCGAATTATTATGAGAGAGACATTGAGTATTTTCAATTTTTTGACCTTTTTTGTTTATTTGCAATGAGTGAATTTAACGGGATTCGAAAAGTTGCTTATTCAGGTACAGTATCTTAGAATTAGTCCTAAGCTCCCTTTTTTTTAATAAAATGGAAAACTTACTTATAATAGCTGTTTTAACTCTGGCTTTCGCGATGGTAGCTTTCTTTGCCGGCTTCAAATACGGATCAAAAGCTTTACGAAATTCTGCAATATCGAAAAGAATCCTGAAAAATGCAGAAGATTTATTCTTACTAACTTTTAAAGGCAATGTCACTTCCCAATTTATGGAAAAATCTCTTAAGGCGATGGCTGCTGCTTTGCACTCAGGGGGTCTTGCCTTCAGCGTTATACTTCGTTTTGACGGCTCCTCTATAACCAATATTAAAAATAACTTAATTGTCAACGATGATAACATCAGGAATTACATTTTAAATATAAACGCTGAGAAAAGTTCTTTCCGGAAAATTGAAACTTCAGCAGCTTTTAATAACAAATCACTGATGAATCTGCTTGAAATCTCCGACAGAAAAAATAATTTCACTCATGTCTCTATTTATCCTTATATTCCAGGAATAAACAGGGTAAAATACTTTATACTCTTTTTCACCTCTGAAAACTACAGGAACAAAGAACTGCGCAGCCAGCTTGAATTTTTCAGCGGACACTTCAAAATTCTCCTTTTTATTAGGGAATTTCTATTAGAATTCAATGAAAAAATGGAATTTTATAACCGGCTTTACACTAAAAATCCTATTTCACTCTGTATGACCAATCGCGAGGGGAAAATTATTCAGAACAACGAAAGTTTTAAAACTTTTTCATCAGGCAGTCTCCAGTGGATCACGCAGATAATTGATAAACCCTCTTTTGCAAGAGTGATAGACGGCCATACGCTTGAGAAGGATACTTTCTACTCAGATAAAAACATTAAATTATATGGAATACCTCTCCAGAGCAGTACAGGGATTGTTAAGGGAGGAATATTCATTCTCCTCGATGAATCTCTGCAGCATCTACTTTTAAAAAAGCTAGAGGCTTCAGAGGAAAGATACAGGATGCTCCTGAAGGAACTTCCTATAGGACTTGCCATTATAAACCAGGACGGTAAAATTTATTTTGCAAATGACAATTTTACGGCTTCTATAGGTTTTACTGATCCGGCCAGGTTTCTGGGCGAACCTATCCAGAATTATTTTGACATACCGGATGGTAATTTCAAGGAAATTTCATGCAATATCCCGGATCAGGATTTTATGCTCTTGAAGCTTAATCTTAAAAACGATCCTGGAAAGCGGAATTTTTCGGTACATCTTCAAAAGATAATTATCGAGAATGCTGAGCTCATCGAGGCAACATTCCAGGATATAAGCCTTGAGAACAAGCTTTATTCACAGCTTATGGAAAAAACCAAGATGATCGAAGAAGAAATTGCTACGGCCAGGAGGATATGGAATCATGTCCTTTCGATCCCCCCTGTTTATTCATCTCTTGTCCGTTTTGAGACTTTTTTCAAGCCTTCTTCCCTTTTAGGCGGAGATTTCTGTGATATAATTCAGATTGATGATTACCATATTGGCATTATAATGGCTGACGTTTCAGGCCATGGTGTATCCTCATCGCTGCTAACTTCGATGCTGAAAATGCTTGTTGAATATTCCCAGAAAGAGGGACAGAAACTCGAAGACATCGTAAAATACCTGAATCTTGCCCTGCTGAAAATCTTACCTGAAGACCAATTCATTACTCTTTTTTACGGGATAGTGGATTTACTGGATTATACAATGGAATATATCAACTGCGGTCATCCTTTCCCTTTTCTTTACAATGATAAGACTAAGGAACAATCCATTCTCTTTGGAATAACCTACCCCCTCGGAGTCAGAAAAAATGTCCCGTTTGATAATGCAAAAATGAAAGTCAGTCTCCCTGAAAACTGCAAGATCCTTCTGTTTACCGATGGAATTCTTGCTTTCAGAAATGGCAACAGGATGATGCGCATTGATGATCTGGTCAATATTTTCGGCAAGAGCTTCGGTCTGCGTTCAAGAAATATTCTGAATAATATATATATGACATTGCTTAAGACATCAACTCAGTTTATAGATGATGATGTGAGCATGCTTTTGATAATCCTGAACAAAGATCTTAAGTACAAAAAATTCCTTTCAATACCAAGCAATATACTGGAAATAGACAACGCAATACTCAAAATTTCCGAGAGCATTAAAAAGGTTGTAGATCTGAGCGATGAGGAAAATTGGAAAATCTATACTGCTCTTTACGAAACTATGATAAATGCGGTAGAGCATGGCAATAAGTCAGGATCTCAGAAAAGGGTCACGGTTATTTATAGAATACTGGAAAACTGGATAGTGATGAAAGTCCGGGATGAGGGAATTGGCTTCGATGCCAGCAAACTTCCGAGCCCTCTTGACAATGATAATATCCTAAAACCATCCGGACGCGGCGTCTATATGGTTAAAAAGGTTATGGATAAAATCAGGTATAACAGTTCGGGTAATGAGATTACAATGTTCCTGAAGCTTCAGAACCCTATAAGGAAGGAAGAATAGCCGGATGGCCGATATCAGTTATCATATACCTGTCATGACGGACAAGGTGATCAATTTTTTAAATCTCCATAACGACAGCCTGGTTGTCGATGCAACCTGCGGGGAGGGTGGCCACTCAAAGTCTATTGCAGCTCTTATTCCTGCAGGAAGGCTTATCTGTATAGACAGGAACTCACTAGTACTTGCAGTGGCCGGCAAAAGGCTGGCTCTTTTTGGGAACATCGCTTTTCATAACAATAATTTCAATAAAATTTCAGATATTCTTTCTCAAGAAAAGATTTCAAAGGTCGATGGAATATTAGCGGACCTCGGAATTTCTCTTTTTCACCTCCGGGATGAGAATGAGCTGGGATTCAGCTATACAGACTTTAAAGGACTGTCTATGAGGCTTGACGAAAAGGGAGGCACGGATGCAGGGGATATTGTTAATAAATTCAGGGAAGAAGATATAGCGGATATATTATATAAATACGGAGAGGAATATGAGAGCAGAAAAATCGCCGCCGCTATAGTCAGAAACCGCCCTTATAAAAATGCAGCGGAACTTGCCGGTGTTATCATGAGGGCTAAAAAGGCCCGAAAAGGAGGAAAGACTCATCCGGCGGCAAAAAGTTTTCAGGCCTTGAGAATTTATGTTAACAATGAACTGCAAATTCTCGAAAGTTTTATACCAACAGCTGTCGATAATCTAAGGGACAAGGGCAGGCTTTTAATTATAAGTTATCATTCGCTTGAGGACAGGATTGTGAAAAATTCTTTCAGAGAACTCGAAAAAACGGGAGGGTACAGGGTCCTGACAAAAAAACCGGTTATTCCATCGACGGAAGAAATAAAAAAGAACAGGGCCTCAAGAAGCGCTAAGATGAGAGTTATCGAAAAAAGGGGAATGGATGATGAATAATTCCG
Source organism: uncultured Brevinematales bacterium (assembly GCA_964413265.1). Taxonomy (GTDB): domain Bacteria; phylum Spirochaetota; class Brevinematia; order Brevinematales; family JAOACQ01; genus CAVYGN01. The sequence goes on from CAYPRX010000041.1 coordinate 17,683, forward strand.
TTGTTTCTGGGCTCAAAATAGCAATTATTTTTATTTTATTCACCGGTTTTTTATTTATTCTTGTCGAAACGCGGCTTGAATCAAAAGAATATGATGTTAAAATAAGAGATATACAGAGAGAAATAGAGAACCTCAATGCCCTAAAAATGGAACTGAGCCTTCACATAGATTCCGAGCTTCAAAGACTTTCATCATATGACTATTCCGCAATAGGAAAACCCATAACAATGCGGGATGTGGTTATTGTACCGCTGGATGCGACTGCCCTGAATGAAAAGAGAGAGTCAAAAGCGGCTGAATTGAACTTTATTGATAAATTGATCCTGCAATTAATAAACTCTTTTTGAAATTGCCATGGATGAAATCAATCTGAGGTTAACGCTAAGTTTCGACGGGAGCTCTTATTCAGGCTGGCAGAGGCAGAAAAATGCAAAATCCATTCAGGGAGAAATTGAAAAGGCACTTGCTGCCTTGTTCGGGGAACACATCAGGGTCGAAGGCATAGGCAGGACCGACGCCGGGGCTCATGCCCTGAGTTACACCGCGAATTTCAGAATGAAAAGCCTGTCAATTCCGACCGAAAAAATTACCTTAATTCTGAACCGCAGGCTCCCGCAGGATATCAGAATCCACAGTGTCGTAAGGGCTCCTGATAGTTTTCATTCAAGGTTTTCAGCAATCGCCAGGGAATATATATACTCAATTATCTCAGTTTCAAAACTTGATAAATTATCATCAAGGTGGCTTCCATTTTATTCCCGTTATTCCTATATAATTCAGGATGAAATAGAATTATCAAGACTTAGAGAGGTATGCCGGGTATTTATCGGCAGGCAATCCTTTAGGAATTTCTGCTACGGCTACAAAAGCGACATGAATTTTAAAAGACGTATCGATTACCTGAGAGTATCCGAAACGGGCCCGGGACTTGTTTTTTTTATTAAGGGAAGCGGTTTTCTTAACGGAATGATAAGGTCTATTGTCTCGGCATGCCTGAATTACGGACGCGGTTATATCAGCCTGGACATGGTTTGCGATGCCCTGAATGAAAATATCATTTTCCCGGCAGAGTACAGGACACCCGTACCTGCCAGGGGTTTGATATTTAAAAGGGGATATTTTAAGGCTTCAGATGACATTCTTTCTAATGACCCAGAAGTTTTATAAGAACAAAAAAAACAGGTGTTGAAAATATCAAACTGTCGAAGCGGTCAAAAAATCCTCCATGCCCGGGCAGAAGATCTCCTGAATCCTTCAGGTGCGCCCAGCGTTTCAATGCAGATTCTCCCAGGTCGCCTGCAATTCCGGAAACAATAACTGCCAGTGAGATCAAAGAAATTTCGAATAAGGTAAATTTCGACGGGAGTGGAAATATTACTTCAGCCAGATAAATCACTGCTCCTCCAGCGAGGCCCATTAAAACGGCGCCTGCGAAACCCTCTGATGTCTTGTTAGGGCTTGATAAAAATTTGATTTTATGCTTTCCGAATAGCTTACCGAAAAGCCATCCCCCGGTATCTGTAAGAAACGTTATAATAAGAAGAATAGAAAGAAGCCAGCCTGAGAGGTCCATCATTTTCAATACGACAAGAAGCGGCATAAAGACGCCGAGCAAAATATAGCTGAATACGGGAAGCGTTATATTCTCCATAGAATTATCGAACCTGCCGGAAATAGATTCAATGCTCATAATGATTATTATATATGTTGAGATGATCCCGACCTGAATGGTAAAGAGATAATTCATATCATAAGAACCCATTCCATAAAGATAAAAACTTATATAGCTGATGGTCAGGATAATAGTATGAAGCCAGAGATTGAATGAAAAACCCCGTTTTTCAAAAAGGGCGTACATTTCATTGGCGATCATTATAGCCGTTATCAGCGCTGCCAGAAAAAAGGGCGTCCCGTTAAAAAACCTGGTAAATACGAGAAATATACCAATAGGCAGCAGAATAAAAACTGTGGAAAGCCTTTGCCAAATCATTATGTCAACCTCCGGAAATATTAAACGATTCCGAATCTTCTCTTTCTGGTCTGGTAGCTGTAGATAGCCCTGCAGAAATCGATTTCCCTGAAATCAGGCCAAAACCTCTTGGTAAAGAACAATTCCGCATAATTTGACTGCCAGATCAGAAAATTCGAAAGCCTGTATTCTCCGCTGGTCCTTATTACAAGATCCACATCAGGCAATTCCGGTGCATAAAGGAAATTTCCGAAAGCCCTCTCATCAATATCTTCAAGTTTAGCTTTCCCGCTTTTATACTGCTCGGCCAGCTTCTTCGCGGCATCCACAATTTCCCTCCTCCCCCCGTAATTGAAAACCACGTTGAGAACATATGATCTGCATCCGCCTGTCTTCGCTACAGATTCATCAAGGAGCTCTGCAAGTCTTGAGTCTATGTTATCCCTGACACCTGTAATAAGAAGCCTTATATCGTTTTTCAAAAGGGTATCACTATATTCCGCAATAAGTCTTTTTGCCATTTCCATCAGAAAATTGACTTCTTCCTTCGGTCTGCGCCAGTTTTCTATTGAAAACGCATATACTGAAATATATTTGATCCCGATTTTTTTGTTGAATTCAATGATCTTTTTAAGGACATTATAGCCTTTAACATGCCCTCGAACCCTCGGCAGGCCCCTTTTCTGGGCCCACCTTCCGTTGCCATCCATAATAATTCCAACATGGGCTGGAAGTGTATTTTCATCTATATCGTAGGTAAAAAGACGCATATACCTCCTTAGTCAGACTTCCATTATTTCTTTTTCCTTTTTTACGATAAGATCGTCAATTGTCTTGATATGATTATCAGTCACCTTCTGTATTTCCTCGAGCTCCCTGTGTTCGTCGTCCTCGCTTATATTCCCTTCCTTTGTCATTTTCTTGACGTGAGCGTTTATATCCCTTCTTTCATTTCTTATGGCGACTTTGATTTCTTCGGCGATTTCTTTTACTTTCTTTACAAAATCTTTCTTTGTTTCCTCTGTAAGTGGCGGAATGTTGACACGAATGATTTTTCCGTCATTCACAGCAGTAAAACCCATCCCGGATTCCGAGATGCCCTTCTCTATATTCTTAAGAATGCTTTTATCCCATGGATCTATCGCTATCGTGTGGGGATCCGGAGTTGATAGCGATGCTGCCTGTTTCAGGGGTGTCAAATTACCATAAAAATCAAATCTGATATCTTCTATCATAGCAATATTTGCCCTTCCGGTCCTCATTTTTTTAAATTCATCTTTCAGGTGCTGGATTGATTTGTCCATCCTTTCATTAGCTTCCTTTTTAACTGTAATGAATTCCTCCAACATTCCATATCCTCCTTTTTTGAACTTTTAATTCTTATAATAATGAATATTATTATAAGAATTATCAATAAACATATCAAAAAATTTTTCCCATGGGAGGTGTAATTGATGCCTCAGGGGGATTATATTTCGGATAATCAGAAAAATCAGTTTTTCCCATCAAGAATTTCCTGTTTCTTTTCAAGGAAATGCTGTATATTGTTGACTATGATATCATGCCTGGTGGATACCTCCGGCAGGGCCGTTTCAATAAAATACTTGGCCACATCCTTTTTCCTTTCGGAAAAAGAGGCGTCCCTCAGCATGAGGTAACCGATTATGGTATCTGATACCATTTCAACGAGCCTTCTTGAGTGATACTCCTGGTAAAGGCTGTCATTCCTGGTCTTTACATACTCTATAGCCTTTTCCGTCATTTCCTTCATCTGTCTCAGAGGCTTTTTTAAAAATTCAAGGCCAGTGAAATTAGCATTCCCATCATATTCCGAGATCCTCTCGACCGCGACACCCTTAACGATCCCCCCGATCGCGGCGACGATCTGCAGCTGGGTCGTTCCCTCGTATATATTCGTTATCCTTGCATCCCTGTAATGCCTCTCCGCATTGAAATCCTTCATAAAACCGGTCCCTCCATGGATCTGGATCGCATCATAGGCAACCTGGTTGGCAATTTCAGTGTTATAGCCCTTCACCATCGGTGTAAAGAGAGCTGCCAGGACAGTATATTTTTTAAGCTCATCCCTCAAGCCTTTTGCATTTTCTTCACTCTTCTCGCTTTCACGTTCAAGGCATGTCCTCATATCGACTATCATTGCTGTTTCGTAAAGAAGAGTTCTTGCCGCTTCGATTTTTACGCGCATATTGACAAGAAGTTCACTGACAGGGATAATATCCCTGATTGCCTTTTTAAACTGCACCCTGTCCATTGCATATTGATCAGCTTCATCATAAGCGGCTTCAGCTATTCCGAGCCCCTGGGCTGCAATTGCCAGCCGGGCGCCGTTCATCAGAGACATCACATATTTTATAAGTCCCATTTTTCTCTTACCGCAAAGCTCAGCCGGTGCATCGTTGAACTGGAGTTCGCAAGTCGGTGAGCCATGGATACCGAGCTTGTTCTCTATCCTGCGTATCTTCATTTTGTCATCCCTTTCATAAATGAACATGGAGAGTCCGCGTCCGTCATTAGTGCCCTCTTCGCTTCGGGCAAGGACAAGGGATATCTGTCCGCAGCCGTTCGTTATGAAGCGTTTTACCCCCTTCAGGCGCCACTGCCCTTTTTCATCCTGCCATGCCTTGAGCTGAACGGACTGCAGATCACTTCCAGCATCAGGTTCTGTAAGGGCCATGGAAGCTGTAACTTCCCCCGCAGAAAAACGGGGCAGATACCTCATTTTCTGATCCTCATCTGCGAAAACGTTGATCGTTTCAGCTATGTCCTGGAGCCCGAAGAGGTTCATCAGTGAAGCATCGGCCTTTGAAACTATTTCCGTGGCGATCGAGTAAATCGTTATCGGACAGTTAAGGCCGCCGTATTTCCTTGGCAGGGTAAAACCCATCAGATCTGCCTTCTTTAGTACATCAAGCGCCTCTTTTGTTCCCTTCGCGTAATCGACCAGCCCGTTTTCAAAATGGGCACCCTCAGTATCGACGTCAGCGGCGCGGGGGGCCACGTAATTTCCTGCAATATCACCAACTATATTCAGTATTTTATCATACGAGTCTTTTGCATCGTTAACATTAACAGGGGCATAATCGAACTCATTCTTGTCCAGAAAATGGTTTTCCCTGAGCTCGATTATCCTGTCCAGGTTGAGGTGCTTGATATGAAACTGGATATCGTCATTGTCTTTATAAAAATTAGGCATTAAAAACTCCTTATTTCATTAAAGATTTGTAGACGTCGATAAATCTCGGCACTATGTCGTTCAAATCTCCCACTATTCCATAATGTGCGATCTGAAAGATAGGCGCATCGGGATCGCTGTTGATCGCAATGATCCTGTTCGATTCCTTCATACCGGCCATATGCTGTATCTGGCCAGAAATTCCCACCGCAATATACAGTTTCGGCCTTACAGTTGTTCCTGTCTGCCCTACCTGGTGATCATGACCTATAAATCCGGCATCAACGGCGGCTCGTGAACCGCCTACCTGGGCGCTGAGGACATGGGCCAGATCATGAATAAGTTTAAAATTTTCCTTCGAACCCACACCCATTCCGCCTGAAACAATAACAGCGGCTGATTTCAGGTCGACCGCTTTCTCCATCTGCACCCTTCTGGCAACTTCGGTAACAAACAGTCTGGCAGGGAGATCGATCTTCGTCTCAACAATTTCCCCCTTTCTGGCCTCATCCTCGCTGTTCATCTTCATAACACCCTCGCGTACCGTAGCCATCTGGGGCCTGTGGTCAGGACTTACTATTGTCGCAATGATGTTCCCGCCGAAGGCAGGGCGTATCTGGTAAAGGATATCCTTATAAAGAATGTCCCCCTCTTTCGAGGAGGGTTTTGTATAATCCCCGATCTGCAGATTGGTACAGTCTGCGGTAAGACCGACTCTGAGCTCGGATGCTATTCTGGGAGCTATATCCCTTCCTGTCGTGGTAGCCCCGTAAAGAACTATTTGAGGTTCAAATTCCCTTACAAGAGTGACCATGGCATGAGCGTAAGGAATTGCCGTATAGTTTTTCAACGCTAGAGCTTCGACTGGATAGACCCTGTCTGCGCCATACTTAATCAATTTTCCTGTAAGACCTCTCACTGCATCACCGATGATAACAGCCCCCGTCTTAACCTTAAGCTTTCTGGAAAGCTCGCTGCCCTTGCCGAGAAGCTCCAGGCTTACATCAGCTACCTTTCCGTTATTCTGTTCTATATAAATCCATACTTCATTCGTCTTCATTGCCATTCCCCTTTAACCCAATATATGCTCTTTCAATAATTCAGATATAAGAGCCTCGATCCCCGCCTTTGAATTCTCAATTTTTCTTGATTCCTGGACTCCCAGGACAATACTTTCAATCTGTTTGACTTTTGTGGGAGAACCTGAAAGGCCGCATTGTTCCGGATTTGCCTCTATCTCCCTGTGGTCCCATACTTTTATCATGGCATGAGAATCCGTGATCTCATTTGCATTTATATAGCTTTCATCAAGGCTTTCAAGCTCTATGGGAGTCATTGCATGCTTGTATGCCAGGAGTTTTTTTACAGCCGGGGGCCTGGGAGTATTGGCCTCTCCGGTAACGGTTATCAGTACAGGTAGTTTTGAGGAAAGAGTCTCGTACCCCCCCTCTATGGATCTTTCGATAGTTATAGAGTCTTTTTTAAGGGAAACGATCTTGTTTACGAAAGTAAGCTGATTTATCTTAAGCTTTTCGGCAGTCTGCGGACCGACCTGTGCGGTATCGCCGTCAATAGCCTGCCTGCCGCAAAGAACAATATCGATATGCCCCAATTTTTTAACCGCAAGCGAAAGCACATATGATGTCGCAAGTGTGTCTGCGCCTGCGAAAACCCTGTCCGTGATCAGAATCAAATCATCCGCTCCCCTGTAAAGGCTTTCCCGGAGGACCTCGGCAGCATTCGGCGGTCCCATGGAAATGACAGTAATCCTGGCGCCGAATTTTTCTTTAATCTTAAGCGCTTCCTCAAGCGCATTCAGGTCTTCGGGATTAAAAATAGCAGGAAGGGCCTGCCTGTTCACAGTGCCGTCCTCCTTCATGGCTTCTCCGGTTATATTATGAGTATCCGGGACCTGCTTTACAAGTACTGCAATATTATAACCCACTGAATCCTCCTCTATCGACGCACAGGCGCGCCTCGCTGATTAAAGATAAAATCAATTTAAAATGTTTTTTACCGCATTAAGTTCTTTTTCTGTATCTTCGACCAGTTCTCTAATTATCTCACTGATGGGTTGTATCTTCTCGACAAGACCTACGCTTTGCCCTGCCATTAATGAACCATATTCAATGTCTCCCTCGACGACCCCTTTTCTCAGGCCGCCGACCCAGTATCTTTCAACTTCAAACTGGGCCTCTTTCCTTGAAATTTCACCCCTTTCAAGCTTCCCTATGAGTTCAAGCTGAAGCTTACCGAAATTTTCAGTACCTTTGTTCTTCAGCGCCCTCACGGAAACAACCGGAAGCCTTGAATCATATTGAGGAGTAGCGACGGCATGCCTTGCCTTGGCCTTTATAAAAGCCTCTTTGAATTTCGGGTGGGCCGTGCATTCCTCACTTACCACAAAACGGGTCCCCAGCTGTACTCCCGAAGCACCCATCAAAAGCATATGAGCTATCATTTTCCCGGTCCCGATACCTCCGGCTATAAATACAGGCACTTCTACCGTATGAAAAAGGATCTGCTGCAGAAGGATCATGGTTGACACGTATCCAATGTGCCCTCCTGCTTCGCTGCCCTCAAGTATCAGAGCATCAACCCCGAAATGTATCATCTGGGAAGATATCTGACCGCTGGAAGCAAAGGCCATCGTCTTGATGCCTTTCTGCTTTAAGCCTACGACGTCAATTTTCTGGGGGAATCCCCCTCCAAATATCGCGATCGGAATTTTCTTTCCGAGTATGATCTCATAGTGTTTTTTAAAATTGGGAGCGATAGTTATCATGTTGACGGCGAATGGCCCGTTCAGGCCTTCGGAGAGCTTATCCACTTCTTTTTCAAAGATATCCGGGTCCATGTTGCCGCCGGCGAGTACGGGAAAGGCTCCGTTGGAACTAATGGCCTTTGCAAGTTCAAAGTCGCTTATCCAGGTCATTGCACCGGCCATTATCGGGTATTTCACGCCGAGGAAATCCCTTCCCCTTTTCCACAGTTTGTCTGATATATTCATTATTAACTCCCGGTCACCAATATTGATAAGATCAGGCCTCAGGTGCATTTTTGAATCGTTATTATAAAAAACGCTTTTTTTTTTGTCAATTTAAGCTCATGCCCTCTGTGTCAAACAAATTAAAATGTCACCTTTTAATACATTTTAAAATGTGTACAACATTTAAGCTCATGCCCTCTGTTTCATGCCCCTAGAATGCCGTCATTCTTATTTTTATTGAGAAAAGCCCCAAAAAGAATTAAACTATGCAGTTACCGCAATTCATCTAATCAATTGGAGATAAGATGCTTGAATTCTTCAAATCTCATAAACCTGAAATCAGCGCTTTCCTGGAGGAATATTTCAATTCAAGGAAAAAAGATCTCGTCAAAATTAATGAATGGGGTGAAGATGTTTTGAAAAAACTGTTTGACTTTGCTTCGTCGGGTAAGATGATAAGGGGAGGACTTGTATTACTCTCGCATAAAATTTTTAACGGTAAACAGGAAGATAGCGCCCTCCGCTCAGCAGCTGCCATGGAATTATTCCAGACAGGATTCCTCATTCACGATGATATAATGGACAGGGATCTTTTCAGGAGGGGAAGAGAAAGCCTTTTCTATCAGTATAAGAGACATGGAGACAGGGAAGGCTTCCATGATTCCTACCACTACGGTGAATCCATGGGAATATGCGCCGGGGACATTGCCTTTTTCCTTTCATTTGAATTACTATCGGAGCTTGCTTGCCCCTCCTATGCAAAAGAAAGCATCATTAAACTCTTTTCAAGTGAATTTTCCTCAGTCGGTCTTGCCCAGATGCAGGATGTTTCTTTCGGCCACCTTGATGAAAGCCCTGGTGAGGAGGCGATCCTGAATCTTTACAGATACAAAACAGGGCGTTATACATTTTCCCTCCCCCTGACCATCGGTGCCATACTTGCAGAGAGAGATGCTCGGGAGCTCCCTCTACTTGGTGAGCTTGGTGAGGATCTAGGCCTGATATTCCAGATCAAGGATGATGAGATAGGATTATTCGGAAGCGTTGAAAAAACAGGTAAACCGGTCGGTTCAGACCTTAAGGAAAACAAAAAAAATCTATACCATTATTACCTCTTAAGAAACACAGGACCCGGGGAAAGGGAAAAGCTACTAAGGATATTCGGCTCAGGGCAAATTTCCGGGGACGATATTAATTTTATAAGGGAGCAGGTTACAGGAAAGGGTATTGTTAAATTGATAAATGAAAAAGTCCTCACACTCAGAGATAAAGCCGGAGACCTGATAGGGGGAATTAAAAACGCAGATCCTTCGGGAATAGCTGTGCTGCGGGAGTTACTGGATTACAGCGTTGAACGGACAAGTTGAAAACCTGCAGTGACATTCAGGCGATGCTTAAGAGGTAATCCACAACTTCCTTTTCAATGAAAGGCGGAGTGGATGAAGATGAAACCACAAGGGCGGCCCTGTACGTATCGATGGGAAGATCAAGCGCCTTTAAATCAATAAGGTCTTCGATAAAGAATGTGTTCTGGTTTTTATTCTTCAGTTTCTGATAGAGCTGATTTGCATTTGAGGAAATATGGTCACCGATAACAAAAGTCGCATCGGATTTTTCCTGAAGCCTGAGTGATTCCTGTTCACGCAGGCTTGTTATTGAACAAATCGAATCATGCACTACGATCTCGCGCCCCTTCGAAAATACGCTGGTGATCCTCCGGGATACCTTTTCGAAAAGGCTTCTTTTTCCAGTTGTCTGCGACACTACGAGAATTTTCCTGATATCCTTATTAAATCCGGCAATAAAATTTTCCAGGTCGGAACCATCTTCAATAACGTAAAACCCCTCTGCATAACTTACCAGCCCGAGGACTTCAGGATGATCCTTTTTTCCCGTTATAACTGTAAAAAATCCTTCAAGGGCATGCTTTTGTATATATCTCTGCAGTTCCTTTACCTTGGAACAGGTCATGTCAACAACCTCAAGTACTCCGCCAAGCCTGTCCTCAGCCCTTCTGTCAATGCCATGAGTCCTGATTACGGCTAGCGCATCAGGAGGTATATCCTCAGACCTGTCAACGGTCCTGATCTGAAGCGTTTTGAGATATTCGATATAACGGCTGTTGTGTATGAGCTTTCCAAGTACATAAATATTCCTGCCGCTTTTTTTGATTTTCAGATCAAGCAGTTTTTTTTCGGCAAGTTTTACTCCCGGGCAGAATCCCGAATGTACAGGGATATAAACCTTCATATAAAAATTATAGACAGGAAAAGCAGTTTTTGCAAAACAAGCCCCTAAGATATTGATTTGATTTAGTTTTAAACAATGCTATAATGTTATAGCATTAAAATTAAAAGTGAGGGGTCTCTATGCCAGCTTCAGATAAATCAGATGATGAGTTTAAAGCTCTTATAAATGAGAAGGAAAATCAGATCATACGGCTCGAAAAAATGGTTAACGCGTATAAAAACCTGTCGGATATGTACAATGAGGAACTGATAGATGCTAACCGCATGCTCCAGGCTCATGAGATCGTTCAGGAGATGATGCGAAAGGAAAAGATCGAGGCGGACAAGGTAATAAAGGCTCAGGAGATCGTTCAGGAGATGATGCGGGAGGAAAAGATCGAGGCGGAGAGGGTGATAAAAGCCCATGAAAATCTCCAGGAACTGACGATCATTGAGAAAAAGGAAGCCGCTAAGCTTCTCGAAGCTCAGGAGAATGTCAACCTTCTATCAAAGAAAGAACTGATTGAAAAAGATAAAACAATGAAGTTGATACTCAAGATCACCAGGGAAATCGGTACTATTCTTGACATCGACTTTCTTCTCAATAATATTGTGAAAAGCCTCATAGATACTGTAAACGCAGACCATGGAATACTTTATATCCGCGAATACAGCAAGCTTTTGCCGAAAATTTTCATAAATATCAAAAACAGCAGCCTGGGTAGCGCTTATTTTAATTTCTGTCAGGAGATTATTCTGAATTGCGCTGTCTCTCAGAAAAGCACTCTATTGGTGAATAATAAATTAAAACTGGAAAAGGTTGAAATTTGCATTTCCTCTCTCGCGGTACCTCTGATTTATCAGGATAACCTCCTGGGAGTTCTCTACGCCGATACCATTACGGGGGGTAAATCACTCAAATCAGGAGATCTTTCAAGCGCTGAGATCTTCGCAGGTCAGGCATCAATTTCCATCAATAATTCCCTCCTTTATGATAAAATAAAAAAGAAAAACCGCGAACTTCTTAATCTCGTAAATTTTAAGAACGAGTTTTTAAACAGGTTTTCCGATCATCTCCTGAAGCCTGTTGCGGAAGTTAAGGACGAGATTGATAAAATAAAATCATCCCTCTATATTTCAGGCAGTGAAAGGAACTCACTCATAGAGGCTCTCTGTATGAAGATCGAGAGAATCGAAAATATCGTTCAAAAAACGCTTTCTTTCGGAGAAATGGAATCATCGGTTAACGAACTATTCAGGGATACGATCAATGTTAAAGATTTTATTGAAAAAACAATACTTCCAGGCTATATTCCCCTGATATCGGATAAAAAATTAAATTTAGATTTAACTTTCTCCTTGGAATTTTCAAATTTTACCGTCAATAAATCAATCATCAGAGTCATATTTAATGAGCTGCTGAGCAATGCCATTATGTATAACAAGCCAGGCGGAAATATAACTATCAATGGTTATATTAAAGACAATTATTATTTGATTGATATTACCGATACGGGTCCCGGCATACAGGAGGAGGAAAAAGACAAAATATTTCAGCAGTTTTACAGGGGCAACGGAGGAATCAAATGGAATGAAAGGGGGGCCGGCCTGGGTCTTTTCATGGTAAAAAATGCACTTTCCTATTACGGGGGAGACATTAAAATCGACAGCACCTACAGAGATGGAACAAAATTTACTATCTCATTTATGTACCAGTGATCCGGTTTTTCAGCTGTTCAAAAAATCCCTGCCTGAAAACAGGAAACGCTTTATCTTCCTTGTAGAGGTCTTGGGGAACTCTTCGCTCCTGATCCTCCATCCCTTTATCTTCTTGTAGTCAATCAGGACTTTCGATACTTCCCTGAGATGTTTTTCTATTGTCTTTTCAACAAATTCATCCGTTATCCTGAATGAATTCAGAGTACCATAGGTATCAAAATACTCATAATTTGGTACGACAAGCGCGTATATATTTTCACCCCTGTCCTCTTCCGACTGAGGAATACCAATAATTAGAGATTCAAGGATAAATGGACTTGAATTCAGCATTTCTTCGATCTCTTCCGGATAAACATTCTTACCGCCTGGGGTCACTATGATGCTTTTCTTCCGGCCGGTTATGTAAAGATAGCCGTCGGAATCCAATTTGCCTATGTCTCCGGTGGCTAACCAGCCGTCTTTGTCTATTACATCAACATTTATCATCCTGTTATTGTAATAACCCTGCATAATATTTGGCCCTCGTAAAAAAATTTCGCCGTTGCCCTGATCGTCCATTTCACCGATCCTTACTTCCACGCCTGGAAGAGGAATACCAACTGATTCATTTTTTATCTTTCTTTCCATCCGGTTGACAGACACTATCGGGGAAGCCTCGGTAAGGCCATAACCGTTCAGGATAGTAAGTCCGAGCGTATCAAAACCTTTTGCTACCTTGTAACTGAGCGGAGCCGCTCCTGAAACAATAAAACGGATATTGCTGAGGTTTGCCTTTTTCCTGAGAAATTTGAATACCGCTTTACCAGCTTTGTTATTAGTCACTTTATTAAGACCGGCGGTAAGATAGTAAAGGCCCATTATTGCATGTCTTACCCCGAAAGGAAGGGTCCTCACCTGTCTCATGATTCCCTCGTAAATTTTTTCAAACAGAAGAGGAACACCGGCCATAAATGTCACGTTTGTTTCCTTGATGTTGGCCAAGAGCTTATTGGGCTTCAGGCTTTCAGCATAGGTAATGGATATTCCTATGAAAAGAACGGCAAGTTCACAGGAAAACTCGAATGTATGGTGAAGCGGAAGTACGGACAGCAGGGTATCACTTTGCCTTATAGGCAGAACTTTATGTACAGAGTTAAACTGGTGGGCGAAGTTGCTGTGTGAAAGCAGGACTCCCTTCGGGTTTCCCATTGTACCTGAAGTGTAAATAAGGGAGGCTGTGTCTCTGCCGCTTACTTCAACCGGTGCCATTTCCTCTGCAACGGTTTTACCCTCCGTTATCACATCGGAGAACCTTTTTAATTTACGGGTATAATTGAAGTCGTTCCCTGAATCGTCAAATATGATAAACTCTTTAATATGCTGAAGGATCTCAGGGGAGGAAGTCAGGTTATCATAGAGATTTTTAGATAAAAACATTATTTCCGCACCGCAGTCGAGGAGCAGGTTTTTGACCTCAAGATCCGAAAGCCTTGCGTCAAGGGGAACGGCCCAGAGTCCGTTATAAACTATACCAAAATAAGCCATCAGCCATTCAGGCCTGTTTTCACAGTATATGGCGACCATATCCCCCTTACGCAGATGCTTTTTCTTAAAGAAATATGCCGCGATATATTTTGAGTTCCTTTTGTATTCATCGAACGAGCATTCCTTGTAAATATCGTTCCTTTCCTTGATCCTTCCCGCCGGCCTTGTCCCGAATATTCCTATATAATCAATAAACTCTCTTACTGTTTTCAGTTCCATAGTATACCTCTCGAGAAAGAATTATAAAATGGAATTTAATCATAAAGATGAAGATAATTTTAATAAATTTTTACTTTAAATGCAAGCTAAACTTTATCATTTATAGCGGGCTTGACACTGAATTCAAAATTCCAAAAAAGCCAGTCCTTTTTATTTCCCCGAATTCCCTTAAATCCTTAACCAGGAACGTTCCGGCAAAACCCAGTGAATTGACCGATATCCCCTTGTAACTTTCAAGAGTTCTGGGAACAAGGAGCATCCATTCCTTTGTAACAAGAAGGTTGTAAGGCCCCCATTTATCAGAAAGCCCTGTGTATTCCAGGAGTGAATCGTATTTTTCGAGAAGATAATGAGCGGTGACGTTCTCAGGAAGAAAATAAAGTCCATGCCTGAATTCAAACCTCGGAACAACTAAGGGACCTTCTCTTTTTTTAAGAGAGGAGATCAGCGGACCTATCGGCAGCCTGTCCATTTGCTCCGTCAGAGGAAGTTTTATCAATTGCAAATGTTTATGCCTCTGGCTGGCTCCAGCTTTTACTCCGCTGTTATAGAAAGCAAGCCCCTCGATCTTTTCCATACAAAGCCATAAAGCCTCGAAATCAAACTCCGTAAGCGGAGTTTCCTGATCCTCGAAAGACCTGGTTACTATCAAAATATGATTTTTCATCACATTATATTTATTCAAAAGGCATATATGAGTTTTCGTCAGTTCATTAACAAAAAGATCCTTTTCATAGGGAAGGAAAGGATCTTTTTCCGAATCAAGGGCGTGCTCTTTCTGCCCCTTGTTCCAGAACTTCCTGTCTCTTACGCTGAGATGTTTCAGTACAAAGACGATAAAATCGATATCGTCTTTTACAAGCTTCTCATCAGTAGCATAGGTCATCACTGCGCCTGAGGTCAGGGCCTGTTCAAATTGCATGGCAATCCTGTCTGGAAAGTTCATTTCTCAAAGCTCCGTTCAAACCGATTTACTTTATTATTATAATCATGTTTAAAAAATATGTACAGACTAATGTCAGGTAGGAGTGTTTTCTGATATCATCTGATGAAATCCTTAATTTTTTTGAAAATCGGAGAAGAATTAAGGTCGGTCTTTAATATCTTTTTTTTCGCCATTAACTCCCCGGCTTTCTTGGAAAGACCCGGGATCTGTCTGAGTTCCTGATGTGTAGCATCTTTGAGATAAAAAGGATATGGAAGCCCGATAAGGGACCTTTCACGGAATCCTACAACGAAGACGGATATTTTTTTAAGGATAGGAAGCTTTTCGGGAATATTCACTGCAATCGGATAAGTACCGATCGGGCGCGCTATACTCCAATCACCCCTTTCCATTTCCACTATGGCATCAGGAATTATAGTACCTGGAGGGAAAACCTTCTTAATCATCGGCATATCCACATCCCTCCTGATCTTTCCACGGTAATTCCTGAAGGCGGCATCCAGCATCCTTTCATTCTTATCCTTGAAGGAATGCATTCTGCTAATGCCTGTCCCTGAGGACAATCTCAATTGCCGTATGTTTATCCTTCTAAGGATCAGGCCGGAATCAAGAACTTTTAAAAGAAACTCGTAATTCATCTTGAATGTCTCCCTTGTCTCACCGGGAAGCCCCCTGATCAAATTTACTCCCGGAAGCAGTTTTGATATTTCCTTACCCATACTTCCACCTGCGGAATTTATTATTTCAATGGCTTTCATCACTTCTTCCGGAAAGGCTTTCAGACAGTTCCTTTCAATAACAGCTGGATCTGCACTTTCCATACCCAGAGCAGCCACATCCCCCGGCGTGTTGAATTTTGCTATAATATTACTTATTATGGCAGATTCGTCCGGAAAATTCGAAATTGTTCCCGGATTCACATTGTCAAGGTGGAGAGTTTTAAGGTCCGGGACGGCATTTCTTATGCCCTCGTAAAGTTTCAGGACCGAGCCTGTATCGGGCTTCGGAAAACCGTTTACCCACTCTTTCAACCTTGAGCCGAAAGAATATAGATCCGCCTGTTTGCCCAGCCGGAAATGAAGGACACCCTCCTTTCTAAGCTCACTGATCTCTCTTATGACTCCTTCCGGCGATCTGCACATGACTTCGTATGATCCCTCAATGCAGAAAGAGCAGTGGGTTTTCCTCGGGCAGCCTCTTCCCGTCTCGATTTCAGCTATAATATCAGGATAGCGGGGATGAAATTGTACAATAAAAGCCCCGGCTGTTGAAAATTTTTCAACTTCTTCTGGTGTTCTCAGCTTTTCGATAGAACTGGCCCCGGAAATGAACCGGTATACATAAGATTCTATATCCAGCCTTATGTTGATAATATTCGGCATCTGAGGGCGGTCTGAAGAAAACCTGATCGGCCCACCGACAAGAAAAAGAGTTTTCCTGTTTCTTTGCGCGATCTTTTCTATTTCATTCAGCCGGAGAGGAATTCCCCCAAGGTATTTGCCAGGAACAGGAGTCCCGGCAATAATTGCTGCAGCATCGAAAAAGGTTTTTCCGTTTTTCAGGAGATAATCGGAATTTCTCAGCTCATCGATTGTAATATATCCTACTGAGGAAGCTCCTCCCAACCTCGCCGCTCCGGCAGTATATCTGACGTAAGTAGAGATATACGGGGGCACTCCAAGGCAGGTTGGTTCATCGACATAACCGTCAATGACGATGAATTTCATTCAATTCCCGATTTGATATTCAGTTTATCCTGCTTCATAGACTGCTTCATGTCCTCGAGCTCATTGTAGTTGCTGTTTGATCCTTCATCGCTGTTTATTTCAAGATCCTTGAGATTGAGAGAGTTCGTGATCTTAAATATCTCTTTATCCTCGTCAACCCTTGAAGTCGCCTCAGATACATGAATATCGCATTTCTTTGCCGGATAGTTATCCTTCAAAAAATATTCGTTTATTACATGGGGGCAGAAAGGCGTTTCAAGGAGACCCGAATTTGCACAAATCGACAATTGTACGACATCGGATGGCTGCTCAAACGGAATATCAGGGTAACCGGCAAGAACCTGCTTCATATATCTCATCCACAGGGGTGCAGATACCAGCGCCGCAAACCTGTCCCTTCCGAATGATTTTCTAGGATCGTCGAATCCCATCCAGACAACTGTCGCAAGATTTTTTGTAAAACCGGCAAACCAGGCGTCTTTCCAGTTTTCAGCAGTGCCAGTTTTACCGGCGGCCGCCAGTGTGGGAAATCCCGTTGATCTGACGGCATCAGCTCCGGTGCCTTCATAAAGCACCGTGTTCAGCATGCTCTGCATAATAAATGCGGCACCCGGGCTCATGACCTGTTTCCTGCTCTCCCTGTCAAGGTCTCTTTCCATCTCGAAATCATCGATAACTCTGCCAAACCTGTCTTTAACCTTTAGTATAGCCAGGGGTTTTACAGCAACTCCGTTATTGGCTATGCAGGCAAAAAATTTTGCCACTTCAAAGGGAGTAAAGGCGCCTACACCGAGGGCGTACGACAGAGAAGGCTTCACCCTTGTTCTTACTTCATCGGCAGGAATTGTAAAGTACTGGGACATCTTATCTACTATTGAATTATAACCCAGGGTACTGAGCATCTTATCCCAGACCTGGATTGCAACAACGTTAATGGAAAACCTGAGAGCGTCCCTGATCCTTATCTTGCCTCTGAAGATCCCTTCAGAGTTCCTCGGTACATAGGGCTTGCCCGAGGGATCATCATAGAACATCGGCATATCAATAAAAACCGATGCCGGGGTTATAAGCCCCCTGTCAATTGCGTCAGTATAATACACGACTTTGAACAGAGAACCCATCTGCCTCTTGGCGAGTACGGCCCTGTTGTATTGATTGGCGTAGTTGAATTCACTCCCGCCGACCATGGTTTGGATAAAGCCGCTTTTAGGATTAATCGAAATCAACGCCCCTTCCACATCGTCCTCTTTCTGCTTTATGAGAACAGGCAGACGGTACCGGCTTTTGATCTTATTGTTCAGGCCGTTGAGACCGAAAACAAATGTCGAAAGGTATATCATGTCGTTATAATTCTTGTAAATATTTTCAATATGGTCCTTTACCCTTCCATTTCCAACCTTGATGCTGTTTATACCAAAATAAAGGCTTAAAACATCTATGATATCCTGATAATTCTCCTTGAAGCGCTGGGTGTTAAGGCGGGTATCCTTGTCATAATTAATCTGTTCGTTTGAAATCTGCTTATCCAGTTCATCTTTCGCCACGCGCTGTTTATCAATATCAAGCGTTGTGTAAATCTGGAGCCCGCCGGAATATAGCCTGTCTTCACCGTATTTCTCGGTCAGAATCTGGCGGATATATTCAGTAAAAAAGGGTGCAGGGTTAGATTGGGTCTTCTGAACCGTTATCCCCTTTACCTTTATAATAGTCGAATAATGGTTCCAGAACTGATCAAAAATTTCATCGGCTTCATCCTTTGTTAAAAAATTCATCTTGACCATCGAATTGAGAACAACCCTGTGCCTTGCCTGGGCCTTGTAAGGGTTTAAGACCGGCGAATCATTTTCCGGTGACTGGACAAGTCCTGCTAAGAGACTCGCCTCTCCCACTGTCAGGTCTTTTACGTTCTTATCAAAGAAATAGTAGGAAGCGGCCTGGACACCGTAACATCCATGCCCCAGGTAAACCTGGTTAAAGTACAGCTCGAGTATTTCTTCTTTGGAATATTTCTTTTCTATCTGGAAGGCATACCAGAGTTCAATGATCTTTCTGAAAAGGCTTCTCTCCCCCGACGTAAAAAGGTTCTTGGCAAGCTGCTGGGTGATCGTCGAGGCACCGCGTGCACGCTTTCCAAGTATTGGATCGATAATAACTCCGCGGAAGAAAGCAACAGGATTGAATCCATGATGATTATAAAATTCGTTATCCTCCACGGCAATTATAGCCTTGATCAGAGAATCGGGCAGGTCCTTGAAGGAAACAAGATCCCTCTTCTCCCTGTAAAATTCTGTAATAAGCTTGTTATTGATGTCATAGACTTTTGTAGGTACATCGTATGTCGAATAATTTTCCAGCGGTTTTATATCCTTCAGCTCTGAAAACGTTATAATGATATAAGCGATGAATATACCGGCAACCGCACCAAGTGCGATCAGACATGAAAAAAATATCTTCTGCATTGCAGTCAGGGGCAGCTTGATCCTGACTTCATGCACAAAACGTTTAAAACTCATAATTCATAACCCTCCGCAGCCTTGTAGCCGAGTTCAAGGGCTCTGTAATTCATTTCTACAACCTTTTTACCCTTTTTAGCGAAATTGCTCGAAATGGCTTCTTTTATATTATCAATCGACAGGATCGGTGAGATCCTTAAAAAAGCGCCGATCATGATCATATTGGCACTCTTCGTAGAACCTAATTTTTCCGCTGCGAGTTTTTCACAGCTTAACAATACCAGGGAACGGTCTTCCGGAACAGGGCCTCCTTCCTTGATATCTGAATTAAAGAGAACCTTTCCGCCAGATTTTACCCTTGCAAGAAATTTATTCATGGCTGGTTTTGACATTGCTATCAAAATATCGGGGGATAATATTATTGGAGACGCAATCTCCTTATCCGAAATTCTTATATGACAATTTGCTGTCCCCCCTCTCATTTCAGCGCCGTATGAGGGGAAATAAGTTGTATTCAGGCCTTCAAGTATAGCGGACTCCGAAAGCATCAGTCCGGCCGACAGGATCCCCTGGCCCCCGAAACCGGAAACTATTATATCCTGAGTCATTATTTATCTCCTCCCTGCATATCCTTGTAAATACCCGGGGGAAAAGTTTTAACCATTTCGTTCAAAATCATCCTGTTCGCATCCAGAGGGCTCAGACCCCAGTTAGTATTGCAGTTTGAAAGGATTTCGATAAAAGAATAACCGCTGCCGTCAAGCTGCAGTTTAAATCCCTTTTTAATCGCGTTTTTAGTCATGACGACCCCCTTGAAATCTGCGACTGTCGTCCTTACCGAATATCTGACCGCAGGAAAGGCTGATATCATCTCTGCCATCTTTATAGGATAGCCATCCGAGGAAGCCTTTCTTCCTTCCGGCGTTGTGGTGGTTTTCTGACCGATAAGTGTCGTAGGCGCCATCTGACCGCCTGTCATTCCGTAATTAGAGTTATTTATAAAAATCACTGTTATGTTTTCTCCCCTGTTCGCTGTATGAATGGTTTCAGCCATGCCTATAGACGCCAGATCTCCATCGCCCTGGTAGCATATGACGAGTTTATCCCTTTGAACACGCTTAATGGCGGTTGCTACCGCGGAGGCCCTCCCATGAGCCGCTTCACTTACATCAAAATCCCAGTAATCATAAGCGAAAACGGCGCATCCAACAGGTGCTACTCCTATTGTAATTTCCCTTACCCCAAGTTCATCAATTACCTCGCAGATCAGGCGGTGTACAACTCCATGTCCGCAGCCGGGGCAATAGTGCAGAGGCTTATCAGTCATGCTTTCAGGTTTTCTATAAATCAATTTCGCCATAGATAATCCTTCGATTTTCCGTCAATAATGGAAAGTGCCCTATTACATATTTCATCTTCTTCAACTATGTTTCCTCCGGTCCTACCGTAAAAACTAATATCAGCCTTCCCCCCGGCGCCCAGGGAGATATCTTCGATCATCTGACCGGCGCTCATCTCAACTGACAGGAAATGCTTTGTGCCCATTAAAGCCATTTTCTCTACTTCACCATACGGGAAAGGATATAGTGAAATAGGCCGGAAAAATCCTACCCTGTGGCCTTCCTCTCTGAGCCTGTTCACCGCGTTCTTTGCTATCCTTGCAGACGTGCCGTAGGCTGCGATTACAAGAACTGCATCATCGATGAACAAGCTTTCATAACGGACCTCGTTCTGTTTTATTCTCACATAAGTTTCCTGCAGAATAATATTGTTTTGTTCAATCTTGTCCTCGCTGCCGTACAGCGAGCGGATCACATTCTTATCCCTGTTTTTCGCCCCGGTTAGAGCCCATGGCTTGTCATATTTTTTAGTGACACTTTCCCTGACTAAAACCTTTTCCATCATCTGTCCAATTATCGCATCGCTCAAGATAAGAGCCGGAACCCTGTACTTGTCGGCAAGGTCAAAAGCGAGAATTGTCAGGTCCATCATTTCCTGCGGAGAAGCCGGCGCCAGCACGATTATATGATAATCGCCATTACCTCCCCCCTTTACGGCCTGGAAGTAATCACACTGTCCAGTCCAGACATTTCCAAGCCCCGGCCCGCATCTTTGAACATTCGCAACAACGCATGGAAGCCTCGCTCCCGCAAGGTATGATAATCCTTCCTGCATAAGGCTGAAACCGGGTGATGAAGTACTGGTCATCGCACGGGCACCTGCCGCTGCTGCACCGAATACCATATTTATTGAAGCAAGCTCACTTTCCGCCTGTATGAAAACCCCGCCGACCTCAGGTAACCTTTCCGACATATATTCAGGTACTTCGTTCTGCGGCGTTATCGGATAGCCGAAATAATAACGGCATCCGGCTATTATTGCACCCTCGGCCATAGCACAATTACCTTTCATCAATAGTATTTTATTTTTTTGCATTTTTAATCCTCTTTCCAGACTTCGATAGCCGCATCCGGGCAAACAACAGCACATTTTTTGCAGCCTATACAGTCTTCATTTTTTAATGGCTCGGCGTAACGCCAGCCCTTTGAATTGAAATTTTGCCCGATGGCGATTACTTCTTTCGGGCATTCCGGTATGCATATCGAACAGCCCTTGCAGATCTCATCATCTATCTCTATATAAAAACCCATTTGACCTCCCTTATATAGCCGCTATGTTTTAATAAATATTTTAGCTCATAATTAAATATTATTAAAATAAATACGATATTCGATTTCCCCGGTGTGAAACTGATAATTCTAAACTTTCAATCGATCTTCAGCCTCTTCTTGATTTGATTTATGCTTTTAATCAGGTCCGGAAGTCTTGAAATCGATGCCAGGATCCTCTTTTCCTCAATTGCGTCCCTCGCCGGGGACCCGAAAATGACCCTGTTATTCTCAATTGCCTTTCCTGAGCCGATTCCGGATTGGGCTAAAACTATGACGCTATTGCCTATGCCGACATGGTCGGCAATTCCTACCTGTCCCGCAATCATGCAGTGTGCACCTATAGTACTGCTGCCGGATATCCCGGATTGGGAAGCAATGACGGTTCCTTCCCCTATTTTCACATTATGGGCCACCTGGACAAGATTATCTATTTTTACACCATCTCCTATTACGGTTTCACCAACGGTTGCCCGGTCGATTGTCATGCAGGCCCCGATTTCAACATCGTTTCCAATGATTATGCGTCCGATCTGGGGTATCTTTATATTTTTCCCGTCTTTTTGCATATACCCAAAACCATCTCCTCCGATTACTGCATTGTGATGAATTATTACATTGTCGCCCATGACCGTTTCATCATCGATCTTCACGCCTGCCTTGATAAGACAGTTTTTTCCTATCCTGACGTTTTTACCAATATAAACCTGGGAATATATTACAGTATTATCTCCGATCAGGGCATTATCCATTATAGTGGTAAAGGGCAATACAGTCACGTTAGAACCGATCTTCGCTCCCTTCTCTATATAAACCGCCGGGTAGATCTCTCTTTTATAGGGCTTGTAGGGGTTGAATAGGTCAAGTACCTTCGAGAATGCCATTTTATGATCATCTGAATTTATGAAGGGCTTTGTATTGCAAGAGAGGCCCGTGGGCAGGATAAGAGCTGCCGCATCGGATAATTCGAGTTTTTCAAGGGTTTTTCTGTCCTGAGCATAAGCAATGGTGCCAGGCTTTTGACTGTCCAGACCGCATACACCCGTAATCTCGACATCTTCGCCGGTCAATGAACCCTTTATAATACCGGCTATTTCGGATAACTTCATGGTAACTCCGAACTTTATATAAATATTACTGCATCATTATACCACAATTTCATCTTTTAAGGAACAAAAACTTAAGAATGTCGAACAGCAGCATATTAACAAGCCCTGCCCCGATGCATAAGATAATGTCATAGGTTTTAAGCTTATCGAAAAGGAAAAGGTCCCTCAGAGCAGGAAGGAACAGAACAAGAGACAGCAATATAATAGAACCGCAGACGACCAGCCATAAAGCTGTATTCTTCATCTTAAGAGCCGATATTATATTCAATTTCCATGAACGGCCGGAAAGAATAAGCCCGAGATTGGCAATGATGAGGGTCGTAAAGGCCGCTGCCCTTGAATAGCGCGGATCGGAAATCCTGAATCCGGACAGCTGGTATATTGCCAGGGAAGTTAAAAGAACGCACAAGCCCTGGAAAAGTGACATTATTATCTCAGTTCTTCCTATCAGGGGATCA
Source organism: uncultured Brevinematales bacterium (assembly GCA_964413265.1). Taxonomy (GTDB): domain Bacteria; phylum Spirochaetota; class Brevinematia; order Brevinematales; family JAOACQ01; genus CAVYGN01. Next base: position 40,886 of record CAYPRX010000041.1, read on the forward strand.
TTAAGATTCCTCGGAGGCCTGTCCATTATTCCTGCTTCCTCCCTTTCAGCCTCGAAGACAATGGAGCATGCCGGATCTATTATAAGTTCTAGAAATACTATATGAACAGGCATCAGAATAAGAGAAGAGTTAAAAAGAACGGGAATAAGCGCCATTCCTGCTATCGGGATATGAATTGATATAACATATATCATGGCTTTCTTCAAATTATCAAAGATTTTCCTGCCCATCCTTACCGCTGATACAATTGAAGAGAAATCGTCATCCAGCAGGACAAGGTCAGAAGCCTCCCTTGCTACATCTGTTCCTCTCAGCCCCATGGCGATCCCTATGTTTGATGCTTTAAGCGCAGGCGCATCATTTACGCCATCACCGGTCATCGCCACAACCTCTCCCATTTCTTTCATCAAATTAACAATTGTAAGTTTCTGTTCGGGTGCAACCCTGGCAAAAATACCTGCATTCCTGAGCCTTTTCTTAAATTCGTTCTTATTCATCGAAACTATTTCCTGGCCTATAATAGGATTACCTGCTCCCCTGAGCCCTATCTGCCTTCCGACATTTATAGCTGTCCCGGGATAGTCCCCTGTCATCATCATAATACGTATTCCTGCACCGTAGCACTCTTTTACCGCAGGCGATACTGATCGTCTGACAGGATCAGATAACCCGATTAATCCAAGAAATTCAAAATCAAAGTCATGCTGAATGTCAGGAAGAACTTCTGAATGAAATTCAGAATGAGCGACGCCAAGGACCCTGAGCCCATCGGCTGCAAATTCCATGACATTTTTCATTATATCTTTCCTTTTATTATCATCAACATGGCAAAGATCGAGGATCGCTTCGGGCGAACCTTTTGCTGCTATCATATAAAAATACCCGCCCGGCATTCTCCAGACATTGGACATGGCCATTAATTCCTCGCCGAGAGGGTATTCCTGTACAAGCTCCCAATCCTCGTGAATATGTTCCGTATTCCTCAGTTTATATTCGCCGAGCTGTTTAATAGCTTTTTCCATTGGATCGAAGGGTGATTCCTGGCTTGCAAGGATGCTGTATTCGACCAGTCTGTGGAAATTTTCAGGCAGTACGCCGGACTGATCATGAAACGAGGGGCTGAATACACTTCCTCCTGAAAATATCCTTGACACTGTCATCTGGTTCCATGTGATTGTACCTGTTTTATCAACACAGAGTACAGTGGCCGCACCGAGAGATTCTATAGCGGATGATTTCCTCGTCAGGACGTTCTTCTTTGACATTCGCCATGCTCCGATAGCCATAAAAACTGTAAGGATCACAGGAAATTCTTCGGGTAAAAGCGCCATTGCCAGGGCTATACCGGCCAGTAAACCGTCGAGCCATGATCTGAGGGGGTCATCACTGCTGCTCCGTGTCAACCCGTATATGATAACAAGTAATACGCATATCATAATACCTATCACGGCAACGTTTCTGATCAGATTAAGTGTTTCTTTTTCTAGAGCTGTCGGTTCTCTCTCAATAGACTTTAAAGAAGTACCTATTTTACCGAGTTCAGTCCGGCTTCCCGTGGCGTAAACTCTGGCAATTCCCTGGCCCTTTATAACCATTGTCCCGGAATAAGCGCGCGATTCGTCTCCGCCTGGGATTTTATGCACTGGAACGGATTCTCCCGTGAGAAGTGATTCATCTATGTAGAGGTTCAAAGCTGTCAGGATTTCTGCATCTGCCGGAACCCTGTCGCCCTCGGCAATTACAATTATGTCATCCCTCACAACTTCCCTTCCTGCAACCCTTATGACAACCCCATCCCTTATAATGAGCGCCCTCGGGCTGGAAAGGTCTCTGAGCGTATCAAGGGCTTTCTCGGTTTTACTTTCCTGGTAGATGGTAATACCCATTATCAGACATACAAAACATAACAGCATGGATGCTTCTTTTACATCTCCGAGGAACAGGTAAAGCAGTCCTCCTGTTAATAAAAGCAGAAACATTGGTTCCCTGAGCACCCCGAAAGCTACCATTAACGGGCCTTTTCTCCCGGCTAGCGGCAGCTCATTATATCCATAAGCTTTTAATATTCTTCCGGCTTCTGTTTCCGACAAACCTTTAAAATTCTGTATATCAGGGCTTTTTAGCATACAATCTCCCTATTGAATGGAACAGGTTAAAAATAAGATGAATAATATAAATTGGAGATAGATGTTTTGTCAAAATTTTATTTGCTTAAACCTGTCAATACTTATAGAATATTTATATTAAATTTCGGAGCACTGGGATGATAAAATTTCCATTTCTTTTCGAGACGGCTCGTTTATTAGCAGGGTTTATTGTTAACCCATCAGTTGCGACGGATAGATTATTAAAAGAAAAGGACGGTATTTTAGCTGGTTTCCGGTGTGTTCTTCTTTATAGTCTCCTTCTTTCGCTTATCTCGCTTTTATATTATTTTACAGGTATGACCACCCCCCTGAGGTCATTTATTGCAGTGAGCCCCGGCAACCTATATCTTCTGCAGGCTTTTACCTCGATTCCCGCCGTATTCTCAGAGGTTCTGGCTTATTCCGCTCTTTCCTCACTCCTTGCGGGGATTATGGGAGGTAAAGGCAGTTTTGAAAAGGCATTTTCATCACAGGCGTATGCGCTTCTCACACCCTCTTTTATTTTTATTCTTATCCCAAAATTATTTTTTGTCCGCCTTTCATGGTTGCCTGAAATTCTCTTTTTTTTCATCATTCCAGAATTATGGATAATGGTTTTATCAATTATCGTACTGGCCAGAGCATTTAAAATGGATATTCTCAGGAGCGCAGCAGTTTTTTTTATTTCGTCGCTGCCCTTTCTGGTAATAAGTGCGGTTTTTATCCGTTAGATCATGTCAAGGCCTCTTCTTACTGGTAAAATATTGATAATTATTCAAATTTGATTTAAAATCAATTTTATTTTGAATGCCGGGGTGGCGGAATTGGCAGACGCGCTAGATTCAGGTTCTAGTAGGTTCACGCCTGTGTGGGTTCAAGTCCCGTCCCCGGCAGTATTTTAGGAGAAAATTAATGTCCGGTTACCGGACCTTGTTTCTGGCTGCTGCTGTGCTGGTGGTCATTTCTGCGGTAGAAGCTTCCGCTAAGAAAATAACTGTATTTACTGCCAACGATATAATACATATAATAAGGGAAAAGATTACCCAGATAAGGACCTTCTCAGGTACTTTTACCTATTCATTTAACAACAAAACATATGGCGGCGTGATTCAATATAAAGCCCCCGACAAATTTTTAATGTCTTTCTACGGAAGATCACCCTCAGGGACCAGTGTGGACACTGGCCAGAAATTCATATCGGATGGTAAAAATCTATGGCTTGTTTTCAAGGATCAGAACATAGCTATTAGTGAGACCCTTGAAAGGGATAAAAAGACCCCTCTTATCGGCTGGAATATCGATAGACTTTTAAAAGAATACGTTCCGACCCTGCCGGCGACAAACTACCTGGTAAGTTATAAGAATGAGGAATGCTACAAGATCAAGTTCATTCCTAAAAGCAACACAGCAGGATTCAAGTATATATATATGATAGCCGGAAAGGAAGGCGAGATCCTAAAGGTTGAAGCCCAGAATCAATTGGGAAACACAGTTGAACTGGGTATTACCTATAATCCCGCAAGCATCAATCAGCCGGTTTCTGATGATAATTTCGACTATAAGCCGGATGAAAGCACTCAGCAATATGAAAATATTCTCCTTCCGAATAATGAAGAGACTCAGCAAAACGAATAAAGCCTGTACATAAGGCCTTTAAAGGAGAGATTAATGAATAAGTTGATAACCTGCCTGATCATTGCCGTCCTTGCAGTCGGGTGTTCAGTAACAACTGAAAAATACAGGTATAAATTGAGATTCGACAGGTTTTATTTTTTACTTAACAATGAAGAAAAGGAATATTTTGCAACGGGAGAACTGGATAAAGTCGCCTCATCATTAAGCCTGCGTCTTCAGAATGATAAGAATCTGAAAGAGAAGTGGAGAGATGTCCAGTTTTATGAGGCTATAGCAACTTTCGATCCGTACCAGACAGCGCATTTTTTCAGGGATGAGATCTTAAAAGAATTGAACAGGGACAATTATTATACATTTATGAGAATGCTTGATGCAAAAACTCAAATGGAATTCGCCTTGAATACCAACTTCATGGTTTCTTACGGAAATATGTACAAAACAAACGTATTTTTTAAAAGCCTGGTAGATTCTCTTAAAACAGAATACCGTCTTTATGGATTTTCCGACGAAGAGGTTTATTTATTTCTAAGACATATAATATTCACAGAAACATCTGAAAAAGACATATTCTATTCCCTTCTCAAGCTTTTAAAAGGATGCGGTGCTATTGCTGATTTTAAGGCTGGGAATATTCAGGCCGCTTCTCAAAAAATGACCGCCGACATTCAGAACAATCAGGCTTCTGCCTTGCTCTTCGATACCATAAGGAGGACAAGCGGGTTAACAGCTCTATCCATCCATGACCTTCTACAGGTTTACAGTTCCGTAGTGATGAAAGAAATGGATCCCTACGCGCTTTCGCACACCCTTGCAAAATTTTAACGGGGCATTTGATGGATCTTATCGAAGGAATATTAAAGGAACTGGCCCGATTGAAACTTCGTGATATTAAAGCATACGATCCCAACGGTAAATCAATTCTGGCGGATTATTTTTTTCTATCAACTGCCGATAGCATAATACAGCTTGAGGCTGTCAGAAATAATCTCATCCGTTACATGAAAAATAATAAAATCAGCCTGAAGAACGGCATGGAAGAATGGCATGGAGGGTGGTGCCTTCTTGATTTCGGTGAAATAATAATTCACATATTCCTGGAAGAGAGGCGGAGTTTTTATCAGATAGACCGCCTGATGGAAAGCTCGGAATATACACTTATGGAAACCGCTTCCCTTACTGCTGGTTGAGAATCTGGATTAATTCTTCTCTTATCCTGTTTATTTCATCATCCTTCAGACGTTCACCAGTTTTAAGCTCGAAGATATCATGAACATACCAGCCCATAGTATCTATATGGGCGCTCTGAATTTCGATTCCGTTTTTCGATATATAACCGGCTGTGTCAAACAGGAGTGCCGGTCTGTCCATCCCTGAAATCTCCAGTGTACAGGCACCGCCGCCCCTGTTTTCAAGCAGGATATCCGGTTTTCTGGAAAAAACTGCGGGTGACTTTTTTATCTTTTTTTTCATAGACTCGATCGCCTGTTCAAGTCCCGGTGCGTTAAACTGATAGGTCCCGAGAAGTTTCTCAAGGTCCTTGGTCCAGATATTCAATTCATCTTTCATATTTTCCATGTAATCAATCCCGAAAATCCTGGTTACAGTGAATTCATCCACCGCAACATCCTTATAGGTTCGAACTTCCGCTCTTACTATGTCAGCTCCATTAAGGGTCAGGATGCCGCAGAAATAGGAGAACAGGCCTTTCCTGTCAGATGAGAACATTTTAACCTTAAAATAATCATTATAACTCCTGACTTTAATCCGAATTTCCGCTTCTTTCATGGAATTTAAAATGGAATAATCATCGTGTATCTCACTTTCCTGGTTTTGAGCCGTATAAGAGGGCCCCATTTCCCTGATAAAAGATCCGAATTCGCCTGATGAGTCCGGACTTCTAACGATGTTTTCAGTGCGCATCAATTTCCGGCTTAAATATGGTATTAAATTCCTGTACAAAAGTGTAAGCAGTTCAGCCATATAGCTTTTAAAATTTTCAGGTTTTGTTGCATAGATATCGCAATAAGTTAATATATAAAGGGCATCAAAATATTCTTTTGGAAAAGGGGTCAGTATAAATCTCCCGGCGAGATCCCTGAGCATCGTTTTGTCGGCTATATTGCTTCTCCTTATCAGATTGGAAAGAAGAAGATGATTATCTATAAGAAAGAGGATCAGTTCGCGCGCCATGGAAGTTATCGGCAAAATTTTGAATAGTTTGTCGGCCATTTCTACCCCATTTTTTGAATGATCACCTTCATAAGCTTTTCCGATGTCATGAAGCAGCAGCGCCAGTCTTATGATCCAGATATTTTTTTTATAGTAAAAACCCACTTCAGAGAAATGCGAGAATTTAATCCTGTTTTTAGCATCCGGCAGGATTCCCTGCAATTTCAGCGCAGTAAAAGCGCGTACTGACTCAAATGCATGCTCATCGACTGTAAATTGATGGTATGGGTTATAAATGATTAGATGCCATATCTTCTTAAAAGGCGGAATATATTCATAAAGAAGTCCCGAATATTTCATGACAATAATGGCAGAGGAGGCATTTTCAAGTGAGAGTATTTTTCTGAAAAGATAAAAAATATTCCTTGATTTTTTATCTTCCTCGCTCATCTTTCTCGCACATTCCCTCAAATAATTGAGCAAGCTGAATGTAAAAAAACAGCCTTTTTTACAATAGATATACAGGGCCTGGAAAGCGTTTTCGGCTGTAAATCCGGCCCATCCTCTTATGTAGAAACGCTTGTTAATGATCCGGTAATTCCCCTCAATCGTATTACCCTTTCCCCGTCCCCCTCTCAGACTCTTATAGCTCCTGATAAAGCGGAGATGGAATTCATCGATAATAAAAAGAAGAGATAAAAATATATCTTCGGATTTACTGTAGTATTTTTTCATTAGTTTTTCAGTCCTTGCCTCCTCTCCACCGGAAGTAAAAAACAGCCCTGAAAGTGAAAACTGGTCATTCATAAGCAGCCGGTCATTTTTTCGTCCGCTTTCAATGTGAAGGGCGCAGCGTATGAATAAAAGAAAATCATAAGCAACATATGTCTTTTTATAATAAATCTTAGGAAGTATCAATTTTAAACCGGCAAGTCCTTTGTTCATGGTAAAGGTGAAATTCAGCCATTCCATAAGGTGAACGCTTCTTAAACCGCCGATACTTTTTTTAATATCGGGCTCTTTTAAAAGTATTTTATTGGCCGGGTCACCGATCAGTGAATTGAGCTGTTCCATCTGTGACTTAAGATAGCTGACCCTGAACGAACCGATGAGTTTACTCGTTGCCGTTTCCATACTGCTGTAGAGATTTAAATCACCTTTTATAAACCGGGCTTCGAACAGGCTTGTCAGAAATTCTATATCCTCCCTTGCGTGCTCAATCAGATTATCAATGGTCCTCACACTATATCCGATATGGTAGCCGCAGTCCCACAGGTTTGTGACAAATTTGTGCACAAAATTTTCAACCGGAGCCCTGTCCTTATGAAGGATGAGAAGATCGATATCCGAATAAGGAGAAAGTTCACCTCTTCCATATCCGCCTACGGCAGCGACCGTAATCCCTTCAGGGATTCCTCCCGAATATTCTATAATCATTCCCAGGATACTATCCCTGAAAACAGAAAGTTCATTTGATGTCCCGATGCCTTTTCCTAAAGACCAGCCGGCCAGAACTTCCTCTTTCAGTGATGCAAGAATGGATTTTTCAATTTTCTTTACAGTCTCAATAAAAGCCAGCCGGCCGGCCTTGAGAGGTATTCCGCTTATCTCATTAAATAAAGAATCTTTATAGCTCATCCGAACATTCTCTCTTTAAAAAGGCGCACCGTCATGGGCGCATAATTAAAACAGCCCCGCCCTTTTCAAAGGGCAGGGTTAAAAATGGTTTCTGCAAATTATATGGCGACTTCTCCCCTTTCCTTTGTCCTTACCCTGATGACATCCTCAACATCAGTAATGAAGATCTTTCCGTCCCCGATCTGGTCTGTAGCTGCTGTTGCAATAATAGCATCAATGATCTTCTCAACGGTATTATCCATTGTTACTATCTCGATTTTGATCTTGGGTATGAATTTAATTTCATATTCTCTTCCCCGGAAAAGCTCCTTCATGCCTTTCTGCCTTCCATGGCCCTGAACCTCGGTGTAATTTAAGCCCGAGTATCCGAGTTCGGAAAGCTTTTCAACAACAGCTTCCAGCTTATCAGGCCTGATTATCGCTTCGATTTTTTTCATATTATCCTCCGAACCTTATTTAGCCGATTCAACTTGTTCCCCATGCTGGGAAATATCCAGACCTTCAGCCTCTTCTTTCTCGGTAACGCGCAGTCTGCCTGCGGTGATCAGATTTGCAAGGAAAAGGCAGATCAGCGTACCCACAATCGCTATGCACCATGCAATACCGATGGACATAAGCTGTATCAGGACCTGGCCGGGATTTCCGTCTATTAGGCCTTTCCCGCCTGGATTTACAGCAGAAACTGCAAAAAGACCGGTTGCAAAAGCACCCCAGGTACCGCCGAGTCCATGCACGCTGAAGACGTCAAGAGCATCATCATATTTAAATATCTTACGGAATACAGCCATAAATGTAAAGGAAATCAGGCTGACAACCATGCCTATCACGAGTGCACCGCCAAGGTTCACAAAACCCGAAGCAGGCGTTATGGCAACCAGGCCGGCGACTGCGCCGGTGCTTGCGCCGACAACGCTTGGTTTTTTCATGAAAATCCATTCAAGTATCATCCATGTAAGAGCAGCCATCGCTGTAGCTGTATGTGTGACCAGAAAAGCGCTGGAAGCCAGACCATTTGCGGCTACAGCGCTCCCGGCATTAAATCCGAACCAGCCTACCCAGAGGAGAGTAGCACCAATGAACACATATGCAATGTTTGAAGGGGGTGAAATGGGATTTTTCCTGAACCCCGCTCTGGGACCCAGCACGATACAGGCAACAAGCGCCGATACTCCGGAAGAAGCGTGAACAACAAGCCCCCCTGCAAAATCGAGAGCGCCTTTCTGTGCGAGAAATCCTTCAGGATTCCATACGATATGAGCGATGGGCGTGTAAACAAGGAATGACCACAGGATCAGGAATACAAACCATCCTGCAAAACTCATTCTCTCGGCTATAGCCCCTGATACCAGGGCCACCGTTATGATAGCGAACATAAGCTGGAACATCGAGTATGCATTTTCAGGAACGGTCGGGGCATTAAAGTTAACCGTATTAACGCCTATACCGCTAAGAAATGCAGATTTAAGGGAGCCTACCCATTGCAGAACACCCTTCACAGCTGCTACACCGTCAATTGTTTTTTTTGTAAGTGAACCGTCGGTATTAAACTCCAGAGGAGTCGATACATTGAAGATCAGACTGTACTCGCAGACTACCCATAAAATACTTACGACAATCGCGCAGGCAAAGCTGTAATAGATGACGGATAAAATGTTCTTTTTTCTGACAAGTCCGCCATAGAAAAGCGCCAGAGCAGGAATTGTCATAAGCAGCACAAGAGCGGATGACGTTAAAAGCCATGCGGTATCTCCTGAATTTATTACCGGTCCAGGCTTAGCACTCTCCGCGAAAAGCCCGGCTGCCGGCAGGAAACCCATTGACGCCAATCCGACCCAGAATTTCATTTTCGATATTTTCATAATACCTCCTATCAGAAATCAATAAGCATAATTTGCAAATATAATGCCAAATTGCAATAAATTGTAAGGAAGAATTTAATTATACTGCCTGGTTAATTTATGCAAGCTTTATAGGATAATAACGGAAAATTGATTTTCACCAAGGATCAAAAAATGGATTCAATTTATGATTAAAAATCATGCATAAATATATATTATGGATAATAAATAATCTATTTAAATATTATGATTAATTAATAAGCGTATTTTTATTATTAGCATGATAAATAGCCCAATTTAATAAAATATGTATATAATATAATCATATTTAATCTTTTTTTTATTTATTTTAATTAAATGCAGTACATATAATTATCACTATAATTGATTAAATTTTAAATAGCTCTGGCATAATTTTTGCAAATAAAGTGTCATAATGGCTACAGAGGAGGAACAATATGAAAAGAATTGAGGCTATAGTCAGACCGGAAAAAGCGGGAGCTATAGTCACAGCTCTCGATTCCATAGGACATCCCGGCATTATGATCAGCGAGATAGAAGGCCATGGAAAACAGCATGGCATGGAAGAAAATGTCCGTGGGAAAAAATACATAATAGACCTGATCACAAAGACACGCATTGAGATCATCGTGAAAGATTCAGAAGTGAAAAGGATTGCAGAAGCGATACGGGAAGCAGCTTATACTGGGGAGATCGGCGATGGTAAGATATTTATCCATCCCGTTGACGACGCAATAAGGGTCAGAACGGATGAGAAAGGCGAAGATGCAATATAGTTTAATATCCCGGATAGTACCCTCCCGATGGTGAAAACTCCATAGGGAGGGTTTTCTTTATTATATGGAAATGCTTGACATTAAATAAACGTAAATTTAACATATAATTACATCTCCTGATTAATTAGATTTCATTACTTCTGAATTTGATAAAATAAAAAAGGGAGCTTTATTTATGTTAACCTATATCTACGTTGCAATTTTTCTGATAATTGTTCTTTTTCTAGTCATTAAAATCGTGACTGAATATGAAAGGCTTGTTGTTTTCAGGCTGGGGAAATTCTACAAAGTCAAGGGACCCGGTCTTGTCATAATAATTCCCGGGATCGACAGACCGGTAAAGGTCGGCTTAAGAACCGTTACCCTGGATGTACCGCCACAGGATGTTATTACTAAAGATAATGTCTCAATCAGCGTGAATGCCGTTGTTTACTTCCGCATCATTCATCCTGAAAAGGCTATTATTGAAGTGGAGGATTTCATGTTCGCAACATCGCAGATTTCTCAGACAACCCTCAGAAGTGTGGTCGGACAATCCGAACTTGATGATCTTTTAGCCCAGAGAGATAAGATCAATGCCAGGCTTCAGGAGATCATCGATCTCTCCACTGATCCATGGGGTATCAAGGTTTCAAATGTAGAGGTAAAGGATGTGGTTCTGCCCCAGGAGATGAAACGCGCTATGGCTATGCAGGCCGAGGCAGACAGGGAAAGAAGGGCAAAAATAATAAAAGCCGATGGAGAGCTGCAGGCTTCACAGAAGCTTCTCGAGGCCGCAAGAGTGATGAGCCAGGAAAAAATCACCATACAGCTTCGTTATTTACAGACATTGATAGAAATTTCATCAGAAAACGCTACTACTGTGGTATTCCCGCTGCCGATGGACCTCTTTGACGCCTTTCGTAAGAATAAAGATAAATGAAAGAGGGCAGGCTCTGCCATATTTTACAGGTTTGCTCAACAGATAATATTGTTTCATAATTGAGGTGAGCACTTAAAGAAATGGTCTTTTCATGCCGATTTAGAATAGGAGCAACTTTTTTTTAAAACTGCGAATTTTTTGAAAGCGGGGTCTGCATGGAGGGATATAAAAATTACCGGGAAGTTGAAATTGAGACAGCAAGCGGTCTGCGGCTGGTAGTTATGCTCTACGCAGGCGCCATTAAATTTCTTAATATCGCCAAGGAAGGCATTAAAAGCAAGAAACTTGACATCGCAAACAACAATATAATAAAGGCCCAGGATATTATTTCGGAACTGATGACCTCTCTTAATTTCGAGGCGGGAGAAATAGCCCATAATTTGTACAGCCTGTATCTTTATATGAACAGGCGTCTTCTCGAGAGTAATATCGAGAAGAACTCCGAAATAATAAACGAGGTTCTCAATCTTCTCAACACTTTGAAAGGAGCATGGGAAGAATTATTAAAAAAAGAAAGAAATGTTGAGGGATCTCTTAAAAACAACAGCCTGAATATTTCTGGATAATAAAAGCGAGGTTCGCCTATGCCGGATGATAAAAATGAAATTATAGACGATATAATAACTGATATGAATATTGAGACAATTACTCTTGATGATGTGGAGCTCAATGATCTAAGCGATATCTCACCCCAGGAAAAAACAACCGGTCAAGTTAAATCGGAAGGCATTTCATCTTCTATGGATGAAATATCCTTTGAAAAACTCGAGACTCAGCCTGAAGATCAAAGCGAAGTCATTCCATTACCAAATTTAGATTCTATTCAAAACATTACTGAACCCGAAATACCTGTAGTTCCAGCTTTTATGGAGGACGAAGCTCCTGAAGAGAAAGAAGAGTCAGGGGCATCTAATAATGCAGGTAGACATGCTTCAATCAATGAGCCCATTTCTTCAGAGGATGACATAATTTCCATAGAAGGAAGTGAGCTGGACAAGCTTATTTACAGTGGCTTCAAAGCCGATGAAGGAAAGTCAGTTCAGAAAGATCTTAGCGAAATCCCGATTATCGAGGAATCCAAGGTTGAAGAAGAAATTAATTTTATACAGGAGGAGCCTGAAAAAGAGGAGAATTTTATTCCTCCAATTGACTTGAGGATAGAGGAAAATACCCCTGCAAAAGAAGAATCTTCAGGAATGGATTTTAATTTCGATCTGTCGGCTATACCTGATGTTTCTGAGATTGAAGAGGACGAGCCTATTGCGCTGTCACTTGATGAACTTAATAAAATCGATATATCAGAAGAAACAGTGCTTGATTATGAAACACCATCTGCCCCCGAGGTTCCGGAGGTAAAGACTGAAAATAATATTCCGGTCATGGAAGAGGAGAATGTCGAGATTTCCTTTGATGATATGAACAGGATAGAAGAGAGCCTGCCGGAGGCAGGAAAGATATCTCAGGGCGCTTATGAATTTAATAATATTGATAACAAAGAAATTACAGAAGAGGTTATAGAAAATAAAATAGACATATTAAGCGATTCTTCCAAGGATGAACTAAGGAAGGTTCTTGGTTATCTGGACAATCTCCTTGAAAGCCTTCCGGAAGAAAAGATTAAGGAATTCGCGAAATCAGAGTATTATGATCTTTATGTTAAAATTTTAAGCAAATTAGGTATATGAGAGGAAATCGCTTAAATGGGTCTGAGAAGCAGAGCACTCAGGTATACAGAAAAAGGCCGGGAAATTGATCAAATAGAAAAAATTATCGGCAGTTTTTCCGGCGATCCGGAACTTATCAAGAACCTGAAAAATAATATTGAAGACTATCTGAAATCCGTAAAGGGTAAGCTTGACCGCAAGCTCCTTGATATGCAGACCATTTTTGATATCGGAAAAGAGATAAATTCGACCCTTCATCTTCAGGAGCTGATCCAGATTATTATTTTTACCCTCATGGGCCAGTTCAGGATATCGGATGTCGCTGTTTATAAAATTTCGGATTCAGGGGCCCACCTGATAGATAAAAAAGGTTTCGCCGATCTTGATATGATTCCTTCCGAAGGATCATTCAACTTATTTTTAAGCAATTTAAAAGGCACGATCCCTATTGAGGACTTGAGTGAATACACCCTTCAATATGAACTGCTGAAGGGGAAAAAAGCCGGGCTGATAGTCCCGGTAAAAAACAGGGAGAAATTAACGGGATTTATTGTACTCGGACTGAAGGAGGACGGTTCTTCTTATTCTGCCGATGAAAGCGATTTCATTTTTACCATAGCCTCTCTGTCAGGAATAGCTATGGAAAATGCAAGGCTTTATGGCGCCCTCGAGAAAAAATTGAGTGAACTTTCATCACTTTATGAAATCAGCAAGGTAATAAATTCCAGCGACGACTATCAGTCTGTCCTTACACTTATAACTGAGACGATTACTACTGGATTCGGCGTGAGCAAGGCCATTCTGCTATCCTTCGAGGAAAATGGCCCTGTTGTCAGAAAAGTCATAGGACTACCTGAAAGCCTTTTAAACAAGCCACTTGCACTGAAATCAGAAGAAGAAAATCTGTTTCTTTCCAATTGTGCCGGTGTTTTGAAAATCCCGGCAAGACTTGCTGAAGCCGTTCTTAATGAGGATAGTTATCTTTTCATGCCACTCATATCAAGCGGGACAAAGATCGGGGCAATATTTATTTTCAGTTTTAAAAATTACTCCATAAATACCGACAACCTCGAATTGATAAACCTGTTTTCCATAATCGCTTCCCAGATCGCTCCTCCTCTCGCTCTTACCAAGCAGATAGGAATAAACCGGGAAATAAGCCTTAAACCCTTTGAATCAGTCCTTGAATTCCTTCAGAAGGAGATTGAAAAAGCGCGTAATTTCGGCGTTTCAATGCACCTTATCATGGTAAAGCTTTCCAACCTGTCGAAATATATTAAAAAATTCGGCGATCAGGCAACGTCGGAAAAATTAACGGCTCTACGTGAGAAAATATCCTTCCTCATGCCGAATACGGGCAGTTTGTTGCAATACGGAACAACCAGGCTGCTACTTGTCCTGCCGGAGATATTTGAAAATGACATTAATGATTTAAAAAATTCCATAACACAATCTGTACGGGAAATATTTACCAATTCCGATCATATCAATATCATCGCTGATATTTCTGCTGTTAATTGTTCCGATGAAAAAAACGGCCTGCTGACGCTGCTTAATCTCATCGAATAAACGTAAAGGAATTAGTTATGCCATCCAACCTCCTGGAAATTTCCCGCACCATGACTTCAGGTTCTCCTCCAATACAGCATGACGGCAAGGTACTGGTCAAAGGCAATGTTGAAGCAGACTGCATGATAGTTGCCGGACAGGATATTGAAATAATCGGGGATGCCTCCAATTCAAAAATCAAATCGGAAAACGGCAATGTGCTTATAAGGGGAGGGATTAGCGGCATAAGTTCCTCGGTTTTTGCAGGGGAAAATGTTCAGGCTCAGTTTGCACAAAACGCAGCGATAAAGGCCTATGGAAATATTTTGATCAATGATTTCGTTTTTGATTCCAAGCTGATGGCAAAAAAAGCTATCCGAATGGAAAAGGGGGAAGGAAGGATAGAAGGAGGGGAAATAGAAGCCGGCCTTGAAATTATAGCTAATATGATAGGTAACCGCCAAAAAAAACCAACATCGGTAAAGCTTACTAATTTCAGACAGGCAGATTTATACGGTTTTTTACTTAAATATGAAAAGGAACACGGTGAACTGACCCGGCAGATCGCAGTACTCGAAAAAATAATAGAAGTAATAAAAATCATAGGCGCCAAGGTAACATCTCTGCCCGCTGAAAAAAAACAGGAATTAGCGATGAAAGTCAAGCAGTACAATGAATTCGTCTTAAAGAGAACAAAACTTGAGGATGAAAAAAAGACCCTGATGGAAAGCGAAAATTCAAACGATGAACTCGACAGGGTTATAATAGCGAAACAGTCTATATATGGCGGAGTATCGGTTTCCATCGACCGCTCAACTACCCTCATACAGGAAGAATATGAAAAAGTCATCCTTTATAAAAAGGGAATAATAATCGTCGGGAATTTCGATGAATTCATGAACCGTAAAAAATTTGCTTAGTAACATCAGATCTCTAATCCGGCTTTCTATACCCTATAACTATCACCGCACCGGCCATGAAATATAAAAAATAAAACAGGAATACCGCCAGGTTTGTCAGACCTTTTTGTCCAAACAAACCTCCGAAATAAAGAGTTATGAGCGTCCCGGTTAAAAAAAGCATCATAATGCTTATATAATGCATGGATGCGTATCTGATAGTTTCGGAAAAATCTGCAAACAGCAGCGTCAGAAACAAGTACTGGAAAAATAAGTAAAGACTGAAATAATTGAGAATACCCGCAGCAAGTACCAAGGCCAGATCGCCGATGATCAGGTAATCCCAGTATGAACTAAGGCTTTTAAATGAATAAGAAAATGCACATAGCCCGTAACCGAAAAGGGCATAAAGGAAAAGAGTATGATCAACCCTCATACTCAGGGGGGATAATCCAAGGACCAGCCCTGAGATGAAAAGATTCTTCCAGTTCACAACTTTACTCCGTCCCAGCGAAATACAGGCCCGTCAATGCATGCAAGCCGGTAGTTTCCCTCAACGGTTTCAACAGAACATCCCTTGCATACTCCGAATCCGCAGCCCATAATCGTTTCGATCGAATAAAAGGCATCGATATCCCTGAATTTTTTTATCTCTTCGCTCAGTTCGCGAAGCATAGAATTAGGACCACAGGCGTATAAGGTCTTTCCCTCCAGATTAATTCCCTTCAGAAGTTCGAGAACGCTTCCCTCAGTTCCTGTACTCCCGTCGTCTGAAGAGATCATAATTTCCATATTATCAGGAAAGGCTTCCAGATCTGGAAGAAATTCGGATGTTTTGACACCTAAAAGCATAAATTCAGGCTTTAATATCCTTGATAAAAAGAGTAAAGGTGCTACGCCTATCCCGCCAGCGACGAAAATGGCTTTTCTTGATGTCAGGGGAAAGGTATTGCCCAGCGGACCGATGATATTGAGAAAATCGCCCTCTCTCTTTTCCGACAATATTTTTGTGGCCCTGCCCTTAATCTGGACGAGTACGGAAATAAAGTCTCCATCCCTATCGCAAACACTCATCGGCCTTCTGAGAAAAGGATCGAAAGATTCGTTTACCCTGATATTAATAAATTGGCCAGGGCTTACCTCGCCTGCTATCCTATCGGTCTTCATCTTCAGGTAAAGATAATGAGAGAAATTTTTCCTTTCGACAATTTCACATTTTTCCCTGAATTTCATCAATAATCCCTAGCCCTTTAATAGTTTATTATCTTAATGGATAAGCCTGAAACTGTCAAAGGATGCATTGATAAGCGGCAGATACTTATTTAAAGAACTTGAGATATTCCCCGTAGCCGTCTTTCTGAAGATCTTCGACAGGAATAAACCTGAGAGCGGCAGAATTCATACAGTAACGTTTGCCGGTGGGGGCTGGTCCGTCGTCAAAAACATGTCCAAGGTGTGAATCGGCATGTGAGCTTCTGGCCTCAGTCCTTGTCATAAAGAAAGATGTGTCCATTTTGAGAACTATATTTTCCGGAACGAGGGGTTTCGTAAAACTTGGCCATCCTGTGCCCGAATCGTATTTATCTTTTGAGCTGAACAATACCTCCCCTGAAACTATATCCACATAAATTCCTTCCCTCTTGTTATTATCATACTCATTATTAAACGGGGGCTCCGTACCGTTCTCCTGTGTAACGCGGTACTGGAGAGGCGTCAGTATCTTTTTCAGCTCTGCCTTGGATAATTTTTTATTCTGTGAATCGTTAGACACCATTTCTTTCGTCTTATTCCTGTCCTTACCCCATACCCTGTCAAGGAATTGATCACGACCTGAGTTGAACCTGTAAAATTCATACTTGAAATGGTGTGTTTTATAGTAATCCTGGTGGTAATCCTCGGCCTTGAAAAAGTTAGTGAATTTTAAAATTTCAACAGTAACCGGTTTATCGAATTTTCCTGATTTATTCAGCTCCTCTTTTGATTTTTCGGCAATCTTAAGCTGACTGTCATTATGATAGAAAATCACAGGCCTGTACTGGCTTCCCCTGTCCACAAACTGCCCGCCGCTGTCTGTCGGATTTATCTGTCGCCAGTAAACATTAAGTATATCGGAATAGCTGATCCTTGCAGGATCATATGTTATCTGCACGGCTTCAACATAACCCTTTTCGGCATAATCCCCGTAAGTCGGATTATCGCCTTTCCCTCCAGCATATCCGGCATAAACTGATATCACTCCCTGCAGTTTTTCAAAAGGCGGCTGCATGCACCAGAAACAACCGCCGGCGAGAGTGGCGATCTCGGTCATTTCTGCCTGTGCTGCCATCATTGGAATGATCAGAAAAATTGCTGCGCCGGTTAACGATGCAAATGAAATAAAGTCTAGTTTAAACATAATATTCCTCCGTATTATTTATATAATACAATATATTACTAAAATCGGCAAATGTCTGCATGTATTGATTTTGCTTCTGAATTATTCTAATATATTGAATATCAATATGTCGGAGGATCCTGTGTACTTGCCCAGAGTAAAAATCTGCGGTATAAAAACGCAGGAAATTGCTGAATCCGCTGTGGAAAACGGGGCTGATTCCCTGGGCTTTGTATTTTTCAGCAAAAGTCCAAGAGCTGTTGAAGCATCACTAGTCAGGGCGATAACCTCACAAATGCCTCCCTTTGTCAATAAAACCGGTGTTTTTGTCGATAAAGATATGAAAGAAATCCTCAATACTGCTGAAATGTGCGGCATTGATACGATCCAGCTTCATGGAGAAACGAAGCTTTACAGCGGTGAATTTATAGAACTTCTATCAGAAAAATGCCGCCTGCCGATCATCCTGGCTTTAAGAATGGCAATCATTGATGAAAGATCGATTGCCAAATTGATGAATAACCATTGCCTGGGTATAAGCGCCTGGATTATAGATAGAAAAGAGACGGAGAAATTCGGAGGAACAGGCAAAGCTGCGATATGGGAAAAAATTTCAGACAAAGCCACAGCAGCATTTCTTAGATCGAGAATAATCATTGCAGGAGGCATTAATGCATCCAATATTGATCATCTCCTGGAAAAGATGCTTCCGTACGGTATAGACGTATCAAGCGGGCTTGAAAGGGAAAGAGGTGTGAAAGACAAAAAACTTATAATAGAATTCATGAGACACCTTAGGGAAATTTCAGCCCGATATTGACCGGAGATTGATAATGAATCAAAAGATAATAATATTATTTGCCCTTTTTGCATTTCTCTTGTCCTGCTCATCCAAGACTGTTAAAAACGAAACAACCGTTCAGACCGTCAGGGAGCAGAAGACAGGGCCAGTCGAGGCTGAAAAGGCCTACGATATGATTATTAACAATAGAGACAATCCCTCATTTGTCATAATTGATGTAAGATCGGAAAATGAATATGCCGAGGGCCATATACCAGGTGCTCTTAACCTTGATTATGCGTCAGGGCAATTTGAGAATTCAGTCAAATCACTCGACAGGAACAAAACATATCTCCTCTACTGCAGCAGCAGCCGCAAAAGTGAAAAAGCCGTCTCTGACCTGAAGGAGCTCGGATTTCTCGAGGCATATCATATCTTCGGAGGCCTGACGGAATGGGAGCGCAAGGGTTATCCTGTCGTTAAGTAATTCGCAAAAAAAAACAAAATATGCTATAATCTGCTACAAATAAGCGTTAAATCATGCGTTAAATGGGTGGAGGGGATATGAACAATACCGCGGATTATAACGCCGAATCAATCGCAGCCTTGAACTATCCCGAAGGGATAAGAAGAAGGCCCGATATGTATATCGGCGATAGAGGTATGGACGGATTTCATCATCTCGCTTACGAGATTATAGATAATTCCACGGATGAACATCTGGCGGGTTTCGCTAAAAATATCAGGGTGTCGCTTCTGGGTCCTTCACTGATTGAGGTTGAAGACGACGGCAGGGGCATACCCGTAGATATGCATCCAACAGAAAAGATATCGGCAATAGAAGTAGTGCTGACCAAGCTTCATTCAGGCGGAAAGTTTGACAGGAACTCCTACAAGGTTTCAGGCGGTCTCCACGGAGTAGGCCTGTCAGTAGTGAATGCACTTTCCGAATTCCTGGAAGTCGATGTTTTCAGGGACGGCAGTCATTATTTGATCCGTTTTGAAAAGGGCATCAAGGCAATCGAACTTAAAGTTTTGGGAGCCTCTAAAAAAATCGGCACCATTGTAAGATTCAAACCAGATCCTGAAATATTCCAGGACCAGAAATTCTCATCAAGCGCTATAACGTCAAGGCTCAGGGAAATCGCCTTTTTAAATCCGGGGCTTTCAATTCTTTTTGAGGACAGGCTTACGGAAGATCCGGACAAACCGTCTAGTTACCTCTCCAAAACATACAGGTATCAAAACGGCATAGTCGAATTCATTAAAAACGAACTCAATAAGGATATGGAAGTGATTTTTCCCGAGCCTATCCGGATAGAGGGAGAGAGTGAGGGTATCGAAGTCGAAGTTGTTTTCCAGTATCGCAATACAGGCGACGAACCTGAAATTTACAGTTACGTGAATAGCATCCATACAAAAAACCATGGCATCCATGTCGACGCGTTCTGGATGGCTTACGAAAAGGTCATGAAGAAATTTGCCGTAAGGCTTAATCTGGATAAAAATGCAGAAAAGGTGGAGAAAAAGACCCTGGCCTTCGGCCTTACCTGCGTGATAAACACCAAGATCCCCAACGCAGAATTCAAGGGCCAGACTAAAGACAAACTTACCGAACCGATTGAAGCCAGGACAATCATCCGCGATATCCTTGATAAGAACCTGTCGATCTATTTTGAAAAGAACATAGAATTGTCAGAAGAGATCGTCAAAAAAGCCATAATCGAATTAAAGGCCCTCCAGGAAGCCGAGAAGGCAAGAGAAGGCGTGAGGACAGGGCTCGGAAGGGGTAAAAGAGGAACAGCGGCAATCATTGCCGGGAAACTGGCCGATTGTTCCTCAAAGAAAAAGGAGCTCAGGGAATTGTTCATCGTGGAAGGAGATTCCGCCGGAGGTTCTGCCAAGCAGGGAAGGGACAGGGAGATACAGGCGATTCTTCCTCTCAGGGGTAAGATTTTAAATGTCGAAAAGAAGATAGAAAAAAGTGCTCTCAATCTTATCCTTGCCAATGAGGAAATAAAAACGATGATAGCTGTTCTCGGTACCGGCTATTACACTAATTTCGAGATAGAAAAGCTTAATTACTATAAGATCATTATCATGACCGATGCAGACGTCGACGGGGAGCATATAAAGACCCTGCTTCTGACGTTCTTTTACCGTTTTATGCGCCAGCTCATCGAGAATGGTAATATTTATGTGGCCCGTCCCCCACTGTACAAGATATCAGCCGGGAAACAAATCTATTATGCATACAGCGATGCTGAGAGGGACAGTCTGCTTAAAACCAAATTTAAGAATTTAAAATTTGAAATACAGCGATACAAAGGCCTCGGGGAGATGAACCCGGAACAGCTCTGGGAAACTACGATGAATCCTGAAACAAGAAAAATGACCCGGGTCGCAATAACGGATTTCGACGAGGCGGAGAATATGATAAAGGTCCTGATGGGTGAAGATACAAATACAGGCGAGAGAAAGAGGTTTATCCTTTCCAATGTTAATTTTGTGACAAATGTTGACGATATCATTTAATGGATTTGATTATTTTGAACCCGCGTCTTATAATATAACTCAGAGTTATCCCCTTATTGCGGAGGAATAGATGTCAAGAAAATGCGATGTATGCGGAAAAGGGCCGATGTACGGAAATAATGTCTCTCATTCAAATAGAAAAACCAAAACCCGCTGGGAACCGAATCTAAAAAAGGTCAAGGCTGTCATCAACGGAGAGATCAAAAAAATCAAGATCTGTATGGACTGCCTTCACGCCGGAAAAGTCGATATAAAGCTTTAACGGAATTTTACCTGACAATCACCTCATCTCTTTCGAATCCTGTTGATATGTATGATATTTTCTTTTCAAGGCATAGTTCAAGGAATTCTACATACCTTCTGGCAGAATGAGGGAGTTTTGAAAAGTCGCGGATACCATAAGTCTTTTCCTTCCACCCCTCGATCTCAGTATAAACAGGTTCAATTTCGTTAAGTTCCTCTATTGTTGAAGGGAAGTAATTGATCACGCTTCCGTCTTTCTTTTTATATCCTGTACAGACGCTGATTTTTTCCAGTTCGTCAAGGACATCAAGCTTGGTAAGGAAGAGCTCCATTACTCCCCCCACCCCAATCGAATAACGGACTGAAACGGCGTCAAACCATCCGCAGCGCCTTGGTCTGCCGGTTGTTGCGCCGAATTCCTGTCCCAGATTTCTCAGGCACCCGCCCCTTTCATCATCAAGCTCAGTCGGGAAGGGACCTTCGCCTACCCTCGTAGTATATGCCTTCGTAATCCCTAAAATGTTGGCAAAAGACGATGCCCCTATACCGCTTCCGGACAGTGCACCAGCCGCGATGGTGGTCGAGGATGTCACATATGGATAAGTACCGAAGTCCAGGTCCAGCAGGGATGCCTGGGCCCCCTCGAAGAGAATATTTTTTCTCTGGGCATTGGCTTCCTGGAGTATTTTTTCTGTGTAAGCGACGAATGGCTTGAGCGTATCCCTGAATCCAAGCAGTTCCTCTGTCATTGAGTCTACCGTCGGATAATCACTCAGACGATAATAATTCTTTATAATATATTCCTTGACTTCAAAGGATTGAGCGATTTTGTCCCTCAATATCTTTTTATCCCCGTACAGGTCGGATATTCTTATGCCAAGACGGTCAGCCTTATCCGCGTAAGCCGGTCCAATTCCGCGCTGGGTTGTGCCAATGGCGCTGCTCTTATTCAATTCTTTCGCTTTATCAAGTATCTTATGATAAGGCATAACGATATGCGCCCTGTTGCTGAGGAATACCCTTCCGCTTATATCGATCTCACCGGCTATGAGGTTTATTTCCCTTAAAAATTCCTCTACATCGAGCACAACTCCGTTCCCAATCACAACCTTGACATTTTCATTGAGGATTCCGGAGGGTACAAGGTGAAAAACGATTTTCTTTCCCCCCGTTCTGACTGTATGCCCGGCATTAGCACCACCCTGGAAACGTACAACGTAATCAAAATCCCTCGCCAGGTAGTCAATGACCTTAGCCTTACCTTCATCGCCCCATTGCGTACCCAAAATCACGTAAATCATAAGAACCTCTGATATCAGGCTTTTCTTTTAACTTTCTTCAGCCCTGATTTTTTAAATGTATTATTATTAGGTCCGGAAACAGCAGTAAAACTATCTCTTAATACTGCGAAAACAAAAAGAAACGCTGCAACAAGGGAAACAACGTACGGGAAAATAAAGCCGTACATGACATAGAAAGTCTGCAGACCTGGATCAATCAGAGGTACAGATCCTATGTAAAAGCCTCTTTTGTAATCTCCAATCCCTCCCTCGAACAGTCCTGTGATATCAACTATACCGGTAACCCCTGTATTTGTCGCTCTCGCAATCGGCCTTCTGACCGATACCGCGGTAAGTATTGAACCCGCGAGCATCTGCCACATGGGATGCCTGAAGCCCTCCTTATAGGCCCAACCCGCATCGGTCGCATTGATAAAATAATTCACACCCTTTAAGATAAATTTTCTGGCAAGCTGGGAAAACTGGTCCTCATAACAGATCAGAACCCTGAACCTGGATTTCCTGCCCTGTATTATATTGAATATTGTCGAAGGAGTGTAGGATCCGGCACCTTCGATATTCATAATATCCCTTACAAAGGGGATGGAATCATAAACAGGCATCCATTCACCGAAAGGGACAAGATGGATTTTAGAATTCTCCTGGATGATGTTCGTAGCCGGGTCGAGGTAATCAGCGGAATTATAATATTTGTCACCCCATCTCTCCGGTGAACATATGACGATCGGAATATTGAATTCGAAAGGCATTTTGACAAATCGGATATTTAAACGGTTTACTTCCTCATCAGGGCTGTATTTATTAAAATAATACCAGATAATGGTCCTCACGGTAGCCTCTGCCCATACGATCATGTCAGGGTTCTGAACAGCGGCCTGTGCATTGAGAGACCAGATTATCCCGTAATTCTGCCACCTGTGTTCCCACCATGGATCATGTGAATCTATATCCGGCTGGAGCAGCGCAAGCTTTTCTTTTTTAGAAAGCAGAGACATATGATTGTAATAATTGAACGATATTATGCCGTAAAAAAGGTTTGCAAGGAAAAGCGCAAGAAATACGCCAATTTTTACAGAATTTTTCCTGAACGATTTGCCGATTCTTCCTTTGTCTATGAGAGTGCATATAAAATCGGATATTACCGCATTTCCCAGGAGGATAAGAAAGTCTATTCCCCATACTCCGAAAATATCGGCTCCCTGGATCAATACAGGGTATTTCCACTGAGAATTTCCCAGGAAATTCCAGATAAGACCATGGAAACCTGCTGAACGCAGAAGTTCGCATGAAACCCATAACATGGGGACTGCAAGGTAGCGTATCTTTTTCAGCTTTCTTGCTACTATCGCAGTGCAGATGAAAAACATGGAATAAAACACCGCGTATAGGGGAATTATCAAAAATACGGCAGGGAACCAGAAACCGTAAATCCAGAAGAAGGAGATGAGGAAAAATACGATGCTGTAGAAAAACGAATAAACCGCTGTCTTCTGTACAGGTTTAATATAAGCATATACGAATACAGGGATAAATATGAACCATACCGTAAAAGAAAGATTATAAACAGGAAAGGCAAAACCGTAAAATACAGCCCAGAGAAGCCATAAAGCATTGTCTATGAATAGATCATAGGTCTTTTTATCTTTAATTATATACATTATTATTCCCCGCTAGGATTTTACATGCCCCTTCCTTCCGATAGTAATTATTATTCCCGGAAGGATATACATTAAAAATACTGCCGCGGTAATGACCGACATCAGCCTCTGTTCCGAACTCGAGAGCTGGAAACTTTTCATTGCCGTGCTTTTCGGCCTTATTGTGATCTCCTCCTCCCTTCTCAGGAGATAGTTTACGGCATTAAGAAAAAGGTCAGAATTACCGCCTACGGTCACATAAGCATTGTTGATGAAAACGCAGTCGCCGAAGACGACCATCCGCGATTCATACCTGTTTGTGATCTCTCCCTTTCTCGATATTGAAATATCGCTGTGCATCTTTCTGGCAGCATACCCAATGACAAGCGGCCCCTGGATATCATCCCTGTCCGGAGAAACCTCTCCTGTCTTTATCTTTTTAATGGAAACTTCACCAAAAGAGTTTTTCGAAGTTTTCAACAACGGCGTTAAATAAAATTCATCACGGACATCCTTTCCTTTTTCTGGAATTGTATCAATTCCGCAGGCTAAGGGCATAACCACGCCAAGCTTACCCCTCATCAGCGGCCATGTGATCTCATGGTAGAGGATGGTTGGCAGTACAGTGGTTCTTCCATACTGAGGCAAATAGTCCTGGTCCTCAATGGCAAGGTTCTGGTAATAATAAAGACCCATCTGTCTGAGTATATCATTTACCGTGATGTGAGTCTCAAGTTCAAGGAGGACGAGCACGCTTCCTCCCTGATTGATAAAATGATCTATCCTGTCAAGTTCGTCAGCAGAAAAGGTACGGACAGGATCTCCAATAATAAGGAGGCCGCAGTCGGACGGTATCTCGGGAAAAGACATTAAACTCAATAATCTTATATTCAGGCCCTGCTCTTTCATCAGAGATGCAATTTCAGAGTATCCACGGTCTCCCTTTTCAGAAATGTCAATCTCACCATGGCCCTGTAGTATATATATGTCGGGCATCCTTCCTGCCGTTATGCTTTTTAAAGCCAGCGTATAAGCCGATTCCCCCCTGTAGTCGCTTATCCAGCCTGTTTCGGGATCTACAGTCACTACCTTTTTCGCGCTAACGGTCGAGGTAATGCCGCTGTTATCGAAAACAACTGCTCCGGGTTCATTTACATTGTACCTGTCTGCAAGTGATCTGTTAATGTTGGGATCCGCCGTAGTGAGTTTCAGATGTCCGTTCTTCTCTGAATATATCCTTAGGAGATTCCCTATATAATCCAGGACCTGGTCGCTTTTATCTGCCGGCTTAAAATAATATACATTTATATCATTGGTCAGACTGTTTATAATATTGACCGTTTCGGGTGAAAGGCTGTAAATCCTGGAAGCTGTCAGGTCCAGTTTCAGGGGAATTATTCCTGATAAAAGATATGCAAAAACAAGTATTCCGATTATGGAAATAAGCTGCAGGATCCTGTTGAGCCCGGTCAAAGTGCCGCTTCTTCTAAAAAATGCAGGGATAGTCCGGTAATTAAGTGCGATAAAAATTATTACAGAGATCAATGCAGCCGAAAAGACGATCCTTGAGGAAAGGGCGTAAACACCCTCAAGGATGTAGAGAACAATGGAAGCGCAGACCAGACCTGAAAGCAGGGCCAGGATTACAGAATTAAGAATTTTCATTATTTTCATCCCTTATTTCCATGTCCCGGATTCTATGACCGTCTTGGAAATATATAAAAACAGAAACGATCCGAATATGAAAAACAGGATATCTTTAATTTTGATAAGCCCTGAAGCGAACTGGAAATAATGGTTGGAATACGATATTTCACTCAGAATTCCTGAAAAAGCGCTGTCTGAAGAGTTTGAAAAATATGATATGAAAAAAAACATCAGGATAAATAGGAGGGCTATTAAGAAGGCAACGACGTAATTATCTGTGAGAGAGCTCGCCAGCATGCCAATTGATGCGAAAAGCATGGCTGAGAAAAGTATGCCGAGATAACCGGCGATAACTGCCCCCCACTCGATCGTAGTAAAAAACATCAGAATAACCGGGTATACAAGGAGTATGGTATCAGCTATCATTGTGAAAACTATTACACCCATGAATTTTCCAAAGACAATTTCCCATGGGGTAACAGGAGAGGTCAGGAGAAGCTCATAGGTGCCCAGTTTCTTGTCCTCGGAAAGAAGGCGTATCGCAAGTAAGGGAATTATAAAGAGGGCCACAGTGTTCAGTTCCGAAAAGAAATACGTAAAGTCACTTGTATTCTTAGCGCCCAGGAAGTAGAAGTGGAACATTACTACGGAAAATATCAGGTATACCCCGATCACCATATACCCCATCCATGAGGTAAAATATATCCTCAGTTCCTTTTTTAAGATCGCTTTCATAAAAACCTACCTTACCAGGCCGATGAAGATATCCTCCAGGGAAACCTCGTTATTAGTCATTTCTATAAGACCGAAACCGTTTTTTACTATAATTTCCGCTATATCTTCCCGTACGTCTTTAGATGTCTTTATCAATATGCCTGTCTTTTCTTCATTAACTTTAAGCACTCCATCCGTTTTTTCGAGAATTTTGATGAGTTCGCCAGAATTCCTGAGCACCTTTACAGAAAACGATCTCTCCATTACCTCCTTCTGCTTCAGGTTATCTATAGTATCGACGGCAACGGATTTTCCGTTGTGAATAATGATGACCTTCTCGCATATCTCTTCAGCCTCCGCGAGCAGATGAGTCGAGAGGATTACCGTCCTGTCTTCCTTCTTTGCAAGTGTTTTGATGAGGTTCCTGATCTCGACTACCTGCACAGGATCAAGCCCGACCGTCGGTTCGTCCATTATGATCAAACCCGGTGAATTTACAATACACTGGGCGATCCCGACCCTTTGCTTGAAACCCTTGGAAAGAAGACCGATAATCGTATCTTTTCTCTCAAGAAGATCTGTAGCCTCCATCACATCCAGAACCCTTTTCTTTATGCTGTTATTTTTCAGACCCTTTATTTCGGCAACGAACGACAGATATTCAAATACCGTCAGGTCTGGATAAAGGGGGGGTACTTCGGGCAGATATCCTGTTAAGGCCTTGACCCTTTTCGGTTCCTCGAAAACATCGAGACCGTCAATCATCACTTCGCCGCTCGTGGGCGCCATAAATCCGGTAATAATGCGCATGGTGGTCGTTTTCCCTGCTCCGTTGGGACCCAGGAAAGCAACTATATCTCCCCTTCCTACATCAAAAGAAAGATCCGATACAGCCTGAAAATTGCCGTAATTCTTGCAGAGATTTTTAACGCTGACCATCCATCGCTCCATACTAATAAAAAGTCACATTGGTGACGTTGCAGGGATCGCTGTAGATATTATACTCGTAGCTGTAAGCCTTAACAAAAAAGAAATATGTCGAGCCGCTCTGAAGAGGAGTATAGTTCGTATAGTAAGTGACCGTATAACTGAATTGCTGGGCCGATGTCATCGGCGGAATATTGTATATGGTCGGTCTGCCAACCTGCCCCTGCGTATTCAGGAGAGGCATTCCGTTGCCGATAAAAAGGTCGTTCGGGGTCTCCGCCATATAGATATAGTATCCGCTGAAAAATGGCTCGTTGTTCAGCCCCCAGAACTGGAGAAATATAATATTTCCACTGCCGAAATTAGTCTCTACTGCCGTAAGCCCGAGTGGCGAAGCAAGGGTTGAAACCTGCTGGTAAGTCTCAATTCCGCAGCCGAAATATGATGCGCAGAGATACGCCGATATAAGGGAAAAAAGGGCCCTTTTAATCATCTTTTTGAACATCAATTTTCCTCATGGGCCGATATAAGCTGTTCCTGCGATCTCGCTCGGCAGGCTGTTTGTGCTGTACTGCTCGCTGTACGCCTCGACATAAAAATAATAGATCGTCCCGTCTAGCAGTGTATAAGGCGGTATCATATAATTTGAAACATACAGATAATACGTCGTCTCCACGCTCACGAAGGATTCAGGCATGGTTAAAAGGCTCGTATTGCTCGAAGGGTTGATAACTACCGTCCAGTTTACTTTGTCGGTGGATATGAAGACCTCGTAGCCTGAAAAGTAGCTTTCTTTGTTGAACCCCTCAAATGTAAGGTATAAAAATTGGTCGCCAGTATATGAAAATACCTGAAGGTCAAGAGGTGACGCAAGGTGAGTTGCAGGCTGGAATGCCTGTACATCGCAGCCGGTATAAATAAAAAAGACCATTAAGAGCAGCAATGGTAGAGTAAAAAATATCAACAGTCTTTTCATTTACGGCCTCCTTTTATTTTTTGGGGGCTTCGGCTATTGAAATCCTCTTTCTCTCGTCGATATCTATTACTTTCGCCATAACCTTGTCGCCTATTTTATAGGCCTCTTTGGGATTTTTCCTTTCCAGGAAGTTCGACTTATGTATAAGGCCGATCTGTCCAGGGACAAGTTCGACAAAAATCCCGTAATCTTCTATACGTGTAACACGGCCTTCAACCACATCTCCCCTGCTGAATCCACTTACAATATGATTGATAATATATACAGCCCTCTCAATTTTGTCTTCTTCCTTGGAGGTTATCATTACCTTGCCATCATCCTCTATAGATATATTAACACCCGTTTCGGCCATTATTTTCTTGATAGTCCGTCCTCCCCCGCCTATTACAGACCCGATCTCGTTCTCCGGAATAGTAATTGTCCTGATCTTGGGAGCGTTTTCTGATAGGGAGCTCCGGGGTTTTGAAAGAACCTCGTTCATCTTGCCGAGGATAAAATCCTTGCCCTGCCAGGCTTTATCAAGGGCCTTTTCCATTATATCGAACGGAAGTCCGGCAGTTTTTACGTCCATCTGGAAAGCGGTTATCCCCGCATCGGTTCCAGCTATTTTAAAGTCCATATCACCGTAATGATCTTCCACTCCCTGAATATCAGACAGGATCTGGTATTTTCCTCTGGTCTTGTCCCAGACAAGACCCATGGCTATGCCGGCAACAGACTTTTTTATCGGAACACCGGTCGCCATCAGGGCCAGGCTCGAACTGCAAACGGTCGCCATGGATGAAGATCCATTGGATTCAAGTATTTCAGAAACTATTCTTATAGTATAGGGAAAAATATCCTCGTCAGGAAGCACTGCTTCTAAAGCTCTTTTGGCCAGGTTGCCATGGCCTATCTCCCTTCTCGATGTCATAAGGGATTTCTTTACCTCTCCGGTGCTGAAGGGAGGAAAATTATAATGAAGCATAAAACGTTTCGCCTCGTCTTCCTCGAGACTGTCTACGTACTGCACATCGCTGGATGAACCGAGAGTGACAATACCCAGACTCTGTGTCTGGCCCCTCGTGAACAGCGCCGAACCATGAACGTTTTCAAGAAAATCGAGTTCGATCGTTATCGGTCTGATATCATCGGGTTTCCTGCCATCGGGCCTCAGTCCCTGTTCGATTATCTGGCTTCGGATGATCTCAATC
This sequence comes from uncultured Brevinematales bacterium, assembly GCA_964413265.1. GTDB lineage: Bacteria > Spirochaetota > Brevinematia > Brevinematales > JAOACQ01 > CAVYGN01. The sequence continues at coordinate 70,450 of CAYPRX010000041.1, forward strand.
TCGATTTCTTCAAGATAGGCAATCGTTTCATTATAATATTTATTTTCTTTATCTATCTCGAATTTCTGCATTATTGTTTCGAAAGCCTCTTTCATTTTCTTGGAACGGTCCTGCTTATCAGGGTTTACGCTTGCGGACTTGATAAGGTCGAACCCGAAAGTCCTCATCCTGCTCCTGGTTTCATCATCGGGAAACAGGGCAGCTTCAGCCGGTACTATCTTCCGGGGTTTAACCATCACCGTAAGCTCCTCGATCATATCTATTTCTTCAATAATAAATTTTTCCGCCACTTTCAGCGCCTGGAGAAGTATGGATTTGTCAACTTCCCTGGACCCTCCCTCGACCATCGTAATGCCCTCTTTCGTTCCGGCTGCAACTATGTCAAGCTCGGAGTTATCGACATCCTCTATGGACGGATTGACGATAAATCCTCCGTCCTTGTATATTACCCTTACACCGCCGACTGGCTGGAGAAGGGGTATGGGTGATATGGATAGGGCAGCTGAAGCCCCTACTATTCCCAGGATATCCGTGGAATAGACCTGGTCCGCAGAAAGAGTGGTAGCAATTATCTGCACCTCGTTAAAGAAATTGTTAGGAAAGAGAGGTCTCAAGGGCCGGTCAATGAGTCTTGATACGAGTATCTCTTTCTCGCTTGGTTTACCCTCCCTTTTTATATATCCTCCGGGTATTTTCCCGGCCGCGTAGAGCTTTTCGATATAATTTACAGTCAAAGGGAAAAAATCGACGCCTTCCGGCAAATCTTCAGACATACAGGCACTTACGAGAACTGCATTGCCCCCATACTTGACTACTACAGCTCCGTTTGCTAGCTTTGCTACCTTACCGGTTTCTATGATAATCTCCTTATCACCTATCTTTCTTTTAACCTGGAAAAAACTCATACTTTCTCCTTTCGCATTGAACCGGCCCGGTACCTTGTTATTTCAATTTCAGCTTGGTGATAATATTATGATAACTTGAAGGGTTGACTTTCTGAAGGTAGCGTAAAAGCCTCCTTCTCCTTCCTATAAGGCGAAGAAGCCCTCTTTTTGAATTATTATCTTTTTTAAAATGCTTGAAATGCTCTGTAAGATTATTGATTTTCTGCGATAAAATCGCGATCTGAACCTCCGAAGAGCCCGTGTCTTTTTCATGCTTGGAAAATTTTTCAATAATAGTTTTTTTATCTGCGCTGGTTATAGGCATAATCTATCCTCCCATCTCACAAAAACATAAACGCTTCCGGAAGTTTACCAGAACTCTTATACTCAGAGTATAGTTTAATAACCTTCCTCTTATCATTATAGATCGTTTTATTCAAATCATCAAGATTATGAAATTTTTTTTCATTTCTTATCTTTTTTATATAGAGGACACAGTATTTTTCATTATTCCTCAGGAGGCTGAAATCCCCGTCGTAATCAACTATATTAGTCTCGTTGCGGATTTCATGGCTCGAGAATGTAGGACGGCTCCCTACGTATGTCATTGAGGGATAGAACCTTTCATTTATATAAAAAAGGGAAAAGTAAACACCTATCTGCGGAAGAACCTGCCTGTTAATCTCGAGATTGATAGTGGGATATCCTGTTTTTTTGCCGATCCCGTCTCCCGGAATCTTCCTTGAAATAATAAAATACGGCCGGCCAAGCATAGCTGCAGCAGCCTCGAGTTCACCGCAGAGAATTTTTTCCCTTATAAGGCTCGAACTTACCGCCGAGAAATGGTACCTTCGCTTTTCGATTACTTTAAGTGTTAAATTTTCGTCCTTCACTGCTTCCTGTATTGTATGTATGCTGCCTGAATTGCCCTTCCCGAACCTGAAATCTGAACCTACATAAAAATGGAGTTTTCCGATTTTATCCCTGAAGAGTTCGATAAAATCCCTGGCTTCAATGCCTGCAACCCTGTTGAAATCCAGGGAGATAATTTCATCAATTCCTGCAAGGGAAAGAGCCTTTATTTTATATCCTTCGGGGAAAAGATAGCCCTTGAATTTTTCCGGGTTTACGTAGAGCGACGTCGATTCCTCGAATGTCACTGCTATGGTCCGGCCCCCTCCTGCATCCTTCTTCATTGCTTTTATGATCTTAATATGGCCAATGTGGAGGCCGTCAAAATTGCCGATAGTGACATAAGCCTCGTTGTAGTTATTCAGAGATTTCAGATCTCCGGTTTTAATGTAATTCATCTTCTCAAATCCATTTTTAATTTACTGCTTATGATATAATAAAATACTGCATATAATAATAATTCGGCAGCAGCCAGGCATAATGAAAGTAAAGCGTTCTGCATGGGCCGATAAACAAACCTGTGAAGGGGGTAAATAAGCGCAGTAGCTGCAAATGAAATCAAGAAAAGAATGGCAGTCCTGCCGGTCAGCCCGTAATTTCCCAAATTAAAACGCTTTTTTCTTTTCAGGCTGAAAAGGTAATAGAGGAGGGTCATCCAGCTCGCAATCATATCGGCCGCGAAAACCCCGTAAAATGCAATTTCAGGTAAAAAAGAACTGAAATACAGTCCCACGGAAAGAATGAATATGATAAAATTCGCCCTGAGGGGCGTTTTAGCATCATTGAGAGAATAAAACACACGTTCGAAAATCATCACAAGCGCCATCGGCAGGAGGGCTGCGGAATATAGTGTAACAGCAAGATAGTGCTTATGCAGAAGGTCACTTGTGAATTTGCCTGTGGATTTTACGAAAAACGTCGTAATGTCGCGAAACAGTGAATTAACAACAGTATCCGGAAATACTGCGAAGAAAACGGCTATCGGGATCATAAGGTAGAGGACCAAATTAAGCCCTTCAGAGAGGGAACGGTTATAGCTGGTGCTGTCTGACGTGGTGTTGAATTTAGACAGGAGCGGCATCATAACGGTTCCGACAGCCCAGCCGATTATGCCCAGGGGGGCCTGTATGATCAGATATGAATTAAAGTAAATCGTAGCACTTCCGAGAAAGAATGAAAGAAATATTGTAGTGGCGTAAAACTTGACGGTAATGACAATCATGTTCAAAGCTGTTGGTTTGAAAAGCTTCATGAAATCACTCAGGTAAGGGTCCCTGAAATTGAGAACAAAAGTGTATCTGAAACCAATCTTCCGGAGTTCTATTAACTGAATAGCCACCATTAAAACCGACCCGGCCACAACCGCTATGCCAAGAGAATATATACCGATTGTCCTTACAAATAAAATCGGGATGATCATAAAAACCACATTTGAAAAAAACGGAGCAAACGCACTTGCCATAAATTTTTTATGGGAATTTAAAACACCCATTATCAGCGCATAGAGTGAAATGAATATGAGATAAGGCATCATGATCATAGTCAGAATTATATTCTGTCTAAGTAAATCGCTTCCTGATTTATATCCAGGAACAAGAAACGGCGCATAAAGGGGAGCCAGTGCCGCTCCGGCTATGACCAGCATAGTATTGACAACTATGAATATATTTATAATATTCGAGGCAAACCTGAATGCCAGTTCGCTTTTGCTATCGTCCCTGCAGTCATGAAGAGTTTTCTGAAAAACCGGTATGAACGCGTAGGTAAAGGCGCCATCGCCTATATACCTGCTGAAGGAATTAACCAGGCGGAACGCCATCAGAAAGGGATCCTGAGCGGCTCCAAAAAGGTAGTTTGATACATTCTGTTTTAATACTCCTGTGACGCGTGAAAATAATGTCCCTACTGAATTGACCAGGGTATGCCTGTATGAGACAAGCCTTTTAGCCATGCGCCGCTCTAAAAGAGCCCTCCGGCTTTGAGCGCAGCCGAAAGCTTCTCAAGATTTTCATTTTTCATAGGGCAGAGAGGAAGCCTGAATTCGAGGGTCCCGATAAGACCCATCATATGAGCTGCCGTTTTCACAGGGATAGGGTTGGTCTCCAGGAACATAGCCCTGTGAATGGGCAGAAGAGAAATATGAATCTTTTTCGCTTTTTCATGGTCGCCTGCAAAGTATGCTTTGAACAGGCTGCTTGACAGGCCGGGAGTTATATTGCCTGTCACTGATACTGCCCCACTCCCGCCCACAGATAGAATAGGAAGATTTACAAAATCGTCACCGGAAAGCAGTATAAAACCTGATTTCGAATATTCCATTATCTCGGCCGCCTGCTGAAGGTTGCTTGATGCTTCTTTTATTCCGATTATCCCCGGTAATTTAGAAAGTTTTGCGACTGTTTCAGAAAGCATATTTACGCCGGTCCTGCCCGGAACGTTGTACATTATCATGGGAAGATCGACCGAGGCGGCAATCTGACTGAAATGCCGGTACAGGCCCTCCTGAGTCGGCTTATTGTAATACGGCGTGATAGACAGGTGTGCCTCAGCGCCTGAGGATTTTGCGCTTCTAGCAAGTTCTATTGCTTCCATTGTTGAATTTGAACCTGTTCCGGCTATAACTGGTATCCTGCCCTTTACTTTTTTAACTGTAAAATCTATCACATCTATATGTTCTTTGGTGGTCAATGTAGCTGATTCTCCCGTCGTTCCGCATGGGACAAGGCCGTCTGAACCGTTACTTATCTGAAATTCAATGAATTTTTCCAGGCTTTCATAATCAACTTCTCCATTTTTAAAAGGGGTGATAAGCGCTGTAATTGAACCCCCGATTGTGTTGATCATGGATATCCTCCGAATTTTTCATTACAAGATGATATAAATATCAACAGGATTAGTCAAATAAAGGTGAATTTTGAATGCATTTGCATCAACGGATACAGCACACAGGGGCCCTAATCGGCGCTGTCCGGCACAAAGCGGCTCTAAAATTCTTGACAGAATAGAACACACCGAATACAATAGTTGCTTAAAAACAAGGAGGGTTTGGATAATGACGATCGAGACAAGGCAGAATGAAATGCTGCTCGGGGGCATAAAGGCATCGGACCTTGTCCGGGAGTTCGGCAGTCCTCTCTATGTCTATAATGAGGCTGTAATCAGGGACTCTTTCAGAATGATCAATAATTCCATCAATTATGAGAAGAAGCGGATACACTATGCACTAAAGGCGAACAATAACCTCAGAATCCTGCAGATTCTTGAGGAAGAGGGGGCTTTTATAGACGCGGTTTCAAAAGAGGAAGTCATGCTCTCTCTCAAGGCCAATTACAGCCCACAGAAGATACTTTTTACAGGGATCAACCTCAGTGATGATGATATGGATTTCGCAGTACGGAACAGTATAATGGTGAACCTCGGCTCTCTCGCCTCACTGGAAAAATATGCATCTAAGTATCCCGGATCCACCGTTTCTATACGCATCAATCCCGATATGGGTGCAGGCCATCATGACCATGTGGTGACCGGCGGAAGGGATAGTAAATTCGGCATATATTACAGCCAGCGCGGCCAGAGTGATCTTGACATGGCTTTTGAACTTATCCGGGCCAAAAAGATGAGACTTTCAGGAATTCATACCCATATTGGGTCTGGCATTCTTGATGAAAAAAAATATAGCCGGCTTATGCAGCTTATCCTCAATATTGCACTAAAATCAAAGAACCTTGAATTTATTGATATCGGTGGAGGCTTTGGAATTCCATACAAGCCGGATGAACATAGTTTTGATTTTAGACTTTTCGGAAAGCATATCGACGAAATGATGAGTTCCTTCACAAGAGAATATGGTTTTTCACCTTACCTCGCACTTGAGCCCGGGCGCTACCTCGTAGCCGAGGCAGGAACCCTACTGTGCACTGTAATGGACATTAAAAATACACCTGAATACACTTTTGCCGGCGTTGACACAGGTTTCAATCACCTTATTAGACCGATGCTTTATGGAAGCTACCACCCCGTCCTGAACGCTTCCCGCCTCGAAGGGACAAAGAAGGAATATGTCGTCAGCGGTTATATATGTGAAAGCGGCGATGTTTTCACCAGGAGTGAAAGCGGTTTCAGGCCCCAGCATATGACCGAAGTCAAGCCCGGCGATATTCTGGCCATTCTTAAAACAGGAGCTTACGGCTACTCGATGGCTTCAAATTACAATACCCGTCCCCGCCCGGCCGAAGTACTCGTTACTGACGGAGAAGCCCGCCTTATCAGGAGAAGGGAGATATTCGACGATCTGATAAGAACTCAGGTTTAACTGCTTTAAACCTCAAAATAATAAATATTTGCAAAACAACATCATAAATAGTATAATATCACACAGTGATATTATGAAGTGATATTATGAGGATGATTTATGGGCAAGTCTCTAAACCCCGTCGAAGAAAGACATGAGAGAATGCTCAGGGAAATTGATAAAAATCCTTTTATTCTGGATGAGGAATTAGCCAGGATCCTTAATGTCAGCATTCACACGATAAGATCCGACAGACACAAGACAGGAATACCCGAGGTGCGAAGAAGAGGAAAGAATATTTCTGATACTATGTTCGCACATTCAAGAACACTTAAGGACCCCGAGATCATTGGTGATATTCTTGAACTCGATCCTGACAGGGAAGGTCTTTCCCTTTTGGACACGGACGAATCGATGGCAGTTGAAAAATCAAGTATCATAAGAGGCCACATCCTCTTCGCGCAGGCAAATTCTCTTGCGAATGCGATTCTCGACTCCGAGGTGGCTATGACATCAGAGGCACAGGTGAGGTTTATTTCCCCTGTGCGTGCAGGTGAAAGAGTGCTTGCAAAAGCAAGGGTAACATCATCAATAAAGCATAAAAGAGAAGTCGAAGTAATAATGAAAACCAAAAAAAAACTCGTATTTGAAGGTCATTTTACAATTTACTGCCTCGATGCCGGCATAGCAGCCCATTTAAGTCTTTTGAATGAAGATGAAATTAGCGGAGGAAATAAATGACTAAAATTGGAATTTCAGCAATAGGCTCCTATGTGCCGGAGAAAAAGCTGACAAATGCCGACCTTGAAAAAATGGTTGAAACTACTGATGAATGGATAGTATCCCGTACAGGCATACGTGAAAGACGGATAGCTCCGGACAATATCCAGGCATCTGATATGGCTATTATGGCAGCGCAGAATTGCATTTCCCATGCAAAAATTAAACCCGAAATCATCATATCCTCTACCGGGACAGGCGAGACGAATTTCCCATTCCAGTCAAGCAGGGTAGCTGAGCATTTCGGACTTACAAATACTGCCGGATTTGATCTTAACGCCGGATGTTCCGGCCTTATATACGCGATCTCAGCCGGCTTCAGTTTAATGAAAACGTTTAAGTATAATAACGCTTTGATCACTGCTAGTGAAAAGATGTCGTACTTCACTGATTATACGGACAGGGCAAGCTGTATACTTCTGGGTGACGGTGCATCATCCATACTGCTTTCAAGCCGTAATTTTGAGCATGAGATACTGACCTTCGATCTCGGCTTGGACGGAACCGGGAGCAATCTCATAACACTCGGAGCGAGAGAGGGAAACAGATATTTCTGGCAGGACGGACAGAAGGTTTTTAAATTTGCCGTAAAAAAAATGTGCGATGTAATCAATTCTTTAAAACAGAATATAAAGATCGGAAAGAATTCGAATCTGTTTATTATACCGCACCAGGCGAATATGAGGATATTTGAAACGGTAGCCGTACGCACCGGTATCCCCATTAGTAATTTCATAATAAATATTGATCGTTTCGGTAATACCTCTTCAGCATCGATAGGCATCGCGCTGGACGAGGCCTCCAAAGAGGACCGGTTCTCCAGGGGTGATATTATTCTGCTGATTGGATTCGGTGCCGGTTTATCCTGGGCAGGCGCCGCAGTCAGATGGTAACTTAAGCGTGTCCAGAAGTTCATTGTACAATTCTGAAATTGTTTTTTTCAGAACCGGGTGAACGAATTCAGGGCAGATATCGAGAAGAGGCCTTAGCACGAAATATCTGTTCTGCATATCCGGATGAGGTACGATCAGATCTTTTATGGAAATAATATCACTGTCATAAAATATTATATCAATATCTATTGTTCTCTCCCCCCATCTGACCGTCCTCTTTCTGCCCAATTCCGTCTCAATCAAATGTATTTTATCTAAAACTTCCATTGGTGAAAGCCGGGTTTGTGCAATAAGGGCCATGTTTATAAAATCCGGCTGATCTGTTTTGCCATATGGCCTCGTACGGTATGGCTTAGAACATTTTTTAACCTCAGCAAAGGAACTAAACCTGAGGATTGCACATCGTATATTTTTTTTTCTTTCGCCAATATTTGCACCTAAAGAAAGAATAACGGTATGCATAACTATACCCATGTCTTTAGCAGTTTCCTTCCTATCTCGAACGCCTCAAAATTCTTGCTCTCATAACCCTGTTTAATAAATGTTCTTATAGCCTCTTTCCATGTCCGTAAAGAGATCTCGCTGAGAAAGTTGGATAGAACTCCGAGGATAAGAGTATTTACGAGCTTTGTATTCCCGAGCGGTTTTACCGCTTCAAGAGCGTTGACTACCCGCAAATGAGCCGTGTATAAAGAAATATATTTCCTGATATCGGCTGGATATTCCGAGAGACCCAGAATTACCGTTATCGGCTGTATTTCCAGATCATTTACAAGAACGAATCCATTCCGCTTGAGAAAACCGATATTCCGCAGGGCTTCCAGCTTTTCAAAACTGATTAAAAATTCTGCTTCACCGGGTGAAACTACGGGAGAATGAACCCGCTCACCGTATCTCAGGAAACTTGTGACAGCCCCTTCCCTCTGGCTCATACCATGGATCTCGTTTTTTTTAACATCGTAGCCAGTTTTAAAGAGGGCGTATGAGAGGATATCCGAAGCGAGAACAATTCCCTGTCCGCCGACCCCGCAAATAACAATACTTTTAGTATTCATATATTGATATATCCTTACAATTTGATAACCATTATTGTTCTGTCATCCTTTTGAAGTGTCCCCTCGAAATAATCCTCCAGCTGGATGAGGATATCGCTGATAATGCTGGAAGCCGAAGCTTCCTTCTTGGTTACCTGGAGGAATATTTTCTCCAGATTTTCCTTCCCCAGCTGTCTGCCGTCCGGGTTTATTCCATCGATTATGCCATCACTGAAAAGGAGTAGAACATCACCACTTGATATGTTTATTGAATCGGCTGAAAATTTGGCATTTTTAAATGTCCCTATAATCGGATTTTTGTTCCTGACCCTCTTAACTGTTCTTGTCAGGCTTGAAAAATAAAGCTGATCCGTATGACCGGCTGATATAAAATGAACGGTCCGGTTTTCCAGGTTTATCAAGCATGCGAAAAGAGTAGCGTATGAGTAAGTATTCTCAAGTATCCTTGTAATACGCTGGTTCAGAAGCGTAAAAGCCTGCGCAAGGTTATCAAAATATTTATTCTCGATGAGCTCTTCAACTTCAACCTTGAGAATGGCCCAGATCATCGCAGCATACACTCCATGCCCTGATGCATCACCAAGAAAGAGGAGAAGGTTGTTGTCATCGAGTCTGTAAAAATCATAATAATCACCCCCAACGCTCTGCATCGGCATATATGAAATCTCCATATCGATAAAATTCTGGATAAACTTCTGCTTGTCAAGAGGAAGGAGTGAAATCTGGAGAGATTGAGCGGTCCTGACATCATCCATCATCTGGCGGTTAAGTTCCATCAGTCTTTTATTCGAATCGCTGGAGCGCGTCAGTATATTCAGATAATCAAAAACAAAGTTAAGCGACAGCCCCATAATCAGGATAGCCGATCCGTAAGCAATTGGAGATCCCAGTGTTGAGTAGAACCAGCTTGATTTCATGATATGAAGTATTATGTCTACAATAACTGATAATATGGCAATTATTCCGGTGGCGAGAAGAATCCTATAACGGACAAGGTTCATCGGAGTGATTTTGCTTTTCTCAACTCTTAAAATTGTATTAAATTCATACTGTTCGTTTGTCCCGATCCCGGCCAGCAGAAGGGCCAATAATAATTGAAAAACTGTGAAGTACCTGCTTTGATTGAAGTTGAATATAAAAATTGAAAATATACCCAATGTGCATAAAATGCATAAAAAGGATAGAAAAATCCTGTTCCTTTTTTTGTATCCGTCTGTTTCAACAAAAGTGGAACCTTTAATTGATACCGAGATAAAGCGCAGGAACAGAACATAAAAAAAAAGCCCGATTATGCCGAATACTATGGACAATTTATAAGCGAGATCAGCGGCTTCAGGATAAAAGTTATTCCAGAAAACCATCAGATCAGAAAAAACGATATTTAAAGCTATGATTATTATAACCGGCAGATAGAACTTTAACCGGAGCACCTGGTTTCCAGCCATAAATAAGTAATATATCAGCGACTGGATTATAAGGAATATGCAGAAACAGATGCAGGCAAGGTAAGATATCAGAACCGGGTTCATTGACCAACCCCGCCGCAAGAGGATCTCATTTTCCTCACCCTTGCCTCCCCTATGACACAGACCTCATCAACAATAATAACGGATACCTCCTTTGATGCAGTTTCTTCAGCTATCGTTTTCTTAAGTTCCTCCTTTTTATAAGCGCTGACCCTCTTCACCCGTTTTACTCCCAGACCCCTTACAAGAGATTCCAGATCGATAATTTCGGTAGTCCTCGACCTGCAGTCCATAGCCGTACCGATATCAGGCTGATGACCGGTCATGGCAGTTATGTGATTGTCAAGTATTATGAGGGTTATTGGAGTCGAATTATATACTGCGTTGATCAAGCCGGTCATTCCCGAATGATAAAATGTAGAATCTCCGATCACAGCTGCCGATACGATATCCCGGCCAGACAGCCTTGCAGCCTTTTTAAAACCAGTCTCATTGCCTACGCTTGCACCCATACATATTGTGGTATCTATGGCATAGTACGGTGGAAGTGCTCCGAGGGTATAGCATCCTATGTCACCGAGAACTGTCACTTTTAAATCGGAAAGCACCTCAAAAACAGGTATATGACCGCAACCCTTGCACATCACAGGAGGCCTCGCAGCCAGCTTAAAGCTGCTGCTGTCTGGAATAGCCGCCGTCTTTCTATTGAACGCCATCTTTATAGTATGGGTGAACAATTCTCCAGTAGAAGGTATTATCTTTTTCCCGGTAACTTTTATACCAAGTGACAGGATCTCTTCTTCAATAACGGGATCAAGCTCCTCAACAACATATAGTTTTTTTACAGAAACGGCAAACTTCCTTATTTTATCGGTAGGCAGAGGGTACATCGAAATTTTCATGACGCTCGCATTCGGCAGGGCCTCTTTTACATAATGATAAATCAGACCATGAGTTATAACTCCAATATTTCTGCTTTTATACTCAATACTATTGCCAACGTAGTCCTCCGAATATTTTCTCAGGGCTGCATATTTCTTAAGAAGAACTCCATGCCTGGGTATTGCATTAGAAGGGACCATGACATTTTTTGGTATATCTTTCCTGTAACTGAGAGAGGGCTTTCTTCTCCTTACCCTGGAAAGCTCAACGGGGCTTTTCGTATGAGATACCCGTGTAACAGGCCTGAGCAGTACAAGTGTATCAAATTTTCCAGAAACCTCGAAAGCCGTTTTAAGCATGTCTTTAGCCTCCTGGCTGTCAGACGGCTCAAAAAGCGGGATTCTGGCGAATTTAGCATAATTCCTCGTATCCTGCTCGTTTTGTGAGGAATGCATACCGGGATCATCGGCGACTACAGCCACCAGCCCTGCATTAACACCTGTATAAGCTGCCGTCATCAGCGGATCGGCTGCTACATTCAGGCCGACATGCTTCATTGTTACCATACTCTTCAACCCTGCAATCGAGGAGCCCAGAGCTACTTCCATAGCTACCTTTTCATTCGTGCTCCACTCACTATCTATATCGGGATATTTTTCAATCAGAGTTTCTATTATCTCCGAGCTCGGGGTACCGGGGTAACCTGCCGCAACCCAAACTCCCGCTTCATAAGCGCCTCTCGCTATTGCTTCATTTCCCGATAATAATTCCTTCATTTACCGTACCTTCATTTGCCCATTTCTGTAAAAGCTAAACATTATAATAGGCTACAGTCAAAATATCAAAATAAGAGCCTCATCGACACCCATAATAACAGTATAATTTGACAGGAAACCGTGTTAATATATATGATAACAAATTCATAAAGACAATTATCGGTGGTAAGAAAGTGATTAAATATGCAACATGGATATTGTTGCCGGTTATGCTGATCTTACTGTCCTGCTCCCTTCAACCCGGCGATTCAAGTGAGGGGGTGATCTGGCAGAAAAACCTGAAGTACCCTCCTTCAGCCGGGATTGAGATCCATTCAGACAATCTCTATTTTGCCGATGTATCAGGAGCAATTTACTCATGCTGGATAGACACTGGCTTTATAAACTGGAAAAGGCAATTAAAGAGGGAAGATATCAGGATGATCTTTATTACGGATTCAGGACTGGGGGTCATTTCAAAAAAAATCCGTGCCAAGACCTCTATATATCGCATATTCAGTTTTGACAGAGGCATTTCTATTATGGAGACAAATTTACCTCAAAATATCAGGGATTCGTATAGTTCGGACAATGGAAAAATAATAGTTCATTCGCAGTCGGGTGCAGTAGTAATAAGTGGAGACGGCAGGGACCTGGAAGTGCTGGATCTCTCAAAGTACTCTAGAAACATTGCCTCCTTTGCCCTCTGGGGCGGAAGTTACTACGCAGTTGAAGGCAATTCAAAGATCATGAGATTCGATCCGTCGTTTCACAGCACGGGATCATTCAGAGCTTTTACGGGAACATTCACGGGAAATGCTGTTTATGACAGCGGAAGAATTTATATCTCAACATCCGAAGGGATTAAAATTTTAAATACAGTTTCCTGGAAGGCTGAGTCCGCCTCAAATGATTTTCAAGACTTATCGAAGCGAGTCCTTTTCGATGGGGCAGCATCAGGTATTGTGAAAAAAAATGCCGGCCCGGGCGAGAGATACCTGCTCTTTTCCGATTTATCCTTCAGAATGCCTCCTGGCAGTAGTTCTTATTCCCCTGTTTTGCATTCTGACACCCTAGGCATAGCCGCTTTTATTAATACAAAAGGTTTTATAAATATCGTGGACAGCAGGACAGGTTACTACGTATATTCGAAATTTATAGGAATGATTGAAAGACCATATTTGAAGATTCCAAGCGATTATAATTCAAAATCCGTTTTCATACCGCTCTCAAGCCCTGCAAAGATATTCTGTTACTCGCTCAAATTCGCGGCATCCCAGAAAATGCCCCGGTAAACGGAAATATCTACCTTCAGACAGTGAATAATTCAATGTTATTTCTGCCGATTTTCTTAGCCTTGCATAGTGCCTGGTTCGCCATTTCGACCAGTAAAGAGGCAGTGATTTTTTTTAAACTGTTTACTCTATCCCAATCGGTGTTCCTTTTATCATTTATTTCAAAAATATCCCTTAGTCTTTCAAGGCTGAGTTTACTCAGAATAAACTTCTCCCCTTCGATCAGGGAAGACACCCCGAAACTGGATGTTATATTCAGGACTTCATCATTTATCTCCGGCTTCAATCCTGAAATAGAATCCCTGATCTTTTCAGCTACCACGCCGGCCTCTTTCAGGGATGTTTCAGGCAGGACTATTAAAAATTCATCCCCTCCGAAACGCCCTGCCCTGTCGTAATTTCTTATTATATTTTTCACAGCCTTTCCGACTTCCACAATTACATAATCACCGTTCAGGTGGCCGTACTTATTATTGAATAACTTAAAATTATCTATATCGACAATGATCAAAGAAAGCGGCCTGTAAGCCCTCATCATTATATGGTCGTTCAAAAAAGCCGTTATCGAGCGAATATTGGCAAGTCCTGTTAATTCATCCAGGGATGATTTTGTAAGAAGCTGTTTATATTCCATCTGTTTCATTAAAAAATATCCGACATTGACCATAAGCTCCTTTTCTTCAATCGGTTTGTTCAGATAGACTATGGTCCCCTTTTCCTTCCTCTTTATTATGCGGTTTTTATCAGATACTGCGGAGAGGAATATTAATGGAATATGTCTGAATTCCGGATTATTCATCAGCCTTTCTTGCATTTCATTGCCGAGCATGTTCGGCATGTTGTAATCACAGATGATAAGATCCGGTCTGTACCTGTAAACCGCCTCAAGGCCGTCCGTCCCGTTGTATGCATGTATAAAATTATTGTACCCCCAGTTTGCAAGGTATAATTTGAGAATTTCATGGATATGTATGTCATCGTCTAATATCATTATATTGGCTTTGAAGGGATCAAACTCATTTTCAGCGTTAGGGTTCTTTATGGTTACATAAAATGTATTGTATTTCATTTTTTCTTCTATGCTTCCTCTTACAACCTGCCTGTAATATTCTCTCGTATCCGCTAACACAATATCAGAATCTCTGTCAAAAATGATATTTTCATCGGCTAATTCAAAAACTTCCCTTCCTTTTTTCAGGTCAAGTATAAACCTGGCCCCTTTTCCCAATCCCTCGGATTCAGCCCATAAAGAACCGTTCAGCAGGATGGCAAGCTGGCGGGCGAATGAAAGCCCTATGCCTGTCCCTTTATTCTTGCCTTTCCTGCCGCTCTGGACCTGTTCAAACCTTCCGAAGATGAATTCAAGTTTGTCCCTTGGAATTCCAATGCCGTTATCTTCTATAACAATACGAATCGTTCCTTCTCTCTCCTTTAATGTTATTTTTATTAAACCCGAGCCCGGTTCGACAAATTTCATTGCATTCGACATTATGTTATTTAAAATCTCATCAAGTTTCTCTGCATCAGAGTAAAATTCATCTATCTCTTTGTCCGGCAGGTCTTTAATAATACGGATGCCCGAGGAAGATGCAGCCGATATATAGAATTCTACAATATCATCAATAAATGCCTTCAGGGGAATTTTCCTGATATGTACTTTCATTCCGCTGGCGTCAAGCCTGGCTATATCTAGGAGAAGGTCTATGGAATGTTTGAGGGTAAGAGATGCACTGAAGATTGTGTTAAAACGATCGGCCGTCTCGACATCGTTGAGGTCCATGGGATACTTGAGAGAAAGGTCCGCAAGATTTAAAATAACGGTCAGCGGGTTCCTGAAATCATGAGTCACATTGGCTATGAATTCATTTTTGAGATTATCCTGCTGGGCCAATTTTGCATTTGACTGTTCGAGTTCAAGGGTCTTACCGCGGATAATTTTCAAATCATCGACTATTTTGTCCCTTGCTGATCTTAATTTATCCAGAGCAATAGAGCCGTACAATTCGCTTGACAGCTGGATTGAAAAATTGTAGTAGATTCTGTCGTCTGTCTGACTGGGCTCAAAGAAGATAAAACCTAGAAGTTTGCTTTTTATATGCAAAATATGAAAATAGTAAATATGCCTGGATTGACCAGGAAAGAGGATTTCATCAAATTTATCAGGTAATTTGTCAAGAGCTTCGGTTTTACCGTTATTCATGATGAAAGTCTTTCCCATATTCTTTAAATTAATATCGCTAGTCGAATTAAGATTAAAAAAGAGAAAATAATTCATCACTCCGATCTTCAGCATATTTTCAGAGAGGGTTTTATTTACTCTTCCTATATCATAAGCAGTCAGAATATTCTGTCCCACATTCTGAATCATATCTGAAGAGCCGCTCTTTAAAGCCTCGTTATAAAATAAAACCTGCTCGGTTTTCTGCTTGAGGATTAGCAGCACTTTTAATGCCATTTTTTCGGCTCTGGTTTTCTGTTCATTATCAGAGAAATTAGCGTTTATAAAGGAATAGAACCACAGTATATCCTTCTGAATATCACGGATCGTATTGATTGCGCGGACCTGCACATTAAAATCGTTATTTTCCAACGTTTTACCTATATAATCTTCAAGGCTTTCAAGATATGAATCCTCCTCCATATCCATTATATCCAGAAGAATTTGCCCGCTCAGGACCTGTAGCTTTTTTCTTTTTATTTTCAGATATTTATCAATCGGATCCTTTAAAACATAGGATCCGTCAATTCTCAACTCATCAAGGGGCCGGCATCCGCATGAATTACGGATATTCAGATTTGCGGGAACAACTGTATCCATACGGGCATTGACGCCCTCTATAAGATCTATGGTTTTTTTACAGCCCTCGTAGCCGATTTCAAAAAAGGGATAATATACCGAAGTAATCGGTGTCTGGGCATATTTCCCGATATCGCCGTCCTCCCAGCTCGTAACGGCAATATCTCCCGGTACTTTAAAGCCCCTGACAGCCAGATTCTGTATTATATGAGCTGCTTCGTAAGTGTACATTGAAATTACAGCTTCTATTGGAGCCTTTCTTTCATCAAATAGAATTTCC
The DNA here is from genome assembly GCA_964413265.1 of uncultured Brevinematales bacterium. Lineage (GTDB taxonomy): Bacteria > Spirochaetota > Brevinematia > Brevinematales > JAOACQ01 > CAVYGN01. The sequence goes on from CAYPRX010000041.1 coordinate 86,740, forward strand.
ACTATTCTTTTAGCCCTTTTGTAATCAAAATAGTCTTTTTCTACGGAACATTCCCTGTTCATTACGACAAGCTCAGGGTCAAAAATTCCCCTTTCCTTCATGAATTTTTCATAGCATGCATAGCATTTATCGGGAGTTATAGGCTGGATAAAAGCAATATTCCTGTATCCATGAAAATTATAAAGGTGTTCAAGAAGTTCTATGAGGTGCTTATCCGAATCTATTATGATTGAGGGAATATTTTCGATTTTTCTCCCAAGACTAACTACTGGCATCTTTTTTATCGATTGTATCCTGCTGAGGAAATAAGATTCGTTTTTTTCAATATAATGCATCCCACCAAGGAACATCAGTCCATCGAGGGTGACTCTCTCAAGAATATTACAAATATAATCGATCTGGCGTTTATATGCATTACCAAGCTGTTCAGGCTCTACCGTAAAGTAAGTGAGGTTGACATTCTTTTCTCTTGCTGCTTTAATAACGCCGTCCAGCATCTGCGTCATATGACTTTCAAAGCTTATTTCCGAAAGATACCCAAGCGTAAGTCCCGCTTTCCCCATTCCCGGGCACCCCTATCAGAATTTTACTGCACAACAACCATATTATACTTAAAACTTTTTATCAAAGCAAATCCCGATTAGTTTAAAATATTTTCCTGATTTTACTTGACAATCTATTCAATTATAATAATATTACAATATATTAATATAACAATATTAGATACCTGACAGGAGGGTATAATGGAATTAACTAATTTGATTTTAAGTTCAATATTCACCCTTGAAATTCAAAGTGGAGGTGAATCGAATGCATTTAAGCCCCCTGAAAACATTGTGACGAATAATGTATTTATTGATAGAAATTCAGATTTCAGCGATGAAGAAATAACAAAAACCCTTGAGTATGTTCAATCTTTCAATCTAATTTTCCAGGATATCTTGATTTATACCAAAGAAGGCCTGTACAAGGAATATACATCAGGCGGACAGAGCTATACAGCTTATGAAATGAACCCGGTTGCCAATCTCTTTTTTAAGAATAATCTCTGGAATGCTGCCTTTGTTTCAGCCAATGCCTTCAACTACTTCATGTTCAATAACAAATATATCTCCACAGTTTATTCGATCGCTCTCTATCTTGCAGAAATATGGGCGATTTCAACATGGCAGCCTACAACAACACGTGTAATCAACGTGAATGCTATAATTTATGAATATATGTTTTAGAGGTTCAAAGCGACCGGTAACAGGAAAGGAAAAAGACGCCTGTGATAATGCAGATCAAGGCTCAAAAGAGAAACTAATGCCTTCAGCCGTCAATTAATCTCAACGCAAGTTTAAGTGCCTCTCTCATACTCTTTTCTCCAGCTATTCCCTTTCCAGCGATGTCGAATGCAGTTCCATGGTCGGGCGAAGTTCTGACAACAGGAAGGCCCAGTGTGACATTAACCCCATCGTCAAAATGAAGCATCTTGAACGGCGCCAGACCCTGGTCATGATACATCGCTATTACACAGTCAAATTCTCTTTTACCAGCCCTATAAAATGCAGTATCTGCAGGTATAGGACCTTCCACAGAAAAACCTGTATCACGGAATTCTTTAACAACCGGGGTAATGATATCCCTTTCTTCAAACCCCAGAAGACAGTTTTCACCTGCATGGGGATTCAGGCCGCATACGGCTATCCTGTAAGATCTTCCATCGTATTTTTTCCCGAAAAAAAGTGCATTCTTTATAGCAATCCGAACTTTTTCACCGGTTAACATTCCCGGAACATCCTTCAGGCTCAAATGAATTGTAGCCAGTATAACCTTCAAGTCTTCTGAATAAAACAGCATACTTATGCGTTCCTCTCCGAAGGCCCGCGCGAGAAACGTCGTATGATCCTTAAATTCAGTCCTGCCAGACCTGACGATAAGATCCTTTGATATCGGAGCCGTAACAATACCTTTAACAGCTCCGCTCTTTCCGAGTTTTACCGCCCTGTCTAAAAAAAGCCAGGACATTGCTCCCGAAGGAGCATCCTGACAGCCTGGACTGAACATATATGACTGGCCTTCAGGAGGATCGATCCTGATAAAGTCAACATCTTCAAGCCCCCTGAAGTAATGATTATATGAGAGGCCGTCGCCAATAAGTATGAACCGGCGTCGGTTATCAGGTGGAAAGGTTCGAATGGATTTTGCGCAGATTTCAGGTCCGATCCCGTTCGGATTCCCGAATGTAACGGCAATTTTATCATTTTTCATTATAAAGTTTTGCTATCGTCTCCTTGGCCGGAGAATTGAGGTTGTTTGCAATAAGACATCTTCCTTCAAGCACAACACCATTCTGGATGATAAGTTCAGGTGTTTTAATATCGCCCAAAACGCGAGCTGTCGGCATGAGCATTACCCTTGTATTAGCCTTTACATTACCTATCACAATTCCCTCAATAACCACAGAAGATGCTTCGAGGTCCGCCTTTATTTTGCCGGCAGGTCCTACAAAGATCTGATCAACTTTCAGAATCGATCCCTCAAACTTACCATTGATCTGGATCGTTCCGTTAATTAAAAATTTACCTTCGAAATAAGATTTTTCACCGATGATGCTGTTGGTTATTTCAGTTTTTAAAGCCACTTCAAATCTCCTCATTATTTAAAGGTCACTGTACCGCTACTCTTCAATTTTACGGAGGTCCGGAAATTTTATGTAACTGATGAACTCATGTGTAAATTCAAGAAGGTCGTTGAGAGCATCCTTAGCCATCAGCCCTTCCAGCATTGAATTAACCCCTTTTATTTCCACTATTTTTTCAGGTTCCATGAATACCTTTTCTCCCTCACTTTCACAGCGCCATATATCCTCGATAAAATCCTGTAAGGCGAAGAGGAAATTACCCGTTTTTATTATTATATCCCTGTATTCCTTGCTTTGAACTTTCAAGAGGCTTTCCTTGTAATCTTTAATATTATTGGCTTCTGCAGCCTCAATCTGCTCGAGAACTTTTCCATAATCCGAAAGCGCACGGATAATCTGATTGAAATTGGTGAAGAAACTATCCCGCTGGAAGGCATGACCATAATCGAGCCTCAGGTTCTGTTCGCTTAGGAGCCCCATGTACTCAGTTCCGAAATAATTTAAAAGGGACCAGATAATATTAATATCCCGGCTTTTACTGAATTGATTCAACCTTACAATGGGGATGTTCCTCAATATTTTGTATTTTGTTACATCCTGAAATTGCGAATTTTCCAGGTAATTGGCAAGTTCATCAAATGTAATATGATATTTAGCCATTTCATCTTCGGCGAATCTTCCATTCAAAAGCTTCTTCATATCCCTTTCAATCTCGTTTACTGATTTTAAGATCGACTCTTTTTTTTTCTGGTCCGCCGTTGTTGAATATATAACCTCGAATTTTCTCTGAGTCTGAATCAGCCTGTCGGCAATATAATTCTTTGCCTTATCCAAAAGGGCGTTTCTATTCATTATGTCACCGGTTAAATAAAATTCGCTTATTTTATAACGAAATCAATAAAATATCCATTTTATCTGCGAAATGCTGACCTCAAGCGAAATCTTAAATGTTCCTCGTCCTGGAAACGCCCTTTATCTTCTCTTCCATCTCCTTGGCCTTTTCATATGGAGTGATCTTTATTAGCCCGCCTTCCCGGTAAAATGTTACAAACTTATATTCAGCCTTTATTAAAAGTGCTTCGCTTCTTATCCTTACCCTGACGCCGGGATAAACGGTTTTTGAGGCTGATATCTTGGCTTCCTTGGCTATTCCATCAAGATAATCGCAGAGTTGTTTGACCTTTTCTTCGATAGAGGCCATTTCCATTTTCATCTCATTACTCTTTATAGTCAGCTGATTGAACTGTTCCTGTTTATCTTCCGGCAGCGGCCCAGCTGAAATCAATGTCGTTAGATTATTTATCTGCTGGCTGATTTCTGGAAATTCCTTCTGAAGCACATCCCTCCTTTCATGCATTTCTTCTATCTTTTTCTCGGCTTCAGCATCTATTCCCGCCTCGAGTACAGTCTCAGTATAGGCCTCGGCGCCGAGATATTTAGCGTTGATTTCATAAAATGCCGTTATCTTTCCACCGGCGATCTGAGATCTCTTGCCTCCCGCGCATATGACTTTCTTCTTGCAATAAATATTCGAGTGAAGAATCGTCTCCGTCACGACTATAAAACCTTCAGCCCTGACATTTGCACGCTCTACGAACTTTGCGTAAAGGTCGCCCGCACAGACTATCTTTGCTACATCCTTCCCCTGGATTCCCTGACGTACTACAATATTTCCCTCAGCCACGACATCCGCTTTGCCAATGTTACCCTTTACTTCAACATTTGCTCCGGAATATACCTTGAATGTATCGTTGACATTGCCGTAAATTATGACATTGCCTGGGAAATTAATATCGCCAGACGTCAGGTCTACGTCTCCGTTTATCTCAAGAACAGGCTCTACCTGGACCTTATTGTTTTTAAAGATCGCCTGTCCGTTTATATCTGAAATGATCTGAAGGCCATCAGGGGAGAGGTGTGTGTTCTGACCCGAGGATATTTTAAGATCCTTGCCGTCTCTAGCAGGTATGATTCTACCGGTAATGGTTTTCCCCGCTCTGCCTTTTTCAGCCGGGATTTTCGAAGCGAGAACCTGACCCACTACAACACTCTGCACATTATCAAGCTTATGGAAATCCACACTGCCGTCCTCAGAAACTTCGAATTTGACGGTGTCACTATCGATCTTGAAATTATACTTGATTGTTGAATCAGTTCCCTCGGCAGGCATTTCTCCTTCAGCAACGATAATCGGCATATTGTATAATTCATTTTCAACAGCGCTTACAATAGCCTCCTTTTTTATACCAATCTGCACGTTCTTGGATTTCAGCGATGAGACAACCTCTTCAATATCGACGATCCTCCCGTACTTTTCAGGTTTAGTCATAGTCAGATAAGCCTTCATCTCGTCAGGAGATATCTGGATCTGAAAATGACTGTCGAATTGAGAGGGGTTATAGTCGCCGATCTTAACAGGTTTTTTTCGGGGATGTTCCACTTCATTTTTCACTGCGGCTTCATTATACTTTACTATCTCGTGGCTCTGAAGATAACCCACGACTTCAGCTATATCGCATTTTTTACCCTTCCCCTGGGCCGGGCCAATCTCTAGAAAGATCCCATCTTTTGTAATCCTGACCTTGAAATAACCATCACGGTTTTTATGAATTTCCTCTTCCCGGATCTCCTCCTTATACGATTCATAGGCAAGAGGTTCCATGCTCTTTTCACGATCGGCTATATATATGAGGTACTTGTTGGGCTTTTTCCCGAATCCCATCATACCACCCACCCCTCTTTCAAGGATCTGGTATTGAAGATTGACAATATTCTGATGTAGAGCCTGCGCTGCGGTTTTCAGGGCCTCCTGAGCCGAATAAGCATAAACCTCGATTTCTTTTTCCCCAGCCAAATTTTCCTCAGAAACCGGCGCCCCGTCCTTTTCCTGGTCCTCTCCAAGTAAATCTTTCAACCTATCCATATACCACCTTCTCTTATTTAGGGTTTCTCCTCATGAAAGCCGGAGGGATATTAAGTTCTGCCCTGTACTTAGCAACTGTCCTCCTGGATAATTGAAGTCCCTTCTTTTTTAAAATCTGCACAATCCTGTCGTCGCTCAGGGGATCATCCTTATCCTCGGCGCCTATGCAAGTCCTTAAAATCTCCTTCACACTTTTTGAAGAAGTCTCCCGATTTCCTACATTCGACGAAAAAAAACTCTTCAGAACAATCAATCCCTTATTAGTCTGAATATATTTATCGCGCACGACTCTGCTGACCGTGGATTCATGTATATTTAATTCATCGGCAATATCCTTCAACTTTAAAGGAACCTGATACTGGTGCCCTTTTAAAAAATAGTCCTTCTGCTTTTCTATGATTTTCAAAATTACTTTAAAAATGATCTCCTTGCGCGAGCGAAGATTCTCAATAAGCATCTTAGCGCTTTCTATATTTTCCTTGAGGAAGCTCCTTTCATCCCTGGAAAGCGATATCCTCCTTCCCTTGAATTCCTCGCTGGTATAAAGGTCAATATACTGCTTGTTAAGCCTGACCTCAGGTATATAATCATCGTTCAGGATCAGATGAATAGCTTTCTCATCCACATTCACATAGGCATCAGGGACAATGTACTGGGAATATTTGTTTGAAAACCCGGAGGCCGGGACCATATTGAATTTGCTTATATTATTTATCGTTTTCTGAATTTTATCATATGAAACGCCGAGTTCTTTTGATAATTTTGTATATAACTTTTTTTCAAGCAGCTCGATATAATCATGAAGAATCCTGTATTCAAGGCTCTTTTCACCATATTTTTCAATTGCCTGAACCTCAAGGTATTCCCTTGAATCGAAAGAAGCGACCCCGATAGGATCAGAATGCATAATGAGTTTTCTTACCCTTTCAAAGTCTTCAGGCTTGATCTTGCCGTTATCGAGAAATTCTTCGACTGGTATCGGCCTCAATACACCCTTCTCATCTGCTTTCTGGAGAAGACCGTTATCGTTTACGCTGGACAGGATAATTCCTGCAATGGTCATCTCATTTTCCGTCAGAGTCATCTCCTTGACCTGTTCCATCATATATTTGTAAAGACTTGAATCGTAAACAGACATGTTTTCAAGGTAAGCCTGGCTGTCAAAAGTTGAATTTTTTGAACGTATCCTGCTCCTGCTGTAATCAGGTTTTTTCTTTTCAAGCTTTATTACTGGATTTATCTTGGCTTCCTCCTCAAGTTTTTCCTTAAGTTCCATACCTGGAAGCATTACGAGTCCGAGTGTCTGTATCATTACGGGAGAAATGATCTGCCGCTGCTCCTGGTTTATTTCCATTCTCATATTGATAAGTCCTTCCCCTTCGTTCAGTATGTTCAGAATTCAAAATTTGTTCTATTCATTTTTAAACTATTCAACAAAAAAGTCAAGGTATGAACCGGCATTACGTTAAATAGACATTTTCCTGATAAACATTTATAATTATAATCACTTTAGCGGGGAGATTTGTATGAGAGTACTTGTAATTAATTGCGGAAGTTCTTCACTTAAATATCAGCTCATCACCACTGAAAATGAAAGTGTAATAACAAAGGGAATTATTGAAAGGATCGGAGATGGACCGGAATATACGTACTTCACTAAAAAGGGTGAGAAGATCAAAAAGCCGGTCAATGTCAACAACCATACCGAAGCAGTACAGGCCGTAATAGACAACCTTTTAAGCAGGGATAACGGTTTCATATCATCGCTTAACGAAATCGAAGCGATCGGCCACAGGGTTGTCCATGGAGGTGAGGAATTTTATTCTTCCGTCTTTATTACAGACCGCGTCCTCGAATCTATTGAGAAGTACGCCGAACTCGCGCCTCTTCATAATCCCGCGAATATTCAAGGTATTAGATCATGCAGGGAGGTCCTTCCAGGTAAAAGGCAGGTCGCCGTCTTCGATACTGCCTTCCACCAGACAATGCCTGAAAGTTCTTATATTTACGCCCTTCCCTATGAGTATTATGAAAAATACAGGATAAGGCGCTACGGTTTTCATGGAACCTCACACTCCTATGTATCGAAAAAAGCAGCTGAGTTCATGGGCATAGACAAAGATAAATTCAACTGCATTGTATGCCACCTCGGCAATGGTTCAAGTATTACTGCAGTAAAGAACGGAAAATCCTTCGATACCTCCATGGGTTATACACCCCTTGAAGGTCTTCCTATGGGAACACGTTCAGGTTCTATTGATCCTGCTATAATCTTTACACTTTTGCAGAGAGAGAACCTCACTATGGACAAGATTAACGACATACTGAACAGAAAAAGCGGCCTTATAGGTATCTCAGGTGTATCGAACGACCTGAGGGAAATTAACGAAGCTGCCTCGAAGGGGAATAAAAGGGCCGAACTGGCAAAAGAAATTCTGGTCAAATCAATACGAAAATATATTGGCAGCTACTTGATTGAACTTGGCAAGGTGGATGCAATAATCTTCACCGCCGGAATCGGTGAAAACGAATTTGCGATCCGTGAAAAGTGCACGGAGGGCCTTGAGGAATGGGGGATCAAGCTTGACAGGGAAAATAACAATAAAACCAGAGCTAAACTGGCTTTTATCAGCACCCCTGATTCCAGGATAAAAATACTGGTAGTACCTACAAATGAGGAACTTATGATAGCCATGGAAACTGAATCGGTGCTCGGAAATTGAAAATATCAGATGGTCACTTTATGAATATTCGTAAAAATATTGAAACGGTCCGGAATATTATAGAAAAAAAAACCGGGAGCCTCGGAATACGTTACCCGATCACAATTGTTGCGGTTTCGAAAAACATGCCCACTTCTTTTATCACCCAAGCTTATTCGGCAGGAATTACCCATATAGGTGAAAACCGGGTCAAGGAAGCGGACAATAAATTCAATCGGATTAAAGATCTTCAAATTACAAAACATATGGTCGGCCACCTGCAGGGAAACAAGGCCGGGAAGGCTGCGGAAATTTTCGATCTTGTCCAATCGCTCGACAGCCTGGAAACAGCTGAAAAGCTCAATAAAAAGTGCACAGCGCTGGGCAAGGTCATGCCTGTCCTTCTCGAGGTAAATACTTCCGGTGAAGCTTCGAAATCCGGCGTGACGCCCAGGGAAGCAGCCGGCCTGGCATCCGCAATCACCGGACTCAAGTTTCTCGATCTTTCCGGACTGATGACAATAGGACCTCTGACTGACGATAAAGACGCGGTAAGGCAATCGTTCAGAACACTGTATACGCTCAGGGAGAGTCTGACCGACTCGATTAAAGGACTGCGGCTTCCGATCCTCTCTATGGGGATGAGCCTTGATTTTGAAATAGCTATTGAAGAAGGCGCTAATATGCTAAGGCTGGGCAGAATCATATTCGGCGATAGACCCGCTGCCTGAGAATATCGAAATTATCAAGCTCGACTCCTTCCTCCCATGAAAGGATGAACTCATTCCCCGTATGGACGGTGTCTACATGTCTGCCATCCATCTGGAAAACAAATCTCTTCAGCTTCCTGTCGGGAAATTTTTTTCCGATGATCTCGATCGGCTTCTTTCTATCAATCCTGTTCATCGCCCTTACATAGACGGACTTAGGGCCGGACTTTTCCAGTACATAACCGAGGAAAGTGAATTCCCTAATATACCCGCTGCCCGCTGTTGGTGAAAGTGACAGATTTTCATCGAAGTAAAACCCTGTAGTGTATTCCCTGTGGCTTACCTTATCAAGCTCAACGAGTATGGAAGGTTCAGGTGCCAATCCCGATACAAATGAATCAATGCAATGTCTGTAAACCCTGGTCACGTTTGAGACATAATAAAGGCTTTTCATCCTGCCTTCGATTTTAAAAGCGTTGATGCCTGCCTGCATGAGCCTGTCAAGTCTGGCCGAGAGGTTCAGGTCCTTTGAACTTAAAATCGAAGTGCCATATTCGCTTTCTTCCACCGGCAGGTATGAGTTTTTCCTGGTGGATTCCACAAGGTAATATTCCCATCTGCAGGATTGAGCACAATCACCGAGATTGGCATCCCTGGTCTTTTCTCTTCTCATGGCAAGTGGTTTATCGCCAGGCCTGTAAACCGATCCGTTTGTAAGATAATTGGAGAGGAGGCACCTGCCGGAATAGGAAATGCACATGGCACCGTGCACGAATGCCTCAAGTTCGATGCTGACATGTTCACGGATAGAATGTATTTCTTCAATGCCTAATTCCCTGGCAAGAATGATTCTTTTCACTCCGAGTTTTTCATAAAACTTCGCGCATTCACTATTTGTCGTATTCGCCTGGGTGCTTATATGAACGGGAAGCTCGGGATATTTCTCCCTCACATAAGAAACGGCTCCAATATCAGATATGACTATCCCATCGAGGCCGATGCTATGGATCTCACTTAAAAAATCCTTGAAACTACTGAAATGCCTGTCATGAAAAAATATGTTTGAAGCAAGGTAAACCTTTTTGCCGCAGGCATGCGCATACCGGATACCGTCGTTTAATTCCTCCAGCGTGAAATTAGCAGCTCCTTCCCTGAGTGAAAATGACTTCGCGCCAAGGTAAACAGCGTCCGCTCCATAAGCGACCGCAAATTTTAATTTTTCCGGACTCCCTGCCGGAGAGACAAGTTCTAAGGAATTCATATTACTATTATAGCATTTTCCGGGAATTATATCGTATAATATAACGATATAGTATTATTAATACTTCCCCATTTTACGCGCCTAGATTCAATAAGCTTGAGTTGCAAAGGCTCAAAACTGCTGCAAGTGGAACTCACCCGGACCCTGAAAGTTATAAATTTTAAAAACACTATTAATTTATGATCAACTTGAATTATTAACAGGGTCCGGCTTCGGACAACCACTTGCTGTTCACAGTTTTTTGCCTTGCAACTCTTCTTACGCTTACTTCATATGGCGCGTAAAATGGGGAAGTATTATAGTAATATAGTCAAATTTGACAAAACATTCCCTGGATTCTATAATCGTCATTTATGGCAATGTCTTATGCATGAATACCCTGTAACTCAGCGGATCATTAAAATCGCAGAAGAAACCGCAAAGGCCAGCGGTGCCCGGAAAATTATATCGATCAACCTTGTTGTCGGTGAGCTTTCGGGTTTTGTAGGCGACTCAATCAGAATGTATTTTGAAGTACTTTCAAGGGGAAGCATTACAGAGGGAGCCCGGATCACTATCAAGAGCATAAAACCCGGGCTCAAATGCACAGTCTGCGGAAGGGATTTTGATAAGGAGGACCTATCCTTTCAATGCCCGTTCTGCGGGGGTGACGCTGTACTGACCGGCAAGGGCAGGGAATTTTACGTTGAAAGCCTTGATATAGAAACATAATAACGGCGCTTTGCCATCGAATAGCGGGGATGATGATGAGTTTTCAGAAAGTTGATGTTATGGAAGATATATTATCAGAGAACGAAAAGATAGCCCTCTCAGTAAGAAAGGCTCTCTCAGAAAAAAATATCCTGGCAGTGAATGTAATGGGAGCTCCCGGAACAGGAAAAACATCAGTATTAAAGAAGATCATTCCAGAACTGCCGGGACATTCCGCAGTCATAGAGGGTGACGTGGAATCTGATATAGATACAAAAGACCTCCTGAAAGAAGGCATAAAGACCTTTCAGATCAATACAATGGGTGGGTGCCACTTAGATGCACCCATGATTAAGAAAGCACTTCATTCTTTTAAAGTAAAGGAAGGCGATTTTCTTTTCATTGAGAACATAGGGAATCTTATCTGTCCTGCAGAGTTTGACATCGGGGAGCACCTGAGGATGATTATCTGCTCTGCCGCGGACGGGAGCGATAAGCCTTATAAGTACCCCCTCGCTTTTGAAAGTGCCGATGCCGTTATCATAAACAAGAACGACCTTCTACCCTATGTCGATTTCGACAGGGTCTATTTCGAGAAGGGCCTGAGAAAACTAAGCAGGAAGGCAGTAGTTTTTTCAGTGTCATGCAGAAAAGATACCGGTTTTGAACCCGTTATTGACTGGCTCGTAAAGAAGAAAAAGGCTCAGGATAGTTTTTCATGAAGGGTGCCGATACACTGAAATTCAAATATACCTCTTCATTATATTTTGCAAAACAGTTCTATCAAGTTTCCGCCTGTACAGCGGTTCCGGGTTTTTCTTATAGATCTCAAGGCTCTCATTATATGTTTTACGGACGGCATTCATATAAATTATTCCAAGGGGTTTCGGGTCTTCCTCTAATGACTTCCTGAATGCCTCCATCCTGTTATTTGGGTCATAGGTATTCTCCAGGTAGTAAGTATGAGACTTGAACCATTGAAAAGTATTGATCTTATTGAAAGATACGCAGGGCTGGAAAACATCGATGAGGGAAAAACCTTTAAACTGAATGGCCTTTTTTATTATGTCACTTGTTCTATCTATATCACCTGCAAAAGCCCTTGCCACGAAAGGGACGTCCATCGAGACTGCCAGTGCGATAGGATTTACGGGCTCCTCAAATACACCGTCAACCTGTACTGGCGTATGCATCCCCACCTGCGATGTCGGCGATGCCTGCCCCTTGGTCAGCCCATAAACCATGTTGTTATGAACAATTAGCGTTATATCAGGATTACGTCTGAAGGCATGAAGCAAATGGTTCCCACCCTCTCCGTATATATCACCGTCCCCGCTTTCAGTAATAACTGTCAATTCGGGATTTGAGGCCTTTATAGCTGTAGCCGGCGGCAGCGCCCTCCCGTGAAGCCCGTTAAAATAACTCAGTTCAAGGTATTGCGGCGCTTTCGCAGCTTGACCAATCCCTGAAACCATTACGGTTTTTCTCTTGTCGAGGCCAAGTTCATCAAGGGCCCCGATGACGGCCTTTCTGATTGCAAAATTACCGCATCCGGGGCACCATGCAATATCTTCAACAGGAAGTTCAAATGAATTCTCATTCATATCATACTCCTATTTCAGCAGACTGCCCAGACGGGCGGTCAGCTCTTCACTGGAGAAAGGAAGACCATCATATTTCAGGATCCGGTCTCTAATATCAACTCCAATCTTAAGCTTTATCAAATCAGCAAACTGCCCGGTTTCATTGGTCTCAACACAAATGATCTTCCGGGCCCTGCTCAAGTACTGCCCGGCCTGTACCGGAACCGGAAAAACCTGAGGAAAGCGTAAATAGGCGGTTTTCCCAGGACGCAAAACCTTCATTGCCTCCCTGATCATTGAATCAGTCGACCCCCATCCGATGACAAGTTTCTCATAGTCATCCGGGCCAGTTAGTACAGGCTGAACTGTTTCCCTTTCAACGAGCCTCTCCTTAGAGGCCCTCTTATTTACCATTTTCGCTCTAAGATCAAGGTCTTCCGTTATAAACCCGGCCTCATCATGTTCGTCACTGTCGATTCTTACAAAGCCGTCGCCGAAGCCCGGTATGCCCCTGGGAGAAAGGCCGTCCTTTTCAAGGGCAAAGCGCTTATACGAAGCGCTTGTCTTAACAAAGTAATTGGAAGCTTCTTTAGCAGGCATTTTGAATTCGGGAGTATTATAATAAGAATCTATAAAAAACTGATCGGCAAGGATTACAACCGGCACCTGGCAGGCGTCAGAAATGTAAAAGGCGCGCTCTGTAAGACTGAAAGCCTCATTGAGACTCCCCGGCGCGTAAATGACCCTTGGAAAAGCACCATGCCCTGCATAGACAGCCATATTAAGATCTCCCTGCTCGGTACGCGTTGGCAGTCCCGTAGCCGGACCAGGTCTCTGGGCAAGAAGGATTACTGCCGGGGATTCGATCATGCCGCAAAGGCTGAAGGCTTCGATCATCAGGGCGAACCCTCCTCCTGCCGTTGTCACCATGGCCTTCGCACCCGCATACCATGCACCCAGGGCCATGTTAAGAGCACCGACCTCATCTTCGATCTGTTCCACTATTATGTCGGCGTCCCTTGAATAGCTGGCCATTGCAGTTAAAACACCCGTAGAAGGAGACATAGGATAAGCGCATATATAATTGCAGCCCCCGGCCAGTGCCCCCAGAGCTATCGCTTCAGCACCGCTTAATATCATCTCAGACTGCACATTTTGACCTTTCTCAATTTTTACTGGAAGTTCAGATTTCAGGTAATCCAGGCCCATTTTATATCCGTTTAGAGAGGCTTCCCTGTTCCCGTCCCTGATCTCATCGCTCTTCCGTGCAAACTGGCTCACTATTATATCGGTCATTACTTTGCTGTCTATTTCAAGAAGGCCGCAGACAAACCCGGCAGCAGCCGAACTTAAATAGATAGGGTTCCCCGCTTCACGTGCTATTTTTTCAAAGGGATCGCCTGTAACAACAAGAGTTTCTGATGTGATCCTTTTATTAACATGCGGCGCTCTTTCTTTGCCCAGCGAGATAAGAAGATCTATCCTGTCTGAATAAGCGCTGACCCTCTCTGAAGAAACCCTGATCTCTGTTGAGTTGGCACCGCCCCTTATTCTTGACATATATTCCTTGGTGGCGAAAAGATTGTAGCTGCCTTTTTTCAGCGCCTTTGCCAGAACCGACTCTATCGACTGTATACCCTGTCCCGCCTCACCCGCGAGTACTATCGATATATCCCCGCGGATTTCTTTACGCATATTATCCTCCCCGGGTAAAAACATGATGAAATATTATAAAATAAATGGATTTTGTCAATAGAATAAGCAAATTTATTAATCTGCTGAGGAATGAAATTTTCGGACAGATTGCCCTACTTTTTCTCCCTCAACACAAGGGCATTAATCCTGAATTTTTTCAGTTCTCCGGAGACGCTTCGGGCTTCGGAAATCGTGCTGAAGTAGCCGATCTTTACCCTTATCCATGTTTTGCCATTAACTGTACTTTCGCTTGTGAAAACGTCGTAATTGTTCTTCTTCAAAAGATTGTAAAGTTTCATCGCGGAACTTTCGCTCCTGAAGGCACCCGCCTGCACTACATACTGAATTCCTTCATTTGATTTCTCAGTCATCAAAGCCGCTTTGTTCGGGATTATCTCATTCTGGACGGGTGAAACAGGGCTTATTTCTTTTTCGGTGTAGGTGACGTTTGTTCCCCTGTCGGCGGGTATGTTTTTAATGGCTGATTCATCCAGGACAAACTGGTCAGGTTTAAAATTGCTGGATTCTGCGGCGCTCAGATCGTTCTCGACGAGCTTTTCCTCGTAGGGTTCAACATTCAATATATTTGTGACAGGTATGGGTATATTATTGGTCATTACGATCTGATTGGTCGAATATACTTCATGTATATTGGTCGTAACGACCACTTCATACTTCCCATTGGTGGGGGCCGATGAAGACGATTCCTGCACGGGAAGAGGCGGAGCCGCAATGACTGCAGGGGGAGAGGAGGAAGAAGAGGATTCATTAGTAGCATTCCCCTGTGTAATGCCCGCCACCTTGTTATTTCCAAGTTTAAGGAGAGTGATCCTGGCGTAAACGGTTCCTTTTTGCAGAAAACCGAGATCATCCGCAGCCTTTTTGGAAACATCGAGTACACGGTTTGCCGCATACGGCCCCCTGTCATTTATTGTAAGGGTGACTTTTCTCCCGTTTTCAAGGTTTTCGACAAGAATGACCGACCCGAAAGGAAATATTTTATGGGCTGCCGTATATTTCTGACTGTCATAAATCTCACCGCTTGCAGTTCTTTTACCCTCGAATTCATCACCATACCAGGAGATCACACCGTATTCATACTTCTGAAACTGAGAATATGATATCGAATAAGCGATTAAAGCGAAAGCGGCGAAAAAGATCAGCCCTTTGCGCATATTTTCCTCCGGAGGATTCTGTTTTTTATCTTTACTCTATATCGGATTAATTTTTAAATATATAAGTGAGGGATCGGGACCGGATCCTTACTCTCTGCACCTGTATATTTGAAATTTTTCTTAAAATTAATTATATTTTTTTACTGAAGGCGGTTTTTATGCTCATTGAATGCGGTGGCTCCCATTTCAATATGGGCTTCGAGCAGGGAGAGTCTCTTCAATCTTCAATTAAGGAAGCTTTCGATAACTTATTTGATTTCGAGCCAATTAAAAAGATCATACCTTTCTATATGAATAAAAGTTTCGTAGCTGAAACAGCCGGAATGATAGCATATAACTTCCTCATGAAAAAGACTGAGGAATTCGATATGGATACCTATCAAAGGCTCAAGGGGATTTCGGCTGGTTCAGGCCTTAATCTCAACCTCTTCCTCTTCGCCCAGTTTTTTGAAAGCATTTTAGCCACTCCCTTTATGACTATGGCAGGCTGTACCGGCGCGATAATCGATTCGCAAAGGACTAATATAAGGCGGAGCCTCATGATAAAGAATTACGACCTTTTTTCATTTCTTCCAATGACGACCTGTATCAGGAAAAGCAGCCCGAGAGCCAGGCTGAAAAGCATGGAACTTATCTTAACCCCTATGGCAGGAAGCCATATCGGGCTTAATGAGGCTGGTCTGGGGGTATCATATAATTATGGTATGGAAAAGTCTCATTACCGGAGGAATCTTCCCCCTACCCTTATCTGCCAGTATATTCTCGAAAATTTTTCACGAACAAAGCAGGCTGTTGAATTCATCAGCAAAATGGGCACATCGAACGGGGCCATTTTCTTCCTTGCTGACGAGTCAGGCTCCGCCATGACAGTAGAAGCACTTGGAAAACATATTGGTGTAAGAACCATGAAGGACGGTATAATTACAGCCACGAATATGTTTCTGCACCCTGAAATGATGAAGTTTAATTACAAGGATACCGACAGGTATGACCGGAACTTGTCCCCGAAACAATACCACAGAATGCTTATCAACACCACACACCACATGCGCTATCAGAGAATTTCAAATCTTCTCGGAAGACATTATTTATTCAGGTTTTCAGTAAATAATCTTAAAAAAATCCTTAAAGACCATAACGGTGAAGCAGAGGGAAACGACAATACCATATGCAGGCATGACGAAGTTATGTCAACCCTGGCGTCCATCATAATGGATGTTAAAGAAAGAAAGATGGAAATCGCTATCGGCGAGCCTTGCCGTAATTCCTATAAGACTTACCGCCTCTGACAATTTTTCTCTTCTGATCCGTACCCTGATAGAAAGCCACTTCACCGCTGTTCTTAATATTTTTTACAGGAGGCGTCCTGTAAAGGTTCGGAGCATCCAGGATGAACTTTTTAAAAGTTGCATTCGAGGTCTCAATCCTAGCTATATTGTATATGTTAAATCTTTTCTCATTGGGGTTTTTAGCCTGCAGACCCTTTGCATTTAATGCAGCCTTGAAATGATAGGTCCGCCCGTTATAGGAGACAGTCGGAATGAAATTCCAGACATCGGAATTTGCATTCCCTCCGGGATAACTTATCTTGTCTATTGTAGAAGCTCTGTAGCCAAGGTAGGACTCGAATATCTCCATCGCCCTTCCGATCTCATACTCGGCCCTTTCCCTGTCATGCAGTATGAACCATGTCAGCCCTTTATGGCTTACAGTATGATTGACTATCTCAAAACCAAGGTCAAGGAGCCTGTTAAGCTTATCTTTTACATACTGCGGCTGCATGAATGGAATATGCTCGAAAGTTACTGAAAATGCGGCGTTTAATTTGAAATCGGGGTGCTTTACAGCAAAATCCATCATAATGCCTACAGCACAGTCAGGATCGATTACAGGGGCTCCATTTACATCAACGCCTTTATAGTCGAGCTGGCCGTAAGGACCATCGTCGAAAGTGAGAACATACAGTTTCGAGCCCGGTGGGATACGATCGAGTGTCTTGATTTCGCCTTTTTTTAGTGAAATGTACTCGTTTAAAGATATATTCCTGAAGCCAGACTTATAGAGACTATCGAGCTCATCCCTGAATTCTTCCGATGTAACCAGAAAGCGTTCCATCCATGTAGCTCGTTTAATGATGCCCCTGCCGAAGATCTCACTTTCCATGTAAGGGGTGACTATCATATGATACATAAGTATCGGGACCCTGCCGTTCATGCTGTCATAAACTTCATCGATGCTTTCATCAGGATACTGATTGTAATAATCGCCTTCCTGGTCCAGCTCTCCCGGATCGCCGGAAATCCATTCGGAATCGGTAAAGAAATAAATACCCAGTGCAGCAATAAAAATAACAGAAAAGATTATTAATAATTTAAGCGGCCAGCCAGTATGCTTCACGGAGTCCACTAAGGCCTCCTTGGTATATTCATCACTCGATAATATCGGCTGTTAGTGCGTTTTGATTTATTTTTTATTGACAATCACATTGCCAAAAAGCATAAAGCCTAAATTACTGATATCGCTGATAGTTTCTGGAAAATTGTTCGTCATTTCCGGCTGCAGTTTCGAAATCTTCCAGTAAATCTCCCTTGCCATTTTCAATGCGTCATCGTTGTTCCTCGTTCTTGAAAGCTGCACCAGGGTTATGCCGTACCTGACAAGAGAAAGATAATAGTTCCTCTTTGACTTAAGGCGGTTTTCAGGATAAAAGAATTTATCCTGGGCGAGCTTGTAATAGCTCACCGCGAGATTGATTACGCCGCGGTCCATATAAATGTTTCCAAGGTTAAAATAAATATCCGCTTCATCTGGCAGATAGCCTGACGCTTCTTCATAAAATTTGACTGCACTGGCATAGTTTTTCTCCCTGTAAAAGAGGTCTGCCCTTGCCTTCAGCCTTAGGCCCAGCATCTCTTTTGAACCGATCCCGTTCTCGAAATAGTAACCGTTCACATATATATTTTTCCCGACAGTATCGTTATTTTGAGGGTAAATAAGAGCCTGGCAGAAAATTAAGAACAGGCTAAACGCAGAACATATCAGAGACTTTCCAAACATCTCCCGCTCCAAGTGTTATTACTATGCTTTTTCCATGGAAAAACGACCTGACTTTTTCAGGAATATCCTTGAGTTCGCTGGTGAGGACGACATTCTCTCTTCCCTTGATCCTGACGATCTCGTCATATATCAGTTTTGTGCTGATCAGGCCGTCGTCCTTCTCTCTGGCTGCATATATCTCTGTCAGCACTATGCTGTCCGCCCTCGACAGGGATCGGGCGAATTCCTTATACAGAAACCTGGTCCGGGAATAGAGATGGGGCTGAAATACAGCTATAAGACGCGCGTGGCTTTTCTCGGAAAGATTCTTCGCAGCATTCAATGTTGCATCAATCTCTGATGGGTGATGGGCATAATCGTCGATCACCATCAGGTTTCCTTTGTTGAATTTAAGCTGAAACCGCCTGTCGGCGTTTTTGAAATTCATAAGAGTATTTTGAATTATATCGACATCTATTCCGTTCACGGCAGCACCACTTATCGCAAGTAGTGCATTGGTCACATTATGAATGCCTGGAATATTCAAGCAAAAATCACCGAAAAAGGCGCCTTGCTTTTTTACGGTAAAGGAAGATGAAAACTCATCGAGCTTGATCTTCGAAGCCATAAAGTCCGCCTGTCGTCTGATTCCGACAGAAACAGTGTTATGCAGATTCGCTTCTTCGACTACATTTCTCAGATTAGCATCATCCCTGTTGTAAACTATAGTTCCGAAGGGAGGTATGTTTTCTTTTATATACCTGGCAAAAGCCTTCCTGATATTCCCGATATCATGGTAATAATCCAGGTGATCGGAATCTATATTGGTTATGACAGCCATCATAGGATGCAGCTTCAGGAAAGAACCATAAGCCTCGCATGCCTCGTAGACAAAATATTTTCCCTTCCCTTCATAGCCTGATCCGCCAATCTGGTCGATATGACCGCCAACGGCAAGTGTCGGATCAAGCCCCGCTGCCAGAAATATCTTCGCCACCATGGAGGTCGTAGTAGTTTTTCCATGCGTTCCAGATACCCCTATAGCGTTTCTCGATGAGGAAAGAATATCAAGCATGGAGGCCCGCTCATAAACTGCTGCCCCGATCTCCCTTGCTCTCAGGAGTTCCGGATTGTCATCCTGTATGGCGTTGGAATATACGACAGTGTCAATATCCGGACCAACATTGGCCCTGTCATGACTGATTGCAATATTTATCCCGAGCTTACGCAGATTGAAAGTCACTGATGATTCGGACCTGTCCGAGCCTGAAACCTCATATCCACGTGCCTTAAGAATTACAGCCAGCGCAGACATTCCGATGCCGCCGATCCCGATCAGGAAAATCTTTTTTGCATTCCTGAGCTCATTCATATGCGTGCCCCTCCCGCGATCATTTTTTATTATAATACATTTTGTCTGTTTTGGACAGTATTATAATAAGTATCGTACAATTCACGGAAATTATGAGGTTAATACTGTTATAAAGCATTACAGGTTTGAATATTTGACAAAGGCTGCCTGTAATTTTATATTAATCCGTTAATAAGAGGGAGGTTAAAATTTATGGCCAGCAATAAGAGAAGATTTATTACCCTTCGTTTAAGCATATCCAGCGCATTTGTTGGAGTTGTAGTGGTTTCATGTCTTCTCCTCGGCGCATGGACTTTTTACGACGTCCATGAGCTCATTCACCAGAGCATAGAGGAACGTCTTCATGACGATGTAGCCATAGGCGCCCTGCAGGTAGATGCGCAGGCGCATGCAAGGCTTGTCAAACCTTCCGACGAGGGTTCTCCCGACTATATGAACATCAAGCATACCCTCCAAAAAATACGAAAGAACGGATCCGGCATCCGGTATGTTTACACTATGAGAAAGCTGGATAACGAACAGATCATATTCGTTGTGGACGCTGAGACCAATCTGACCAACATGAGCCACCTGGGTGATGTTTATTCGAACGCCACGCCAGAGCTTCTCGCCTCATTCGAGAAACCCTATAAAGTCCATGTCGAAAAGACTTACAGCAGCGACGAATGGGGAACATGGCTTTCCAGCTATGCGCCCATCATCACCAAAGAAGGCCGGCTCGACGGCATTGTCGGAATGGACATCTCAGCAAAGAGGATCAAGCGTTATGAAGATTACTATTTCATCTTTATATTGCGCGCTTTTATTATTATAAGCGTTCTAGTCATCCTCCTGGCCATTATGTTCTCCAGGATGATCTCACGGCCGATGATCATCCTTGAAAACGACATGGCAAAAGTGCAGAAATTCGACCTCTCAAGCAAACTCAACATTAAATCGAACATCAAGGAAGTGAACAACATGAAGGACGCCCTCGAGAACATGAAAAGCGGCCTGAGATCGTTCAAGAAATTCGTTCCGGCGGACCTTGTGGCAGAACTCATAAAGCTCAATAAGGAAGCTGTTCTCAGCGCCGAAAAAAGGGTATTAACGGTATCCTTTTCGGACATAGCGGATTTTACGAGCATCTCAGAGATGCTTAAACCCGAACAGCTTGTCGGCAACCTCGGGACATACTTCGAAGGAATGACGAAAACCATCCTGAAAAACAGGGGTACAATCGACAAGTACATAGGAGACGCGATAATGTCTTTCTGGGGCGCGCCGAACTACCAGGAAGATCATGCATTCCTTGCATGCCAGAGCGCCCTCGAAAGCCAGCGATTCCTGAGCAGCATTGCCGGCGACTGGAAAACGAAGGGTGTCCCGATCTTCAATACACGTATAGGCATAAACACTGGAGAACTGATAGTCGGCAATATGGGATACGAGGAACGGCTTAATTACACCGTGATGGGCGATACCGTCAACCTCGCGAGCCGCCTTGAGGGGCTGAACAAGTTCTACGGCACACGGATAATGATAAGCGAATTCACATTAGATACAGTGAGGGACAGGATGGAAACAAGGCTCCTTGATACAGTAGCGGTCAAGGGCAAGAAAACGGGGGTGAAAATTTACGAACTGATATCTGAAAAGGGAAACATTGATAAAGGGTTGATGGAATTTTTAGCCCTGTACAACGAGGGCATCTCTCTTTATGAAAAGCAGGACTGGCCGGGATCAGTAAAGGTCTTTGCTGAGGCCCTGAAACTGAGGAGTGACGATAAGCCGGTACAGATGCTTCTGGAGAGGTGCAGGAAGTTCGAAAAGGAAGGCACTCCTCCTGACTGTAACGGTGTGACTGTATTCCATGAGAAGTAAGAATAAAGCCTGATGATAAGAAAAGACCATTTTCTGAAACTCCACCTAGGAAAGCAGATATACAAGATAGCGGAGACACTTAGAAAGCTCGTGGAAGAAGGAGGAGAGCCGGCCGGAAAAATTCTGAGCGACCTGGCAAATTATTCCAGATTCCTTGAAGGGATCACCCAGCCAAGGCTTAAGGAGGCACGCTCGATCATCGATGAATTCCTGAAAGAATTTTCTTTTTCCGGTGATGAGGTAATACCAACAAGGCCGATGATCGAGCGTGCGATCTCTTCCTTTCATACCCTTCTGAACATGATCGGCGAGGCTCCCGACGAATCGCGGTATCTTCCCGCCCACAGGCGTTTCGACTCTCACAGGGAAGCTGTCCGCTATTCCCATGCAGCGATCCTCGATAACCTGCGTTCCCCATTCAATACAGGCAGCATCTTCCGATCGTCCGACTGCTTCGGCGTCGGGAGCCTCGCCCTATGCGGCATAACCCCTCGCCCCCCCATGCCCAGAATAGAGCGTACGGCGATGGGCACTTTAACGCTCGTCGCCTGGACTTATTATAAGACCACCGCTGAAGCCATCTCCCATTACAGGAGCGGCGGCTACAGGATTATCGGCGTCGAGACAGTCGAGGAAGCATACCCTCTCTTTGAAGCTAAGTGGCCCGCCAGAAGCGCCTTCATTTTCGGTAACGAGGAATACGGCATCACCGAGGAGGCCCTCCAGCTCTGCAACAGCTTTATTGAAATACCACTCGTCGGCAGGAAGAACAGCCTCAACGTGGCCAGCGCTTTCGCCATAGTGATGGCCGAGGCGGGGAGGAGATGCTGTTGTTGTGAAAAGACAATAAAGTTCTATACTGGACAATAAAGTTGTATACTGCAAATTAAAGTTGTATACTGGATTGGAATATA
>CAYPRX010000042.1:0-9160 GCA_964413265.1 uncultured Brevinematales bacterium
CTTGCAGAACAGAAACTCGACGGTAAAGTTCTTACAACAGGCCAGGATGCCGATCTTGCAGCATGCAAGAGGGTTATAGCAGGAACACAGTCTGTAACAATCTATAAGCCTATCAAAAAACTTGCATTAGCCGCTGAAAAAGTTGCGATCGAGATAGGAAAGGGTATGAATGCTTCAGACGTAAATACCAAAGTGAACAACGGTAAAATCGATGTTCCTTCAGTTATGCTGGTTCCGATCCAGGTCGACAAGAAAAATATGAAATCCATAATCGTTGCTGATGGATTCCATACCGAAGCGGAGCTCTACAAGTAAATTAAAACAAAAGTTTATTAAAACAATTTCCGGACCCGTGACTGTTCAGTGTACATGTGCACGGGTCCGGCCGATATTATCAATATCTATTCCTTATCAGGAGTTGTTGTTATGCCTGCACCTTTCATACTTGAGATGAAGAATATAACAAAAGATTTTCCAGGAGTTAGAGCCCTCAGTTCTGTCGATCTTCAGGTAAGGAAGGGTGAGATACATGCCCTTGTTGGAGAGAACGGGGCAGGGAAATCAACACTGATCAAAATACTGAGCGGGACTTACCCTTCAGGGACATACCAGGGACAGATACTGATGGATGGTGTAGAGATAAAATTCCGAAATGTACATGAATCCGAAAATGCAGGTATTTCGGTAATTCATCAGGAAATGAGCCTCATAAAGGAAATGACGATAGGGGAAAATATTTTTATGGGCAATGAACCCCTTAAGCTTTTGCTTATTGACTGGGACAGGTTGTATTACGACAGCATGAAGCTGATGAAAAGGGTAAAGCTTGATATTGGGGTTCAGAAGAAGATCAAAGAGCTCGGAGTAGGGCAGCAGCAGCTTGTAGAGATGGCAAAAGCCCTCTCAAGGAAAACAAGGATTCTGATACTGGATGAACCTACGGCATCACTTACAGAGAGTGAAACAAAGAATCTGATGGATATTCTCAGGGAACTGAAGGCCGAGGGAGTAACATGCATCTACATATCTCACAGGATAGTTGAAGTTTTTAATCTGGCTGACAGGGTTACCGTTCTCAGGGACGGAAATGCTGTGGGAACCGCCGCGCTTTCTCAGCTGACTGAAAGCAGGATAATATCAATGATGGTCGGCAGGGAACTTGGAGAATTATATCCGAAAGTTAAGCATACACCCGGGAAGACGGTTTTAAGCGTCGAAAATCTTAGCGCTGAAGATCCTTCAAGAGAGGGAATTATGCGTCTGAAAGATATCAGCTTTGAGGTAAGGGAGGGTGAAATTCTCGGAATTTCAGGGCTTGTTGGAGCCGGAAGGACAGAACTGGCTGAATGCCTGTTCGGAGCCTTTAAGGGAAAGGTTACTGGCAAGGTCCGGCTATTTAACAAGGAAATAAAGATCAATAATCCGATCGATGCAATAAAATGCGGACTAAGCCTTCTCTCAGAGGACAGGAAGCGTTACGGTCTTGTGCTTAATATGAATGTAATGGAGAATATTACATTATCTGCATTGAGCAAGATGCCGGGAATTTTTCTGAATAAAAACGAGGAAATAAAATCGAGCAACTCTTTCGTGCAGAGCCTCAGGATCAAAACTCCGTCTCTTGAAGTTAAAGTAAGAAATCTCAGCGGAGGCAACCAGCAGAAAGTGGTCCTTGGGAAATGGCTTTTTACAAGTCCACGGATTCTTTTTCTTGATGAACCGACCAGAGGTATAGATGTAGGTGCAAAGGTTGAAATTTACAACATAATGAATGAGCTGATAAACCAGGGCGTCGCAGTTGTAATGATCTCTTCAGAGCTACCCGAGATACTGGGGATGAGCGACAGGATTATAATTATAACGAAGGGGAGGATAGCTGCGGAGCTTAGGGGAGAGGGAACAACCCAGGAACAGATTATGTATTACGCCACCGGAGGGAATTGATAATGGAAAAATTGAATCAAACAGAAAGCAGCCTGGCTATGCAGAAAACTGCCGCCTTCAGATTTGATCTGCGTTCATATATGATGGTAATAGCCCTGATAGCTATCTGGCTGCTGTTTTTTATCTTAACTCAGGGAACGTTTCTCAGCCCGAGAAATCTGTCCAATCTCGCAAGGCAGATGTCCATAATTGGAATACTTTCAATCGGCATGGTGCTCATAATAGTGACCGGCAATATCGATCTGTCTGTGGGATCGCTTGTAGGGTTAACAGGCGCGATAGCGGCAATACTCCAGGCAAAACTCGGATTCGATACGGTAACAGCTGTAGTTATCGCACTTGTTGCAGGTCTGGCCGTGGGGTTCTGGCAGGGATTCTGGGTTACCTACCTGAAAGTTCCGGCATTCATTGTTACGCTTGGGGGTATGATGTCTTTCAGGGGTGTCATACTGGGAATAACCCAGGGACAAACGATTTCACCACTTTCCCCGGATTTTGTAAGGATCGGGCAGTCGTTCATTCCGGCTGATATAGGCTGGATCATAACGTTAATTGTTATCGGATTTTTTATCTTTTTCAGGATAAAGAGAAGACTGGACAGGAAACGATATGGCTTCGAAATCCTGTCTTTGCCTTTTGAACTACTCGGAATTGCCGTGGTAATATTCCTGATCTGGCTTGCAACATTTATTATGAATAGTTACGAGGGAATCCCCGTTCCGGTTCTTCTTCTCTTTTCGCTTGTCCTGGTATTTACAATTATAAGCAGGAATACAAGATTCGGCAGGTACCTTTATGCTATAGGCGGAAACTCGGAAGCAGCGAAGTTTTCCGGCATCAATATCCGGATCAATACCCTTTTTGCTTTTGCCTGTATGGGCGTTCTCGGGGGTATCGGAGGTGTTGTACTTTCAGCACGGCTTAACGGAGCTACAACATCGGCCGGAACAGGCTTTGAACTGGATACGATAGCAGCCTGCGTGATAGGGGGAACAAGCCTGATGGGGGGAGAAGGCACAGTGATCGGCGCAATAATCGGCGCCCTCGTAATGGCGAGCCTTGATAACGGAATGGTACTGCTTAACACGCCGACTTTCTGGCAGTATATAGTAAAAGGCCTGATCCTGATGACGGCAGTTTTTATAGATTTCCAGACAAAACAGCGATCGACTTAGCTAAACGGGGGAGTTCAATGGAAGACGTCCTAGAAATGCGCTTTATAACGAAAGAATTTCCGGGCGTCAAGGCACTCGATAGTGTCTCATTGGCCATAAAGCAAGGCGAAATCCATGCACTTGTAGGTGAAAACGGTGCGGGCAAATCAACCCTTATGAAGATTCTAGCGGGGGTATACCCATATAGGAGCTATAGTAGGGAAATACTGATCCGTGGCAAGACACAGCATTTCCGGAATATAAAAGACAGTGAATACTGGTCATTAGCAAATTGCTGATGACCGGTCCCAAGGTTCTTATACTGGACGAAACGACAAAAGGCGTCGATGTCGGTGCAAAGTATGAGATTTACTCTATGATGAATAACCTTGTTGATCAGGGAGTCTGCATTGTGATGATATCGTCGGAACTTGACGAAATTCTGGGCATGGCTGACAGATTCATCATTAAGTACTAGAGAAGGATTAATTTGGTAATGAATTTCAAGTGGGCAACGGCGTTGAAATTATGTATTTTGTGGCATGAAGGCAATAAGAAATAGATTGCATTTTTGTTTATAGAGTAGACTTTTCCCATAGGTTTCCGGTTCTTTACTGATTGTAGGGGTTGAAACGGCAACGAATAGGTGAGAAGGGTTGTCGTTATCGGCCCTTACAATTTTAATGCTGACAGGAAAAATGAAGTAATATGAGATTTTATAAAACAAAATATAAATATTAAAAAAAGTAATTCTGGCAGGGGCTTATCTCCAGCTAAATATGCTTATACTTTGTTTTTTCCTTTGAGAAATATATTTTTGTCTCCTGAACAATTTATTAAATATCTTGAATTAGAGGTTGGTCTGGGCCTGGATATTTTAGCCTCCATTTTGCTAAATATTTAAACAAATGGAAATTATGTTTGATGGACATTTCTGCATAAGTTGTCAAATTTAGTCCGGCTTTTTAACAGATTGTTTCAATATTCTCGAATATCGAATAATTCGTTCCAATTGGAAATTCTAAAAGCACTGATAAACTTTTCAATTTCTCCGCAATGATTTTTATTTATCATAAAAAAATAGACATTGGGGCGGAGCGAATATTTAAGATAGAATATTTTTAATAATGGGTATTTACATTTTAAATCATTGAACTTTCTTTCCCAGCAGTCTTCTGACCTGTCTCTATATTGAAAAATTATTAGACTGTACCCATTCTCAGCATATTTATTAAGATCATCAAAATAGACATATTTAAATGGTTTGCTTTTTGACGATTTTACTTCAAGGCCATTATCCGGGTCAAAGAAAAGAAGATCACTTTCCTTTAACCGGGAAAAAGAATTGTTAAAATAATAATCTTTTTTTCCCCTATCCTTCAGAGTTGCAGAATAAAATTTAACATTCATACCGTTAAATATTTTTTCTTCTATAGTCTTTATGTTTCGATTTCCATGAATTATTAGTTTTAATTTTTCATATAAATCAGGATCAACATTTTTATAGTTTGAATATTCAATCTTTTGACCATCATTTCTGTTATTTTCATCAGGAGTCAAACACCAATTAATACCTAATTGCAAGCTGGTAGAGTTTATCAGTATTTTTAATAAACCGTACTTTCCATAATCCCCTAAATCACCAATATATCGATTTTGCATGATGCCCTCGAAGTAATATTTCACTATATAATGTTTATATCATCTTTATGATTTTGTTGTCAAGTGAGGGGTTATTTTAAGATAAGGTCCTCAGCTTTCAAAAATTTGACAAGGGATTCAAAAGATTTTAAAGATTCCGTATTATCATATATTTCTATTTGATATAAATTCTTTTTTAGAGCTGAATCGCTTATATAACCTGAACAATACTTTCTTATGAAATCAAGAAACATCCCTAACCTTCCTTCATCCTTTGGCGTTTTTGCCTCTAATGTATAAACAAATTTTCCTCTGTCTATATCCTTGCTTTTGTTTATTTCCTGACTCAATACCTGTTTTTTTCGACATAGCCAATTAATATAGTTAATCTGTTCAGTTGTTAATTGCTGGAAGCATAATCCTGACATATTGCCGTTGGAATGAACTACTTTTGCTGGAATGTCCTGGTCACCAGTAATTATATTAAGTAAATCGCCAGGTACTAAAGGGATGTTAATTATAATTCCGGCACCTTGCGGGGATAAATTAACAATTTTACAGGGAATCACTCTATCGTTGTGCCTGCAGGAAGCTTCTATGTTAACAGCAACTCTTTCAACTGACCTTTTTTCACTGAGCTCCGGCATGATAAACCCCGGTCATAGTAATTTCAGCATTAATTTCTTTAAAATATATTATCGACATAAAAATGAACAAAAAATTAAAATCAGTAATGTCATGGATGGCATTAAACTGCACCTTTATATAGATTTCAAGGTTTATATAAGACATAAGTCAAAATTACATTTGGTAATTAGATTTTGTTGTTGATTTATATAATTATTGGTATAATAAAATAGATGGTAATATATGAATGAAACTGGTTGGAATGAATGGAAAAATTATCTTTTAAATGAATATAATCTACGTTTAATGAAAATACCTTCAATTGCAACACAGTTTTCAACTCGACAAAAAGGTTTTAGCACAGTGTTTTTAATAACAAACCCATTAAATTTTTCTTCAGTCGATATTCTTTCTGATATAATGAAAATAATAAAAGAAAATAAAGAAAGTGTTAGTGATAAAAAGAATTTATCGTTATCAAACAAAAATGGCGATATAGGAATGATGGGACACCAATTTGGAATGCTCGAAAATATTGATAATCTCAACAAGTATTTTATGGAAGTTTATCAATTGGCTGAACCTCAGATTCAGATACTATTAACTTCAATCAATCTTCATGGTACTGATTCAATGCAAACAAAAAATTATTCTGGTAATAATGAATTGAAATTCCAATCCGGTGACATGTATGGTCCATATTTTGGATTATTTTTTATCAATTTAGATTTTCTTCAAAATCAGGTTAAGAAAACAAATTGGAAATATAAATTAACTCATAAACAAGAAGAAAGTTATTCTGTATTATTATATGTATGAAAGCCTGCGTTATATTAGCCCATCCGTATCAAAAAAGTTTTAATCACGCCATATTTAATACGGTCTGTAAAAAACTTGAGGATCTTAATATTGGTGTTTTTGCTCATGATCTTTATAAAGAAAATTTCAATCCGGTATTAACTGTAAATGAATTGGGTAATGATACTTCTGATGATCCTCTTGTGAATAAATATGCAGATGAATTATTACAATCGGAATTTTTATTTTTCATTCATCCCAATTGGTGGGGGCAGCCTCCGGCAATAATGAAAGGGTATATTGATAGGGTAATTAGACCGCCTTACTCCTATGAGTTTCCTGAAAACGATTCTGGAGGAGGGATAGCGAAAGGTAAATTGAAAGGTAAATATGGAGTTGTTTTCAATACCTCGAATACTGAAGAAGAAAGAGAAAATAAATATTTCGGTGATCCTCTTGAAAAAATATGGAGACAATGTATTTTTGCTTTTTGCGGAATAGATAAATATTATAGGAAAATATTTAGAATTGTTGCTGATAGTAATTTAAACCAAAGAATATTATGGCTTGGAGAAGTTGAATCAATCGTTGAAGAAACCATATTAAAACGGACAGTCACAATGGCTTGATACCCGCCCACACATGTGCAAATTTGATTGCATGAAGATCGCCGCCCGATTGCTATGGTAATATCTAAACGTGCCTGCTTTTTTGCTGTATATGATCAAGTTTCCCGCCCGAATCCGGCCGTTCTAATACCGATCTCGATTTGAAAGCAGCATTTAAGTGTGGTATAATTTTAAAGGAAAAAGATTACTTCTGGAAATGCTTTATATCTACTTCTAACAGGGGGTTTTTATGAAAAAGTTATTAATTTTTATCATATTTATCATGCCCGCAGTTATTTTCCCGGCAGATTATTTCCAAGAAGATTTATCATATGCCGTAAGGTATGGAGATATAAAGTTTATCAGGAATTATAAGGGAAATATTAATGCTCCGATTCAAAATGGACTGACACCTTTTATTACAGCTGTCGAATGGGGGAAAGTGGATTCGATTGAAGCTTTGATGGAAGCTGGAGCTGATGTGAACGTGACAAATTCACATGGTTTGACTGCTTTAATGATTTTAGTAAACATTGGCCTTCCAGAGACTGCTAAAGAAATTATCAAGGCTGGTGCCAATGTTAATGCAATTACTGAAGAAGGTTTGACAGCTTTAATGGGGGCAGCCGAATGGGGTAAAAGAGAATCAATTGAAATATTGATTGAGGCTGGAGCTGATGTAAACCTGACAAATTCAATTGGCCGGACAGCTTTAATGTGTGCAGCCAAAGAGGGACAGACTGATTCTGCTAAAGCGCTAATCGCGGCAGCGGCTGATGTCGATGCAGTGGATAGAGAAGGCAGAACGGCATTGATATTTGCGGCCAGCAATAAACAAACGGAAACGGTTAAAGCATTAATAGAGGGAGGTGCTGATGCCAACATAGCGGATAAATCAGGCCGGACAGCTTTAATGTTTGCAACAAAAGAGGGGCAGATGGATGCTGTTAAAGCACTGATAGAGGGTGGTGCTAATGTCAGCGTTGCAGATAAAGATGGCAACACGGTTTTGAAACTTGCTCAAAATAACGATATAAGCAATATCCTACAATCCGTTACCAGCCAGGCACCTTCAGCAGGCTCTTTATCCCGACCCAGACTCCCGCCTGATCTTGAACTGGCGGTAGCCGCTAACGTAGGGCCTCAGAATTTATTAAAGGCCGGCAAGAGTGGCACCGTCACTCTGACAATTACCAACAGGGGAAAGGGTGACGGTGTAGGTCTCGATATTGAGGTGAAGGGCATATCAGGAACGGATGGTGTATCGCTTTTATCAATCAGCAATGTATCGGTGAAAGCCGGTCATATCAGAGTGCTTTCTCTCCCTATTTCAGCCGGCAAAAATGTGGCAAGCGGAGTTGTGAAATATGAAATAACTGTAAAAGAAAAATATTTCAAGATGGATTCCAATCCTGTACTTCTTTCCATACAGACCATGGAACTTTTGAAACCCGATCTGTATCTACACGACTGGGGAGTAAACAACGGTGAGGATGAAACAGCCGGGAACGGGAAAAATACGATCAATGAGGGCGAAACAGTAAATGTCGAGGCTATCATTGCCAATAGAGGTATGGGTGAGGCCAAAGACGTAATGCTTACTGTGATTCTTCCGAAGGGGCAGGGACTGACACTGCTTGATGAGAGCAGAATCAAGCTGGGCGACCTTCCATCAGGGGACTGGAGAAAGGTTCCAATACCTATTGCAATAGGAAAAAATTTAAGCATAAAGCAGTTTCGAGTAAAGCTTCAGTTCTCGGACATAGATTCTTACAGTTCAACTAATGCGGTAATCCAGCTTGCGATTGGCTCGATGAGAGAAACCCCGAAGGAAGTGGTGGTTATGCACGGTAAAACTGAGTCCAGGGATGCCCCTGTCGTGAACGCGCCCACTCTGAGCGTCGATGTTGACACAAGGATACCGGAAGGGTATTCCATTCAGAGCAACGCCATAGCCGTGGTGATAGGCAACCGTGATTACCAGAACGGCATAGCAGCAGTAGATTATGCTCTTCAGGACGAGAGGATCATGAAAAGATATTTCGAATCGGCCTTTAAGACCCCTGCCGGGCAGATCATGGCTATAGAAAACGTTTCACTCTCAGGATTCTTCGGTCTTTTCGGGACGGAGAGGGAACCTACAAAATCGAGGCTTTACAGGAACGTCCAGAATTATAACCCGGATACGGTCTATGTATACTACAGCGGTCACGGGATACCTGGGCTGAAGGACCACAAGGGTTACTTAGCTCCGGTGGATGTTGACAAAGAAAATGTTGAAGAAACCGCTTATTCCCTTGACCTGCTTTATTCAAATATGGCAAGACTCAAGAAAATAGGCGTCAGGCATATAGTGGTGATACTTGAGTCCTGTTTCAGCGGGGATTC
>CAYPRX010000043.1:0-3870 GCA_964413265.1 uncultured Brevinematales bacterium
CGTTCTTAGCGTTAGCAAGAGCATCATCTAGAAATGTATGTGCCTTTTTCATCCTCTTCGGGACGTAAAATGAGCAGGCCTGAAGAAGCATGATATTATTTGTCATTACATATCCAATAGTATCATGGATATCCCTGGTAATTCTAAAACGCTCGGCGTTTTCAAACTCTTCTTTCTTATTAAGTGCATATTTCTGAATGCCTACATTGGCTTCAATCAGGTTTATAATCGTATTTTTTTGTTTGATTATTTGATTGCTTAGATCTTCATATAATTCAATTATCGATGAGACAATATAATTCATAATCAGAATTAGAACAAAAAGAAAACAGAGCATGATGAATTCGTTTAAATTGATTGTAGGTGTTTTGATGTTATCAAGACTTATAGACTGCTGAAAACATAGAATTGAGAGAGCTGCAAATAATGAGAATAAAATATTTATTGGTTTTTTAAGATAATACCCTGCTGCGAATAAATAAACTGGAGAAAGAATAACAGTAATTGACAAGTTATTATTAGTCATAGTAATCATCAGTAATAGGAGTATCAGTTGTACAAACATGAACAGTGTATTTATAATTCTTTTATAAAAAAGAATAAGCAAACCTATGTTACAGATTGACAGTGCAAGAAGGACTTTATAACTGACCACAGAATTATAAGGATCAATTACTCTTTCTTTTATCAGCTGGTATTGAACAAAACTGAATAAATATCCGAGAGCCGTTACAACTGCGATTAATAAGCTATATTTATTTATATGCTTTATCTTCAGCTTTTTCATAACTTATTCCTTATATAATATTTTTTAGATTATAAATCTGTGTAATTATTAAGTCAAAACAAATTTTCAGGCTGTAAAAAAAATTTGTATCACTGTATTTCTGAGAATTATGAAATTTGACAGTATTAAATCCGTGAGTTATATATTTCTAAGGCTGAAGTTATTACTTGGATGAAAGCTGACGGTACGGAGACTGCCGGTAAAGGAGATTATTATGTTTATGGAATTGCTGAAAAAGAGAAGAAGCATAAGAAAGTTTAAAAAATTGCCTGTTGAGAGCGAAAAATTGCAGATACTCAAAGAAGCCCTGCTTAGGGCTCCTTCATCAAGAGGCATCAATCCCTGGGAATTTGTATTTGTGACTGATAAGCAGCTCTTAATCCAGTTGTCAGCATCAAAAACAAGCGGGGCGGAATTTTTGAAAGATTCGCCGCTTGGAATAGTTGTTTGTGCGGATGAGAAAATATCTGACGTATGGATTGAGGACTGCTCCATTGCTTCGATAATCGTTCAATTGGAAGCTGAAGACCTTGAGCTTTCAAGCTGCTGGATCCAGATCAGGAACAGAATGCATAAAGAGGGGATGAGTTCCGAAAAATATATAAGAGATCTCCTTGGTATTCCGTCTGATTATAAGGTTGAATGCATAATAGCAGTCGGTTATCCGGATGAAACAAAGAGATCCCATACGATAGAAGAACTTGATTTCAGTAAAATATCAGATAATAAATATACCGGCTGAATAATACAGTGTCTATTTTTCTCCAATATGTATCTTTTCATGAGTCCTTGTCTTTTGAGTGCCGACATATTTCAGTCCCGCATTTTTGAATAAATCCCGGAACTCTTTGGTGCTGTACAATTTTACATGATCGTGTTCAATAAATGCTGATAATTTATCCAGTAATTTCATAAAAAACGAATCTGCTGTCGGATCGAGAATATACAGCCTGCCATCTGGTTTCAAGAGCCTTCGCATTTCTTTCAATGCGTTATCAGGATTAAAATAATGATGAAAAGAGTTTGTACAGATGATGACGTCAAAAAAATCATCTTTCAGAGGGATGGAATCCGCACTGGCTTTAATAAACTGAAAATTATTGAAAGATTTGAAATTATCTTTCGCCTTTTCTATCATTTTAAATGACAGGTCGATGCCGTAGAAAAATCCTTCATTATTCGCTGATCTGGCTATCTGTCCCAGTGCCCAGCCTGTTCCGCATCCTATATCGAGGAAGCTCATATTTTCTTTAATTTTCAATAGAAATATCAAATCCATTTGCGCTGTCCTTAAAAACCTGATCCGCCAGTTATCATCATCGAATGTTTTCGCCCATGAATCCCATTTTTCTTCATTTATTTGCTCGTATTCCGCTTTGCTGATCATCTTCACCTCCAAAAATCCAGCCTTAATAATAATGACGGCGATTTGTCTGTCTTATTGCATGTGTAGCTTCTAGATCATACAGGTTGAAGTAAATTTAAAACCTCCTGTTTTGCCATCCCCTTCCGGCCATTGCCACCCGCCGGTTATTGTATTGCCATCCCTGCTGATCTTCCCACTGAAAAAGTTATCTGATCCGTTATCACCGAACCAGACTGTCCATATATCACCTGAGATATCCCAGGTATAAGTAAAGTTACTGCCGTCGATACCCATCAGATGAGAACGTAAAGTGCTGGTTTCCTCGTCAAAACCGACATACTCAATACCTTTGACATGACGTCCATCAGGAGTGATTGCATCGAAATTCTGGATGAGGAAAAAACCGCCTTCCATCCATTCGCACTCAGAAGTACCGTTGTAATCGCCTGATTGCCGCCACCTTCCTATCAGCCTTTCAAGTTTTTTGAGTTCAGGATTCGGTTTTTTTGGCATTTGCCCTGCCATGCAGTTGTTGTTATCCGCCATATTACTCTTTTTACTCCTTAACTTTTATATTAATAAATTTATAATATAATTGCTGATGAGTCAACCAAATATTCAGATTCCCTGTTATTCTCCCATCATTGACGTAATCGTAAAAAATTGACTAATATAATACTGAAATTACAATTTTAAATTCTGGGTGTTATATAGATATAACAGGGGAAAATTAATCAGGAGGTTTTATGAACGGGAAAAAATTTGCGTTAGTAACCGGAGGCAATAAAGGGATCGGGTTTGCCACGGCTCTCGAGCTTGGAGCAAACGGTTTAACAGTATTTCTGGGATCACGTGATGCAGAAAGGGGCGAAAAAGCAGTCCAGTCTATCTTATCAGGAAAAACGGACATCAGGCTGGTCCAGCTGGATGTTACAGATAAGGATAGCATAAAAAAAGCTTATGAGCATATTAAACGGGAAGCGGGACATCTCGAGATTCTGATAAATAATGCCGGGATCAATCTGAAGCCTGAAGAACAAAAAACAGTGGAAGGTTTTAGAAAAGTTTATGAGACCAATGTTTTCGGGCTTTATTCTGTGACTCGTGCCTTTTTGCCCCTGCTTGAGGCGGGCCGCCCCTCACGAATCCTTAATATTTCCAGCGGACTTGGGTCTTTAACCCAGCTTACGGAACCTGCGGCCAGTGGAGGGGACAGATACAGTTACCTTGAATACGGCTCCTCTAAAACTACAGTTAATGCTCTAACAGCATACCTCGGCGAAGAACTGAGAAAAATAGGCATAACTGTTCTCTCCATAGTCACTGCAGGCGCTAAATTTAACTTTGCGCTATATCATCCATCTGCTTTTGTGGAATGGCCGCTTGAAGTTTTTATTCAACCACTCGCCCCCATCGATCTCAGGAGCCTTTTCCGACTTTATTCGACTTTTATCGACTTTTAGCCCCCTCAAATTGCAAACACTTCAAGCTCTGAACCGAAAAAGCAACTTGAAACAACCTCACCGAAAAATGGTAACACTCTTGCTTTTCTTTCAACCAAACAAAAAGACCCGGCAAGTTCCTTGAATCTTTAAATTTTATTTTCGTCCAACCACTCAATCTGCAAAACAATTTGCCCTCTTCAATGTAGTTTTAAAACTAACTCTTCGGTAAACAGCAGTCTAATTCATATACTTCATTGACAATTCCACACAAT
>CAYPRX010000044.1:0-1964 GCA_964413265.1 uncultured Brevinematales bacterium
TTTTTCTCAAACTCATAACGCATATTTATTATGCCAATACTTTTTATATTAGAAATATTATCTGATAAGTTTATATAGGGGAAATCAAATCCATAATCATTTGTATAATATTTAAAATAATCAAGCCATTTCTTTTCATTGGCAGGTTTTATAACAAACATGATGGGCGCTTGAATGTTAGAAGGCGAGGAAACAGCGTTAGTTTCAGTTCCGATTATTACAGAATTAATAAAATTATCTATACTGACTGTCTTAGCATATAAATTACTATTAAAAAGAATCACCAATAAGACCAAATAAACAAACTTTATGATTTTCAGATACTTTTTATAATCTTTAAAAAAATTATCCGGATTATAAAATAATGTGCAGATTTCAGAATCAATAGTTTTGATTTCTTTTATTATCAGCCCCTTTTTAATTGTTCGTAAATATTATCTGGGATTTCACATTTGATTCTATGAAGTCACCTAATTTCATTGTTTGAACCTAAAAACTTATAAATTTTATCACCATGTATCTTCCTTGTCAAAATAAGTTCCATTACCTAAACATTCAAAAACAATAACCTGAATCGTTAAATCCTTCGTATTATTGTTTCAAAAAGCTCTTTCGATATGGCAACTTCCGCCATCTGGAAAACAAAGTACCTGGCATGACTTACAACTTTCGCCCCGATCTTGATAAGCTTTTCCTTGATCGTTGTTAAAGACCACTTACTTATGGACCTTGGCTATGAAACACCGGAATCGATTTATTTTGGACTTTTGATAAATGAACAATAAACATTTTCCAGCAAAAATTAGTCCTAAATAATACATCGGGATGACTGTGACAAAAAATAGTATTAAAAGGTATTGCAATAGAAAAACCAATTAATTAAAATTATCGATATCTAAATATAAATCTTATAAAAAATTTATTACGGGGGTTAGAAACCAACACTTTATAAATCGAAGTATTTAATGGGAGTATATATGAAAAGAGTTCTTTTTGGAATAATTGCTTCTTTCATAATTTTTATGATATCATCCTGCGCAAATTCGCCTGGTTCGTCGGGCAGCTCGAATTCATCATCCAGCACCAGTTCTTTAATGTCTTCCATAACTAATACCAACAGTAATTTTATTTATACCATTTCAGGCAGTACTGCTACGATCATTGGTAATACTTTAGGAAACAATCCAGTCACCACGTTAGTCATACCTGCAACCATAAATGGTTATACAGTCGCTAATATTGGGCCCGGTTCGTTTTACGGAACTGCGATATATAACCTTACCGTATCCTCAGGTGTCAAAAATATAAGTACTAAGGCATTCAGCATGTGTCAGGATCTTCAATATATAACTATCCCCTCCAGTGTCACAAACATCGGGGATTATGCATTCCAAACCTGTGTTAATCTTCATAATGTAGTCTTACCTACCGGACTGATCAGCATTGGGGTACAGTCATTTGCAGGCTGTGATATGGGAGGCATAAGTCTACCCTCAACTCTAATCAGCATTGGGGATGACGCATTTGATAGTTGCAGCCTAACATCTGTTTATGATTATGCAACAACTCCACAGACAATAGATGCCACAATTTTTGGCAATAATGGATGCAGTATCGTTGTTTCTGTGCCTGATGGCGGCTCACCAACTTATGTCAGTCTCTATACTGCGGCATGGCTGACACCTGGACTTTTGCCCGCGGGTTCTACAGTTGTACAGCAATAAATTAGCGTACAATTTTTTCCAAATACTGTGAGGACCCCAATTAAGAGTCAAAAGATAAAGAATTAAAGAAAGACTTGATTTATAAACTCTGGTAAAATTATAGAGAATAAAATTTGGTGAAGATATCAACAAAATTTAACCTTATTTTAATTGATTTATTGTCCAAAAAATGGGGTGCAGTTAAGGGGGAATAATGAATAATCCTAATGTTTTCGTTAGTTCAACATGTTATGATTTAAA